>JALOTZ010000016.1 GCA_025457615.1 Verrucomicrobiota bacterium
GAAGCGATGGAGGGGACTCCGCGGCTCATGGCGGAGTTGATGTTCGGCAGCGGCCTGCGCCTGACGGAGTTGCTGCGGTTGCGCGTGAAGGATGTGGACCTGGAGCGGGGGCAACTGATTGTGCGCGGCGGCAAAGGCGATCAGGACCGGGTCACGGTGCTGCCGGCGATGTTGCAGGAGAAATTGCGGGCGCACCGCGAACGGTTGCGCCGGCTGCACGCGGACGACCGCGCGAACGGATTGCCGGGGGTGTGGTTGCCCGAGGGGTTGGACCGGAAGTGGCCTCAGGCGGGTGAGCAGTGGGAGTGGCAGTGGTTCTGGCCCTCTCGGGAAACGATGAAAGACCCGCGCACAGGCACGCGGCGGCGGCATCATGTGCTGGATGCGACCTTCCAGCACTGCATCCGGAAGGCGGCGCGCAAGGCGAGGCTGAACAAGCGGGTGACGCCGCATGTATTGCGACACAGCTTTGCCACCCAATTGCTGGAGCGGGGCACGGACATCCGCACGGTTCAGGATCTACTCGGGCACAAGGACGTGTCCACCACCCAGATTTACACGCACGTGATGCAGAAGCCGGGCATCGGGATCCGGAGTCCGCTGGATGGGCTTTGAGCCCGAGAGGTGAAACGTTCAACGCTCAACGTTCAACTTTTAATGCGGGGGCGAGGGATGACTGCGGGGGGATTCTTGCGCGAGGGGTGGCGGAGGGCTGGTGGATGAGGGGCGGAACGTTCAACGTGTAACGCTCAACGTTCAACTTTCAATGGGGAAGGCAAGGAATGAATGCGGAGGCGAGGTATGACTTGGAGGAGCGGCTTTTAGAGTATGCCGCGCGGATTGTACGTCTGGTGGAACAACTGCCGGACACACGGGCGGGCAGTCATGTGGCTGGACAGTTGTTGCGCTCGGGCACTTCGCCGTTGCCCAACCACGGCGAGGCGCAGGGGGCGGAGTCCCGACGGGACTTCATTCACAAGCTGAGGATCTGTCACAAAGAGTTGCGGGAGTCGCGGCGGTGGCTGCGGCTGATCCAGCAGGTGCCGCTGCTGGAGACGGGGCGGGTGCAGCCGCTGGTGGACGAGACGGACGAGTTGATCCGCATCTTTGCCGCCAGTTTGCGCACGGTCCAGCAGCCAAAGAGGTTGAACGTTGAGCGTTGAGCGTTCAGGGATGGCGGAAGAGGCGGAGGGCTGGTGGATGAGGGGCGGAACGTTCAACGTGGAACGCTCAACGTTCAATGGGGAAGGCAAGGGATGAATGTGGGGGGATTGGGTGGCGGAGGGCTGATGGATGAGGGGCGGAACGTTCAACGTGGAACGCTCAACGCTCAACGCTCAACGTGGAACGCTCAACGTTCAACTTTCAATGGGGAGGCGAGGGATGATTTGGAGGAGCGGCTGTTGGCGTATGCCGTGCGGATCGTGCGGTTGGTGGAGCAATTGCCGGACACACGGGCGGGTAACCATCCGCTGACAACGCCGACCGGGGTCACTGGCGCCGGCGCTGCGCCCGGCGCTTGGCTTCAAGCAGCCGGCTGGTGGGGCTTGGCGGGCTCGGCGGCGGGGATTCCGGGGAAACCGGCTCGGAGACCGGCGCCACCGAGGGCGGTGTCAGCGCGGAGGGTCCGGCGGGCTCGGTTCCGGGCAGCGGAGTCAAAGGCGCTTGCGTCGGCCGGAACAGTTCCTCGCCGGCCTCGTCAGTCCGCGTCTGTCGCGCACGCACGTCGTCGCGTCGGGCCAGCAACGCGGCGAGGGATTCGTCGGTTTGCTGCACCTTCGGCGGCGGGTTCCAGAACACCACGGTCCGCTTCACGGCGGCCAGCGCCCGCTGCCATTCCTCGCGATCGATCTGGATGCGGCGGAAGGCGACATCGAGCACGAACAGGACAATGGCGATGCGCAGCAGCCACTCCCACAGATCCAGCGGCTGATGGGTCTTGACGCGGTCGTGGCGGTAGGGGTTGTCGCCCGGGTTGAGCGGATCCAACACGCGGCCGCCGCCCGCCTCCGCCAACCCGCGCAGCAGATGGCGGTTGGGTTCGGCGGACGCGAATTCGGGCGAGTAATTGATGTTGGCGCCGGCGGTTTGTTGGGCCACGACCTGGCCGTTCTCGATCTCCATGGTGTTCACCGCATAGGTGCCGGGTTCCTTCGTAGGGAAGCGGGCTTCGTAACGTCCGGGGCCGGTCTGGCGCAGGGCCAGCGTCTGCCGCTCCCCCTTGGGACTCACCACCGTGGCGGCCATTTGCAGGAAGTTGCGGTAACGACCCTCGGCATCCAGCGCATCCACGCTGATCACGCCATCCCCGTTCTCGAGCGCGACGTCGGTGGCGAACTCTGCGTTCTCGAGGCGTCGCAGGCTCCACTGGGCGACCTGCACCCAGAACTGCTGGTAACGCTCCCAAGCCAGCCAGCTCCTCGCCCAGCGCGGTTTGGCGTCCGAGGTGAAGGCCACCACCCGGCCCAGTCCGCGCTGCCAGTGCGCCAACAGCGGATCGCCCTGGGGCGTCCAGAGCGGCGTTTCCGCGCGATCCTTCGGGGACGTGGCCACGTAGCCCAGCAACGGTGGGTAATCCGCCGCCCCGATGCCGCGCACCAGTTCGCTGGCCATTCGCACCTGGGGTTTGAACGGTTGCTCGTAGATGGCCGACTTGAGGATCACCGCGGTTTCCTTGAGGAAGATCTGCGGCAACTGGTCCGCGCTGGTGACGTTGTAGAACCGGCCGCGGCCCTGGTCGGCAATCCGAAGCATGATTTCCGGACCCGCATGCCCGGCGATCAGGACGCTGCTGGCGGTGATGCGGGCGTTGACGATGTCGCGCATCAGGCCATCGGAGGGCGGGGCTGGATCGCCGTCGCTGAACACAATGATGTGTTTGAGGTTGGCGCGGGACTTTTGCAGCGCCTCGAAGGCCTGGGTCATCACGCCCTGGAAGCTGCCCAGATCACCCTGGTTCATCCCGGCGATGGACCGGCCGGCCGCCTGTTTGTCCCCGACTTTCAGCAGCGGGAACAGCCAGCGTTCGGTGCCGTCCCAGAGGATCACCCCGAGTTCGTCCTGCGGCCCGAGGGCCCCCAGGACGCCGAGGGCGCAATCGCGCGCGATCTGGTTGCCGTTCATGAACTCCATGCCGTGCATCACCAGCACCACGGCGCCGCTGGGCAGCACCTTCTTGCTCTCGAGCTCCATGCTCACCGGCAACATCGTTTCGAGCGGGGTGCCGCGATAGCCGCCGGCGGTGAACGAGTTGTCGCCCCCGATGCAGACCACACCCACGCCGAAGTCGAGCACCGCGCTGTCGAGCCGCCGCTGGTGGTCGAGTCCCAGATCGCCGGCGGACAGGTTGCAGAGGAAGAGGGCGTCGTAACTTTGCAGCTCGGCCAGCGAGGCGGGGAAATCATTGGCGCCCGCCAGCTTCACCTCGAGCCTGGCCCCGCGCAGCGCTCCCGCCAGGGTGGCGTCCTGCCCGGGGTCGCTCGAGATCACCAGCACGCGCGGATCCCCGCGCACGAAGGTGAATCCGGTCGCGCGGTTGTTCTGCGGGATGACGTCCGCCCTGGCCTCGACGCGCACGTCGTAGTTGTAGAAGCCCGGTTCGGCAAGTTTCTGCGGGAAGGTCAGGAGGTTCTTGCCCTGTTCGAGCGCCACCATTTGTTCGCCCATGTAAACGTCGTTGCGATAGAGCCGGACGGTGGCGGGCGTCGGGTGATCGGCCTGCACGAAGATCCTGGCCTCGAAGGCCGCCCCTTTCTTCAAGCTCTGGGGAATGCCGAGCTTCTGAACGGCGATGTCATTGGCGCGCCGAACGCCCATCGGGACCACGTCCACAGTCACGCCTAAAGGGCGGGCGGCGCGCACGGCGGCCAGGGCGTCCCCAAGGTTCTCGTTGCCATCGGAGAAGACCACCAGCCGTTTCTGGCCCCGTTCCGGGAAGCCGGCGGTGCCCAGGCGGATGGCGGCGCCCAGATCCGTCCGCTCGGTGTCCACCACGGCAAGCACCTTCTCCAACGCCACCGCCGGGTTGGGCGTGAACTCGATGGCCGCCTCCGTGCCGAAGACGATCACACCTCCCCGATCAGGCTTGTGCTTCTGCTGGGAAAGTTCGGTGACCCGCTGCAACGCCCAGCGTTGCTGTTCCTCGGGAATGCTGTCCGAACGGTCCAGCAGGAAGAAGACGTTCATGCCCTCGATGGGCCGCAGCCACTGGAGCCCGGCCAGCGCCAGCACCACCAGCAACAGCACGGCCACCCGCAAGGCGCCCGAGACCCAGCGCCGCCAGCGGCTCGACTGCACATCCGATTTCCAAGCCAGCCAAGCCACCCAGGCCAGGGTCGGCCCGAGCAGCAGCAGCAGGCTGGGATGGGTGAGGTGGAAGGGCATGTCAACTGGATTTACGATGGCGGATTTCGGATTGACGATAGGCAAGCGGTCGCCGACGGAGCTCCGTGCGCCACGGCAGCGCCCCCTGACCGGTCCGCTTGCCCCTTCTGCACTCTGCCTTCTGCTTTCCTGAGGAACTTCTGCACGCGATGATTCTGGGAGTCAGCGACGTACAGGTTGCCATGGGAATCGACAGCGATGCCCCAGGAATTGTTGAAGAAGCCCGGGGCGGCGCCCGGCCCGCCAAGGATCTCGAGAGGCGCTCCGTTCGAGTCAAAGATCTGGATGCGGCTGTTGCCAAACTCGCACACGTAGTGCCGTCCGGCTTCATCCACGCAGACGTCATAGGGATAGCTCAATTCGCCGGCGCCGACGCCGGCCGAGCCGTAGCCGCCGAGGACGGTCCCGGACGCGTCGAGAATCTGGATGCGATGATTGACGGCGTCGGCCACCAGCAGCCGGTCCTGGGCATCCACGCACAGGCCCTCGGCCCGGTTCCATTCGCCCGGGGCGGAGCCGGCCCGGCCGAAGCAGGCCAGGAAGCGCAGGGTGGACGGCGCTCCCGGCTCGAAGGCGAACTTCTGCACTCGATCCACGACGCCGTACTCGCTGACGAACCATTCGCCCTTCGAGTTCACGGCGGCGGCGCGCGGGAACGAGAACTGGCCCGTGTTGGTCCCGTGTTCTCCCCACCGCATCAGGAGCTGTCCCTCGGGCGTGTAGAGGTTGACGCGCGCATAATGCGGTTCCACCACGACGATGTTTCCATCCGGGTCCACCGACAACCCCTTTGGATTGCCTTGTTTGGTTTCCGGCATCTGCCAGAACAGCAGGAATTCGCCGGCCGGGGAGAACTTCTGCACGCGCCCGGTGAAATCCAGCACATACAGGTTGTCCGCAGGATCCACCGCCACGGAGCGGGGTTTGTTGACCTGTCCGGGCGCCACCCCGCGTGTGGCGACGACCCGCACGCGATCAAAGATCTGGCTGTGGACGGGCGCCTCATTGGGAGCGAGCCCGGCAGAGCAACCGCTCAACAGCGGGAGTGCGGCGCAGAGCGCAGCCGCGTTGGTGAAAGCGCGGATTCCCCGCCGTGAAGCGCCCCAACTCCGCACTTTCACCAGGGCGGCCACGGTGAGCAACGGCACCAAGGCCAACCCGAGCAGCACCAGGCACAGCGCATTGACGTGGGCGGTGTGGCCGTAGTGCAGCAGGTTGAACACCCGCAGGGCCACCGTCTCGCCGCCCGGCGGCAGGATCAGCACGATGGTTTCGACATCCCAGAGGCACAACAGGAACACGATGCACCAGGCCACGGCCAACTGCGGCGCGATCTGGGGCCACAGCACGTGCCGCAGCAACTGCCAGCGCGAGGCCCCTTCGATCCGGGCCGCATCGATGAGATCCGCGTCCGCCGACCGCACCGCATGGCGCGCGATCCCCCAGCCGATGGCCAGGTAACGAATCGTCAGGGCCAGCAGCACGACGCCCATGGATTGATAGAACCAGGCGGTCCGCGGACGGTTGAGCGACTGAATCAACGCAATCCCGATCAACACGCCGGGCACCAGGAAGGGAAGCCAGAGCAGCGCACCCCACGTGGCGCCGACGACGCCGCAAGCGTTCGAACGGCCGGCGGACCACTTTCGATGCGCCGGCATCGCGGCGAACACTGCGACAACCACGCACACGGTTGCCACCAGGGACGCCGTGGCAGCCGAGTTCAGAATCGCGTCCGGTCCGGCCGCGATGGCCGCTGGCAGTTGGGTCCAGGTACGCGCGTTGCCCATGACCTGCCAGAGCGGCAAGGCGAGGGACAAGAGCAGCAGGGCCATCGTGGTGAGGGCGGCGATCCCCAGCCAGGCGGCACCGAGGGCTTTGCGGAAGCGGGCTGCGGACGTTCCGCCGTGCAACGCAGGCCATGGGAATGGACGACGGCGCCATCCGATCACCAGGAGCAAGGGCAACAGCACCAGCGGCCAGCTTAGCGAGGCCGCCTTGATCCAATCGAAACTTCCATCCGGCCGCACCCAGAACGTAGCGCTGAAGCTCAGCCAGACTTCCGCCGGATAAACATTGACCTGCAACAGGGCCGGCACCGTGAGGTTGTTGGCGGCCAGCACCAGCGTGACGAGACCGGCCACAACCATCGGTCCGCGCGCCAGGGGCAGCAGAAGAAACCGGATCAGCGCCCATCCGCGCAGGTCGGGCTCGGCTTCGAGGTGGGCGGGCTCGAGTCGCTGCCACGCGCCCCAGGCGGCGAGCGCGGCCACCGGCCACAGCCAGAGACCCAACAGCAGGATGACGCCTCCGGACGAGCCAAGGTCCAACGGCAGCCACCCGCGCCAGGCGCCCGATTCGCCGAGATAATGCATCCAGGTGTTGGCCACCAGGAAGGGCGGCAGCGCGAGCGTGACCAGCGCGCCGCCCAACAACGCGCGGCGCAGGCAGGGTCCGGTTGCAGACAGCGTCAAGGCGGCAGCCAGGCCGAGCGTGGCCGCCAGGAGCGTCGAACCCGCTCCCACCAGCAAGGTGTTCTGGAGCAGGGCCAGCGTCATCGCAGAAAGATCCCGTTCAGCTTCTCCGTGGTTGAGTCCAGGTCCGCCAACAAGCGCTCCCACTCCGGCTGCAACACCGGAGAACCGGGCGATGGCATTTCGGGGTACTGAATGGCGCCCGCCGCCACCAAGCGTTCAACGGTTTCGGGGCGCTGCAGATAATCGGCCAGCGCCTGGGCCTGTTTCGGGTGAGGCGCACCGCGCACAATCCCGACGGTGTTGGGAATGAACAACCGGGTCTCGGGCAGCTCGGGTCCGCGCGCCACCGGCAATCCCTCCCGCTGGGCGGCCAGCACGTCATCGGTGTCGGTCAAGCCCAGCCAGGCTTCGCCGCGCGCAACCCGTTTCACGACGGTGGAATTGCCATCCAGAATCCTGGCCTCGTTCGCCACCAGGGCGCGACACCACTGTTCCCAGAGCGCCTCGCCCCAATGCAGTCGCAGGACATGAAAATGCGTCGCCGTGGTGCCGAACTGCGGGAAAGCCATCGCCACCCGCCCGCGCCAGACGGCGTTGGTCAATTCGAGCAGGGAACTCGGGGCTGGCTGGCGGTCCGGCCCCACCCGGTTGGTGTTGATCACCAGGCAACGGGTCCGGGCGCCGAACGACCTGAAACCATTGGTTTCCTGCCAGACATTGAACGCCGCGAGCTGGCGGGTGCGCATTTCCTCGTTGCCCCAGAAGACATCGCACTGCGGATGATCGCGTTCGGCGAGGAGCCGGTTGGCCAGGCCGACCGTCTTGACCGCCTCACTGTCATAGACGGCTTTGACGCGGATGCCGGTCTCGGTCTCGAACTTGTGGAGGATGGGTTCGGCATAGGTCTGGTCCTGGGCGCAATAGAGGACGACCCGGCCGGCCTTCCTGTCCTTGAGCCAGGCGATTCCGGGCAACAGCGCGGTAGCCAGGACGGCCACCAGCGCGATCAGGAGCGGAATGCCGATGATCAGAAACCACTGAGCCTCGACCTCCTGCCGGCCGAACTCGTCCTGGGGCCAGTTTCTTTTCGACTCTTTGCTCATAATCCTCCCTCCGCTGCTTGTAGAAGATCCCGACGCAATCCCGGAGCCACGTGGAATCCGGCTTCGGTCTGGAGACGATCCAGGAGGGGGCGGACGGCTGGGATGATTCCTTTGTGCTTTGCCGCGAGCAGGATTCCGAGGATGCCGATGATGTGGAGTCTTTCTTGGCGGGCAATCGTTCGTCCCAACACTTCATCCATCAAGAGCCAATCAGCGCCCAGTTCGACCGCCAAAGCGATCGCTTCCGCCTCCCCGAGATCAAGCTCACGCATCAATCGCTTCAACCGTCCCGATTGAGCCGGCGCTCGGACGACAAGAAAGGGAGGCAAGGCGGAATGGAACCGATCGAGCTCAGCACGAACCGCAGGGGGGATGAGCACTTGCCCGAACAAGTCCGGCAGCAAGCTCTCCGCCTGAACCGAGACGAGATTGGAGATGCAGGAAGTGTCGCTGACGACGATCATTGACCCGCAATCTCCCTCGCTGCCTGAATGTCTTCAGCAAGGTCCTTGGGGCCGTAATGGATCGGAATCCTGCGTTGCCCCAACTCGCGTTGGAATTCCGGTATGGATAAGTTGGCCACTTCCGCAGCGGTGCCCATCGTCACTCTCCCGCTGGAATACAATCCTACCGCGAAATCCAGGCGCGCCTCTTGAGGCTTCAATGTCGCCTCCACCTTCTCTGGCAGCACAAGATTCATGCGCTCTGTTCGCTGGGTAGGATTGTCCCGTTCCCGCCTTCTGTCCAGTGTCTACATCAGCCGATTCTCAGGCTGAAGCCTTCTGCAATCTGCCTTCTGCCCTCTGCCCTCCGCCTTCCCCTCACGCCGTCCGTTTGTGGTACCACCACCATTCGAACATCAGCACCGCCAGGCCGAGCAGGGTCAGGGTGCGCCAGAGTTCGGTGTTGGCCTGGCGTTCCACGTTGGCCTCGACCTTGTCGTACTGGCCGAGGTTCAGCTCGGCGCGCGGCTGGATGTTGCTTTCGCGCGCATCGAGCAGGTTCACGCAGAACGCCACTTCATTGGTGCCGGCGGTGACGCGGTAGGTGCCGCGGCGGGCGGTGTCGCCAAACACGATTTCCGAATGGGCCGGATCCACGTCCAGGTCGCGCGTGTCTCCGCCGGGCAGCCGGATCCGGGCGGTCGGGACCGGATCAGCGAAGGCGAGTTGGAAGGGGTCGCCGGACCGCACCGAGAGTTGTGAGGTTCGAGCGGTGGCCGGGTTGAGCCACTCGACCGCGTTGGCGATGAAGATGGGGAAGGACACGCGCAGCGGCCAGTTGCTCTCGAGCGGATCAAATCCCACCCAGGCGAGGCGTTGTCGTCCGAGCTCGCCGGCCACCATCAAGGCGCCCTGCGGACAATCCAGCAGTGACGTCCCCCAGCCGGGCGACTCGACCACGGTGCTCCGGCTGACCCCGACGTTGTCGAAGGGCGTGTAACGCAGGAGCGGGTGCGTGGATTTCCAGTCCACCAGCGCCGGGTTCTCCACCGGGCGCACGCGTTCGAACCAGTTGGTCGGCGACACCGCAAACGCGAGCACGTTCACTTCCGGCCAGACCGTCGGCGCAACCAAGTCGAGCACGACGAAGTCAAATCCGCGACCGGGATCCGCGAGGTCGGCCGCGACGGTCAACCGCGCGGACGGCACCGCGCCCAGTGCCTTCTCGAGGAACCGGTTGCCGCGCGTGACCAGGAGCACCCGGGCGGGTTGGGGCAGGACGCTGACCACGGAGGCTTCGTTGTCCACGGCCAGATCGTCCTCGACTTCGAGCCGTACCGTGAACACCCCGTCGCGCGCTTGCGAGGTGACGAACACCTGCGGCTGCGTTTCGCCGGGACCCACCGTGATGGCCCGCGCGTCCAGAAGCTGGCCGTCGAACAGCAGTTGCAGTTCGGTGGAGAGGGAGTTGGAGGACGCGTTGAGCACTCCGGTGTAGAGGGCGCGCTGCGCGGGGTTTTCCGGGTTGGACCGGGCTTCCAGCGCCGTGATGCCCAGGTTGTTCGCGCCGGTTCCAACCTGGTGAAAGACCAGCGGCAATCCCTTGTTCTCGAACTGCTCGAGTCCGGGCACCGCGCCGTCGCTGAACAGGTGGATCTCGGCGGCCGCCACCTCCTCCTCACCGCGCTTCTCGAAGGTGAACGCCGCCGCCGTCTTGAGCGCGTCGGCAATGCGGGTGGGGGAGTCGGACGGCGCACACTCCTGCAGGGCGCGGCGCAGCGTGGCTTTGTCCGAGGTGGGCGACTGCTTCACCACGGTGTTGGCCCCCGCCAGCAACACCATCATTTGTTCGCCGGGCTTGAGCGCGTCCACCAACCGCAGGGCGGCCTCGCGGGCCAGGGAGAAACGGTCAGGCCGGACGTCCGTGGCCTGCATCGAGGCCGAGGCATCGAGGATGACGATGCGCAACTGGCTGCCCGGGGCTTGGCCGGCGAAGAAGGGGCGGGACAAGGCGAGGACGGCCAGCAGAAGCAGGAGGATCTGGAGGATGAGCAGCCCGTTGTGGCGCAGCTTCTGGAACGGCGCGCTGGCCTGGCTCTCGGCGAGGAACTTCTGCCACAGCAACGTGCTCGGCACCAGCTTCACCGTGCGCTTGCGCTTCAGCAGGTAGAAAACCACCACCACCGGGATGGTGGCGGCGAATGCGAAGGCCAGCGGAGCGAGGAAGTTCACGGTGTCCTCCGCTGGACGAGGATGGAGGATGGAGGATAGAGGATGGACGTCATGAGTGGCTTTTGGATTTTGGACAGAGAGTATCTGCCCGGTCCATCATGCGCTGCAGCATCGCCCCGATGGACTGCCAGGCGGAGTCGAATTCTCGATGCATGCCAGGCTCGATGTAGCCGCATTCCAGGGCGTGATCCAACCAAGCCTGTGTTTCCATCGTTTCCCCAAGTGCCTCATTGATCTTGCTCACAAATGCGGCTTGATAGCGTCGGCGAGCCCACGCTTCGGCGAGCATACCGTTTACCGCCCGGGAGGAGCGGCGAATCTGATCTGTCAGCGAAAATCGTTCATCTGCCGGAAAGGCCCGCGTGGTCACAAAAATTCTGCGGGCTTCGACTCTTGCCGCCTGGTACACCTTCAACTCTCTGAAGCTCCGAATCGCTGCCATGCCTTTTCTATCCTCTATTCTCCATGCTCAATCCTCAGTCCTGGCGTTACCCCACCACCTCCGCTCTCCTGAGTTGCTTCAGGATGAGCTCGCCCAGGTCCATGTCCGACCGGGCCAGGAAGTAATGAATGCCGCGGCTCTGACAGAATTCCCGGAGCCGGGCGCAAAAGTTCTGCACGGTCTGCTGATAGGCCTTAAGGCGATACTTGCCGAAGGTGACCTCGCGGGAATCCCCGCTCTCGGCATCGACCAGCCGGAGATCCCCGAAGGTCGTGGGCGCCAGCTCCTCGGGGGACAGGATGTGGACGACATTCACCTGGAAGCCGCGCCCGACCAGCGTGTTCAGCCCCGCCTCGTAACCTTCGGGGTCCAGCAGGTCGCTCAAGACCACCGCCACGCCGGCCTGACGCGATTCGATCGCGGCGCGACGCAGGGATTGGTTGAGGCTGGCCGCACCGCCCGCCGTGAGCGCCGCCAGGCTTTGAAAGAACTGCGAGGCGGATTTCCTGCCGCGCACGGAACGCAGGGCATTGTGAATGGCGGATGGCGGATGGCGGATTGCGGATTGGGCACCTTCCGCATTCTGCAATCTGCCTCCTGCACTTGGAAACGGGATCACGCTCACGCGGTCGAATCCGCACAGGGCGATGTAGCCGAGAGCGGCGGCCACCTGGCGGGCGAAATCGAACTTGGGCGGCTCGCCGAAGGTCATGCTCTCGCTGGCGTCGAGGAAGAGGCGCACCGGCAGCTCGCGCTCCTCCTCGTAGAGCTTGAGGAACAGGCGCTCGAGCCGGCCGTAGAGGTTCCAATCGAGATAGCGAAAGTCGTCCCCCGCCACATAATTGCGGTAATCGGCAAACTCGACGGATTGGCCACGCGCCCGGCTCCGGCGCTCGCCGCGCGCCGAGCTCTTGGACCGTCGCGCCGCCAGCAACTGGAGCTGTTCCAGCCGGCGCAGCAGGTCGGGGTTGAGCAGGGCGTTGGACACAGTCAGGATTTCGTGGACGCGTGACGCAGGCGTTCCAACTCCAATTTCAAGGGCTGCCAGTAGGCGCGGTCCGCCTCGCGTTCCTCGCGCTCTTCCTCCTGGAACGCGGCTTCCAGTTCCCCGGTCTGGCCGGACAGCGCGAGGCTGATCAAGGCGCGCTGGGGAACGAGCTCGGATGCCAACCGCGTTGCTGAAGCCGCCGCTTCCACCAGCAACGCCGCCGTCCGCAACTCCAGCAGCCAAAAACGCCGGCGCTCCGGCGTCGGTTCCGTGCGGTGCTGCAGGTAGTGGGCCTCCAGGAGCCGTTGAAGCATGGGCCAATCCTTGCCGCGCTGCGTCTTCTTCGCCTTGACCAGGTCGGGCAGCGAAAGCAGTTCGTAGCGCGTGCCGTCCGTGTCCGTCACGCTGGTGCGCCGTTCCCACAGGTGTTCAAATCGGTCCACACCGCGAAGCTGGGACATCACATCCACCCGCATTTCTGCCGCCTCGGGATGGTGACAACGGAAATGCACGGCGTGGCCGCGTTGGAGGTAGTCGGGGGAGAGGGGTGGGACGGCGATGCGCTCCGCTTGGAGTTCCCGCAGGGCTTGGTCCAGACGGCGCAGGTTCTCGGCGTCGGCCAGGATCAGCAGGTCGGTATCCCGGCTAAACTCCGCCGCGCCGTAGAACACGCAGGCCTGACCGCCCATCAGCAGGGCACGGACCCGGCAGGCGGCCATCGTAGAAAGGACTTTCTGTATCCGGCTCGGTATCAAGAGTTCCTCCGATGGCCAGGTAATGCGCCCACAGCTCGCCGCTGGCATGCCAGCGTTCGAGCGGCGTCAGGCGATACCAGTCGGCCCACTCGCCGTCCACGATGTCTTCCGGTCGAACCACAAGCCAAGTTGAAACACCCCGATCGCCGAGGCAAGCGCAAGGTGGCGATGGCGCGCGCGGCGAACAGTGGTTGGAGCTGTTCCAGCCGGCGCAGCAGGTCGGGGGTGAGCAGGGCGTTGGGCATGGCTAACCGTTGTCCACCAGCCAGGTGCGGATGACCCAAGTGTAATCGTTGAAGGTCAACTCGCCGGGATCGAGGCGCAGCCTCTGGCACAAGGCGGGGAAGTCGAGTCGGAATCGCTGGTACCGCTCGGCAATGACCCGGCTGGAGGGCAGAGGGCGGCGTGGCTCCTCGTCGCGCAGCCAGTCGCGCACGGCCTGGATGAGCAGCACGGGGTTGTCGTCGTGGGCCTTGATGTCCTGGCCCGCAATGTCGGACAGGTATTGCTGAAAGCGATATCGTTCGCGTTCCAGGATCAGGGTGGATTTGCGCCGTTGCCGGCGGTCTCCGAACCGTTTGGCGCCCAGGAACAGGCCCAACTCGAAGGGCATGTTGGAGCGCGGAAGGCGCGATGCCTTGTCCAGCTCGGTGCGAGAGATGTCATGCACCCCAAAGGCGCAGTCAGCAATGATGCGGGTGAGTTTTTCGACCCGAACATGCCCGCCGTCGGAGGTTTCCAGCGCGCACCGCGGCACGAACGCACAATCGGTCACGCAGAAAACCAACGCCTCGAACAAGGGCTTGTAGGCGTCGTCGAAGGGAACGTTGAGGAATACGGCCTTAGCTGGCGGGCGACGAGACATGCGTGAGCTTTCGTTCGCGTTTGATTTCGCGCAGCCACCTCATCGCCTCGTCCAACTGCCGGAGGGTAAAACTGTCCGGTCTCGCCGCCGGGCGCGGCAACTGGCGCCGGGCCTTTGGATCCCTTCCGTTGCTTTCCGTCAGTTTCATGGTCTCAATCTAGGAGCGAGGAGGAGAATTGCAAGTATTCCGCGCCCGCCGCCGACCCGAGGATCAACTCGCACGGAGACGCGCGAAGCTGGGAGAGCGCTTCGATCGCACCGGGCCGGAGTTCGCCATCCTCGTCCACGAAGGTCAGGTCAACCTCTATGCAAGCATTCGGCATGGCATTGCTTCTTCCCGTCCTGGCGGCTTGGCGCGAGCCCCCCACTCACACCGTCACCGCCTGCGCGTCCCGGGGCACGTCCTGGAGAATCTGCGCGATGATCTGGTCGGTGACAATCCCCTCGGCCTCGGCCTCGAAGTTCAGGATCAGGCGGTGGCGGAGGGCGGGATAGGCCACGGCTTGGAGGTCGTCGAAACTCACATTGAACCGGCCCTGGGCCAACGCGCGCACCTTGCCGCCCAGCAGGAGCGTTTGCGCGCCGCGCGGACTGCTGCCAAACCGCAGGTATTGAGTGGCGATGGGCGCGGCGGTCTCGGTCTTGGGATGCGTGGCCAGGACGAGTCGGACCGCGTAATCCTGCACGTGCGACGCCACCGGCACTTCGCGGACCAGTTTCATGAGGTCCACGAGGTGCTGGCGTTCGAGCACCTTGTCCACCTGCACCCGGGTGCCGGCGGTGGTGCGGTTGAGCACCTCGCTCAACTCGGCCGCGTTCGGATAGCCCACGAGCACCTTGAAGAAGAACCGGTCGAGCTGCGCCTCGGGCAACGGGTAGGTGCCTTCCTGATCAATCGGGTTCTGCGTGGCCATGACGAAGAACGGTTCCGTGAGCCGCCGAATCTGGCCGCCGGCGGTCACCTGGTGTTCCTGCATCGCCTCGAGCAACGCCGACTGCGTCTTGGGCGTGGCGCGATTGATTTCATCGGCCAGGATCAGGTGGGCGAAGATCGGGCCGTGCTGGAACTGGAACTCGCGCCGTCCGCCGGGGGATTCCATGACGATATTGGTGCCCAGAATGTCGGCGGGCATGAGGTCGGGCGTGAACTGGATGCGGTTGAACGGCATGTCGAGCGCCTCGCCCAGCGTGCGCACCAGCAGGGTCTTGCCGAGCCCCGGCACGCCCTCGAGGAGCACGTGGCCGCCGGCAAACAGCGCCGTCAGCGTGCTGTCCACGATTGCCTCCTGGCCGACGATCACGCGTCCGATCTCGTCGCGCAGGCGGTGGTAGGCATCGCGGAAGGTCTGGATCTGTTGTTCGACTTGCATGGGGGAGGTTTAGCCGAAACTCAGAAACTCAAAAGGTTTTTCCGGTGTCTGGCCGGAGCGCGGCCTGAAGGCCTTGAAGGCCGCTTCAGCATTCGCAAGCCCGCGGAACCAGCCTTTCATCGCGTGCCCTTTGGACGTTGAAGCGGCCTGAAGGCGCGCTCCGGGGGCAGGCTTAAGGCCTGCGTAAATCCACCAGTGAAATCAAACCCTCCAGCCCTTCGCGCCCGCCCTGTTCTCTACATGCCCTTAATCGTGTTCGGCCCGCGGCTGTCCGCTTGATTACCGCCAACAGTTCATTGCACTTGGAGCGGCGGCGGGCCTTGCGCTTTCCGCACCGGTGGCGGATTCCATTTGCCGGTGAGTGCATCGGACTTCGGGCCATAGATGCGCATGCACAGGCCGAACGGCCCCTTGGGCGCGGGCAGCCAGTTGGCTTCCCTGTCCGTGCCGGGGCTTTCGTTTTGGACGTAGAGAGTGAGCGAGCCGTCCGGGTTCGTCTTGAATGGCATCCAACTGCTGACCGCAAACCGGTTGAGCACGTTGGCCACTTGGAAGCCTTCGCTGTCGTAGAGCGTGATGGACCAGAAGCCGTTGGCGGGCGGCGTGGCTCCCTTGTCGAAATGAACGGTGTATTTGTTCGCGCCGTCGAGCGGCTTGCCGGTGTCGTCGAAGAGATTGAGTGGATAGATTGCATCCTCCGGGAGATTGGCGCCCAAGCCAATCTGCGCGACGATGGCGCGCTTCAGGTAGTAGTTGCCATACACACCCATCGTGTCGGTGTTCATCGACCATCCGTTTGCGACCCGGGCCAGCGTCGGCACTTTCCAAGCCATAAGGTGCTGGGCGTCTTCGGGTGCCGTCATCAGCGCCTGCTTCACAGCGGGGTCGAGCTTGTCGAAGTTGAAGCTCTTGCCCGGTTCAATGCCGATGCGTTTCATCTGTGCGATGATCGGCTGGTCGGTGGGGTGCGGCGGGTGGAGCTTGAGCAGCTCGGCGGCGTAGGCGAAGTACTTGTCGGCGGGCATGGTATCCACCTGGGTCTTCGGCGGCGTCTTCATGTCCACGGACGGGTCAATCGTCACTTGCACCGGCTCCGGCGCCCTGCCCCAGCGTGAGAGCGGCGTGACCTTGTAACCTGCCTGGATCTTGTGCACCGCCGCGTAGTCGTCCGGGCCATCCGTCCGCGTGCGACCGATCACCCAGACATAAGGTGTCGGGGCCTCGATGCGCGTGAAGTCATCCCGGGTCGTGCCGGTCCATCCCGGCGGGGTTATCAGAAAATTGCCAGCCTGCGTGCCGGTCGTCCGCCAGCCGGGCGAGGCAAACACATCCGACCACATATCGAGCATCGGCAGGAGGTAAAACCGCCCGTCCGTGTCCGGCACGGAAACCACCTGCGGCTCCTTGGTGAGATCGAGCCAGGCGACGGAATAAAGCGTATCGAAGTTCGGCCGCACGACCACCTTCATGTCGGCCGGCGGATAGGCCGAAATGTTGACGAACATATTCATCGGGCCTTTGCCGAACTCCTTCCCCGGCGCCACATTCACGGATTGCTTCCGCGTGATGTCCATGGTCACCAACGGATAGAAGTAGTGGTAGGCGTCCACGGCAATCGCGTGCGCCGCCTCCGTGGTGATCGGCACCTCGGCGCGCGTGACAGTTGTGGTGAATAGGAGCGCGCCAGTGAGCGCGGCGGCGCGTATTCCTTTGATGGGTTCGGCTTTCATCGGTGTTTTGCTTTTAGTTGGTGCAATCAGGAAAAAGTCGCGAGCGATGCCAAAACGTGACAGCAGTGTATCTGAAAGGATGGCGGCGGGGGTGTGGGCAGGGAGAGAGGCTGGATCGCCGTCCTTTCAGACACACAGCCGTTGAATGAAGCCGCCCTCGCGGTGTTTCTCATTCGCCCTGCGGGTTCCATGTGACAGAGCATGGGCTTGGCCTGCACGGCTGGCAAGTGACAAGCGGCAATTGTAGAATGAAGAGACGGGCGAGCCGATTGGCTCCAGGGCTCCGAAGCGTAAACTTTGACTCAAGAGATTCCCTCCCGCCAACTCCTCTCCGGGGAGATCACAGACAACACACGCCTGACAGGGGAGTCCAAGAAAGGCGAACTGGTCTTCGAGACGAAGGGGGGGGAAGAAGCAGGACCATGCCTCTAGGCTGTCTCAAACGGAAGGCGACGGCTATTCCGCTTTACTGCGCCCTTCCCATCAGAACGCTCGCCGTGCTAGAGTTTCTCCCGTGAAGACAATTAGCCAGAGTCTCCTGGATGAAGTGGCCAACCGGCTGGCGAACGAGTTGCATCCTGAGGGCATCTGGCTTTTCGGCTCGCACGCCTGGGGCACGCCGGATGAAGGCAGCGACCTGGACCTTTTCGTTGTCGTGCCGGAAAGCACTGAGCCGCCTGTCGAGCGCATGAGGCGGGCGCACCGCTGCCTGCGCGGCCTGGGCATCGCCAAAGACGTTCTGGTCAAGACTCGCCAAGAATTCGACCGCCTGCGCGCGCTGCCGTCCACGCTCGATTACCTCGTTTTCCACCGGGGCCGCAAGCTCTATGGATGAACCTACAAACGGCACTTGATAAACCACGAAGATCGCAAAGGTCACAAAGAAAAGGGCTGGGGCGATGTCAGCACCCCCTCCAACGGATGAATGAGCCTGCCTCCGTAAGTGATTGTCTTTCTCTGTTTTCTCTGCGTTCTGCGGTTGAACTGCGGTTTCGAGGCTCACAAAACCGACACCACTTATTCCGCTCTGCTGCCGAACCCCTGTTTCTGAGTTTCGGCTCTGCATGTCTCCCCCCCCATCCCCCTCATTGCTTCAAGTCATCAAAATAATCCTTTACCGGCCCTTGGTAGGAACGGGGGACCTGGTCCTGATTCAGCGCGCTGGCGGCGTCCGCCTGGGCGGCGGTCGCGGCTTCCTCGAACTGGATCCGGCTCGCTCCCTTGATGCTCACACCCTTGAGGCTGATGCTGGGCATCGGACCGCCGGGCGCGAACTGGCCCGGGATCTTGCTGGGCTCGAGCGCGGGGTTCAATTCGCCCGCGCCGCGATCCGTGGTGCCGCGGGGAGCCAGGTCCGGTCTCGGGACACCTGAATTGTCCACCAGCTCGGACCACGACCCGTCATACAGCCATCCGCTGTCTTCATCCGCCCAGGTGCCCACGCCGGACCCGGGTTGGCCGCCCTTGCCCACGCCGCGCCCCTGGCACTGGCCGCAACCCCGGCCATTGCAGCTCTGACACAGTCCCCACTGCTGTCCGCTGGCAATGCACATCGAGGCTTCCCGCATGGCTTCCATGGCTGCCATGAGCGACTGCGCGTCGCCGAATTGTTGGAGCAGGTCTTCCAGCTCCTTTTGGGCATCGGCCAGCGACTGCGCTGCGCCGCTGGTATTCCCCTGCTTCATCTGGTGGGCGGCTTGTTTCAGGTGACTGGCCGCCTGGCCATAGGGACTGGCCGGATCCACGGCCCTGGCCACCTGCTCCATGAGCGGCTGGAGTTGCTCCGGGGTCAGGCCGGCGGACTGAAGCTGCTGGATCATTTGTTCGAGGGTTTGCCGCGCCCGGTCGGCCTGGCCGAACTCGAGTTGTTCGGCGAGATCCTTGCCGAGCTTGTCCATCTGCGCCTGGAGCTGTTGTAGTTTCTGGGCGGCCTGCTTGAGCTTCTCGACATCGTGAGCCGCCGCCTCGAGGTTCTGGAGGAACAGATCGGCTTGCTGGGCGGCGAACGCCTCGAGGGCGGCGTCCAGTTCCGGCAGGTCCAGCCCCAGCGCGGCGGCCTGCGAGGAGAGGGCGGCCAGCGACTGCGACAGTTGGGCGCGTTGGGCGTCCGTGCCGCGGCCCTGGCTGGCCAGGTCGCGCGCTTGTTGCTGCAATTGTTCCAACTGCCGTTGCACCTGCTCGAGTTTCCCGGGATCCGCCCGCGTCGAGCCGAGCTGTTTCTGGAGCGACTCCATCTGACGCTGGAGCGAGGTGGCGGAGGCCTGGCTGGCTGCCGACTCCGAACGCGCCGCCTGCTGGAGACGGCGCAAACCCGGCTCGCGACCGAACTCCTCCCACTGCTGCTTGAGCCGCTCCTGCACGGTGGAAACGCCCTGGAGCGCTTCGCCGCGGGTGAGCGTGGCTTTCTGGAATTCCTGACCCAGGGCCAGGGCCGCGTCCAGCGAATGCTTGACCGCCTCCTGCACGGGCGGACGCTTGACCAGCTCGCGGCGGATGATCTGCTCGATCTGGCGTCCGGTTTCCTCGATCCGCGCGGCGTCGGTTTGTTCCTGCCGGAACCGCTTCGTGCGGTATTCAGGCACGAATCCCAATCCGACCCCCACCGCCAAGAGCACGAACGCCCAGCGGGCCGTCCGGGGCAGGTTGAACCGGACGAGCCGGCGGTCGCGCAGTTGGAGAACGTGTTCGGCGGCATCGTTCACCACCAGCGCTGGCCAGGGGCCGGAGGATTCGGCGCCCGAAAGCTCGAGCGCGGTGCTGAGACGTTCCCGCAGTCCTTCCTGCAGATCCACCCAGCGCGCCGTGGTCAACAAGGGTTCCGGCTTCCAGGCTCCGACGCAGAATCCGATGAGCGGACCGGCCAGAAGGCACAGTCCGGCCCAACCAACGATGGGCAACGGAAGGGGGACCACTTTGTAGGTTGCGAGGAGGGGCAGCCAGATCACGGATCCGGTGAACAATCCGGCCCACAGACCGCGCAAGCCGCGTTGCAACCGTCGCAGCCGCGCGGCCCGCGTCAGCGTGTGTTCGATGAGTTCCAGTGGGCTCACGTCGCGCCTCTCTCGTTCAGGAGTCGGACCCCTGGCTCGAGGCCGTGGTTCAATGCATGAAGAGGCTCACCCAACCATGGGCCCTTGGTGACGCTTTGGCGAGCGAATTGCAGGCCGGCTACTGGCGCTCGTATTCCCCCTTGCTGAGCTTCTTGAAGACGGTGAACCCGGCCTTCTTGGCGTCGGAGATCGAGGTGGGCTTGAGTTTGACGGGGGAACTGAAGCTGGACAGGACCTTGCGGACCGGCTTCTTGCAGGCGGGGCAATGGGTGAGCGGCTTGGCGTTGAGGGGCCGCAGCAGGGTGAACCGCCCACCGCACACCTTGCAGTCGCCCTCACACAGTTCGTACTCGTACAGCGGCATCGTTCGTCACCACGCATGACCCCGCACGGCCCGTGGATGCAGCCCAGACAGCGGTCGTCATGAAAGGATGGTGGCGGGAACAGGATTCGAACCTGTGTAGGCATAAGCCAGCAGATTTACAGTCTGCCCTCGTTGGCCGCTTGAGTATCCCGCCGTCCTCTGGCGCCGTGAAGCCGCCAAAAGAGCGTTGTATTAAGCCAAAGCCCGGCTTCCTTGTCAATGCAAGCGTCCTGTCCTAGCCTGTTCCCATGTTCGATTCGCTCAGTGGCAAGCTCCAGCAGGCGTTCAAGAACCTGCGCGGCCTCGGCAGGATCTCCGAGGACAACGTCGCCGAAGCCCTCCGCGAGGTGCGCCTGGCGCTGCTGGAGGCCGACGTGAATTTCAAGGTCGCCCGCGATTTCATCGAGCGGGTCAAGACCCAGTCGCTGGGGCAGGAAGTGCTGGTCAGCGTCCAGCCCGGCCAGCAGATCATCAAGATCATCCACGATGAACTGGTCCAACTCCTGGGCGCAACCAACGCCGCGCTGCAGGTCGGCGGCAACCCCGCCTGCATCCTGATGGTGGGTCTGCACGGCTCCGGCAAGACCACCTCGAGCGGCAAACTGGCCCGCCTGCTGCGCAAACAAGGCCGCCAGCCGCTGCTGGTCGCCGCGGATGTCTATCGTCCGGCCGCCATGGACCAGATCGCCACGCTGGGCCAGCAACTTGACATCCCCGTGTTCGTCCGGAAGGGCGAAACGGACGTGCTGCGGATCGCCCGGGAAGCGCTCGAGGCGGCCAAGGCGCAGGGGCTCAACACCCTGATCTTCGACACCGCCGGCCGGTTGCAGATCGACGCGCCGCTGGTGCAGGAACTGGTTGACCTGCGTAACCTGGTAAAGCCGCAGGAGATCCTGCTGGTGCTGGATTCAGCCACCGGCCAGGAAGCGGTGAACGTGGCCACACACTTCGACCAGGCCCTCAACATCACCGGGTCCATTCTCACCAAGCTGGATGGCGACGCGCGCGGGGGCGCGGCGCTGAGCCTGCGGGCGGTGACGGGCAAGCCGATCAAGTTCGTCGGCGTGGGCGAGAAGCTCGACGAGTTCGAGCCGTTCCATCCCGAGCGCATCACCTCGCGCATCCTGGGCATGGGCGATGTGGTCAGCCTGGTCGAGAAGGCGGCGGAGGCGGTGGACCTGGATGACGCCAAGCGCATGGAGGAAAAGATGCGCAAGGGGCAGTTCACCCTGGAGGATTTCCTGGATCAGTTGCGCCAGATGAAAAAGCTCGGGCCGCTCGAGAACATCGTGAAACTGCTGCCGGGCGGGGCCGAGGTGGCCGCCCACACGGACCTGTCCAAACAGGAGCGCGAGTTCAAACGCATGGAAGCGATGATTTGTTCCATGACGCGCAAGGAGCGGGCGAACCCGGCCATCCTCAACGCCAGCCGGCGCAAACGCATCGCCGCGGGGAGCGGCACCACGGTGGCCGAGTTGAACACGCTGCTCAACAAGTTCAACCAGATGCAGCAGATGATGAAGAAAATGGGCAAGTTCCAGCGCATGATGATGAAGATGGGCGGCGGCGGCATGCCCGGTCTGATGCGACGCTGAAGCGCGCTCCGGACCGCGAGTCCGCGACTCGCAGTGGGCGGTGGCTCGTCCTGCTGGCGGTCAATGGGTTCCCAGCTCGATGCGGTGGCGTTCGAGGGTGCGGCCCTCGCGTTTGGCGAGGGCGGCGAGGGCTTTGTTGTATTCCGTGAGGGCGCTGATCTCGGCGGAGCGGGCGGAGGTGAGGTCGCGTTGCAGGCGCAGCACCTCGAAGCTGGTACTCTTGCCGCTGGCCAGCTTCTCCTGCTCGGCGTTCAAGGCGGATTCCGCGTATTCCCGCGCCGTGCGCGTGGCGCCGACCCGGCGGTAGCTGACCTTGGCGAACTTCACGGCGTCGTCGATCTCGGCCATGACGGTCTGTTCGAGGTCCTTCATGGCCAGCACGCTTTGCTCGACTTCGGCCCGGGCGTTGCGATAGCGGGCGCGCGCGCCAGTGTTGCTGATGGGGATGGAGAAGAGGGCACCGGCGCTCCAGAAGGGTTGGTTGCCCTTTTCGTATTGGGTGAACAAGCCGGCGAACTCCTCCACGCCGGACGCCGAATGGCCGTAGCTGGCAAACGCATCCAGTTGCGGGAACAGTTGGTTCCGGGAGTATTTGAGCTCGATGCCCCGCTGTTCCATGACCAGCCAGGCCTGAATGATGTCCGGACGCAGGCTCAGGCCCTTGTTCCAACTATCCTGCACATCGAAGAACTGGAGGGAGGCCGAGAGTTCCTCGCGGGGGACCAGTTCCACCTCGCGCCATTGGGCAAAGTCGTCCGTGATCGCCCGCTTGAGCGCGTTTTCGCTCAGGGCCAGGGTGCGCTGCGCGGAGAGCAGGTCGGCCTCGCGCGCCGCCACCTCCGCCTCGGCCTGCTTCTCATCCAGCGGCGCCAGCGCGCCCACCTCGACCCGCTTGCGGTTTTCCTCGAGAAGTTTCTGGGCCAACTGCAGGGCCTTCTCCTGAACCTTGACGTTCTCGCGGGCGGAGACCAGGTCGTAGTAGGCATTCTCGACCTCGGTGACGAGGTTGATCATCTGCTGGCGATAGGCCTCCCTGGAACTGGCCAGTTGCTGTTTGGCCACCAGGACGTTCAGGCGCGTGCCGTCGATCCAGGAGTTCTTGAGGAGCGGTTGGGTCAAGCGCCCCTGCACATAGCCCTGCGAGGTTTCGAAGGGTTCGAAGACCAGGTTGGTGTTCGCATCCAGAAAGCCCCGGTCACCCTGGGTATTCGACGCCCGACTCGAAAGGTCATAGGTCATCCCCCAAGGCAACAGGCCGCCCACGCCGGCGGACAACTGGTCGGTCTCGCTTTCCGACGGCGGGATGAGCCGCTGGTCGGAGTCCAGGCCGCCGCCGGTCTGGTTGAAGCTGTGCTGGCCGGAGAAGTCCAGCGTGGGGTCATAACCGGCGTAGGCCAGGGAGAGGTTGTTGCGCGCGACGAGCGGGCCGTAGCGCGCCACCTGCAGGCCGAGGTTGTGCTGGATGGCTTCCTGGAAACAGTCCTGCAACGTCAGGCCGCGCGGTTCGGCGCGACCCGGGAGGATCGGGAGAACGGCAGCAACCAGCATAGCTGGCCAGAGGCTTCGGCGCGCGTTCATCGGCGTTTACATTACGAACGAGGCGTTCCTCCCGTCAAACCCGGCGGTGCAGCGAGAAGGGACCCCTTCTCTTTCTCCTTCTCTTCATCGCGTCGAGTTGGGAGAAGGGACGGGCTGCGATAACGAGAATCAGGAGGCGAGGGATAAAGAGGCCGGGCATCCCGCCTGGTCCGGCTCAGTTCGAGCCCGCAGCCGCCCGGTTGAGGCGGTCGGCGATGGCGTGCCACCCGGGCCCCTCCGGCACGGCCTCGATGACAATCGCTGCCGCGCCGGCCGAATCGCACCGATGCAGCTCCGCATAGAGGGCGCGAGCGTACGCCTCGGCGTCGTGCGGGATGACCGAAACGCCGGCCAAGCCGCTGCCGGAAGGGATGCGGGTATGGGCGATCACGTGTGTTCGGGATGCGGCGATTCGGGCGCGGGCAAGCGCCTGATGCAGTTCCTGATCGTTGGACCATGACAGGATGACCAGACGTGCCTGGGGTGCATAATGTTTCAACAAGAGCCCGGGACTGCGGAGCGCGGCCGCCTCGGTCGCAGTTCCCGCCCCAAGCCTCCCCAACACCGCCACCAGCGCCGGTTCGTGGATCATACCCGGTCGCAGCACCTCGGGCGGATCCGTCGTGACATCGACCACGGTGGACTCGATCCCCACCTGCGCCTGGCCGCCATCCACGATCAGCCGGATGCGGTCTCCGAGCTGGCGGCGAACATGGTCCGCGTTGGTCGGGGAAAGCTGGCTGGAAAGGTTGGCGCTCGGGGCGGCCAGGGGGAAGCCGCAGGCGCGAATGACCGCCTGCATGAGCGGATGCGACGGCCAGCGCAGTCCCACCGTCGCTCCACCGGCCGTGACAATGTCCGGGATCTTCGAGGCGCGCGGCACCACGAGGGTCAGCGGACCCGGCCAGAAGGCGCGCGCCAACTGCTGCGCCACCGCCGGCCAATCACCCGCGCAGTCCCGGGCCCGATCAAGTCCATCCACGTGAACAATGATGGGGTTGTGGGCTGGACGTCCCTTGACCTCGTAAATCCGCTGCACGGCCCGCGGGTTCAGGGCATTGGCCGCCAAGCCGTAAACGGTTTCGGTGGGCAGCGCCACCACCTCCCCGGCCGCAAGCCATTCAGCCGCGCGCTTCACAGCCCGCTCGAACAAGGCCGGGGTGTGGGTGGGCAGAATCTCGGCTTGAGCCATGGTTGCACGACGATTCTAGGAGAACGGGGGAGGCCGAGGCAATCCAGCGCCATCTCTCTGTGCCAGCTTTCCCTTTCTCCTCCTCTTTATCTTCATCCAAGGACCCGCGATAAGGAGAAAGGGCAGGAGACAGATAAAGAGCGTGCCGAAGGGGGCAGTGATGGCTTAGGCTGCCGGGCGTGATCCAGACACTCACCGAGCATCTGGGCCGCGGGATTCCGCTTGCCGAATCCGATGTGGCCGAGGCCCTCGAGGCGCTCACGGACGGGACGGTGTCCGCCATGGACAAGGCGGACTTTCTGGCCGCGCTGGCGGTGAAGGGCGAAACGGTCGAGGAGATCACCGCGTTCGCCCGGTGCCTGCGGGAAAAGTCCATCCAGCCCCCCCTGGATCCCGCCTTGCGCGCCCGCGAGATCCTGGATGTGGTGGGGACCGGGGGGGACAAGCTCCGCACCATCAACATCTCCTCGGCGGCGGCCCTGCTCTGCGCGGCGGCGGGGGTGACCGTGGCCAAGCACGGCAACCGGGCCATCACCTCGAAGTCCGGGAGCGCGGATGTGCTCGAAGCGTGCGGGATCCCGATTGGTCTCCAGCCGGACCAGGCGGCGGCGGCGTTGCGTGACCACGGGTTCGCCTTCTTCTTCGCCCCGCACTATCATCCGGCGTTCAAACACATCGCTCCGGCGCGCAAGCTTTGCGCTGAACGCGGCCAGCGCACCATCTTCAACTTCCTCGGCCCCTTGCTCAACCCGGCGCGTCCGTCCGCCATGCTGGTGGGCGTGGCCCGACCCGATCTCTGCGAGCCGTTTGCCCGTGTGCTGCAATCCCTGGGCGTTCGCCGCGCGATGGTGGTCTGCGGCCGGGTGCCGATGGAAGGCGGCGTGGCGCACATGGATGAGCTGTCCACGCTGGGCGAAACAACGGTGGCCGAGTTCTATCAGGAGCGCGGGTTCAGCACGTCGGTCGTGGCGCCGGGCCTGTTTCCGTTTCAACCGGCTTCGCTGACCGATCTCGAGGGGGGCGAACGCGATCAGAACGCCGGGACGCTGAGGCGTATTCTGAGCGGGGACGAGCGCGGCCCCAAGCGCGATGCGGTGCTGTTGAATGCGGCGGCGGGACTCTTCGTGGCGGGTCATTCCAAGTCGCTGATCGAGGGGTGGGAGGCCGCCGCCAAGGTGATTGACGGTGGCGCGGCCATCACCAAACTCAAATCGCTCACCCAAGCAGGCCGAACCTGAACCTTCAACTCCGCCTCCAACTTGCGCGATGGGGATGAATACAACCCGGTGACCCGGCCCGCGGAGCGCGGACAGGTTGTCCGCCCGGCGCAATCCGGCACGCCACCGGCGGGCAAGATGTCCGTGCTCCCGGACAGAGGCGGCAAGCGCATGGAACCTGGGTCGCCAGACGAGTCCGCACCTCCGCGGATGGCTTCCGCGGCGCGGTGGCCGGTGCCGTTGGTGCTCGCGCTGGCGGCGCTGGGCCTGCTCGGCCTGGCCTTGTTGTTCCTGTTCGATCCCGCCCGGCACGCCCTGTATCCGGTGTGCCTGTTCAAGAAGATGACCGGCTGCGACTGCCCCGGCTGCGGCGGCCTGCGAGCCGTGCACCAACTCTTGCGGGGCGATGTGGCCCAGGCCCTTCGGCTGAATGCGATGGTGGTGGCGGCGGTGCCGGCACTGGCTTTCCTCCTGATCCGGGCCCGGCTCCACTCCAGACGCAGGAACCCGCCGCGCCGCGGATTTGCCGTCGTGGGCTGGGTTTGGCTGCTGGCGGCAGTTGTCGTGCTCTTTGGCATCGTGCGCAACCTTCCTTTCTGGCCGTTCGGCGTCACGCCGATGTGATGGCGCGCAAAGTCCGGGAGAAGTCTGAACATTGCCGCCCGGGCCCTCCGGGCTTGCACTGGCTTCCGGCTTGGGCGTACAACTCGGGCGCCATTCAACCCTGAAACATCACCATGCTTAAAATCATTGGAGGCGACGGGAAGGAATACGGACCGGTCACGGGCGATCAGGTGCGGCAATGGATTCGCGAGGGACGCGCCAACGCACAGACGCGCGTTCAGCGGGAGGGCGAAGCCGGCTGGATCCGCCTGGGCGAACTGGCTGAATTCGAGGAGGTGCTCGGGCGCAAGCTGGAGACCGTGCCGCCGGTGGGCGCTTTCAGCGTGCTGCCCGGCGATGTGCTGGAACGGGATTACGCGCTGGACATCGGGGCGTGTGTGAGCCGCGCCGCCGAACTCCTCAAGACCCAATTCGGCCTCCTGTTCGGGGCGGCAGCCATTTACCTGCTGATCCAGGGGGCGATGTCCGGACTGGGCTCGATTCCCTTCATCGGCCCGGTCTTCAGTCTTGGCAGTTTGTTTGTGGTGGGCCAGCTGATGGCGGGGCTTTACCTGGTGATCCTGAAGGCGCAACGGCGGCAGCCCACGGAGGTGGGGGAGGTGTTTGCCGGTTTCAAGACCGCCTACGTGCCACTGCTCCTCTGTTACATCGTGATCACCCTGTTGACGGCCTTGGTGGCCCTTCCGGGTGCCGCGCTGATCGCCGTGCCGGTGGTGATCATGGTCAAGAAGGAGGCGGTGGATGCCGCACTGCTGGCGGTGGCGGTGCTGGGACTCCTTGTAACGCTGGTGCCGACGATCTATGTCAGCGTGGCCTGGATGTTTGGTCTCCCGCTGGTGATTGACAAGGGGCTGGCCTTCTGGCCGGCGATGGAAACCAGCCGCAAGGTGGTGAACAAGCATTGGTGGTCCGTGTTCGGCCTCCTGATCGTGATCGGACTGATCAATCTGGTGGGCGTGTTGCTGTGTTGCGTGGGCGTATTCCTGACGTTTCCCCTGGGTATGGCCGCGCTGATGTGCGCGTACGAAACCCTCTTCTCCCCACGTGAAGGGCAGTCCGCCTAGCCTGGCCGGGGCGCGCACAGCGCTGGTGCTGAACCAGTTCGCCGCCCCGGGCCTCGGCTCGATCATGGCCGGACGCTACCTGGCCGGCGCCTGCCAGTTGTTCCTTTCGCTGGCCGGGTTTGGCCTCATTGTGGTCTGGTTCTTTCTGGTCCTGAAGGCGGCTTACGCGGTCATGGAAACCTCCGGAGAACCGGTCCTGCCACATTACCTCGGATGGATGGGGCTCGGAGATTTTCTCCTGGCCTGGGGGTGGGCCTGGCTTACCAGCCTCAGCATCCTGCGCCAGGCGAAGCGGGCCCAGGACGAGCGGTGGGCGCAGAGGCCACCGCCGGTCTTTCAGGATGGGCTTCCGAGTCCAGATCCAGGCAGGACGGATTCGCCCCCGGAAACCTGACGGATGATCCTTTCCGCGGGCACGGTGGTGATCCGGTTTGCCGGGTGCTTGTGGCGAGTCCTGTTCCTGACCCCTCGACACGGCCAGCCTCTCCGAGGCAGACTGAACATTGACGGCGAAAACGGCGACGACTCGCAGTGGATCGGCATCAGAGCGCGTCGGCGAGATGCTGCAGGGCGCGTTTCAGCCGGCCCTCGAACTTCACGCTGGCGGTATTCACGATTGAACCCAGCCAGGGGATCTCGTGAACGGCTTGGCTGGGTGTGAATTCGCGGATCATGGCCGCGTTGCTGCGGGAGGAGGGATCGGCATGCGGTCGTGCCACCAGCACCACCTGGGCGCGCTTGCGGGCGGCGGGCGGCAAGGCCTCCAAGACCAATCGGCTCAGGTTGATGGCCCCCAAACGGTTCGGGCAGACCACGATGGGGGTGGCGTTGAGCGCCAGGATCAGTTCACGCGACGAAAACCCTTCCCCCAGCGGGCTCAACAAGCCTCCAGCCCCTTCCACCAACAAAACGTCGCACTTCTTCTGCGCCTTCCGAAGAAACTGGAGGACCTCCACTTTCGAAATCGACCGGTGCCGGCGTCTGGCCGCCAGCAGGGGTGTGATCGAGGATGCAAAGGACCAAGGGTTCACCTCGTCCAAGGTCAGGCGGCCACCCTGAGCGGCCGACAACGCCACTGCATCATCCCGGCCGCCGGCACAGAGAGGTTTGACCGCCCGGATCTGCAGGCCGCCCTCCAACAGGTAGCGGGTCAGGAGACTGCTGACGACGGTCTTGCCGACACTGGTGTTCGTGCCGGTGACAAAGAGGACGCGCGATTTCATGGCGGACCATGAGAACCCAAAACGCGCACAAGTCACGCCTGAAGTGGCGCCCGCTGAAAGTGACGCCCGCTGAACGTCGCACGACACCGCGCGCCCCTTCCCCGCTGCCGGATTGGGGGTGGAGGCCGCCTGGGGACGGACGGAGAAAAGTCTTACGCAGGAACGACGGTGGCCTGCACTTTTCCGAGCAGACGATCCATGACCGCCTTTCTCCGCTTCAATACGTCCTTGAAGTCATGGGAATCCGTGTGGCTGACCTCCACCTCCAGGTCGCTCACACCGCGTTCCAGGGTCTCGGCGAGAACCTTCAACTCCTCCGGGCTGAATTCGAGCTTGGCCATGAGTGGACTCCTTTCTTTCGCTTTCCATTAACCAAAATCGCCGCAGCCATCCGGTGCACACACGGAACTCAGCATCCGAATGGCCCGGCACCTCAACACTAGCACCATTCGCCTCCGGCACAACTGACCGGCCACCCCCGTCAGCCCACCTCGAACCAGGCGGTCTTCAGGAATCCCGGCTGCTCGCGGCTGATGGGAAAGTCCGGAGGTTGCGGGGCGTAGCGTTCCTTCAACACCGACCGGCCTTCCGAACGGATGGCGGTTCGCACCGTCTCGAGGAATTGAGCCGGATCCCATTGCGCGGCGTTGGTGGAGGTGAACAACACACCCTCGGCTCGCAGCAAGCGCACGGCGGCCTGGGCCAGCTTGCCGTAGTCCTGTTCCGCCCGGAACACCCCGCTTTGCCGGGATTGCGAAAACGTGGGCGGGTCCAGGATCACCAGCGTGTAACGCCGCCCCTTCTTGTGCAGGCGCTTCATCCAGTCAAACGCGTCGCCGAACAGGAACTCGTGCCCGGCCGGGTCCAGCCCGTTCAACTCGAAGTTCCGCCGGCCCCAATCCAGATACTTGCGCGACAGGTCCACGCTCGTCACCCGGGCCCCCCCCACGGCCGCGCACACCGAAAAGCCGCAGGTGTAGGCGAAGACGTTGAGGACCTCCCAGGGTCTGGATCCGCCGCGGGAGGAAGGCAAAGCAAAACCAGCCGCGACCTCGCCAGTCAGGAGACGGCGGCGGTTGTCCCGTTGGTCGAGAAACAACCCCACGGAATAGCCCTCGCCGAAGCCGAGCTCGAAGCTCCGTCCGTTCTCCAGGATGGAAAACCGTTCGGGGGCGGGAACACCCAGCATCAACTGGGGGCAGACTGTTTCCGGCAAGGCGCGACGCACCGTCTTGGAGAGCGGCTTGTGGTAGGCGGCCTGCGCGCCCGTCACCGCCACCCAGCGCCGCAATTCACAATCCTGCTCGAAGGTGAGGTCCTCCTCCGACTGCGAAAGCAGGTAGCTGCCCAGCCGGTCCAGCGACCAGCCCGGCCAGCCGTCCGCAGCCCCATGCACCAGCCGATAGGCGTCGGTTTCACCAGGGTCAGTAATGGCCGAACGCAATGCCCGACAAGGGTCCGCTTCGAAATCGGCCGGGACCTCGAATGACAGCAGACGGCCGGATGCCGGATGCTCCAAGGCGAGGAATGCGGCATGGAGACACACCCGCTGGAAGTGCGATCCGCCATAAAGGGTGTCGCCGAGAATGGGAACCCCGCTCTCGGCGGCGTGAACGCGGATCTGATGGGTGCGACCAGTGAGCGGTTCGGCTTGCAGCAACGTACGGCTGGGAGCCGTGGAGAGCACGGTGAACTGCGTCTCGGCCAGTTCCCCGGAAGCTCCGCCTGACACGCTGGCGTACCGAGAGCCGCATCGCGCCAGACATGTCTGAACCTTCCAGGCGCGGCGCGGCGCCGGGCGGTCGGTGAGCAACCAGTAGCGCTTTTGGACGCGATGCTCGGTGAATTGGCGGGTCAGGGAACGGTTGGCCGCGCGGGACTTGCCGAAAACGAGCAGGCCGGAGGTTTCCTTGTCGAGCCGATGCAGGATCGCCAGTTCAGCCCAGCGCGGCTCGCGATGGCGGAGCCAGTCGTAAATACCCTCTCCTGCATGGGGCGAGGGGGCGTGGGTGTTCCACCCGGCAGGCTTGTTGACCACCAGGAGATCCTCATCCTCGAACATGATGCAGGGGATCACGCTCTGAAACGGAGGCCGGGCGAACCGCTCCGCAGCCTGGGGCATCCTCGGGACGGATCGTGGCCGCGCCGCCCCACGCTTGTCAGCGCAGAAGCTGCTTTTCCAGATGCAGCACCGTCTGGCGCACGTTGGCGTCCACTTCCATGCGGTCCTTCACCAGACGGCAGGCATGCAGGACGGTGCCGTGATCCCGCCCCCCGAATGATTCCCCGATGGTGCTCAGCGAAGTGCCGGTCAACTGCCGGGCCAGGAACATGGCGATCTGCCGCGGGAACGCGATGTTCTCCGGGCGCCGCTTGCTGGTCATGTCGGCCAGACGGATGTCGTAATGCTCGGCCACCTTCTTCTGGATGGACTCGATGCTGATGGCCAGCCGGCCTTCCTCGTGGAGGATCTCGTGGAGCAGCTTCTCCACGTCTTCAACGCTCAACTGGCGGCCGGTCAGGCTGGCGAACGAGGCGCAACGGATCAGGGCGCCTTCGAGGCGGCGGATGTTCGTGCGGATCCGCAGGGCCAGGAAATTCATCACGTCATCCGGCAGGGAAACGCTCATCAACTGCGCCTTCTTCTTGAGAATGGCCAGCCGCATTTCCACGTCCGGGGGCTGTAGATCGGTCACCAGCCCCCACTCGAAGCGGGAAACCAGGCGATGCTCGAGATTGGCGATTTCGCTGGCTGGGCGGTCACAGGTCAGCACGATCTGCTTGTGCGCCTCGTGCAGGGCGTTGAACGTGTGGAAGAACTCCTCCTGGATGCGCTCCTTGCCCGCCAGGAACTGGATGTCGTCGATCAGGAGCACGTCGGTCTGGCGATACCGCTTGCGGAACTTGACCAGTTCGTTGTTCTGCAGGGCATCGATGTATTCGTTGGTGAACTTTTCCGACGACACGTAGGCGACCCGGGCCCCTTTCTTGTTCTGCACCACATGCTGGCCGACCGCGTGCAACAGGTGGGTCTTGCCCAGGCCGACGCCACCGTAGAGGAAAAGGGGGTTGTAGGACTTGCCGGGGGACTGGGCGACCGCGAGGGCGGCGGCGTAGGCGAAATTGTTATTGTTCCCCACGACGAAGCTCTCGAAGGTGTTCTTGGGATTGAAGGCGTACTCCGGGGGGGCGGCGGGCCGGGCATCGTTCGGAGACTTGGCCTTGCGCACCGGCTTCGCCGCGGTGGCGGGCGGGGCCAGCCGGGTTCCTGAAGGCGAAGCCACCTCGAATCGCACGCGCAGCCGCGCCCCTGAAGCGGTGGCCATGACGTCCTCCAGGAGGCTGAGGTAATTCTCCTTCAGCCAGACCTCACAGAAGTCATTGGCCACTTCCACCACCACATCTTCCCCGTTCGCCTCACGCAACTTGAGCGGCGCAAACCATAGGTTGTAGATGTCCGGGCTCAGGATCGAGCGCAACTGGTGTTGCGCCGAGGTCCAAATTTGTTCCTTGGTGCTCTGCATCTCACATTTCCCATCCGTGACGCGCATCGGCACTTTATTCACCCGCCCCGTTCACACGCTCGTAACGTCCGCACCCCACGCCCCTTGTGGGGCGGGAAGGTGCATAAAAAGACTGTCAGACTATACCATGAGAACAAGTGTCGTGAGAGGGCGGGCTCAAAAAATACATAATGCTCTGATAATTAGTGTGTTATATGCTTCTGAAAAATTGGTTTCGGCTCCCCCTTGGTGCTTCGAAACTTCATCCCCTGAACCGCCGCCGGATTTCCCTTTCCTTTTAGGAGAGGGGATTGAGCCTGACGAGTAGAACATATTAACTCTTATTCACAAGTTGTCCCCAGCGCGATTCATACCAAGAAATCTAATGGATTCAGCCATTTGACGAAAAAGGCGCCTCATGACTGAGGCGCCTTCAGGAGCCGCGCCGGGCTCTAGACATCATAGTAGAGCGTCAGCTCGTAAGGGTGTGGACGCAGGCGCAGTGCGTCATGCTCCTCACGCTTCTTGCCCACCCACATCTCCAGGAAGTCGCGCGTGAACACGTCGCCCTTCAGCAGGAACTCATGGTCCTCTTCCAAAGCGTCCGCCGCTTCCGCCAGGCTTCCCGCCACATTCGGAACCCGCTTCAATTCCTCCGGAGGCAGCTCGTAGATGTTCTTGTCGAGCGGTTCACCGGGATCGATCTTGTTTTGGATGCCGTCCAGGCCGGCCATGAGCAGGGCGGAAAAGGCCAGGTAAGGATTCGCGGCCGGGTCCGGCGGGCGGTATTCGATGCGCTTGGCCTTGGGATTCTCGCTGTACATCGGGATGCGCACGGCGGCGGAGCGGTTCCTCGCGGAGTAAGCCAGGTTCACGGGAGCCTCATAGCCGGGCACCAGGCGCTTGTAGCTGTTGGTGGTGGGGTTGCACAAAGCGCATAGGGCACGCGCGTGTTTGAGCAAACCGCCGATATAGTGGAGCGCCATCTGGCTGAGGCCTCCGTAGAGCTTGCCGGCAAACAGCGGCTTGCCCTTCTTCCAAAGACTCTGGTGCGTGTGCATGCCACTGCCATTGTCGCCGAACAAGGGCTTCGGCATGAACGTGGCCGTCTTGCCGTGCTTGCGCGCCACGTTCTTGACCACATACTTGTAAACCATCATGGCGTCCGCCGCCCGCAGCAGCGTGTCAAAGCGATAATCGATCTCCGCCTGGCCGGCCGTGGCTACTTCATGGTGCTGCCGCTCGATGGTCACCCCCAGCTCTTCCATCAACAGGCACATCTCGGTGCGCAGATCCTGCTGGGTGTCGGCGGGAGCCACGGGCAGATAGCCTTCCTTGTAGCGGATCTTGAATCCCAGATTGGGCATCTCATCCCGCCCGGTGTTCCAGATGCCTTCCTCGGAGTCCAACGAGTAGAAACAGCCGTTGGTCTTGGAATCATATTGCACGTTGTCAAAGATGAAGAACTCCGCCTCGGGCCCCATGAACGCCTGGTCCGCCAACCCGGTGCTGATCAGGTGCCGCTCCGCCTTCACCGCAATGCCGCGCGGATCGCGCCCATAGGGTTCCAGGGTGCCCGTCTCGGCGATGGTGGCCGTCAGCGACAAGGTGGGCACCGCACAGAACGGATCAATGAACGCGGTCCGGGGATCGGGCAGCGCCAGCATGTCGGACGCCTCGATGCTCTTCCACCCGCGGATGGAACTGCCGTCAAAGCCCAGTCCCTCCGAAAAAACGCCCTCCTCCAGCTCGCGGATGGGGCAGCTGAAGTGTTGCCACGTTCCAAAGGTGTCCACGAACTTGATGTCAAACATCTTGGCCCCGGCCTTCTTGGCCATTTCGATAACCTGCTTCGGTGTGCTCATAGGATTCTGCTGGATTCGTTTCCTTGTTGGTTTGACTGCGGCCGCCGGCGAACGATCTCAAATCGCGCTCTCGTCGGTTTCCGACGTGCGAATGCGAACCGCGCCTTCGACGGCCGAAATGAAGACCTTGCCGTCCCCGATCTTGCCGGTCTTGGCCGACTTCACAATGGCCTGCACGGCCGCGTCCACCAAGGCTTCGGGAAGCACGATCTCCAGTTTGATCTTGGGCAGGAAGTCCACGGTGTATTCGCTGCCGCGATAGATTTCCGTGTGCCCCTTCTGCCGGCCAAAACCTTTCACCTCGGAAACCGTCATCCCCTCGACGCCCACCTCGGCCAGTGCGTCTTTGACGGCTTCCAACTTGAACGGCTTGATGATCGCTTCAACCTTTTTCATAGGGGCTCACGCAGTGAGGTCGATACTAGCAGTCTCGTCATCGCTGTAAACAGGAATGTGCCGGTTTGATGAGCCATTCTCATTTGGGAGCGCGGGTCCGCAACCCGCAGCAGCTTCGCCTGGAACAAAGCGACTGGACGATTGAGAACAGCCTCCCGTGGTGGGGGTGCTGCGGCTCATGGAGCCGCGCTCCGGGCCAAAATGAGAGTTGCTGCGGTTTGATGAGCCGGGTTGAAATGGCGGAGCGCAGGCTCAAGACACCGACGCACTGTGGCCGTGGGGACAGTGAGTCTGGGTGTCGGTCAGGCCGTTGGTCTTCGCCGCCCGGCGATCCGCAGGCGAAGGGCGTTTCCAATGACCACCAGGTCCGACAGGCCCATGGCCACCGCGCAGAGGACCGGGCTGAGAAACCCCAGGGCGGCCAGCGGAATGGCGGCGGCATTGTAAAAGAACGCCCAGAAGAGATTTTGTTTGATGGTGCGAAGGGTGGCCCGGGCGAGGGCGAGCGTCTCCGGCACCGCCTCGATTTCGGTGTTCAGCAGGATGATGTCCGCCGCTTCCCGGGCGATGTCGCTGGCCCGGCTCACGGCCACGCCGAGATGTGCCTGCTCCAAGGCCGGGGCGTCGTTGATGCCATCGCCCACAAACGCCACCCGCTCGCCTCCTTCCTGCAGGCGGCTCACAAATCGCGCTTTCTCCTCCGGCCTCGCCTCGGCCAGCACGCGGTCTTCGGGAATCCCCGCCTGCCGTGCCAGGTTGAACGCTGTGGGGGCGTTGTCGCCGGTGACCAGGTAAACCCGGACGTCCGAGTGTCCCAGTTCACGCACCACGTCCGCCGCGCCCGGCTTGAGCTCGTCACGAATCGCATACAACGCCAGCAACCGCTCATCCACCGCCAGACCGATCACGGACGCGCCTTGGGCGGACCAGCGCTCCACGAAGTCCCGTCCGTCATCGCGTCCGGAGCAGGCCTTGTGCAACCAACGAAGCGACCCCAGTCGCACGGTCCGTTCCTGGCCCTGCCAGGCGACGCGCGCCAGCAGGCCGGCCCCGCGCAGCTCGCGCCACTCCGGCAGCGAAACTTCGTCGGACGACAACGCCGCCACCGCCCGGCTGAACGGGTGGAGTGAATGGCGCGCGACCGCGGCGCTGAGCCTGTTCAGGGCAGCCTCATCCAACTCGGCCGTTTCCCTCCTGTCCAGCCAGGCGGTCTCGGCCACCACCGGTTTCCCGGTGGTCAGGGTTCCGGTCTTGTCGAAAACCACGGCCGTGATCGCCCCGGCCTTCTCGAGCGCCACGCCGTCGCGAATCAAGATCCCCCGCCGGGCGGCCGCATTCGCCGCCGCCATGATGGCGGTGGGGGTCGCCAGTCCCATGGCGCACGGACAGGCAATGATCAACACACCGGCGCCGATGATGAATGCGGCAGCCAGCGGTGTCTGGGGGAGGGGCATGGACCACAGGAGGTTGGCGAACTGGCCATGAAGGTCGCGGGCCTGGTCATAGGCGAATCCCCATCCCAAGGCCGACGCCGCCGCAATCAGCAGGACCACCGGAACAAAAAGGCTGCTCACCCGGTCCCCCAGCCTCTGGATCGACGCGGCGCTGGTTTGAGCGCGGCGCACCGCCGCAATGATCTGCGCCAACGCTGTGGCCTCCCCGGTCGCCGTCACCCGCATCACCAGCCGTCCGTTCAGGTTGGCGGTCCCGGCATACACTTCACTGCCGACCCGCTTGTCCACCGGCATGGATTCGCCGGTGAGCATCGATTCCTCAACGGAGGAAAACCCCTCCTGCACGAGGCCATCGACCGGAATGGTGTCCCCCGGACGCAGCAGCACGCGATCATCCGCCCGCAACTCGGCGACGGCCACTTCCCGCTCCGATCCATCGGCCTCGCGCCGGCGCGCCCGTTGGGGAGTCAGGGACAGGAGCGCACGGAGCGAACGGGCGGCGTTGGCGCTCACCCGCGCCTCCAGCCAGTGCCCGACGCTCACCAGGGTGATGATGGCTGACGCCTCCATGAAATAGAGGTGGCCCGGCCACCCGGCCAGCAGGGCCCAGACGCTGTAGGCGAAGGCGGTGGTGGATCCCAACGCCACCAAGGTGTCCATGTTCGAATGGCCCGCCTTCAATTGCAGCCAGGCCCCGCGATAGAAGCGCGCGCCAGCGACCACCTGAACCACACCCGCCAACAGGAAGGACACGGCCTTGAACCCGTGCGTGTCTCCCACGCCCAGAAACCATTCGCCGACCATCATCGGCACCGTGCCGCACACGCCCACCCACAGGCCCGCGTGCCAGCCCGACCGCCGGGCCTCGGACGTCGCTTCGCCCGCCTCCATCACCTCGGCGTGGTAGCCGGCGGCCGTGACGGACCGCACGACGCTGTCCACATCCGGTTCGTCCGTGGACCAGAACACGGTCGCCTGTTGGGTCTCCGCGGAGACATCGACGGCCTTGATGCCGGGCAGACTCTGGATGGCGGCGGTCACTTTGCGGGCGCAATGACCGCAGGTCATGCCCTGCACTTTCAGACGCGTGCTCGTCGGGACGGTTTGCCGGGACGACTGCGTTTGCATGGCGATGTGATCCGGTGACAACGGCTTCAGGATGACATGGGCGTCAACGGGGCCGGTCGGAGGCGCGTGAGGTTCAGGACGCCGCCCCTGCCTGGGCGCGCGCCTGCTTGCGTTCCCAGTGGCCGGCGATGAACACACTGATTTCGTAAAGCAGGTGCAACGGGATGGCCAGGATGAGCATCGTGAACGGGTCACCCGAAGGCGTGACGAACGCCGAGATCACCAGGTTCAGCACCACGGCGTAGGCTCGGAACCGCTGCAACTGCCCGTATTCGAGGATGCCGATCCGCACCAGGGTCAGGAGCACCACCGGCAGTTCAAAGGCCAGGCCCATTCCCAGCATGAACTTGCTCATGAACCCGATGTAAGCATCCGCCCGCCATTCGTCCGCCGTGAACCCCAGCCATTTGGAAAACTCCACGGTGGCGCCCAGGGCAAACACAGACACCAGCAGGTAACAGAAGGCCACCCCCAACACGAAGAGTCCGGCCCCGACCCCCACCGCCTGGTACAACACGTGTTTCTCGTTCACCTTGAGCGCAGGCAGCACGAACTGGCCGACGAACAGGATGACCAGGGGCGCCGTCAGCACCAGGCCGCCGTAAATGGAGAGCTTCAACGCGACCATGATGCCCTCGATGGGGCTGTAATTCTTGAGCACCACCAGGCTTTGCGCCGAATGCGGTTGCGGCCGGATTTCCGGCTGCAACGCCAGCACGTAATTGGTGCCGCTGGGCACCGGGACCAGACGAACGGCGGTCACTGGGTTGGTGCCTGCCAGGGGGAGCGCGAGTTCCTTCCAATCCACCTTTCCAATGGTGTTGGTGCCCAGAAGGACCGGCACGGAGTTGGACTTGGGGGCAAACAGGGTGCTGACGTTCTGCAATGGCCAGACCATGAAGGCAACCAGGTATTTTCCGGCCAGCAGACAAAGGATGACCCCGACCGCCACCGTGGTGACGCACTTGACCAGGGTCCAGCGCAGGTCCTCGAGGTGTTCGAGGAAACTTTTGACCGGCCCCCCTTCCTCCTCCGCCTCCGGTGACCGATCGTCGGCAGGGTTCGCCATGAAGCCAGGGAGAATGGGCGCCTAGTCTTTCCGGTCCGGCTCAACACCGGGAGCCGATGGGCGCGGTTGGGTCGTTGGGGACGGCGGACGGGGCTTGGGCTTGGATGGGGAATCCTCTTCGATGGCCTGCTGGATCTCGTCCTGCACCTCGCGGGAGGCCTTCTTGAATTCCCGGATGCCCTTGCCGAGACCGCCCATCAATTCCGGCACCTTCCTGGCTCCGAACAGAACCAAGACCACCACGACAATACCCGCGATTTCCCATCCACCGAGCATACTCAAGAGAACTGTGTTCATTGAACCTGAAACACTCTAAGGCCACACCTTGGTGACTGTAAAGCCCCATACCGGCTCCCGACCCGACCCGGGGGGCCAAAGGGTGGCGGGAGGTGCCACGGCCGTCCTTTGGCCTGGCAACGCCGAATAGCCAATGGCGTCCTGATCGGCGCCCCATTGGATGTTGGGCGTTCGCTGGCTCCTCGGTCCCCCGTCCATCGAGGGAAGGAGGAGCACGGTCTTTCTCGGCTCACGGCATCCCCAACGCGGCTTCCACCGCCTTCAGCATCTCCTCCGATTCAGGTGCGACCTTCGAATCAAATCGATTCAGGATGGAGCCATCCCGGCCAACCAGGAATTTGGTGAAGTTCCACTTGATAGCCCCCGGATAGGGAGAGTCGGATCCCGCCAACCTCGCGTAGAGCGGATGCCGGGACTTGCCGTTGACGTCGATTTTGTCGAACAACGGGAACGTGACCTGGAACTTGGTGGAGCAGAACTGCTTGATCTCCTCGTTCGTCCCCGGCTCCTGCCCCCCGAATTGGTTGCAGGGGAAGCCGAGCACCACCAGACCCCGGTCCTTGTACTTCTGGTAAATGGCCTCCAAGCCGGCGTACTGCCGGGTGTAGCCGCACTTGGAGGCGACGTTCACAATCAGGAGCACCTTGCCCTTGTAGGGGGCCAGGCTCGTCTCCTTTCCATCGATGTCGTTGAGCTGGATGTCGTACATGGACTGGGATTGAACGGGAAAAGCCAGCAGGGCCAGGAACAAGGCGATGATTTTCATGCGCATGGGATGGCTTCAGCCAGCGACCCTATACCTGCCGCCGACGCCCCTGGCAAGCCGCCAAATGCCGCCCTTCTGATTCGGCATGGTTGCCCCAGATGCCGTCCAGTTCGTCACGGGGGACCTCGCAGGCTCGCGCGGGCGCATGGCCTTCGTCAGGCTTAGGGCTCTCATCATGTTCCAAACCTCGATCCACGCGCCCCCCAGCTTCTTCCAGAGAGACTCTCACGCCTACCCGTTCGACCCCGGCCCGCTGCACTTGTTCCGCGCGGCCGGCTGGGATAGGGTTCCAGCCGTGATTTACGATGCGTCGCTCGATGACCTGTGCCAGAGGGTGTGGGAGGGCCATCGCATTGACTGCGGGGAGGCACAGCGCCTCTATGCGCTGCCCCTCGAGGAGTTGGGCGCGCTCGCGGACCGCCGCCGGCAACTGGCTAAAGCAAACGCCTATGAGGGTCGAGGCAACGAGATCGTCACCTACAACATCGATCGCAACGTCAACTACACCAACGTCTGCAATGTGTATTGCAAGTTCTGCGCGTTCTACCGGACCGAGAAGGATGAGGACGCCTACGTGATCACGCCCCAGGAGATGGACCGGAAGATCGAGGAAACGATCGCGCTGGGCGGCACCCAAATCCTCCTGCAAGGCGGCCATCACCCGAAGCTTTCCAAATCATGGTACCTCGACCTGCTGTCACGGATCCGGACCCGGTTCCCGCAGGTGAACATCCACGGGTTCAGCCCGAGTGAATTCATTCACTTCCGCGACGCGTTCCAGGAACCGTTGTCCGCCTTGATCGCGGAGTTTCGTCAGGCCGGACTGGGCAGCATTCCGGGGGGCGGCGGCGAGATCCTCGTGGACCGGGTGCGTCAGCGGGTCGCGCCGCTCAAAGCCATGAGCGATGACTGGCTGGAAGTGATGGATGTCGCCCATGCCCAAGGCTTGTTCTCCAGCGCCACCATGATGTTCGGCCACGTGGAAACCGTGGCGGACCGGATCGAGCATCTGGACCGGCTGCGGGTGCAGCAGGACCGGTCGCTGCGGCGGAGGCAGGACTCCCCGGGTTCGGGCTGCGGTCACTTCACGGCCTTCATTGGCTGGACGTTTCAGTCCGAGAACACCAGGTTGCGCGCGCCGACGGTGGGGGCGCACGACTATCTTCGCACCCAGGCGCTGGCCCGCATCTACCTGGACAACTTCGACAACGTGCAAAGCTCGTGGGTGACGCAGGGGCCGGACATCGGCCAGGTGGCCTTGACTTACGGGGCCAACGACCTGGGCAGCATCATGATCGAGGAGAACGTGGTCAGCCAGGCGGGGACCACCTTCCGCATGGACGTGGCGGAGATGCAGCGGCTGATTTCCGACTTGGGCTACGAACCCCGTCAGCGCGACAACTGGTACCGGCTGGTGGGATAGACTGGCTCGCGAACGCGGCTTCCGTTTCCAGAGCCGCGGCGCTCCGCCGCCCAGGCCGCGACGCAGCGCGACCCGGCCCATCCTGGGATTTTGTTGAGAGTCGGCCAGCCAACCCGGCTACTTGGAGCTCTTGGAGGTGTCCGCCTCCTTCTCCATGTCCGCGGGGGCGGTGGCGTTCAACTGGCTGAGCACCGCGTCGGTCAGGTCGTCGGGATCGCTGGTGTAGAGGATCACCGGGGTGCGGTTGGGGGTGTCGGCGGCGGTGTCGAAGACGAGGGTGAAGCCGCCGGACTTGGCGAGGCTCGTGATGGTGGCCTTGACCTCCTCGAGGATGTTGTCCCGCATCCGGCGTTGTTGTTCGTCGATGGTGGTGCGGGCCTGACGCTGGAACTGCTGGATGTTTTGCTCGTCTTCACGCAGGGACTTGAGCTTGTCCTCGGCCTTCTTCTTGCGGCGTTCGCGTTCGGTGATCGAGGCGGCCTGGTCGTTGGCGCTCTCGAGCAGGGTCTGGTACTCCTGTTTGCCGGACTCGAAATCGGCGACCAATCCCTTCAACTCCTTCTCCATTTCATCACCGCGCTCCTTGAGGGCGGCATTGGCTTGCTTCGTTTTCCAATAGCCGTCGAAAACCTTGCGCAGGTCCACGGTGGCAATCTTCTCCTGCGCCACCGCCGGCAAGGCGGTGCACAGGACCAGGACGGAAACCATCATCAGGTGGCGAATAAGTCGTTTCATGTCGTTGATAGAATCAGAACTCCCGGGTGTAGCCAACGCCAAATTGAAAGCGGCCACTGCCGTCGTTGAACTCACTCGTGGTGATCGGAATGGCGTAATCGAGCCGCAGAGGCCCGATGGGCAGGTTGATCCGCACCCCGACCCCCCAGTTGTCGTTGTACTGGCCGGTGTCGAATCCCGCCCCGCGCGAGGGGTCGGGGCTGTAACTGAAGGCGTCCGGATAAGCCATGCCGATATCGTAGAACGCCGCCAGCCGCAAACGTTCAATAATCGGGATGGAATACTCGGCACATCCGAACCAGTAGGTCTTGCCGCCCACGGGTTCGTAAGCATCAGAGTTCTGGGTGGGCTCGCGCGGGCCCACACCGCGGTACTCGAAGCCGCGCAGGGTATAAAGCCCGCCCAGATAGTAACGCTCGTAGAACGGCACATCATCGCCCCCACTGTACTCCTGCGCCACTCCGGTCCGCGCCACCAGTTCCAGCACGTGCCCCTTGGCAATCCCCCGGAAATACCAGGACGTCCGGGCCTCCAGCTTGTAGAAACTCTGGTCCCCGCCCAGCGGTCCGCCCGTGACCGAGCTGATCAACTCCGTCTTCTGCCCTTTGTCCGGCAACGCACCCCCGCGGCGCGTATCGTAGGAGATGGACGCGGAAAGTTCTGAAAGCAGGGAGAAGCCTTCCTGGTCCCGGATGGAATCCGGCGCGTTGTCATCCACGTTGATGATGCCGACGTTTTCCAGGGTGTAGCCGATGCCGCCGATGAAGAAGTCGTTCCAGAGCGGACGGCGAAAGCCAATCCGGCCGCCGCCGCGCGATTCGTCATAGAGCCCCTCCAAGCTCTGATACCCGAGCTGGCGGTAGTAGAGATCGAGGCTGAACTCCAGTTTGCGCCCCAGGAACCACGGCTCCACAAACTGCATGGTGTAATCCTGCCGCTCGGTTCCCAACTGCAGCCGCAACCGCAGCTTCTGCCCGCCACCCTGGAAGGAGGGCGGCCGCGCGATGTCGAAGTTCCCCTGGCTGAACTCCACGAATCCCACCAACGAGTCCACGGAACTGAACCCGGCGCCCAGGCTCACGTTGCCGGTGTTCTTCTCGTCCACCGCCACCACCAGGTTCTTGCGGTTGGGAATGGTGGTGGACTCGGGGCGAAGGTCCACTTTGGAAAAGTACTGCAACCCCTCCAGGCGGGACTTGCTGCGCTTGATCCCCACCGAGTCAAAGACTTCCCCGGGGGACACCGCCAGCTCGCGGCGAATCACCTTGTCCCGCGTCTTGGTGTTGCCCCGGATCTCGATCTTCTCGATGTAGGACTTCTGTCCCTCGGTGATCTTGTATTCCAGGTCGATGGTGCCGGTCTCGAGGTTCGGCACGCGGTTCACCGCCAGGTTCCCGGTCGAGGGGGTGACATCGATGTAGCCCTTGGACCCGTAGAAGTCCTCGACGGCCTGGATATCCTTGCGCAGGCCGCCCGGGGTGAAGGTGGTGCCGGGCCCCTGCTGCAGCAGGCCTTCGATGGTGTTGGTGGGGAAAATCTTCGGCCCTTCCACCGTCACGCGCCCGACCTGATACTGCGTGCCCTCCTCCAGATCAAAGCGGATGACCAGGGTGTTGGTGGCGGGGAACTCGAAACGGATGTCCTGGATGTCAAAATCCAGGTAGCCCTTCTCGAGGTAGAAATCCTCGAGCTTGAGTTTGTCCTCCTCGAACTGGTCCTCCTTGAACCGGCCGGATCCGGTCAGCCAGGACAGCCACCAGCGCTTGCGGGTCTTGATCACCTTGCGCAGCTTCTTTTCCGGATAGGCCGAGGCCCCCTCGAACGCCACCTCCTGGATCTTGACCTTCGGCGACTCGGCCACCTCGAACGTCGCGGTGCCCCGCCCGGCGCTCTCGTCCACATTCACCACGTATTTCACCTGGGTGCCGGGGAAACCCTTCTTTTCATAGAGTTGCTGGATCTCCCGGCTGTCGGTGAACAGTTTCCGCTCGTCCAGCGGCTCCCCCACCTTCGAGGTGGCCTTCTTGAGGAGTTTCTTGGATTTGATCCGGCTGTTGCCCCGGACGGACAGGTCGGTCAGGCGCGGTTTGCCTTGGAACAGGTAGGTCAGCACCACCCCGTCGGGCGTTGTCTCCTCGGTGACCCGGATATTGTAGAACAGTCCGGTGGCATACAGATTCCGGACATCGTCGTCGGAGGCCGCGGAAGTGTAGGGGTCGCCGGCTTTGAGCCGGATTTGGGCGCGGATGAAGTCATCGCCGGTGGCGGGCGGGCCGACATGTTTGATGTCGATCCGGGCGACATCGGCGGACGAGCGCACGGGAGCCTGAGCCAGGCTTCCGAGTGCTCCAGCCAGCCAGCAGCCGAGCGCCGCCGCCCAAACGAATTGTCTCATGGTCGAGTCTATTCCGGCACCGCGTCGTCGCTGACTTTGGCGGCGCTTTCGAACCGGGTGAATGACTTCAGGAACGTCAGATGCACATCGCCGGTCGGGCCGTTGCGCTGCTTGGCGATGAGCAGGTTCACCGGGATCCCTTCAGCCTCCATCCCCTGGCCATCGTCCTCATCGCTGCTGGGCTTGTAAAGGAGGCCGACGAGGTCGGCATCCTGCTCGATGGCCCCCGATTCGCGCAGATCCGACAGGCGCGGCTTGCGGCTCTTGTCCTTCTCGAGCTCGCGGTTGAGCTGGCTGAGCACGATGACCGGAATCTTGAGTTCCTTGGCCAGGGACTTGATGCCGCTGGAGATCTCCGCGATTTCCTGCTGCCGGTTTTCCTGGGCCCGGCGGCCAGTAGAATTGAGCAGTTGCAGGTAGTCAATGACCAAAAGCTTGATCTTGTGCTGGGCATACATCCGGCGCGCTTTGGCCCGCAGTTGCAAGATGGACAAGCCGGAGGTGTCGTCGATGTAAAGCGGCGCCTTGGACAGCCGGCCGGCCACCTGCGTCAGGCGCGGGAAATCGCGCTCGGAGAAGAACCCCTCGCGGGCATCCCGGAGGTTCACGCGCGCTTTGCAGCACAACAGGCGCAGGACGAGCGATTCCGAGGTCATTTCCAGGCTGAACACGCCCACCGGCAGGCCCAGCTCCAAAGCCACGTGCTCCACGATGTTCATCGCCAGCGACGTCTTGCCCATGCTGGGCCGGGCCGCAATCACCACCATCTCCCCCGCGTGCAGCCCCGTGGTCATCTTGTCAAAATCCATGAACCCCGTCCCCAAGCCGGTCAGCGCCCCCTGCCGGCTGTGATAATCCTCGATGGTGTTGATGGCCTTGTGGACCAGGTCCTTGATGGAGGCCTCGCTGTCTTCCACCCCGGATTCGATGATCTGCAGGATGTCCCGCTCGGCGGTGTCCAGCAGCGCGTCCACCTCCCCTTCGTGCTCATACACGCGGCCCACCACGTCCGTGCAGGTGGCAATCAACCGTCGCAGAAGATGTTTCTCCCGGACGATCTCGAGGTAGTATTGGAGGTTCGCCGCCGAGGGCACGGCGTCCGCCAGGGAGGACAGGTAAACCAGCCCCCCCACATTCTCCAACTGCTTCCGATCCCGCAACCGCTGCTGCACCGTGACCAGGTCAATCGCCTGGCGCGCGTCATACATCTCCTGCAACACGCCGTAAATTGTCTGGTGGCGCAGGTCGTAAAAGGAATCCGCCCCCGACTTGAGCCGGGTGATGCATTCCCCCATGGAATCGTTGGGCGACAGCAGCACGCACCCCAGCACCCCCTGCTCGGCCTCGAGGGAATGCGGAGGCAGACGGTCGAGCGTGGACACGGACGGGTTGGAGGAAGGCTTGCGGCGTCGCGCCAGCTTGAGGTCCGGCGGTTTCCCGCCGGCCTCGCTCACGGAATCAATCATGGCGGTACGAATACCGACAAACCCCCGGGAGGCAACCCGAAGTTGCCGGGCTCTTAGTCACAGGTTCTTCACAACTGAACATTTCGAAGGGAATCGAGAAGGCGAAAGAGGAAGCCCTCCGCCTCACACCCCCCCGATCCAGTGGCGGTCTTCCCACACCGCTTTAAGCGAGGTGAGGTTGCGGGAATCCAGGACGTGCCGGGCGGCGGTCAGGAGCCTGCCCCGCTTCGCCGCGTTCCAGGCGTCGCTCGCATTGATGGCCACATGCTGGAGGATGCTCGGGTCGCGGTAGCAATCAATCATGCAACGCTGGCAGCCGTCGCGGATGAGCTTGGACTGGTCGAACTCGTAGATGTTGCACATGGGTTTCTCCCAGTAATGGCAACGGTAGAGATCGAGCTTCCAATCGAGGTAGAAATACTTGTGCCCGCCCAGGCACCCGAACCGCTCGGGTTCCTTCCGCAGGTGCCGCTGCATCTCGGTGAGCGATTCGGTGGGGTTGACCACCGGAAACCCGCTGCGCCGCTTCATCTGCTTGATCTTCTCGAACACGCCGAGAAGTTCGTCGGTCGTGTAGCTGACCAGGCTGGATTGACTGAAGCTCAGGTAACTGGATTCGAGCGAGGTCAGCGGGTAGCTGAACGTGCAACTCTTGAACCCGAGCGACTTCAGGAAGTCCGGCAGTCGGTCGTAGTCGTCGATCAACCGGCTGGCCGTGATGCTGGCGGTGGTTTGGATGCCCTGCGCCTGGAAGAACACGTTGGCCCGCTGGATCTTGCGGCAAACGTCCGGCAGCCCGCGGTTCTTCTCGTGCTTCGACACGTCGTGGGCGTCGATGGACATGATCACGCTGGTCAGGCCGGCGGCCGCGTATTGGGGCATGTTGGCCTCGGTCCAGAGGCCGCCGTTGGTGCAAATCATCGGGCGCACCCCTTTCTCCGCCGCATACCGCACCATGGCCAGCAGGTCCTTGTGCGCCATGGGCTCCCCCCCCACGAACAGGAGATAACCGATGTGGTTGCGTGCGCAGATGTCGATGACGTCCCGCGCCTGCGGCAGCGTGACGCTCTGGCGGGCCTTGGGATCGAACTGGGACCGGGCGAAGCCGCAGAAGCCACAGTCGGCGTTGCAGATGTTGGTGATGGCGAACTGGAGATAACCGGGGCCGCCGTGGTCGAGGACCTCCTTGAAGAGCTGCCAGGCGCCCTTGCCCGGGCGAACGACCGGGGCCGCCACCGGCTCGGGACGCACCGGGGCCGCTTCGTCCGGCTCGCGCTCAATTAGTGTGCCTGCACTCATGTTGTAAGGCCCATCATAGTGGCCGGACGCGGGAGGCCTGGGCAAACCTTTCTTGGCGGTCACGCAGGGATTCCGTAGGTGCCGCGGCCTTCGATGGTTAACGCGGGGGCTGGCACCCGCCGCCGCCTTGGGTGGCATCCGCAACCTCGGCGAACTCCACGCGACGATGGACACCGGCGTGCTCGCCGCCTACGGTTGGACCGACCTGCTCCCCAGATGCGCCTGCGAATTCCTGCTCGGTTATCAAGGCGCAGCGTTGGGGATGCTTTGGATCTTCGGACCTCTGTCCGGTCTGCTTGAATCTGTGTCCATCTGCTTAATCTGCGGAAACGAGTTCATGCCAGCGCCTCTCGGACCCGGCCCAACTCCGCCACCGACACGCACTCGATGTTCTCATCCATCGGGTAGCCGGTCTTCCCCGGATAAACCACCCAGAGCTTCTCCAGCTTCAAGTCCTGCATGGCGATCCGCATGGATTTTGTGATTGTCGGCGCGTCCTGATACTTGATCTCGAAGCCCCAGCGCTTTCCTTTCGCCAACACCATCAAATCCAATTCGGCCCGGCTGTGCGTGGCCCAGAAGTAGGCGTTGCGTTCTCCGGCCCAGGACAGGATTTGCTCGATCACGAATCCCTCCCACGACGCGCCCAATTTGGGATGCCCCTGCAACGCCGCCAAATCCGGGATGCCCAGCAGCGTGTGCAGCAGACCCGAATCCCGCACATAAACCTTGGGCGACTTGACCACCCGCTTGCCCAGATTCTCGAACCACGGCTGAAGCTGCCGCACCATGTAGGCCCCGGTGAGCAGATCGAGGTATTTCCGCGTCGTGTGATGCGTCACCCCCAGCGAACCGCCAATCTCCGATCCGTTCCAAAGTTGCCCGTGATGGTGCGCCAGCATCGTCCAGAACCGCCGCAAGGTCTCCGACGGTACTTGCACCCCGAGCTGCGGCAGGTCCCGCTCCAGAAAGGTCCGCGCAAACGTCAGCCGCCACTTGTGGCTGTCTTCATCGCTCTCGGCCAGGAACGACAGCGGGAAACCACCACGCAGCCAGAGCCGGTCGCGTCGCTCCACGCCGATTTCCCCGAGCGTGAACCCGCTCATGTCCACGAAACATATCCGTCCAGCCAAGCTGTCCGACGCCCGCCGCATCAGGTCCGGCGACGCGCTCCCCAGCACGATGAACCGGCAGGGCAACGGACGCCGGTCCGCCAGCACTCGCAACAACATCGTCAGCTCTGGCCGCCGTTGGATCTCGTCCAAGATTACGACTCCGCGCGCCGCCTCCAACACCAACTGCGGGTTGGCCAGCTTGGCTTGGTCGTTGGGGTCTTCCAGATCGAAATACACGGCTCTTTCCCGGTGCCCGATCTCTCTCGCCAAAGTCGTCTTGCCGCACTGCCGCGGCCCGAGAATCCCGGTAACCGGACTACGCTTAAGCCCGTCTTCGACTTGCCCCAGCAACTCAGCTCGCTCGATCATCCCTGAAAATTGGAAGTGATAGTGCTAAAATGCAAGAACATCCTCCGCAGCCCTGTTTTCATTGGCTATTTGTGGCCACAAAAAGGCACAAACGACTCAAGAAGAGTTCTCTATTCCCCCTTTTGTGCTCTTGGTGCCTCTTTGTGGCTGCTCATCCGATCTTCCTCACAGCTCGCTTCAAGGCTCGCCTTCAGCAGCTCGAACGCTTTGGTCATCCAAGCTTTCATGCAGAGGTTTTCTACTCAAATAAGAACTCGTTGTAAATGAGATAGTTATGCCAAATCAACCGCAACCACTCAAACAAGAATCCGGGCGTGGGACTTAACTTCTACAGCGCTGGTCACCGTCGCCTGGCCGCCGGCGAAATCATCCCGTCCGTGGCTCAGGTAGCACCGGGTCTCCACGTAGATGATGTCTCCGATCTTCGGAGTCGTCATGGGTCTCTCCTGGGCAGTCGATGCGATGCTGTCTCAAGCCGGTTGGTCATGATGTGATCTCGGGCGGTTCCGTGACTGGTTCCCCGGCGTTGGCGGCGCGTTCCAGGCGCTGGACCACGTCGTTGAGCTTCCTCGCCAACGGTTTGACACGATTGCTGCTGAAACCATCGGCGAGGGCGCGGTAATACCACAGCGTCCCGGCTTTGCCGCCACTGAACCGGCCCCAGAGCGCGTCGCCCATGACTTCGTAGTCGTGCAGGATGCTCTGTGCGTTGTGCAGCTTGTCGGCGGCGGAAACGAGTTGAACCGACTCGGGCGCCGTGCGGACATGCGCCACGTAGGCCTGCTTGCGTTGCGTCCAGGGCGGCTTGGGCGTCTGGTCCGTGTCGGTGCAGCCGGCCACGATGGCGGCAACCTCTCCGCCAAACCGCGCCTCGATGTCCGCCTGCCGCTCCGGTCCCCCGGAATCCTCGACTGCGTCGTGCAGCAAGGCGGCGATGGCTTCGGCTTCCGTTGCCCCATGTTCAAGGGCGATGGCGGTCACGGCCAGCAGGTGGGCCAGGTAGGGAATGTCAGTGCCCTTGCGGACCTGCGTGGCATGGGCACGCGCGGCGTAGAGCAGGGTGTCCTCAAATCGTTGTGTCAGTTTCATGGTGTCCTTCTATTTGCTCAGTTCTTCCATCCTTGGGCCATGGTCGTCGCCAGGCGGTAGGCGCGCGCCTTGGTGTAGTATCCGCTCCCGAACCAGATTGACTGAAGGTGGAAGGCCGGGCCTTTGCGATGAGAGGAGTAGTCCACCAGCTCCGTGACGCCGTTGTACGCTGCCCACAGGCTACTGCGGGCTGGACCCGCGGAGTTCCCCGTCCCCTGCTCGAAGAGGTATCTTGCCTGCTTTCGTGCCTTGGCCACGCGCTGGAGACCACGGGTGTCGTGCGGGTCAGCAGGCGCTGGAAACACTCTCGTCAGGTACTCGGCCAGGCGCTTCTCGTCCATCGGGATCGTGGCCATTGTTCGGAAACATGCCTCCAGTTCGTCAAACCCCTGCTTGATGTTGCGAAGGTTGTCGGTCGCCAAGGCCATCTGCTCGCGCAACCGCGAAGTGTGCCTAACCCGGATGAGACTTCCCACGCTCGACGGCGTCATCAGGCTGTTCCAGCACACGAAGCGCATGGGCGCGAATTTCACCCGCACGCTGGCACTGCCGTCGTGGCTGTTGCTCAGCAGAAGGTATTTCCCGACCCGGTCGTCAGGGGTCACATGGATCTCGCCCGGAAGCCGGGCGAGAATCCATACATGCTCACCCAGGCCGACGGCCCCAGCCGCGTGGTAAACCGCCTCTCCTCTGCCAACAATGGGATCAAACCAATCGAACGCCTTCCGGTTCTGGAGGAGAGAATAGTTTTTGCCAACAATCCCCAGAGCCGTCGGCTCTTTGCTCTGCAATTGGTCCTCGCGGACCACGGCAAACTTATTGGTGATACCGACATGCCGCCTGCCGGTCTTCAGGGCGATGGGCATCTTGACCACGTTCCAGTCGAGGTGCGCCTCCTGAATCGCTTCGGCAGCCGTAACCGGCCCGCTGAGCTTCTGGCCCAAGCCGTGCCAGGGAACCACGCCTGAATACATCATGGCCGGCTGACCTTTGATGATCGGCACGAGGGTGCTCATGGATTGATTCCTTTCTGTTCCACTTGCTCCAACCTGGTCGCCAGCACCTCGGGCCACTGCGCGGCCAGGTTCTCCAGAGCCGCCCACCACATGAGTCCGCTGATCTCGGCCGCTCCTCGGGGTTCGCTCTCTTTCATCGCAATGCAGCATCGCGCGAGAAGAGTTGTCTTGAAAGCCCAACAATATTGATTAACTTAACCACGTGGTTAAGTATGAATCCCTTTTCACGCAGGGTGGCCTGTCCTTGGACCGGCTGCGTAACTTCGCCCTGATTGCCCAGGCCGGCGGGCTGAGTCGGGCGGCGGGAGGCGACCCGGCCCGGATGAGCCTGTTCAGCAAACAGGTCAAGGAGTTGGAAAGCTTTTTCGGCGTGGCGCTTACCCGTCGCCAGGGGCGCATGGTCCGACTCACGGAGGCCGGGCAGCAGCTCGCCCAACTGGCGCAGGCGCACCTGGGCGGGTTGGAGGATTTCCAGCAGACCTGCCAAGGCTTGCCGCCAACCCTCAGCGTGGGCGCCAGCAACAGCGTGCTGGAATGGCTCCTCCTGCCCCGGATGGGGCGGTTGCGGGAGGCCCTGCCCAACACCCTGTTCGAGTTCTACTCGGGCCGGACGCAGGACCTCGTCCAACGACTGACCGACATGAGTCTGGACCTGGCGCTGGTGCGCGAGGATGCGGTGGTCCGCCCGCTCAAGGTCAAGCGCGTGGCTGTGCTCAGCTACTCCCTGTTTGTGCCGCGGCGGCTGGCGGACAGGATTCGGACCGATGACCTCAAGGCAGCTATGGCCAGCCTGCCCCTGGCAACCTCGATTGGCGGACAGTTTCGTGAACAATTGACGGCGACGGCGCAAAAGGCCAAATGGCCGCTCCGGATCGAACTGTCCTGCTCGTCCTTCACGCAGGCCGCCCGTGCGGTGAAGGCCGGTGCGATGGGTGCGGTGCTGCCGAGTCTGGCGGCGGTGGAGTTGGGGCCACCGGAAGCGATGCAGTTCGAGCTTCCGTTCCTGAAATCCTACTCGCGGCCAATCGGTGTGGCCTGGAATCCGCGGCTCACCGAGGTGCGTCCGCTGGTGGAACGTGCGGTCAACGCCGTGCAGAAGGCACTGGCGGGTGGCGGGCTGGAAGCATCCACGCCGAGTTGAACAAATTGCTGACGACGAGAGGGAAAGGCGTTACGCTCGTGGCGTTTAGAAAACCAGACAGGAACACACAACGACAACGATCTAAACCAACAATTTGATTTCGCGTAGCTTCGGCTGCTGTCCACTACGAAACTGGTAATTTCACTTGGAAGACAGCGCTCAAGCACGCCCCGCCTGGGGCGTGCCCAAAGCGTTCTTCCAAGGGCATACCAGTGCCCGTAGTGGGACGTGAGTAAGCACGTCCCACTTCTTTGGCACGGTTACCCCCTTGGAGACAGTCAACCTGACAGGGCTGATTCGCGCGCGAGCGAATTCAGCTTTTGTCTGCATGGCTAAGATTGAGGATTTGATTGCGCAAATCCCCGACGAGCGCCTCCGCAAGGGGATTGCCGCCGAGGTGAAGGCGCTAAAAAAGACCAAGAAGTTCGGGCTCGTCTTTGAGGAGCATCTGCCGGAAACAGTGCGGCTGCCCAAGCTGCCGGTGAAGCCAGGCGAACTGGTGGCTCTCAAACGCGAATCCGGCAGCCACCTATGGCGGGTCAAAAGCATCCACAAGAACGCCGCTCTCTGTGACCGCGCGGTGGAGGGTTATCCGGCAACAAACGAAACCAGCAAGGAATTTCCCGTTTCCGATCTCGTGGTGGTGCGCAGCTTTGGCGACCCGATTTATCCCGCGCTTGTACCGGTGGATCGCGTCGAGCGCGGCGGGCCGGACAAGCCGTGGCATGTGCTCATCAACGCCGACAACTTCCACGCCCTGCAACTGCTGCTCTACTGCTACGAAGGCCAGGTGGACGTGATTTACATAGACCCACCTTACAACACCGGCGCACGCGATTGGAAATACAACAACGACTACGTCGATGGGAACGACCCTTGGAGGCACAGCAAATGGCTCTCGTTCATGGAAAAGCGGCTTAAACTGGCCAAACGGCTCTTGAAACCTGACGGCGTAATCGTTGTAACAATTGACGAGCACGAAGTTCAGCATTTGGGGTGTTTGCTGTCCCAACTCTTTCCCAACAGTCGGCGGCAGATGGTAACAATTGTGAATAACGGCGCAGGAGTCAGCCAAGGCGGTTTCTACCGAGTTGAAGAGTATGCCTATTTTTGCTTTCTGGGGAATTCAAAGCCAGTTCCTGGAGAGGACGATTTACTCTCGTATGAGGGCAAGTTGGATAAAACGCCGATTTGGTTTTCAATGATCCGCTACGGCGGGATAAATGCGTTACCCTCGAAACGGCGCGGGCTCGTTTATCCAATCGCCATTGATCCCAAGACAAACCGGATCGTCGGCTGCGGTAAGACACTCAAACAACGGGCCGATGATAATGAAGTTTCTGGCCACCTTGACGGGTGGCGTCCAAACCCGAAGGAAACGCTCAATGGTTATCCAGTTGTTTGGCCGTTTCGCGGGAACGGTTCTGTGTCAACATGGCAGCTCTTTCCAGAAACATTGATGAGCCTCGCCAAGGAGGGGTTTGTAAGGGTGCGCCCACAGAAAAACGGACCTGGCGGCAATCAATGGTCAATCAGCTACGTAAAAAGTGGCAATCAGAGAAAAGTCCGCAGCGGGGATATCGCGACGCTTGGAAGAGAGGAAAGCGATGGACCGCTAATCCTCGGAAAGGCGGAGCGCAATGTAATTCCAAAAACAGTTTGGCGGCGTGCCCGTCATGATGCCGGAAAGTGGGGTTCGCGATCGATTCGGGAGATTCTTGGCGATGTTTCATTCGACTACGCGAAGTCGCCTTATGCGCTCTTTGACACACTGGCCTCATTAGTAGGCAATCGGAGAGAAGCCCTGGTATTCGACTTCTTCGGTGGGTCGGGAACAACTCTCCACGCCACGGTCATGTTGAACGCAGCAGACGGCGGGCGCCGCCAGTGCGTGTTGGTAACCAATAACGAGGTGGATGAGGAGCGTGCGAAGCACCTCTTGAAATCGGGAGTGCATCCTGGTGAAAAAGCATACGAGGCGGAAGGAATCTGCGAGGCGGTTTGCTGGCCAAGGTGCAAGTACGCGATCCAAGGATCTCGTGACGATGGAACGAAACTGGAAGGCGTTTACCAGATCAAAAGAGCGGATGGTGAGGAAATACCGCTGAAAGAGGGCTTTTTTGAGAACATCGAGTATTTTCGGTTGGAGTTCCTTGACCCACATCACGTGGCGCGCGGTGATGCGTTCCAAGCTGTGCTACCCATCCTCTGGCTGATGGCGGGTTGTCGCGGCAAGCGGGAGGATTCCAAAGGTTCGCAGGCGTGGTTTATTCCCAAGCACGCCCCGTTCGCAGTGCTCATCAAGGAGAAGGAGTTTCGCACCTTTCGTGAGGCGTTGGGCAAACGCCCCGACATCGAATGGGTCTTTCTAGTCACGGATTCGGAGGAGAACTTCGGCCTCATGCGGCGGGCGCTTGGGCGCAAGTATCAATCGGTGCAGCTCTACAAGAGCTACCTGGAGAATTTCCGGCTCAACACGCCCGAAGCGCTGGGTAACGGAGGTGCAGCATGAAGCTGGAGCTGAAACCGTTTCAGGAGATTTCCGCCCGAGAAATCATCGGCAAGCTGGACAAGGCGCGGGACAGCGTGGCCAGCGGCGAGCTTGAAGCGATTGTCCTGGCCGCGCCCACGGGTTCAGGTAAGACCATCACGCTGGCGCAGGTGATTGATTATACTTACGGCGGAGGCGACGGGATTTCCGCCCGACCGAGAACGACGTTTCTCTGGCTGTCGGATTCGCCCGAGTTGAACACGCAGAGCAAGAACAAGCTGCTGGGCACGTGCGACCATCTGCCCTACTACAAAATGGTCACCATCGACAGCGAGAACTTCAAAGACGACGAATTGCAGCCTGGCTACGTGTATTTCATCAACACCCAACTGCTGGGCAAAGACAAGATCCTGACCAAGGAAGGGGGTGGGGACTTCCGCAACACGACGTTTTGGCAGGCCGTCGCGCGGACCATCGCCCGCAGCCCCCAGGAGTTTGTCCTCATCATTGACGAGGCGCATCGCGGTGCGTCGGCTACCGAACGCAATCGCAAGACGATCATGCAGAAATTCATCACCGGCTCGGCGGCTGATGGATTGCCGCCCGTGCCTTTGGTGCTGGGCATGAGTGCAACGCCGCAACGGTTCACTGAATTGCTCGGCAGCACCAACCGGACGCAGCGGCCCATCAACATTGACCCGAATGAAGTCCGTGAGAGCGGTCTGCTCAAGGATTTGATCCTGGTCCACAACCCGAAGACGAGCGTTGCCGGGGACTTGACGTTGCTGGAAGAAGCTGCGCGGACGTGGAAGCGTTTCGGGAAAGAATGGGAGGATTATTGCACCAAGGAAAAGGAGAAGGAAAGGGTGCGCCCCATCCTAGTCGTGCAGGTGGAGGACGGGACGGAGAACGTGCTGACACGGACGTCGCTAGAGGATGTCGTGCGCGTCGTGGAGCGGCAGACCGGACCGTTGGCGGTGAATGAAATTGTGCATTGCTTCCAGGATTCCGCGGAGCTGTCTGTCGCCGGGAAGATCATTCGCAAGCTGGAGGCGTCACGGATTCAAGACAGCACGGACGTAAAGGTGGTCTTGTTCAAGACGGCGCTCTCCACCGGCTGGGACTGTCCGCGCGCTGAAGTAATGATGAGTTTTCGTCGGGCGGAAGACACGACCAGCATTGCGCAATTGGTTGGGCGCATGGTGCGAACCCCCCTCGCCCGCCGCATCGGGACGAATGAAGTGCTGGATACGGTGGAATTATTTCTGCCGCACTATGACCGAAAAGCGGTCGAGGAAGTCCTGAAGCAACTGCGCAACTCGACCGAGGGTCTGGGCATTCGCGCTGAGGTTGCCGTGGAGACCTATGGGCGCAATCCGGCCTTTTCAACGGTGTTCGAGCACATCAGGAGACTGCCGACCTACAACGTCAGTCGTGTTCCCCGGATGACCGAGGTAAAACGGGCATTGCGGTTGGCAGGGCTTCTGATGCACGAAGGATTGAACACGGATGCCGACGAGGAGATGCGCGACATCTGCCTCAACAAGCTGTGCGAGCTGCGAGACAAGTATGCCAAGACGGTCCGCGATTGGGGCCGTGAGCTGCGCGAAGGCGGCGAGATCGAAGTGGAGGCGCTGAAGGTCGCGACTGGGTCCATGTTCATTGAAAACGCAACCACGACGAAGCTCTCGCTATCCGCCGAGAACATCGAACAACTCTTTGATGCTGCCGGACGTCTGCTTGCCGCTGGTGAAGGACTGCACCGGACCTATTGGAAGAAGTTCCACGACCAGGACAAGCCCGACGAGGCAAAGCTCGAACTCGTCGCCATCCTGCGGCACGCGCAGACCATGCCGGTGTTGGAGAATTTTGCGAGGGAGCAGTTCGACCTATGGTGGAAGAAGCACAAAGCGGGAATCCAGAGGTTGCCGGCAGTCGTCCGCCAGCGTTTCTTCGCCCTGATTCACGCCAGCGGCAAGGCGGTGGCACAGGACTGGGAACTGCCCGAACAGATCGTTGAAAAAAGGGAAGGTGCGGCTTTTGAGAAGCACCTGTTCTGCGACGGAGAGGGGAAGTTCCATGCCGACTTGAACTCATGGGAGGCGGGTCTGCTCGAAAATGAAATGGCGCGAAGCGACTTCGTCTGCTGGCTGCGGAATGTGGACCGGCGTGACTACGCATTCTGCGTGCCCTATGAAATGGGTGGCATCAAGCCGTTCTATCCTGATTTCGCCATCGTCCGGAAGACCGGTAAGGGTTTTGTCGTGGACATCCTCGAACCGCACAACGACTCCTACGTGGATGCCCTGCCAAAGGCAATCGGGCTGGCCAGATTCGCCGAGGAACATCACGCGGAGTTTGGGCGGCTCATCTTCGCCCGAAAGAAGGGCGAGAAGTGGGAGTTTGCGGATATGTGCGACGAGGCGACACGGGAAAGGACGCTGAAGATGCGCCCGGGCAGCGAGATTGATGGGTTGTTCCTCTAACGGTGTTCCGCTGCCAATCTACGACAGCGCCACTGAGATGAAGAGATGTGTGAGCGGCGCAAGATTCGCTGTGGGGAGCGGCACTTCAAGGGGGCACTCGGAGTGGATTACCGGCCCGTCAAGTCCGCGGCGGAATTGCCGTAGCTGCGCCGGATGCTCTGATTGCTTCCGGTTGGCAGAAGCGAGTAACCTCCAACACCGTTCATCACCGAGCCACGCGAGTTCCTGAATCAACAGCCATGCCAGTTCTCTATCAGCGCACCGACGGTTCCGGCTTCTACGCCAAAGCCAGTGTCCAAGGCAGCATCGTAACGTTTCAACTGACCGAGCGTGGTGTGGCCCGGTTGCGCGAAGCAGGGGTGGAGCCGGGCGGAAAGTTTCCGCTGCGCTTGCTGCTGGCGCTCTATCGTCCGGGGGACGCCTACACGCTGAGAGGAGGCACCGGGCCAAAGGCGGGCTACCATGAGGCCGAGCAGTTCATGTTCGGTTTCGACGAGAACCAAGCCGCCGAGACGCTGTTCCCCGCCTGCGCGGTGAGTGGGTCGCGGGACGACTTGCATCTGGTGGTGAGCGAGGATGGCAGCCCAGCGGTGGCGCGCTGGCTTGGCCCGGACGCCCGGGCGGCTTTGGAAGGGCGCACGCTTTTGAGCCTCCCGCTGCCCTTGGTGACGCTCGACGCTCTTGCGAGGCTGGAAGCGTTGGGCAAGCTGCCGGCTGGGAGCGAAACGGTGCGGACCTGGCGGCAATGGCTGGCCGATGATCTCGGCGCAGCCTGGGCGGAGTTCCGCCGGGCGAACGCGCAGAAACAAGCGGGCTTGGGCCTGAACCTGCCGGGGGAGCTGGGCTTGGGATGACCCCATGCCCGAAGTGTTGAAGCACAATGAAACCAACACGGCGGCAAACCAAGATCCGGCGGCGTTTGCCTGCGAAGCGAGCCAAACCCAAGAGTGCCAGCAGGCCAAAGCCATCCATCACACGGGCGGAGGCACGTCGGCGGGTGGGGCAGCATGTCCTAAGGCGGTTGTTCCAAGGCGCCAGGGTGCAGGCCGGCGAGGGCGTGCGGCTCGGCATTTACTTCCGGGGCGGGTGGACTCCCAAGGATTTGTGGGTGGTGTATAAGAACGCGGAGCAGAACGCCCTGAAATCGTCGGAAGTGGTGTTGGTTTCCAAACGCACGGGCCGGGTCTTGTACGAGGGCTCCGCCCATGATGAGGGGTGATCGACCCCCCCCGAAACCCATGACTGGCCTGCCGAGTCGTAGCTGGGAGCGCTGGAGTGTGCGGACACGCTGAGCCCGCCTTCGTCCTGCGGACTACGGCGCGGCAGGCCCGCCGCGTCGAAACATGTGAAGACGGGCTTCACTCGTTGCTGCGCTCCGAGCGAAGACTCAGAGTCGCTGGCGCGCAAAGGCCCGGCCTGAGGCGCTCTTCAAGTATCGCTCGAAGTCCATCGCCCTCTGTTCATCGGTAAACGCAATGGCGGTCTTGATGCGCCACGGGCGATACTTGCTCGTATGCGGCACGCTGCCTTCGTTGTGCTTGAGCAGGCGCGCCTTCAGATCCCCGGTGCGGCCCACGTAGTAGTGTTGCCCGTCCCCTTCGCTTTCCAGGATGTAAACGTAATGAAAACCCATGACTGGCCTGCCGAGTCGTAGCTGGGAGCGCTGGAGTGTGCGGACGCGCTGAGCCCGCCTTCGTCCTGCGGACTACGGCGCGGCAGTCTTCGCTCGGAGCGCAGCGCAGAGCGAAGACTGGTGGAGGCGGGGGGAGTTGAACCCCCGTCCCTGAGCCGAGAACCAGCCGCGACTACATGCTTAGCCCGCAGAAGAGTTCGGCCGCCGGATAACCTGCAGGCGCGAATCCGGCCGCCCAGTCCGCATGAAATGTTTTCAGGCCGCCACGCGCGGTCTCCGCGTCAGCCCTAACCTGCTGTGGCGTTCATCCGACATAGCAGGTGTCTGCCGGTGAACGTCGTGGCACTAGGCCGCGAGTGCTAATTCTTCGTTAGCAGTTATGTTTTGATGCGATGATTAACGAGGCCAACGCATCGTCCTCGGCATGCCGCCTCTGGCGCACTTCCCAGGTCGAAACCAGTACGCCCCCCTCAGCGAACGCCGCTACGCTCGTCGAGGACAGCCTCCGGGTCAAGTGCGCGCGGTGAACGCCTGAACCGATGCAAAACGTCCAAAGTCCAACGTCCAACGTTGAACGTCCAATGCGGCAACGATTGGCAACCCCTTCAGCGTTGAACGTTGAGCGTTGAGCGTTGAATGTTTGCCGCGGTTCAGGGGAAGGGCAGCCAGGGGCGCAATTCCCCGGGACGGCAGCGGGTGGGTTCCCTGTCGCCAGGGGAACCCGACCGAAGCGGTCACGTGTCCGAAGACAGCCAACGCCAAGACGCGAGGGCGTCATGACGCAAAAGGTTGCCGCTCGTGGCTGGCGGCGCAGGGAAAACGAGCTTACTTCCGGGGCAGTTGGGCGTCCACCATCTCGCACAGGACATGATACAGGAGCTTGTGCGCTTCCTGAATCCGGGCGGTGTTCGAACCGGGAGCCATCAGATCGAGGGTGGCGACGCCCTGGGTGAAGCCGCCGTCGCGCCCGAGGAAGCAAATGCTTTCCATGCCGATCCGCCCGGCTTCCTCCAAGGCGCGCAGCACGTTCCTCGACTTGCCACTGGTGGTGAGCGCGATCAGCACGTCGCCCTGCCTGCCCAAGCCCCACACCTGGCGCGCAAACACTTCGTCAAAGTGGTAATCGTTGCCAATGGCGGTCATCAATTCACCGTTCGCGGTCAGGGAAATGGCGGGATACGGACGCCGGTCCTCCATGAAGCGACAGGCGAACTCGGTGGCCAGATGAGTGGCGTCCGAGGCGCTGCCACCGTTGCCGCAGACCAACAGCTTATGGCCGGAGGTCAGGCAGCGGAGCACCAGTGCGGCGGCTTTGTCCAAGGAAGCCTCGATTTCGGTCAAGGCTCTCAGCGTGGCGGACGATTCCTCGATGGCGCGTTGAAGCGGGGTGCGTGACTTCACTTGATCAACTCCCACACGTAGGGATACCGGTAATCTTCGCCGTTGTTGGCTTTGATGCCGGCGATGACGGCCAACACCATCCCCGCGATGGGCAGCACAGCCACCACCGGGATCAGGATGAACCCGATGCAAACGAAGGACAGAGCGAAGGCCAGCAGGCCGGCGATCACGGTAAGGATCGCCACGGTGAGCTGGAAGTTCAGCGACGCTTTTCCATGCAGCTCGACCGCCGGGATTTGGTTCTTCTTGATCTGCCAGACCAACAGGGGGCCAAGCAGGCTGCCGAACGGAATGATCAGTCCAGCCAACGCGCTGAGGTGGCAAGCCATGCACCAAGTTCGCACGTCGCCCTGGCTGGGCGGAGGCGGCATCGGCGGAGGGAACGGTTCTGACATGGGGGGCAGATTAGGTGCGGGCAGCGGTCGGCGCCAAGCGCAAACATGCGGTGGCGCAACCGGCTGCGGGATCCGGTCCGGGCGGGGGAGCTGGGCGCAGCCGGATCCGTGCGGGATCGGAACCTTTTTCACCTTTGAGCTTCCCCACTGGGGCATTGAGGGAACCCACGGACTCGAGGCGGCCACGGGCAACGCCAGCGGGACGACGGCAAGCATTACCGATCTTCTGCCGCTCGGCAGCACTCAGTGCTGCTACCGCACCGTCTCGCCCCGGTTCAGACCATGGTTTGTCCAACGCTCAGGGTGGTTCCGCCCTGGTCCCGCCTTGAATCCGGTCCACCAGCCGCTGAATGCCGGACTTGAATGCCGCGCGATCGGCCAGGGAGAAGTTGTGGTCGCCCTCGAGTTCCACCAGCCACTTGGGTTCGTTGGCGGCGGCGAAGTTCCGTTCCGCATGGTCGAAGCGGATCAGGCCGTCCTCGCGACTGTGCATGATCACCAACGGCGCGCGGATGCCGGGAAGCTTCTTGCGCGTGTCGTACTCGATCGACCCCAGCCAGCGCACCGGCAGCCACCAGAACAATTCGGCGCCCACATCCGGGATGCTCGTGAATGTGCTCTGCAGGACCACACCGCCCAGGGGCTGGCGCCGCGCCAGCTCGGAGGCGATGCCGCCGCCCAGCGATTCGCCGAACACGATCACCTGGGTCGAGGCAAACCCGCGGGTCTCCAGCCATTGCAACGCCGCTTGCGCATCCCGGTAGGTGCCTTCCTCGCTGGGCTTGCCCGCACTCTGGCCGTAGCCGCGGTAGTCGAACGTGAACACGGACGCACCCGTCTCCAGCAGCACCTCATACACCGGCAGGCGATGACTGATGTTCCCCCCGTTGCCGTGGCAGAACAGGATCACGGCTCCCGCGGGATGGAAGGCTGGCTCGCACGGGAAGAACCAACCGTGCAGCGTCAGCCCGTCCGAGGTCTTGAACCGGACATCCTCATAGGGCCGGCGCAACTCCTCCGGCCGCGCGTCGAAGGCGCGCGTCGGATGATAGACATTGGCCTGTTCGAACCAGCGAAAAAACATCAGCGACAGGAGCAGCAACCCGAGCAGAACCGCCAGACGCCGTATCCAGGGTTTTGTGCGTGCGGCCACGCCCGCATTCTGCCCAAAGACCCTCCGCGTGGCGAGCCCGGCGTTGTCGCACGAGCGCGGACCCTCTGTCCGAGCGTCCTTCCGTCCGAGGCAGGCGCATCGAATATCCGTGCTCCGCCCGGATCAGCCGCCGCCGCATGCGGCCCCTTTTTTCTTTCGTCCCTGTCGTCCCAAGCTGTTAAATCGGCGCATGCGCGACGCCTCACTGAAGTTTCTCGAAACCCTGGTCAACACGCCCAGTCCGGTCGGGCACGAGGTGCGCGGGCAGCGGGTCTGGCTGGATTACGTGTCCAGGTTTGCCGGGGAGACGTTCTCGGACGCCTACGGCAACTGCGTGGCGGTGCTGAACAAGGGCGGTTCGCCGCGGCTGATGCTGGCGGCGCATGCGGACGAGATTGCGCTGGCGGTGAACTACATTGACGACCAAGGCTTCATTTACGTGCGCCGCATGGGTGGGGTGGACCCGGCCATCACCAAGGCGCAGCGGGTGACCATCCACGCCCGTTCGGGTCCGGTGCGCGGCGTGGTGGGGAATGTGGCGCCGCACCTGACCAAGGCGGAACCGGACTCCAAGAAGCCCCAGATCCACGATCTGTTCATCGACATCGGGGTCGGCAACCGCAAGGAGGCGGAAAAACTGGTGCGCATCGGTGATCCCATCACGCTGATCGATCAATTCGAGCGCTTGCGCGACGACATCGCCGTGGCGCGCGCGTTCGACAACCGCATCGGCACCTGGTCGGTGGCCGAGGCGCTGCGCCTGCTGTCCGCCGGGAAGAAGCTCGAGGCCGAGATTTGCGCCGTCTCGAATGTGCAGGAGGAGGTCGGATTGTTCGGCGCCCGGCAGATTGCCTACTCGCTCAAACCGGATGTCGCGTTGGTGGTGGACGTCACCCACGCGACAGATTATCCCACGGTCAACAAATCCCAGCACGGCGACGTGAAGCTGGGGAGGGGACCGACGATCACGCACGGCGGCTGCAATCATCCCGAAGTCGTGGCGCGGCTGGAGCAGGTGGCCAAGGCGCGCAAGATTCCGCTCCAGCACGAGGCGATGTCGGCCACCAGTGGGACGGACACGGACGTGATCTTCTGGACGCGCGGCGGCATTGCCAGCGCGCTGGTGAGCCTGCCCAACCGCTACATGCACTCCCCGGTCGAGGTGGTGAACCTGAAGGACCTGCAACATATTCCCGACCTCCTGGCCGCTTTCGCGGTGTCGCTCAAGAAAGGGGAGCAGTTCAAGGTCAAGATCTGACCGGGCTCACCACCGCCCTGTGCGGTGTTCGAATCAGGGCGAGGTCCCCCGCCCGGTTGCCGCGGGGGCCGGCCCGGGCTGGGATCCCTCAATACACCGTCAGATTTTTCGATGGCGCCAGGACGGGCCGGAGGCCGCACAGTGTGGCCGGAGCGCACGGGATTTGAGGGATCGGGACTTGCCGATGCCCATTGCCAGTGCTAAGCAGCGCATCGAACCCGGGCTGTCCAAAGGCGCGTTTTATGGAAGGACTCATTACACTCATCATCCTGGCGATTGTCCTGTTCGTTTTTGTCATCCCCACTCTGGCGATCATCCGCGCCGGGCAGGCGGCGCGAAAAGCGGAGGCTTTGGAGCATCGGCTGACGGACCTGGAAGGGGCGGTCGCGCGACTGGGCAAGCCCACGGAAGAAGCGGAGACGCAAGCGATGCCCGCCCCGGCTCCCGCAGGGGCTGGCGCAGCCACGCCGGAAGCCGGCCTGAAACCGCCTCCGATCCTCACGTCCGCGCCGGAGCCCGCGATCCCCGCGCGCGCGGTCGCCCCCGAGCCGATACCGGAGCGTGCGTGGTCGGTTCCCACCATCAAACCGCCCATTGACTGGGAACAGTTCATGGGTGTGAAACTGTTCGCCTGGGTGGGGGGGCTGGCCTTGTTCCTCGCCGTGGTGTTTTTCGTGAAATATTCCTTCGAGCACAACCTGGTTCCGCCGGAGGTGCGGGTGGCGCTCGGGTTTCTGTCGGGCATCGGGTTGCTTGTGGGCGGGGTGATTCTCAAGCGCAAGGCCTATGCGGTGACCTCACAGACGCTGGTCTCCACCGGCGTGCTGATCCTCTACGCTGCGACCTATGCCGCGCACGGGTTTTATCACTTCGCATTTTTCGGCGTCGTTCCGACGTTTTTGCTGATGACGCTGATCACGCTGACGGCCTTCATCCTGGCGATCCGGCTGGATGCGCGGGTGGTGGCCGTCCTGGGCATGCTCGGCGGGTTTCTCACGCCCCTGCTGCTCTCCACGGGTGTGGACAATCCGCTGGGGCTCTTCGGCTACATTGCGCTGCTCGATGTCGGGTTGCTGGCGGTGGCCCTGAATCGCCGCTGGTTCTTTCTCGCGCCCCTGGCCGCGGCCGGAACCGTGTTCATGGAAATCGCGTGGATCGCGGAGTACTTCCGTTCCGAAGCCTACTACACCGGCAACAAGGTGCTGATCCCGATGGCCGTGTTGCTCGGGTTCGGTCTGCTTTACGTGGCGGGCACCGGGCTGGCCAGGCATCATGGGCAATCCACCCGGTGGTTCAGCGGTGCGGCGTTGGGCCTGCTGGCGGTGGCCTTGGGGTTCACGGCCTACTTCCTGAGTTTCGGCACCCTCGGGCAGCGTCCCGGCCTGGTGTTCGGTTATGTGATGTTGGTGGACCTGGCGGTGCTCGCGCTGGTGTGGCTGGAGAGCAAGCTGGGCCTGGCCCAACCGCTCGCCGGCCTCGTCGTGTTCCTGCTGCTGGCTGGTTGGACCACGGCCCGTCTGACAGACGCTTTGCTGCCTGCGGCGCTCGTGTTCTACCTGTTGTTTGCCGTGTTGCACACCGTCGTGCCCCCCCTGTTCAACCGGCTGCGACCGGGAACCATTGCGGCGCTGTGGGCGCAGGGATTCCCGCCCTTGGCGCTCCTGCTGGTGCTGGTGCCCATCCTGCAGTTGACGGAACTGTCCTTCCTGGTCTGGCCATTTGTCCTGCTGGTGGATGTGCTGGCGATTCTGCTGGCGATCTTGAGCGTTTCCCTCCTGCCGGTGATTGCGGTGCTGCTGCTGACGCTGGTGGCCGCCACGGCGGCGCTGACCAAGATCCCGCTGACTTTCGAGGGCTTTCCCCTGTGGCTGGGCGTGCTGGGATTCTTCAGCGTGCTCTTCGTCGGGGTGGGGACGTGGATGGCGCGGCGCCTGCAGGCGCCCGGCGCATCTGCGGAAGGCCTGAAGGTTCCCGGCCTGGGCTTGGGAAATCAGCAATTGCTCGCCGCCCAGCTGCCGGGGGTTTCAGCGGCACTTCCGTTCCTGTTGTTGATCCTGGCAGTCGCCCGGTTGCCGCTGGAGAACCCGACACCGGTGTTTGGACTGGCCCTGCTGCTGGTGGGGCTGCTGCTTGGGGTCACCCGGCTGTTCCGGCTGGATTGGATGTGCGCGATCGGACTCGGTTGCACCATCGCGTTGGAGGCGGTCTGGCACTTCAACCGGTTCCGGCCCGATACCTCGCTGGGCCCGCTGCTCTGGTATCTCGTGTTCTTCGCCGCGTTCGCCGCCTATCCGTTCCTGTTCCGGCGCGGGCTTGCAGACCGGGTCGAGCCCTGGGCGGTGTCGGCGTTGTCCGGCCCGCTGCATTTCCTGCTGATCTACCGGCTCGTGAAGGCCACGTATCCGAACCCGGTCATGGGCCTGTTGCCACTGCTCTTCGCGGGACCGGCGTTGTTGTGCCTGGTCCTGGCGCTGAAACAACTGCCCGCCGATCATCCCAAGCGCATGGCGACGCTGGCCTGGTTCGGCGGCGTGGCCCTGTTCTTCATCACGCTGATTTTCCCGATCCAGTTTGACCGGCAGTGGGTGACGATCGGGTGGGCGATGGAAGGCGCGGCCCTGCTGTGGCTGCTGCATCGCATCCCGCACCCAGGTTTGAAGCTGGCGGGCGCCGGCCTGCTCGTGGCCGCGTTCGTGCGGCTGGCGCTGAACCCGGCGGTGCTCGAGTATCACGCGCGCAGCTCGGCGCCGATTCTCAACTGGTATCTCTACGCCTATGGGTTGGTCACGGCCTGCCTGTTCCTGGGAGCGCGCCTGCTGGCTGCGCCGCGAAACCGGCTGTATCAGGTCAACCTGCCCCCCGTGTTTCTCACGTTGGGGACGATCCTCGCCTTCCTGCTGGTGAACATCCAGATTGCCGACTACTTCACGCCGGAAGGATCCCGCGCATTGACGTTCCAGTTCTCCGGCAACTTCGGCCGCGACATGACCTACACGATCGCGTGGGCGATGTTCGCCTTCGGACTGCTCGTGGTCGGGATTGTCCGGCGCCTGCCCGCGGCGCGCTGGTCGGGCATCGGCCTGCTGGTGGTCGCCATTCTCAAGCTGTTCCTGCACGACCTGGCGCAACTGGAGGCCTTGTACCGCATCGGCGCGTTTGTGGGCGTGGCGCTGATCGCCATCGGCGCCTCGATCGCCTACCAGAGGTTTTTCGCCGGGACAACGAGGACAGCCAGCCAACCACCGGACGATTCAACCCATCCACGATCATGAGCCTGCCCTTGTCCCAATCCGTGTTCCTGGATCTCGTGCGTCCCAGACCTCTCGCCGCTCTTCTGCTCCTGGGTCCGTTCGGCCTGGGCGCCGCCTCCTTTGTCGAATGGCCGCAACTGCAGCACATCGAGGTGCCGGCTGCCGGCCTGGTAGCAGTGGATCTCCCGGCTGAAACGCTGAACGCGGCCCGGCCCGGGTTCGAGGATGTCCGCCTCTCCGACGCCGCAGGCAACGAGGTGCCCTGCCTCATCCAGCACGTGAAACCCGTGCCGCCGACCCTGCATCCGGCGAAGTCCTTCCGCGCGTTGATCGAGGGCCGGAACACCGTGCTGTGGATCGAAACCGGTGTGGATCACCCGATCACCGGTGTCCTGTTGCAGACCCCCGCGCGCGAGTTTATCAAGGCCGTCCGCGTGGAAGGGTCGCGCGATGGGCAGCGCTGGCAGCCGGTCGCGGACGGTATCCCGGTCTTTCGCCAGACGGGCGGCGCCTCGGGATTGCAGGTGGAATTTCCGTCGGCTGAATGGAGTTGGGTTCGGTTGACGGTGGATGATGGGCGTTCCGATCCGGTTCCATTCACCGGGGCGAGCGTGCGGGTCGCAACCCGGGACACGCGGCCCTCCCTGCCGGTGGGGGTCCGCATCGCGGCGCGCGACGAAGGTCCGGATGAGACGCGGCTCACGCTGGATCTGGGGGCGGCCAATCTCACACTGGCCCGGATCGAGATCGAGGCGGGGGACCCGCTGTTCACGCGTGCGGTGACACTCGCGGCGCCGGCGGTATCCGACCAGGGTGTGCAGGAGGAGACCCTGGCCGCGGGAACGATTTTGCGCTTTGGCGGCAACGGACAGTCCGAGGTGGTCCATCGCGCGGTGGCGGTCGAACGTACGACGCCTTCGCGCGAACTGGTGCTGCGGATACGCAACGGGGACAGTCCGCCGCTGGACATCCGCGCGGTTCGCGCGTCACGCCGGCCCGTCACCCTGGTGTTCTTCGCGCGCGAGCCGGGCCTGTATCGGTTGTTCCTGGGCAACCCAGTATGCGCCGCGCCGCGCTACGACATCGCCGGGTTGTCGGACCAACTGCGGGCGGAGCGCGCGCCGGTGTTCCAGACAGCGCCGGGACCGCTGACGGAACATGCGGAGTACCAGCCGTCCGAAGCGCTGCCCGGCTTGTCCTGTGCGGGCGCCCCGCTCGATGTCTCGGCGTGGACGTGCCGCAAACCCGTCCAGGTGGGGACCGCCGGAGTACAGACGCTGGAGCTGGATTTGGAGGTGCTTTCGAGGGCGCAACGCGGGCTTGAGGACGTGCGGCTCATGCGGGATGGAAGGCAGGTGCCGTTCCTCATCGAACACACCTCGATCACGCGCGCCGTCCGTCCGGATGTCTCGAGTGAGCAGGACCCGAAACGGCCCGCCGTGACTCGCTGGACGTTGAAACTACCCCACCCGAATCTGCCATTGGACCGGTTGGTTTGCGTCTCGACCACGCCGCTGTTCGAGCGCCGGGTGCGCGCGTTTGAGGAGGAGCTGGATTCCCAGGGTATCCGGCATACGCGCGAACTGGGGTCGGCGTCCTGGTCCAGAACCCCGGAGCGTGTCGTGCGCCTGCTGGAGATGACGCTTTCGCAATCGCCCCACACGGCCACGCTCCTGCTCGAAACCGACAATGGCGACAACCCCCCGATCCAGCTCGGCGAGTTTCGGCTGTATTATCCGGTCACCCGACTCGTGTTCAAGGCGGCTGCCGGCGACGCGCCCCTGCTGTATTACGGTCATCCAAAAGTGTCCGCGCCGAACTACGACCTGAGGCTGGTGGGGCGGCAGTTGCTGGCCGCCCGCAAGGCACCCGCCATCGCGGGCGCGCAGGAGAGGTTGAAAGCCGCCTCCTGGACGGAGGGGGCTCCCTTGACCGGTGTGCGTGGCGCGCTGTTCTGGGGTGTGCTGGCCGCCGTGGTGATCGCACTGCTGGTCATCATCGCCCGGTTGCTGCCCAAGGCGCGCGCGGACGGGAAGGCAGATTCTCGTGAGTGACTTCCGGGTTCAGCAGGGCGCCGGCACCCCGGCGCCCGGGCCGCGCACAGCGCAGCCCTACCTGCTCGTGACTTTCCTTTGAGGATCGGGCGGCAGGGGGTTGGCGTCGGACCGGTTTGTCGAAGTGCCGGCGTGTCCGCCGGATTCACTCCACAGTTGTTGCCAGATCCAGTCCCAAACCATTTGCAGGAGGCCGACGGAATCCGCGCTCTCGTTCTTGGCCGGCTGCGCCCAATTCACCAGGCCGCTGCGCAGCAGCACGATCCCAGCGACGCCGTACAGGTCGCCTTCATCGCGAATGTCTTTGATTTCCAGATTCTTCACTCCGAAGCAGGATTCGCGATTGCGGCGCGGGTCCCGAAGGTCGATGAAACGGATGCGGCCCAGCGAGAGATCCAGGACATCAATGCCGGTGAACCCCAGTTGCTTTGCGGGCAACCGGCGCGACAAGGCCGCGCGTCCCTCGGTGCCGGCCCGCTCGATGAAATCCGTGATGTTGGTGCGGCCGGCGGCGCTGCGGATGATGTTCAGCTCCTCCAAATCCAGTCGAAACAGTGTCAAGTGCAGGTCACCGGATCGCAACCTCTCCGGATCATACTCGAGGTGCAGGTCGTTGAGATTCAACAGGAGTCCCCCGCCGAACTCCGGGCGGTTGTAGAGCTTCAAGCCCTGCATGGAAACCACCGGTTCGGTGAAGCCCACATGCATCTTGTCGATCCGGACATACAGGCCGGTCTGGCGGATGATGCGTCGCTCGGTGAGATTCCGGATGAGGGTGTCCTTGCTGAGAATCAGCGCCACCACAACGGCCAGCAGCAGCAGCCAAAGGTAGATAAACCACTTGATCAGCCTGCGGATCACGGGCGGTCAGAGTTTGACGTCCTCCGGCCGCACCTCGAGGCACTCGTCCTGGTCCTCCCAGATGAGGGCCGGATAATGATCCAACAGCCGCGGAGCGATCTCGCCGCCCGCCCGCGCCAGGAGCACTTCGGCTGTTTCGGCGGCGTCCTCGAAGGCCCGGTCGTAGTCGCCGCTGGATTTGCGCTGGCGATCGTCCCAATGGGCCACCGCATGCACGGGGGCGTACTCCCCCGCCCAATCCTCGATCGCCTGCCGGCAATCTTCCGGCACCTCCGCAAAGGGCACCAGGGAATCGTCGCAGTGCGGGCAAATCAGTCCCGATTCCCGCACATCGCGGGTCAGGAGGGGCAGCAACGGGGCGCGGCAGCAGGGGGACTCGACATAGGCGACGGGCGGTGTGGCCAGGCGTTTGAACCAGATCTGGCGGTCATGGGCCAGTTGGGCGGCCAGCCGGTAAGCGCTCATCAGGGGATGCGACATCCGCCACGCCTTTCCCTCGAACTGGCCGAGTGTTTGCGCCAGCCACCGGGCAAGTGTCAGATCATCCCAGTTTCGGAACGCCTCCCGATATTCCTCCCACAACGCATCCAGTGGTGAACTGCCCAGAGCCATGGCGGGCAGGATGACCGGCCCCCGGGGCTTTGTCGAGGAACACACGCGGACACGAAGGGACAGCCGGCGGAGGGGTCCTACTCTTCCGGGGACCCTGGTTCGTGGGGCGGAGGATTGCCCAAAGGATCGCCCGGCCCGGGCGGAGGGGTCTCATGATCCTCGTGGCGCGGAGGACGCCGTCGCTTCAGGATCTCCTCGAAGCCGCGTTGCTGCTCGGGGGTGAGCACCTCGCGAATGCGCGCCTGCGTGTCCTTGAACTCGGCCCGGATCTGCGGCGAAAACTCGTCCCACAACTGGCGCGTGCGGGCCTGGCTTTCCCGCACGATGGCCTCCATCTGCCCGGCTTGCTCCGGGGTCAACTCAAGTTCGCTCTGGATGCGGCTGACAAAATCCCGGCGCATCCATCGCTCGGGCAGCCTGGCCCCCTGCTCGACCCGGTTGGTGGCCGCATGACGCCACGGGAGGCCTGCTTCGGCCCTCTGCGTGCGCCGCGCCACCAATGCGCCGGTGACCACGCCCGTCGAGAAGATCACCAGCGTGACCAGGATAATTTTCCAATATTTCACCGGGTTCACCACGCCAGTTCATTCTCGATGGAAACGGACGCCATCAAGGTGGTTTCCAGCTGGGTGTCGAGATCGGCCGTCTCGTTCGGAACGTGCGGAACAGGCGTATAGGCCGTCCACACCGCGAGCCCCAGCATGGCGGCGGCGCAGGGGATGGCCGCCCGCCAGAGGGCGCGGACCCAAAGCGTCAACCCATCCCACCGGGGTTCCTGGCGGATGCGCGCCAGAATTCTTTGCTCAAACGCGTAAGGCACCCGCTCGGAAGGGGTGTCCAACCGCGCCGCTCCTATGAGCTTTTCGTGCAGCAGGTTGAGGTTCATTTCCAACGCTTTCCCAGGGAATAGACGTGTCTTCAGCAGGTTGGGTTACAGGTACTTATCCCTGGCCAGCCTGGCCAGGATCCCTTTCATTTTCGCTCGAGCGCGGAACGCGCGAACCTTGACCAAGGTCGGGGACCAGCCCGTCATTTCGGCGACCTCTTTGACCGATCGATCCTCGATTTCCAGCAGGGTGATGATGAGCCGTGCCTCGGGCGGCAGTTCGCCCAGGATGCGACCGACCAGTTGTCTTGCCGCCTCCGCGTCCTCCGGAGGGGCTTCCGGGGCGGCTGCGAAGCGCTCGAGCCAGTCCTGCTCCGTCTCGCTCAGCTCGGTGAAGCTGGACTCGCGATTGCGCTGGTGTCCGCGGAGAAAGTCGTAGCAGGTCCGCACCGCCAGCCGCATCAGCCAGTGCTCGAACGGGGCATCGCCCCGGAAGGTTTCCAAGCGCTGATAGGCTTTGAGCCAGATTTCCTGGACCACGTCCTCCACCTCGTCCTCCCGCCGCGCATATCGCCGCGCCATGCCGAAGAGGCGGGGCGAGTATTTCTGAACCAGGGGCGCGAAGCTGGCCGGATCGCCCCTCAGGACGGCAGCAATCAGATCGGCCTCAGCCTCAGCCATGCGGGCTCAAGCTGCCAGAAGAGGTTGGGCGTGCCAAAGCCAAACAGAGCAGCGGTGCGCCGTTCGGATCCCGGCTGGCCTTAAACGGTCATCTTATCCAAGGCTTGCTTCTTCTGGCTCTGAGTCAGACGAGGGACAAGGCCAGCCAGCGCTTTGGCCCTGAGTACCGTGAGCTCGATCTCGATGTCGGCGACGCTCCGCGCCAGCCGCCGAAACTGCGCCTCGTCGAGGACCTCCGCGAAAGCCGCTTCGAGCGCGGCCCGGCGGGCTGCCGCAAGTTGCTGCTCCAACCGTTCGACCTCCTCCCGCTGCGACATCAAGACCCCCTTGGCGGCTTCGTGCTGCGGTGAGTTCGGCAACAGACCTGAGAGAACCAGGGACATCTGGTCGATCAGGGCCGCATGTCGTTCGAAGCTGCCTGAGAAGTCCTTCAACAGACCCTCGATGACTTTGGGTTGCGCCGCGATGACGGGCAGTCGCTGGCTGGCGGTGGCCGCATCGGGTTTCATCTGCATGATCTGCGCGGCCGCGCTGACGATTCCCAACTTGTTAAAGATGTCGTGGCGCATTTTGGAGAGACGCTCGCTCAACGAGCCGAACCCCCCCACCGACAAGAACTTCGGCGCGCTCTTCTCCGGATCGGGCTGCAAGGATGGCATGGGCCACGATGCTCCGACCGGCTGGTGATTGGCAAGCCTGTTCAGCTTGGCGCTCCAAGGCGAAACGCCCGGAAGCGGGACTTCCGGGCGTGCGATCCACCGCGCCTTGCCTAGCCGTTCACGGCGATCTTTCGCGGTTTGACCTGCTCTGATTTTGGCAGAGTCAGGGTGAGCAGACCCTGGTTGATGTGAGCCGAGATCCCCGCGCTGTTGATGGCCGGGTCGATCTCGAACACGCGACGGTAATCCGCCTGCCGTTGTTCCTTCAGCAGCACCTGGCCTGGTGTTGTTTCCGAACGCCGATGCCCGACCAAGGTCAACTCGGAACCCTCGATCGTGATCTCCAGGGAATCCTTGCTCACCCCGGGCATGTCGGCCTCCAGCACATAGGCTTCCTTCTCCTCCCAGATGTTGACCGGCGGCAGCACAGACTCCATTCGGCTGGCGGTCTGCTCCGGCATGTTGTGTTTCAATGTCGTTGTCATGGTTGATTGCTCCTTCCTGGTGTGATGTCCGGCTTTGAACAGACCTATTTCACGCTCACGCTGATCTGTTTCGGCTTCGCCTGCTCGGTCTTCGGCAGCGTGATGTTCAATATCCCGTCACGGTACTCCGCCTTCACCTTGTCCTCGGCCACCGCCGTGGGCAGATCCACCGTCCGTTGGAAGCGGCCAAAGTAGCGCTCGGACCGGTACACACCCTCTTCCTTGCGCTCCTCCTCGCTCCGGCGTTCGCCGGAGATCGTCAGGCTGCCGTTCTGGAATGTCACCTCGATCTCATCCTTCTTCATCCCTGGCAGTTCCGCCTTGACCACAAACTGGTCCTTGTCCTCGTACACGTCCAAGGCAGGCGTCCATCCGCTCATCCAAGGTGAGGTCTCCGTCCAGCCCGCCAGCGGCAGGTCAAACAGACGATCAATTTCGTTCCGCAGATCCGACAACCGGCCCAAACTCGGCCACGTCATCGTACTCGGTCTTTGCCATCTTGTGATTTTCATAGTCATCATTCCTTTCTGTTTTGTTGTTTGCCTGCATTACTTAAGAGCTTTCAGGATGCCACGCAAGCGCCACATCTATATGTTGTTACCCATAAAGTATTTGTGCCATTATCAAGATAACGATCAGAAACTAGATGCGAGCCAGTATGGCTCTATGACTCTGATCTACCGGACTGAAATAGGGTCACAGTGTCTCTGTCGGGGTCTCAGAGTCGCCTTGTATTGGCGGCGGATGATCCCGGGGGTAATAACCCTCGAAAACGCAGTCCAACTACAGAGAAAAAGATAATGAAAAACCCATCGGTGTCGGGCACCGATGGGTTGGTGTAAAGCGGCGGATCGCTGACTGCCTTGGCCTAGTCGAAGGCGTGACCGGCGCAGCAGAGGACATCGCGGACTTTGTGTCGGACGAGCTCCTTCACGGCCGTGCGGGCCGGGCCGAGATACTTGCGCGGATCGAATTCCTTGGGATTCTCGGCGAACACCTTGCGGATCGCGGCCGTCATGGCCAGGCGCAGGTCGGTGTCGATGTTGACCTTGGTGCATCCGGTGCGGCGGGCGACCTCGATGTCCGCTTCCGGAACGCCTTGGGCGTCCGGCATGGTGCCGCCGTATTTGTTGACCAGCGCCACGAGGTCCTGGGGCACGCTGGAGGCGCCATGGAGAACCAGCGGGTAATCGCCCATGCCGGCGTCCATGAGAGCCTTCTTGATGAGCTTGAGACGTTCGAGATCCAGGTGCTGGGTGCCCTTGAACTTGTAGGCCCCGTGGGAGTTGCCGATGGCCACGGCCAGGGAGTCGCAGCCGGTTTCCTTGACGAATTTCACGGCCTCGGCCGGGTCGGTGTAATGGCCGCTGGAGGAATGGGCGCCGCCTTCCTCGCCCTCGTCGAACTGGGCGCCGACGAGGTGGCCGAGTTCGGATTCCACCGAGCAATTGTGTTTGTGGGCATATTCCACCACCCGCTTGGTGATCTCGACGTTCTTGTCGAAGGGCTCGTGGCTGGCGTCAATCATGACGCTGGTGAACCCTTCATCGATGCATTGCTTGCACAGGTCGAAGGTGTCGCCATGGTCCAGATGCACCGCGATGGGGATGTTGGACAGGCTGACCGCGGCCTCGATGAGTTTCTTGAGGTAAACCGGGTTGGCGTATTGGCGGGCGCCTTTGGAGATCTGGAGCATGAGGGGCGCTTTCTCCTCTTCGCAGGCTTCGACAATGGCCTGGATGAGCTCCATGTTATTGACGTTGAACGCGCCGAGCGCGTACTTGCCCTTCAGGGCCTTGGCAAAGAGGTCTCTCGTGTGTGTCAGTGGCATAGGTTTCCGGGTTTGCGATTCTTGTGAATTCAGTGAACAAACACCGCCATGGCGGCAGCCAGCGGCGCATGATACGCAGGCAAATTGCGGAAGAAAGAAGAAAATCTTTCGAGGCCCGGAGCCCCGTACCTATCTGCCCTCTCCGGCCGGCTATCTCCCAACCTCGGTGCGGCGAACGAAGCACAGCTGGATCACGCGCCGCTCGCCTGTGCCCGCCGCCGTGGCCTGGACGGTCAACGGGTGCTCGCCGTCAGGCAGATTGAAGCGCAGATGAAACGTCCCGTCCGCATCCAGAGGAAGAATCTGATCCCCAATCTGCAGGGTGGCGTCCGGTTCCGTAGCCCCATACACGATAAGATCCGCGTTGACCTCGAGGCGGAACGGACGCCCGGGGGCGACCGCCATCGGACTGCTCCACGCTTCCGCAGAAGCCCAGGAGGAAATGCCCCCCACACCAGGCGCGCGACCCACGTCAGGGAATCCGAGGCCGCCCGGACTGGACGGGCCATTCCCATTCGGTCCCGACGGTTGAGTCACGGACAGCCCCATGACCAACCCGGCCTGCGGCATGGGCGGCGGCGAAGAAAGATCTCCCGCCGACTCCCGTTGCAGTGCACCCTCGGCAGTCAAGGTCGCCATCTCCAAACCCCGGTCAGCCGACGGACCGGCGGGCGGGGTGCGGACGGGCTTGGCCACGGCCAGCGCGGACCATTTCCGGTCCAGGTCGTAGTAACCGATTTCCGCCACGTAGGAGGCCGCCGGCTGAGGCGCATGCACCATCCAGCGCGTTGATTCGACGGGGACCGGTGTTTCTGAAACCAGCGGGCCCTGGGTGGACTGCTGGAACAACCGAAGTGTCAGCCGCGCCCCGGCGGCGCGGGCGGCCGCCGCCTGCCATTGCGACGCTGCGACATCCCACTGCGCGTGGATCCAATGCGGATCGCGCGGAGTCAGCTTGAGCGACTCGGTTCCGTACGCCTCAGGAAGTTTGGCCAGGGCGCGAGGGATATCGGGGGCTGCCGGAACGGGTGGAGGCTGGACGGGGCTCTGTTTGACAGGCTGGACAACGACCGGGCTCGGGGGGAGGGCGGCTGGGATGGGCTGAAGCCGGGAAGGCGTTTGTGACGCGTCGCCCTCCAACAGAATCGCGGGAATCCGGATTCTCGCCAGTCGCTTGGTTCCCAAGCCGGGGCGGAGAGAGGCCTGCGTGAGATAACGGGGTTTCTCAGGAACAGGGCGGGTGGGGCTTGCCGGGGGCAAGGCTGGTGGGGATGCGGAAACCTGCCTCCGGGCAGCTCCCTGGCGCAGGGAACTCGCCGCCTTGCGAATGGAGGACCGCTTTGCTGGCTTCATGGCAGGTCAACGCCCGGAGGTCGCCGCCGCTGTTTGGGCCCAAAAAGATTAGAAGCCGGGTCCCCGGCGCGCAATGGAATTCCCAGCCGCTGGCGGCAGCGCGCGCAAGGGCGCATCTACCGGGTCCAGGGTCCCGATGCGCGATCTCTTGATCGTTGAGGCGCCGTCCAACCGGCTTGCATCGCGGGGTTCCCAGCCTATAGTGCGGAGGAATCTGGAGACTTCGTGAAAACGGCTCTGACCATCCTGACCACGAGCCTGACACTGTTGGTGGCGGGCGCCGCGGGGCTGCTGCTCTGGCAAGTTCAGCAGAACCGGCAGCTGACCACCATTCACGCCCAACTCGCGCGGGAGTTGCAGGACGCGCAAGGGCAGATCTCCGCCCTGACCGCGGAGCGCGCCAGGGCGACAGACCAATTGACCACCCTGGCCGCCCGGGAGACTGAGTTGCGCAAGCGGGTGGCTTCGCTCGAATCCGCCGCCCAAACCCTGCCGCGCCCCTACCGCGTCCGAACATTCGTCGGGCAGGACCCGGTCGGCGAGGCGTGGATGGTCCCTCACAACGTCACCCGTGACGCGGAGTCCGGACGTTACGCGTTCGAACCGGTGCTCGTGATTGACGAATCGGCCAGGCGCCACTTCACCCAATACCAGACCAATGTGGTGGAACGGGAGGTCTTCCGGACGGAGATCCACGAGAATGATTACGTCTATCCCTTCTATTACGCCGTGGCTCCCGCACGCCCCGGGCGACCGGGACATCCTCCTGGCAAGCCGAAGCCTCCAACCGCTCCCGGGCCGAAGGACCCCGGGGTCAGCCCACAACCCGACATCGGCGGGCGGGTATTCGCCCCGCCCACAAGCACGCTCGGCTCCCGTTCGCAGGTCTTCGGCCCTCCCGCCGCTTCGCCCATCAATCAACAGGTCTTCGCGCCCTAGCATTGCGGCCCGGCCCGGAACGCCCGCTCCCACACCCGGCTCAGAAACCAACCACCGGCATGTCTGATCCACTGCAAGCTGCGGCCAGGACGTTGGGCCTCGACCACTACCAGCGCCACATCTTTCTCTGCGCGGACCCCACCGAAGCCAAGTGCTGCGCGCGTGAAGCGGGTTTGGAATCCTGGACCTTCCTCAAACAGCGTCTGAATGAATTGAGCCTGTGCGGGCCGGAACCGCTGGTGTTTCGCACGAAGGCCAACTGCCTGCGCGTCTGTGCCCGTGGCCCCGTCGCGGTCGTGTATCCCGATCGCGTCTGGTATCACTCCTGCACTCCGGCCGTCCTGGAGCGCATCATCCAGGAACACTTGATCGGCGGGCGCGTGGTCCGCGAGTTTGCCTTCGCCGTCGGCGCCTCAGAGCCGTCGTGAATCCCGGCGGCAGCCGCCGAGTTCGTCGATTATTCCTTCGGCGGGCGGTCGCCATCCCAGCTTCGCCTGCCCGCGCCAGACGCTGGAGGCCCCAGCCCGTCTTCGGGAAACCTGTAGCCGCCGACGTGAAGGCGGCGCTTATTCCAATGTGTGCCAACCGACGGGCGCGAACTCCCGTTCGCGGCTGCGGCATTCGTCACGATGGGCTAGTAGGTTGCCTTCACCCCAAGGCCCGCGACCTGGCGGTCGTAGTCGCGCCTGGAAAGGTTGGGGACGTCCAGGACGTTCTCGGCCCACTCGCAGGCGTACCAGGCGCGCACGCTGAGATGCGCGTTGAACCGGTATTCGAGCGCCGCCTCCGGCACGAAGCGCTGGTCGTGCAGCTCCAGCCCGTAATAGTCATAGTCCGTGTAGGCGATGGAGAGCCGCGCTTCCCATTGCGGCGAGAAACGATGGGACAAACTGCCCGAGGCGGTCAGGTTCTGGATCAACCCGTTGCCGGCGGCGGACGGGATCACCTGCGCCCCTCCCGCCACCTTGAAGGTCGTGTTGGTGGCGAGCCGGACGTTGCCACTGGCCAGAAAATAGAGAAAGTCCTGTTCGGTGTCCGCCCCGGCCGGCAGCGTTGCGGCATCAAAGAAGTGGAAGCTGGGGCCCACCTCGCCCTTGAGCGTCAGCCACTCCACCGGCTTGCCGGCCAGCCCGGCGATGAACCGATGATAGATGTTGGCGTAGCTGTAGGACGGCGCGCTGGGATTGTAGGGCGGGATGGCGCGAAACTCCTGGTCCTGGTGGCCAAGGCGATAACCAAGAAACGGTTCCACCCTCGAATCCACCTTGCACCCCAGGTCCAGACCTCCATTGATGTCGTTCCGATCGTAGTAGTTCTGGATCACCTGACCCTGCACAAAAGTGTCGTCGGTCATGAAATCCCAGATCCGCGCCTCGAACACCCCCCGCGCAAAGGCGCGCCCGAGGTCTTGCCGCCCAACCAGGTTCGACTCGAAGTACATGTTGCGACGTCGGCCCCGTACCTCCGGCGCGCCGAGCGCTGGCGCCACGTCGTTGTTGGCGGTCGCACCCCAGTTCGGCGGCGCGGTGGTGCCGTCGGTGTAGCGGGCCGCCACGCCGGCGGTCACCGCCAACCCCTTCCGCCGCACCTCGAGGTCAAACAGGCCGATGTGCCGCAGATAGGATTCCCGGGACAGATCGTGGAAAAACGTGTAGTCCGGCGCGTACTTCAGCCCGACCGAATACGAGGTGTCGCCCCGCCCCTTGAAAACCCCGCCCACCGCCGGCATCACCGAGGTCACGAAGGATTCCCGGCCCGCCTGCGCGCCCTCGTTCTGAAGCATGACGTTGTTGTCGTAACGCTCGCTCAGGTCCAGCGACAGGACCGGTTGAATGTCGTTGGTGATGGCTTCTGCAGCCGGGCCTACCAACGCGATCGAGGCAAGAAGCACCAACCCCCGGGGCCGGAACGCGCCGGGGAACCCTGAACCGGCCTCCTGCCGCTGGCGCCGGCCCGTTCTCCGCAGCGGCGCTTCGGCAGAGGGTGGACGTGACGAAGTCCCCATGCCCAGCGCGCCTGCAAGAAGCCTCCTCACGTCGGCTCCCACACCTTTCGTGGAATGTTTGTTCCGGGATTCCTGAGAATCGTTCATGGTTGATGCGCAGCACAGAGCTGGGGAGAACTTGCCGACGGGGGTGGCCGGCCGTTGGACCCTTCGAGCCCTTGCCGGGGTAAGATAGGCAATCGATACCCGCTGCCGCACTCCCAAAATGGCCATTGCAGGCGAATCTTGTCCGCCGCCCCGCCCGCAGACCGGGGATCGTTCCCGAACGCGGATCCAACTTCGTTGTCGAAAATCCATTGAAATGGAGCATCCTACGGCCATGAACCGACGATGGGCGATGTTTGTCCTCGGGCTGACCGCAACCGCGGCAGTCCAGGCGGCGCACACCAGCGCACGCCTGGCGCTGCCGGTGGAGACGGCGCGCCCGGGAGAGACCGTGCTGGCGGGTGTGGTCCTCGAGATGGAGCCGGGCTGGCACACCTACTGGCGGAACCCGGGTGAATCGGGCATCGCCACCGAAATCCAGTGGAAACTGCCCGAGGGCGTAACGGCAGGCGAAATCCAATGGCCGGTCCCGGAAGTCTATGAAGCGGACGGCCTGGTCACCTACGTTCATCACGACACCGCCGTGCTCCTCGTGCCCCTCAAACTCTCCGATGCGCTTCCCCGCGGCCCGTTATCCATCCAAGCCGAAGTTTCCTGGCTCGAATGCAAGGTGCAATGCATCCCCGGCAGAGCGGTGGTGAACGCCTCCCTGCGCGTCGCCGAAGCCACCACACCGTCCCCGTCCGCGCCGGTCATCGCGCAGGCGGAATCCCGGCTGCCACGGAAGAGCACGGATCTGGGAGCCAAGGCCGCGTGGGAAGCGCCACCGGAAAACGATGAACGGGCGCTGATCGTCGAGTGGCCGGCGACGCAGGAACTCCGCCATGCCCGATTCTTTCCCTATGCGGACGAAGACCACGAGATTCGTCCGCAGATGGAGCCGCTTCCCGTGGATCAAAGCCGCGTGGCGCGGCGCGCGACGGTCAAGTCGTTCAAGAACACCTGGCCGACCGAACTGTCCGGCGTGATTGCCTTCCAGCAGGGCAGCCTCGCGCGGGGTTACGAAATCCGGGTGCCGATTGCGGAAGCGGAGGCATTACCCGGCCGTGCGGATGCAGCCACACCGCCATCCTCCGGCGCCGGCCGCGGGCTCTGGTTCTTTCTGCTGCTGGGTTTGGGCGGCGGGTTGATCCTGAACCTGATGCCCTGCGTGTTGCCGATCCTGTCCTTGAAGGTCCTGTCGATGGTGCGGTTGGGCGGCAGTTCCACAGCCGCACGCCGCCAGCACGGACTGGTTTACACCCTGGGCGTCCTGGTTTCGTTTTGGGCCATTGCGGGACTGGTGACCGCCGGAAGCCTGGCCAGTTGGGGCGCGCAGTTCCAGGATCCGCGCTTCGTGGTGGCGGTCACCGTCCTGATGACCCTGGTGGCGTTGAACCTGTTTGGAGTCTTCGAGGTGATCCTGCCGGGATCCACCGTCACCCGCGCCACGGAATGGTCGTCCCGCGAGGGAGCCGGCGGCGCCTTCTTCAATGGCGTACTGGCGGTCATCCTGGGCGCGTCCTGCGTGGCGCCCCTGCTGGCCACCGCCATCGGTTGGGCCATCTCGCAATCGCCGCGGGTGATCTTCCTGGTCTTTACGATGATTGGGCTTGGCCTGGCGCTGCCCTTCCTGCTGCTCAGCTTCTTCCCCTCGCTGCAACACCTGCTGCCCAAGCCCGGTCCGTGGATGGAAAAGTTCAAGGTGGCGATGGGTTTTCCCATGCTGGCCACCGCCGCGTGGCTGCTGTCGCAGACCGCGGATCACTTTGGCCCGGCCGGACCACTTTGGCTCGGCGTGTTCCTCGTGGCGCTGGCGCTGGCCGCGTGGATCTACGGCGAGTTCATCCAACGCGGACGCCGCCGGAAAGGCGTGGCGGCCTTGTTCGCGCTGTTGTTCGCAGCGGGTGGATACGTCTATGCGCTGGAACGCGAACTGGATTGGCGGCATCCGCCGGCGACTCCGGACGGGGTCCACACCAGCCCGGCGCGTTCCGGCGTGAACGGCATTCCCTGGCAGCCGTGGAGCACCGCCGCGGTGGAGCAGGCCCGGCAGCAAGGCCGGCCGGTGCTGGTGGACTTCACGGCCAACTGGTGCCTGACCTGCAAACTCAACAAGAAGACGAGCCTGGAAATCCCGGCCGTGAAACAGAAACTGGCGGACGTCAACGCCGTCGCCCTGCTGGGCGATTACACGCGGAAGAACCCTGAGATCACCGCCGAACTGCAGCGCTTCGAACGCGCCGGCGTGCCCCTGGTGCTGGTCTATCCGCGGGACGCCTCCAAACCGCCCGTGGTGCTTCCCACACTGCTCACCCCCGAGATCGTCCTGGACGCTTTGGATGCGGCGGCCCGCTGACAAGTGCATCTTGACACTGTCCTCGAACGCAATTCCGGCCGGGGCGCGGCATTGATGCCGCTTCAGCATTCGCAAGCCCGCGGAACCAGCGTTTCATCGGGTGCCCTTCGGACGTTGAAGCGGCCTGAAGGCCGCGCGCCGGGGGCGGGGTCCGGATGCACACCCGCGCGCTGATTGTGGCCCGGATTAATCCGTTGACACCCTTTGCAGCGGATTCTAGCTTTTTCCACGCTCATTATGTCTGAGAACATGCCCAACATGCCCGCCGGTGCCGTGCCCCCGAAGAAGGAAACCGGCAAGGTCCAGCCCAAGAAGGAAACCGTTCGCATTACGCTGCCGCCCAAGCCTTCCGCGGCCCCGACCATCAAGTTGCCGACGCTGCCCCCGGGAGGTCCGGGAGCGGCGGCCTCGAAACCTGGCGCTGCTCCAGCCCCGGCCCCGCGTCCTCAAGCCACAGCCACCCAGGCTGCGGCACCCCGCGCCGCCGCTCCGGGCGCCACCTCCGCTCCTCGATCTGCCACCGCCCCGGCACGCACCGCTCCGGCGGGAGCGGCAGCCCAGATGACCCAGACCGACGCCATCCTCTGCATCGCCGCCGCGGTGGTGGGATTGATTGCGGTGGGTTCCACCGTGTATCTGGGTTTCATCATGTGATTTGCCGGGACCGAGTTGACGGATCCATTTCCTGAACTATCTGTTTCACCCACATGGCAGCTGCAAACATTGTCAATCTGACCCAGGCCAACTTCGCCACCGAAGTGCTCAAGGCCTCCACCCCCGTGCTCGTCGATTTCTGGGCCGAATGGTGCGGGCCGTGCAAGATGATCGCCCCCGTGCTCGATGAACTCGCCGCCGAATACGACGGCAAGGTCAAGATCGGCAAGGTGAACATCGACCAAGAACAGGGCCTCGCCCAGGAGTACGGCATCCGCGCCATCCCAACCCTCCTGCTCTTCAACAAGGGCACGGTGGCCGAACAGATCGTCGGCATGAAAAGCAAGCGCGACCTGGCGAACAGTTTTGCCCGGCTCACGGGCTAGCAACCGCCGGCTCGCGGCCGGCCACGAGACTTTCGGGCTGTTGCGGACAACCAGCCCCCCAAACAAAACCGCATGCACGCCAACCTTTCCGCCCTCGCCCGAGACCTCGGCGCTTTCTTCACGGAAACCTTGCAGGCCCGACGTGCCCCCCGCGGGAGCCGCCGAGAGGAGGGGCCCGAACCCAATCTCGGAAGCGATTCCCGCCCGGGCAGGGCCGCCCTGCGTCAAGGCCAAGGACACCGAGGCCACGAGAGCCCCACCGAAACGCAAAATGCTCCCGTCCACCCGTCCCGTTCGCCGGCACCCGGGGGAAGCTTCCTGACGCCGGCTCCGGCGGAAGAGAGCCGGTTCAATCACCTCGCCCAGCAACTGTTCGCGCTTCAGTTTGCCCTCAACCCACCCTATCGCGCGCTCTGCCTGGCCCGCGGAGTGACGCCGCACCGGGTTTCCGACTGGCAAGAGATCCCCGCAGTCCCTGCATCGGCCTTCAAGGAGTTTGCCTTCACCTGCCTGCCGGAATCCGAGCGAACCATCCGCTTCGAGTCCAGCGGCACCACACAGTCCGTGCGGAGCCAAGGCCATCATTCCCGGGAATCGCTGCGTCTGTATGAAGCCTCGCTGCTTCCCTGGTTCCAACACCACCTCCTGCCCGAAACCCTTCAGGCCGACAATGCAGACCCTGGTCACTGGGATTTCATTTCTCTCACCCCGCCACTGGCGCAGGCGCCGCGCTCGTCACTCGTACACATGCTGGATGCGATCCAACGCCAGCCCTGGTTCAGCCAGGCAGGTTTCGTCGGTCGAACCGGCCCGGACGGCACCTGGAGCCTGGACCTCGGTGCACTGGAGGCTGCGATCCAACAGGCGCACACGAGAAGTCAGGCGGTGACGCTGGCCGGGACGGCGTTCAACTGGGTCCACCTCCTCGAGAATCCGGACGTGGACCGGTTGCGCCTGCCGCAGGCATCGCGGTTGATGGAAACCGGCGGCTACAAGGGGCGTTCCCGGGAGTTGTCACGCGACCAGTTGCACAAGGAACTCTCGGCCCGACTCGGCGTGGCCCGCGAGAACATCGTGACCGAATACGGCATGTGCGAACTCAGCTCGCAGGCCTATGATCAAGTCGCCGGAGGCCGCTGCCCACAACGGGTCCTGAGATTCCCACCGTGGGCGCGCGTGACGGTGGTTTCCCCCGAGACGGGACTGGAAGTGGCGAACGGCGAGTCCGGACTGGTCCGCGTCCTGGACCTGGCCAACGCCTTTTCCGTCATGGCGGTGGAGACGGAAGACCTGGCGATCCGGCACCCGGACGGGATTGAACTCTTGGGGCGCAACCGGCAAACCGAGCCGCGGGGATGCTCCCTCCTGAGCGCGTGACCCCAACCGCTGCGATGCTTCGATGTCCTTGACGCTGCCCCAATGCTACCTGGCCGACCTCCCTCCCGAGGCGCAAGTGACCCCGGCCCTGATCCGGGACGCGTGGTTGTCCGTGCTGCGCAACCGTGAACACTACCTGGTCCGCCGGGCAACTTCATCCATCCTTCGGGACCTCGAAAGCGCCGCCGCCCTCTGGCGGGCGCAGGATTCACCCTACCGGAGACTGGCCCTTGATCTCGGCCCCGCACAGACCGGCTTCTCCGCTCCAATTCTCGAGGAAGGGTTGAGCCAGCTCTTCGGCTCGCTGACCGTCGCACAACTGGAGGCCTGGGTGGAGCAGGACCTCGGGCACCCGAGCCGGTTGGATGCCTTTTGCGCCACGGGTCCGGAGCGGGCCTCCCATCGCCGATCCAAAGCGGTTGGACCCTCCGCTCTGGCCCACATCACCGCCGGCAATATCCCCCCGGCAGGCGTGCTCAACGTCGTCAGCGGGCTGCTGGTCCGATCCGCTCAGTTTGTAAAATGCGCGGCGGGCGGCTCGTGGGTTCCCCGGCTGTTTGCCCACTCCTTGCGCGAAATCAATCCCCACCTCGGCGCCTGCCTCGAGATCGCCGAATGGCCGCGCGAGCGGACCGACCTGACCGAAGCCCTGATCGCGGACGCCGAATGCGTGACGGCTTCGGGCAGCGATGAAGCCATTTCGGCCCTGCGCAGCGCAGTCCCTGTCACGAAGCGCTTTGTGGCCTACGGACACCGGGTCAGCTTTGCGTACATCGCCGCGGACGCGATGGGCCCGGGCCAAATCGAGACGCTCGCGGCCCGGGCAGCCCGGGATGTTTGCGCGTGGAACCAGCAGGGCTGCCTCTCGCCTCATGTCATTTACGTGCAGGAAACCGGCGCGGAGGACTTCGCCCGGCACCTCGCGGCGGCACTCGATGCCGCAGAGCAGACGCATCCACGCGGCCCGTTACCGGACGCGGACGCCGCCACCATCCGATCCCGCCGCAGCTTTTACGAAGTGCGCGCCGCTGCTTCGCGGGAGACGCGCCTCTGGCACAGCAACCCCTCCACGGCCTGGACGGTCGTTTACGAGGCAAACCCGCAGTTCCAAGCTTCCTGCCTGAACCGCTTCGTTTACGTGAAGGGCGTGGACGCCTTGGAAACGGCGTTGCAAGGCGCGGACCGCCTGCGCCGCCACGTGTCCACCGTGGGGCTGGCGGCGTCCCCGGCCCACGCCTCGGAGCTGGCCGCGCGCCTGGCCGATTGGGGGGTCACCCGCATCTGTCCCCTCGGTCAGATGCAGGATCCACCCCCCCTGTGGCGCCACGACGGACGACCGGCCCTGACGGACCTCGTGCGCTGGACGGATTGGGAGGAAGAGGCACCCAGCCACACGCACCCGTGAACCACCTTTATGCACATGGAACTCCGCAAGACTTTCCAATTTGAAGCGGCACACCGGCTGCCGAAACTTCCCCAGACGCACAAGTGCCGCCGGCTGCACGGGCACAGTTTCCAGGTCGAGATTGTGGTGGCGGGACCCTGCGATCCGAAGTTGGGATGGGTGATGGACTACGCCGGCATCTCGACCGCGTTCCGCCCGCTCTGGTCCCAGTTGGACCATCGCTATCTCAACACCCTGCCCGGCCTTCAGAACCCCACCAGCGAGAACATCGCCGCCTGGATCTGGAAACGGCTTAAGCCGAGACTGCCCATGCTCACTGAAGTGGTGGTCGCGGAAACCTGCACCGCGCGCTGCGTGTATCGCGGCGCCCCATGAAAGATCGGCGGGGGATTGTCGGACCCCGCCCCTGCCGCTAACCTGTCGCCCGCGAAAACTGGATCGCTGAACTCATGCAAGATCTCTTGGCAAAGGAACTCTGCGGAAACACCGTCCAGGCCTGGCTGACCGCCCTGGGCATCACCCTGGCGGTCTGGTTTGCCCTCCTGCTCGCACGTCGCGGCGCGGCGGGTTCGGTCAAACGGCTCGTCCAGAAAACCAGCCTGGCCTGGGATGATGTCCTGGCGGCCCTTATCCCCAAGACACACAGCCTGTTCCTGCTGGCCCTGGCCGTGATGGCCGGCTCCCGACCCTTGGCGCTGCCCGAGCGGCTGGATCATATCATGAAACAGAGCTTGGTGGTGATCGCCCTGGTCCAGGCCGGGCTCTGGGCCACCTCCGTCGTCGGTTTCCTGGTCCAGACCCACCGCGAACGCAAGCTCAAGGAAGACCCGGCCAGCGTCACCACCATCGGCGTGGTCGGGCTGCTGGCGCGCATCCTGGTCTGGATTCTCGCCGCCCTCCTGGTCCTGGCCAACGCCGGGGTCGAAATCGGTCCGCTGATCGCCGGGCTGGGCGTGGGCGGCATCGCGATCGCGCTGGCCGTACAGACGGTCTTGAAAGATCTCCTCGCCTCGCTGTCCATCATGCTGGACAAGCCGTTTGTGGTCGGCGATGCGCTGACCGTGGACGACCTGTCCGGTTCGGTCGAGCATATCGGACTCAAGACCACCCGCATCCGCAGCCTCTCCGGCGAACAACTGATCTTTTCCAACAACGACCTGCTCGAGAGCCGGATCCGGAACTTTGGACGGATGCGCGAACGACGGGTGATGTTTTCGCTCGGCGTCACCTACCAGACCCCGCGCGAGAAACTGGCGAAGATCCCGGACCTGATCCGGGCTGCCATCGAGGCGCAGCCCCAGGTCCGCTTCGACCGCTCGCATTTCAAGGAATACGGCAGTTTCTCGCTCAACTACGAGACGGTGTATTACGTGACCGTACCGGATTATCTCACCCACATGAACCTCCAGCAGGCCATCCACCTGCACATCCACGAGTCCTTCGAGAGAGAAGGCATCGAATTCGCCTATCCCACGCAAACGATCTTCATGGCCGGTGGAAACCCCGGCGGCGCTCCCGCACTCAAGCCCACTTGAACCGTCGCGCACCGATGGAACAAGGAAATGGCTGCTCTAAACGAACCCCGCCGACCCGGCCGAACTGGCCGGGTGCGCGCTCAGTTGCCGCACGCCGTCGAGAACGTAGAGCAGACCCGAGATGGCCGTGCAGCCCGCCGCGCCCAAGGTCAACCCCCACAGCCAGGGTTCGGGCAGCTTCAAGAACACCCACATGATCGTGGCCATCTGCAGCACCGTGGCCGTCTTGCCCACCCACCGCGGCCGGATCACCGGCTTGCCCATGGTCAGGTGCATCACAATCAACCCGACCAGCAGCAGGACGTCGCGGCCAATGATGATGCCGGTGAACCACAGCGGCAGCCGCACGAGGTAGGGCGCGTTGTCGAAGCTCAATAACACCACCCCGGACACCAGCAGGAGCTTGTCGGCCAAGGGATCCAGCAGCGCCCCCAATTCGCTGCGCTGCTGGTAGCGTCGTGCTATGTAGCCGTCCACACCGTCGCAAATCGAAGCGAACAGAAACGTGGCCAGGGCCAGCCAGCGATGCAGTTCCCATCCCTCCCGGACGTAATACAGGACTTCCACCACGAAAAACGGGATCAGCAGGATGCGGAAAATCGTGACCTTGTTGGCGGTGGTCATGGTCGGAATGTCCTCATCATGCGTCCGGCCGCGCGATCGTCAACCGGGAAACCGGCCCCGTCGAGACCTCACGCACTTTCCATCCCACCCGGGACTGCCGGCCTTGCCGGGCAGCAGAGTGTGGTCGCCCGACAGGTCTCGGCGCTCGCCTTCCCGGAAACCGCCTGTTACTCTGCGTCCGCTATGGGACGTCAATGGTTACATGCCAAGCGACTGGTGGCCGGCCTGAAGAAGGGCCGCACCACGAGCAAACTGGTTCGTGAAATCTCGGTCGCCGCCAAGATGGGGGGGGCCGATCCGGCCATGAACGCGCGCCTGGCCACGGCGGTCGAGAAGGCGAAGAAGGAGAGCGTGTCGCGGGACGTCATCGAGCGGGCGATCAAGAAGGGGGCCGGCACCGGGGACGAAAAACTGGTCATGGAGCACGTGGTGTTCGAAGGCTATGCGCCGCACAAGGTTCCGGTGATTGTCGAGGTGTACACGGACAACGTGAACCGCACGGCGCCGGAGATTCGTGTCCTGTTCAAGAAGGGCCAGTTGGGCACCACGGGGAGCAACAAGTTTCTGTTTGACCAGGCGGGCCTTGTGGAAGCCTACCATGCGGACCAGGGAGTGGATCCCGAGGAGGCGGCCATCGAGGCCGGCGCCAACGAGGTGGAGCGTCTGGATCACACGCAGAACGATGATATTCCGGAAGGTTCCACCGGGGCAAAGTTCATCACGGAACGCGCGGCGGTGCGCACCGTTTCGCAATGGCTGTCGCAGCACGGCTGGACAGTGGTGACCAGCGAGCTCGGCTACCTGCCCAAGCAGTTCCCGGACTTGACCGACGAACAGCAGTCCGAGGTGGGGGAATTCCTGCAGGCCTTGGATGATCACGACGACGTCCACCGGGTCTGGGCGGCGGTGAAATGAGAGTTGCGGAATCCCGGAAAAATCCTTTGCATTGGGCGGGCGCGGGGAGTAGAAAAGGGGCAGCTTCATCATTTGGATGAAGGTTTGAACAAGAATCCGCCTGGGCGCTTCTATTCCTCACGACCACGGTTGCGGAGCAATCACTCGTTGTTGGAATGAACGCATACATCTTTCTGGCACAAACCAGGCCCATCAGCGGCCAGTATGAACTGGCCTACATCTGGAACCAGGCGACACCTGAGGCCAAGATCATCATCCTGGTCCTGGTCCTGTTTTCCATCATCGCCTGGTCGGTGATGATCTCGAAGGCGGTCCAGATGCGGCGCGCCAGGCGCCTCAACGGCTTCTTCATGGCCGAGTTCAAGAACCAGCGCAACGTGCTGGACCTGTACGACCGCCGCATCCAAGCCGAGGGCTGCCCGCTGTTCAGCATCTACCAGGCCGGGAGCGCCGAACTCGACGCGCGGCTGCGCAGCAAGGGGGAAGAAGCGCGCCGACGGACCATGTCGCTCAAGGGTATGGAGCACGTCAAACGCTCGCTGGAAAACACCGTCGCCCAGGAATCCCTCAAGCTGGAATCCGGCCTGATCTGGCTGGCGGTGGCCGTAAGCGGCGCCCCGTTTCTGGGGCTGCTGGGGACAGTGTGGGGTGTCATGAGCACCTTCGGGCACGTGGCCCAGCTCGGCAGCGCCACCCTGACCGCCATGGCCCCGGGCGTGGCCGCCGCCTTGATCACCACGGTGGCGGGACTGCTGGTGGCCATTCCGTCCATGTTCGGCTACAACGGCCTGGTCCACAACCTCCGGGTCTTGACCGTGCAACTGGACAACTTCGCCCAGGAACTGGTGTCGAAGATGGAAACCGAGTATTTGCAGGAAGACTAGACCGCGATGCGACGGTTCTCCCAGAAGAGTTCGCTGGTCACGTTGAGTGAGATCAACATCACGCCGCTGCTGGATCTGGCGTTCGTGCTGTTGATCATCTTCATCATCACCACGCCATTGCTGGAGCAGGGCCTGAGCCTCCAACTGCCCAAGGGCGGCGCACCGGACACCCCGATCGACAAGAAGAGCGTTCGCACCGTGGAGATTGCCCGGAATGGCAACTATACCTACAACGGCCGGACCATGAACCTGCAGAACATCGAGCGGCAGTTGGTAGGGGATTACAAGGCCGATCCCGACCTCGTGGTGTACATCCGCACCGACGAGCAGGGGATCAACAAACACACCTACGCCGTGATCGATGCCTGCCAGCGCCACGGCATCACGCGCTTCTCCCTGCGCACGGTGCCTCCCAAGGCCCAATGAGCCAGTTGCAACGAAAATGCGTTCTTGCGTCTGCCGGCCTGCACGGGCTGCTGTTCCTGGTGCTGTTGATCGGTCCAGCCTTCATGCTGTCGCACGACAAGCTCGATGACCAGTTGCCCACGCTCGACATCATCCCCGCCAGACTGATTGACGAGCCGTTTTACCGGCTGTCCAGTCCGGGCCCCTCGCCCAAACCGGCGGTGGCCACCCCGGCGCCCCCGCAGCCCCCGGCGCCCCAAACCGTGAAAACGCCGGAGCCCAAACCGGACGCGCCCAAAGCCGAAGCCAAATCGGACCCGGCTCCGGAGCCCAAGTACACCCGGCCGGAGGAGATCAAAGTCAATCTCAAGCCCAAAGCCGGCGCCGCCAAGCCCAAGCCGCGCCCGACCGGTTCAAGCCCGTCCCGCCCGGACTACGCGTCCGCGGCCAAAGCCATTCGAAGCGCCACCTCCAGCACCAGCATTGAGATGCCCTCGCTCTCCTCGGGGTCCCTGGGCGGAGGGGGTCCCGGCTACGCCAACTATGCGCAGGCGGTGAGGAGCATCTACGAGCGCAACTGGTTTCCGCCGGAAGAGAGCTCGCGCGAGGACGCGCTCGTGAAGGTGGAGGTGGTCATCGCCCGGGACGGGACGATCCTCTCCTCGCGGGTCATCGGGCGTTGCGGGGATGCGGCGGTGGACGCCAGTGTCGAGGCCACCTTGAGGCGTGTCACCGAGGTTCCGGCGTTTCCAGAAAGTGCCAAAGACAGCAGGCGAACGTATATCATTGGATTCAACCTCAAAGCCCGACGGGCCATGGGATAAAGCATGAAGCGACCCCTACAAACACTCCATCTCACCCTGGGACTGATGCTGGCGGCAAGCCTGGCATCTGCCCAGACTGAACTGACAATCACCAAGACTGCCGGGCCCGGCCTGGACAAGCCCACGCTGGTTTCGCTCTCGGGATTCTCGGGCGAGGTGGCCAGCGTCATCCAGTTTGATCTCTATGTGCAGGGGTTCAAGTTCGTAAGCCCCGAGGAAGCGCAGTATCTCATCAGCGGCAGCCACGCGGGCAATGTCCAGGGGCGCGTCACGGATCGCCTGGTCAAGCAACCGCTGTTTTCGCGGAGTTATTCCGGGGCCTCACTCCGCCGCCAGGCGCATGCGTTCACCGACGACGTGGTGCAAGCCATCCGGCCAGGCAGCCAGGGGATCGCGCAGACCCGGATAGCCTGCAAAGTGGAGAGCGGGGCCAACACCGAAATCTATGTGGCCGATTTCGACGGGTTCGGCGCCACCTCCATCACCGGCGGCGACAAGACCTTGGCCAAGTCACCGGCCTGGGTGCCGGGCCGGTCCGCGCTGCTCTACACCTCCTACAAACGCGGGCGCCCGGAGATCTTCCGCCACGACACCAGCACGGGCAGCCGCGCGGTGGTGGCGGGGTACGGCGGATCCAACCTGATGCCGGCGCCCTCGCCCGACGGCTCCCGGGTGGCCATGGTGTTGAGCAAGAGTGGCATGGTGGATCTCTATGTGGCCAACGCCGACGGCAGCAACCTCAAGCAGTTGACCCGCTCGACCGAGTACGAGTCCTCGCCCTGCTGGTCGCCGGACGGAAACTGGATCTGCTTTGCCACTCAGTTGAAGGGCGGCGGGCGCGTGCTGGCCAAGGTGTCGCCGGCCGGCGGAGACGTGCAGCGCATTCGCGTCGCGGGCGTTTCCAGGCCCAGCGAGCCCGACTGGTCACCGGACGGCAAGTGGATCGCCTTCACGGCCCAGATGGGCAGCTTTCAGTTGTGCGTGGTGCCGGCCGAGGGGGGAGCGGCGACCGCGCTTTCTGGAGGCGACGACCCTTCCTGGGCGCCGAATTCCCGAACGGTGATCTTCACGCGCCACGGTGGTGGCCGACAGACCCTCTCTCTGCTTGACGTGCCCACCAAACAGGTCAAGGATGTGCCCCGGATTTCGGGAAGCAACAATTCACAGCCCGCGTGGGCCCGATAGAAAACCTGCTTCCCAAAGACAACAACCATGAAAGCACTCAAGTTTGCCAACCTGCTCATGATCGCCCTCGCCCTGACGGTGCCTGCCGTCGGCTGCAAGAAGAAGCCCACCAACGTGACGCCGTTGCCCGGTCAACCCGGCTATGTGGGGGATGGCGGAGCTGCGGGATTGGAGGGAGGCGGTGCGCTCGGACCCGGATCCGAGACGGGCGCCGGCGGCGGTCCTCTGGCCGACCCGTCGCGGTTTGCCAACATGAAGCCCGACCGCGAGGCGCTGGCCGCCTACACGGTTTACTTCGATTTCGACAGCTCGGTGGTGAGGTCGAGCGAACAGGGCAAGGTGGCCGAGGTGGCCGCGTCGCTGAACAGCAGCACGGCCAACGCGCTGCGGATCGAGGGTCACTGCGACGAGCGGGGCACGGAAGGCTATAACCTTTCGTTGGGCGAACGCCGCGCGCTGGCGCTTCGAGAAGCCCTGGTGGCCGCCGGCGTGAGTGCGGATCGCATGGAGACCATCAGCTATGGCGAGGAGCGTCCGGCGGACGCCGGCCATGACGAGATTGCCTGGTCGAAGAACCGTCGCGGCGAGTTCATTCTCCTGCTGCCTTGAGGTAAGCCGGAAGGATCGTTTTTTGAGGTGAACGGGCGCTCTCCGGAGCGCCCGTTCCGTTTGTACACCCAGCAGGGAAGATCCGAGGAAGGAAATGATGACAGGCCATCCGGGCTGCCCACGGGGAAGCCTGATGGCATCCGGCCACTTGGTACTTGGCTTGAGGGCTTACTTCTCAGCGACGCCCTGAGCCTGCTTGCCCAGGTGGAAACCGGTCTCGTCCTGATAGCCGACGGGAGCCGTGAATGCGGAAGCGACGAGTGAAAACACCCCGGAAGCCACCAGGCCGGCGAGAACTAATGCAACGGTCATAAGGGGCTGGAAGCACGGTCGATGCCATGGGTGGAGGCCGCAGATACAGGCCTCTGGAACGACTCCCGGCGGAAGCTTCCGCTTCTGGCCTCGCCCCACCTGTCTGGTCATCCCCGGGAAGATCCGGAACAAAGCCAAGCGCGCCTTCGGCGGTTCTCCACCGGAGGCGCGCTTGCAGGTGTCTGTTTCCAGGACAACCCCTGTCCCTGGCCGGGACAGACTGGCTGCGGCTACAGCTTGTACTTCAAGGCCGTGACGAGCTTGATATCGTTGTGCTCCAGTCCGGGGGCCGGCTGGCTGACATAGTTGTCCAGCAGGAACACGTTCAGGCTCGTTTTCTCGCTGAGTGCGGATTCGATCCCCAGCTCGAAGTTGACCAGATAGTCATTCCACTCATCGATCTGGGGTAGAAATTCGAGGGTTTGGTAGAGCTTGACCCGCTCGTTGAACTGGTGCTCGAAGCGCTCCGCAAAGCGGATGGTGAAGTAGTCGCTGTTCACGTTGCCCTTGCGCTCGCAAACGAACGCCGGACCGCTCTCACCCCGCAGGAAGGTCTTTTCCTTCTTCAGGAAGTAATAGCCAATACCCGGGCCGATGGTGAACCGATATTCAATCTCGGCAATGCCGTCATGCAGGCCTTCGGCTCGGCCATACCAGTAGGCCCGCTCGGTGAAGAGGTCATTGTACTGGCCCGACCCACGCAGCGTTTGCACGTTGCGGTCGCCGTCGTTCTCTCCGTAGGCCCCGTTCAGCCCCAGTTCCAGGTTCGCATCGTCAAACTTGCGGTTCCCCACGAGGCCGCCGGTCAACAGCAGGGTGTCGCTGTTCCCCGAGGTCAGCGAGAATCCCAGGCTGGCACTGGCCTCCCACTTGGGTGGCGGATTGGTCTCGACCACGGACGTCGCAGGTTCCTGGGCCATGCCTGTCGTTCCAGCGCCAGCCAAGGCGGCGGCTGCAAGGATGGACTTGATGATGTTCCTACGTGTGTTCATAAAGCGAATCCTTGGGGGAAACCCATGCCCCCACTCTTGCCGTGCGCGCGCTGTCCGTGTGCCCTTGGCGGAGACTACTTCTCTCCACCCAGCAGATTGCCGATGGCCTTGGCGCCTTGCTGGACGCCTTCCGCCTGCATCGCCTTCTGGATGGTGGCCTTGAGATTGTCCACCAACTTCTGCTGCTCCGGAGTCAACTCGAAGTCCGCCAACTGCTGCAGCAGTTTGCCGGCTTCCTCATACTTCTTCTCGCCCACCAACTTCTGGGCTTGGGTCAGCAATTCCTGCGCTTTGGCGCTGGTTTCACTGATCGCCTGCTTGGCCACCTCGGCCTTCTCCGTAACCGTCTGCTCGATGGAGGCCGCCTCGGGGGATTCGGCGGGAGTACCGGTGCCGGGGTCCGCCCCCGGGCTCTCCGCCTTCTTGCAGCCCAGCCCAAGCAATACCGCCAGGCCCGCCACCCCAATCACATTCAACAAGGTCTTCATGGTTTTTGTGTTCATTCTGCCGCCACACCAGATCGAAACCACCTCCGTCAGCCGTCCTGCACATTGCAAGCCCGGCAGGAGACAGGATCTCCCGGTCGTGCGGACGGCAGTATTCAAGGCTGCCGATGGGATGTCAAACCGTCTCGACCACCTCCGACCGACCGAAGCCTCACAGGGAGGGGTCGTTAACCGAGGTCAGGCCTGCCTCAAGCCTGGGCCGGATCCCGGTTGGGTTCCGGGGCCTGCACATGCTTCACCATCAGGGGAATGCTGCTGTGAATTTGTCCGTCCAGGCTGATGTCGATGGCGAAGAGGCCGGGGTTGTCAAACTTGAGCTGCTGGATGTTGATGATGAAGTTGCGTGTGCCGAAATGCTGGTCGCCCGGGAGCAACACTTCCACGGGGATGTCAATGCCGGGCATGATGGACTGGCCGTCGGCGTCCACGAAATTGAGCTTCAATTTGTGAATCCCCTCGTCCACGCCCGTGAAAGTGACACGAAGAGCGATGGCGCACTGGGGATGGATGGCGGGCAACTGCTGGGCGTAGATGGTGTCGAAGGCACCCAACAGGTTCAGCTTCCCGTTGTCATCCGTGGCCGCGTCGCACAGCACCGCAACTTGAATGTTCATGCGGGGGAGCTTAAGGGAAACGCCGGTCCAAGAGCCAGCTTGGAGAACGGACCCAGTCCATCACCCGAGCCCAGATCCGTGCTTCGCGCCGGCGGCGCGGGTGCGGGTGGCCTGCGAGTGGGTCGTGGGCCTCGGGGGCCTCGTGGCTGCTGCGAGTCGCGGACCCGCCTACGATCGGGCCTCGAGGAAGCGCCGAAGGTCTTCCGCGGACTTGGAGCCAAAACCGGGTACCGCCGCGATCTGCTCGACCGTGGCGGTCCGCAGTCGTTGGATGGACCCGAACCGCCGGAGCAGCGCCGACTTGCGCGCTTCGCCGATGCCGGGGAACTCGTCCAGCACGCTCTCGCTGATTTTCCGGAGTCGCAGTTGCGCGTTGTAGCTGTTGGCCACCCGGTGGGATTCATCCCGGATTCGCTGCAAGAGTTTCAGGGCGTTGTTATCGTGGCTCAACCGCAGCGGGGTGGACCGACCCGGTCGATAGATCTCCTCGAACTCCTTGGCCAGGCCGATGATCGGCAACCGTTCCAATCCCAGCTTCCCCAACTCGGCACAGGCCGCATTCAATTGTCCCTTGCCGCCATCGATCACGATCAAGTCGGGCAAATTCGACGGGGGCGGGTCGTTGTCCGCTGTTCGCGGTTCCATCACGGCGCTGGCCGTCATCTCGCGCAGCTCCTGGACGATGGCCCGTCCGGCTTCGGCATCCTCGTCAAGGGGGGGCCGCTTGCCTTCCACGCTCCCCGCTCCTCGTCCCGCGCTTTCCTTGAGGAGTCGCGTGTAACGGCGCCGCACGGCCTCGGCGATGCAGGCAAAGTCGTCCTGGCCTTCGACGGACTGGATCTTCATGCGGCGGTAGTGGGCCCGGTCGGGTCGCCCGTCGCGGAAGCTGACGACGCTCGCCACCTTGAGGGTGCCACTGATGTTGGAAACATCGAACCCCTCGATGCGGCGAGGTGGCGCGGGCAGACCGAGCGCGCGGGCCAGCTCGGCGTTGTCCTCGGCCGGCGCGCGGGCCACCGGAAGGTTCCAGGGGGTGCGCTCGAAGCGAACCGTCTTGCGGGTGGTACTCTTGAGATTCTCGAGGAGATCCCGCAACTCGGCGGCCTTCTCGTACTCACGGGCGAGCGCGGCCTTGCGCATCGATTCCTCCAACTCACCGGCGAGCTCCTCGCACTGGCCGTCGAGGAAGTCACAGGCGGCCCGGACCTGCGCGAGGTATTGCTCCCGGGCGACGTTGCCAATGCAGGGGGCGGTGCACCACTTCAGGTTGCCGTAGAGGCAGTGCCGGTAATCAGCCTCGGTGGGGGTGAGCGGACGGCACCCGCGCAGATTGAACTTTCGCCGCATCAGCACCAGCGTGCTGCGCAAGGCGCCGCCGTTTGGGAAGGGGCCAAAGTATCGGGCCCCATCCTCCGTTTTCAGCCGCGTCAGGGTGAACCGGGGGATGGAATCGTTGAGATTCACCTTTACCAGGGGAAACCGTTTGTCGTCGCGGAAACTCACGTTGTAGCGCGGATGAAACTCCTTGATGAGCTTGCTCTCGAGCAGGAGGGCTTCCGGCTCGCTGCGCACCACGTGAACGTCCAGGTCATGGATCGCGTCCACCAGCGCCTGGAACTTGAGATCCCACCCCAGCCGGCGCGAAGGGTGGAAATACTGGCTGACGCGCTTGCGGAGGTCGCGTGCCTTGCCCACGTAGATGACCGTGCCGAAGCGGTCCTTCATCAGGTACACGCCCGGGCGATGCGGAAGCTCGCGGAGCTTGTTGCGGATGGCCTCGGTCTCGGGCATTGGCTCAATTTCGTGGAAAGCGGCGGGTGCGCAAAGGATTTTTGCGCCGGCGGTCCTGCGTCCGCCACGGCAGCGGCAAAACCCATGGCCCGGTTTGCCGCCGGCCCATGGCCTGCGCTCATGCCAACCATGCGCGGCGCGGGCGGCTTGCCTGTCCACACGGTTCAAATACTCTCAAGCCTTGTGGCACCTCGATCCTCCAGCGGACTTTCCGGTTTGGGACAGCGCACGGCGGCTCCGCCCATTTCATGGCTGATGGGTCTGACCTTGTCGCGTCCGGACCTCATCTCGCTGGCGGCGGGCTTCACGGACAACGAATTCCTGCCGGTGCGCGAGACGCGGGAGATTGTCCGCGAGCTTCTGAGCAACCCGGGCAAGGGCCGACCGACGCTGCAATACGGGGTGACTCCCGGGGATGCGCCTTTGCGCAGGCTCACGGCGGAACGTTTGCGTCGCTTGGACGGGATGGGCGACGGCAGCGCCGCTCTTGACCCAAGGCAAGTCCTGATCTCGGGAGGGTCGCAGCAGATGCTTTACATGACCACCGAGGCGCTGTGCGATCCGGACGACATCGTGCTGGTCGAGGACCCGACCTATTTCGTTTACCTGGGCATACTGCAAAGTCACGGGATCCGGGCGCGTGGAGTGCAGGTGGATCGCGACGGGCTGGATCTCGATCATCTGTCGAAAACACTGGAGCAACTCAAGCGTTCGGGTGCGATCGGGCGCGTGAAGATGCTTTACGTGGTGAGCTACTTCCACAACCCCACGGGATTGACCATGTCGCTGGAGAAGAAGCGGGCGGCACTGACGCTGTTGCGCGGTTACGAACGGGCGGCGGGACACCCGATCTATCTGCTTGAAGATGCCGCGTATCGGGAGCTGCGATTCCAAGGCGAGGACGTGCCGTCCGCACTGGCCATCCGCGGGGCGGCCGGACGGGTCGTTTACGCGGGCACCTACAGCAAACCGTTCGCGACCGGGATTCGCGTGGGGTTCGGAGTCCTGCCCGAACCGCTGCTGACAGCCGTCACCCGGATCAAAGGCAACCACGATTTCGGAACCTCGAACCTGGCGCAGAAGATTCTGGCGCGTGCGCTGTCCGGCGGAGTTTACGACGCGCACCTGGAGCGGCTGCGGCGCCGTTATGCGCTCAAGTCGGCGGCGATGCTCAAGGCGTTTGAAACCCACATGCCGTCGGCGGTGGACTGGTGGACACCGGACGGGGGGTTGTACTTCTGGGTACGTCTGCCCCCGGGCCTGGCGGCGGGGCGGAATTCCCGTGTGTTCCAGGAAGCCGTGCGGGCGGGGGTCTTGTATGTCCCGGGCGAACTGTGCTACGCCGCCGACCCGTCGCGCCCCATCCCCGTCAACGAAATGCGGGTCAGCTTCGGGGGAGCCAAACTGGCCGACATTCCGGAAGGCGTCGCCCGGCTGGGCAGGGTCCTGACGCGGATGGTGCGGCGAACGTAGTCTTGTGCAGCGGGCCTCCGGCCTGCGGCGGATCCCCGGAGATTGTTTTTCTCCTTCTCTTCCCCGTTGTTTTTCTCGTTATCGCAGCCCTCCCCACCATCCCCAGCGTCCCCGGATAAAGGCAAGGAAAACGAGAACCAGAAGGAGGGGCGGGAGCGGCGGCCGGGACAGCAGCGCCGGGGGCCAGCCTCATCCGGGCGGCCACTTCATCTGTCGTCCGCCGAGCAGGTGGATGTGAAGATGCGGGACGGCTTCGCCGGCGTGGGGACCATTGTTCAACACCAGGCGATAGCCGGACTTCTCCAAACCCAACCGGCGTGCGATCTCGGCCGCCTTGAGCAACAGATGGCCCAGGACCTTGTGATCTTCAGGCCTGGCTTCGGCGATCCGCGGGATGGGCTTGCGCGGGACAATCAACACATGGGTGGGCGCCTGGGGATCGATGTCTTTGAACGCGACCACCTGGTCATCCTCGTAAACCAGGGCCGAGGGGATCTCCTTGTCGGCGATCTTTTGGAACAGCGTCTTGCTCATGGCGTCGGACACCCTCAATCGACCACCAGCATGCAGTGCGCTTGGGCGGCGTCCGCGCACAAGCACTCGCGCACGTAACCGACAATCTGGTCCTCCAGGGCCACGCAGCGGGAGGACCAGCGTTTGGCGCCGGTCAACACCTTGACGCACGAGCGCAGTCCAGTGAACCGAACGACGTTGGGCGAGCCGGCGAGTTGCGCGCGGAGTTCGTCCCGCAGGCGTGGAAAGAAGTCCAGCTCGAAGCTGCGACCGGATTGGTTCGCGATCCGGTAAAGGTCTGCCTCGGCTACCCGGGGCAGGCTCCGAGTGGTTTGGGTGGGGAGGATGCGGATTTCGAAGCCATCGAGGGCCTTTTCCATGGCTTGGGCGAACTCGCTCACGGTCACGCTGTGCCGACCGAGCTCGTGCTTGAAGTAGTGATAGACGGCATTGGCGGCCTGTTTGACCATGTGGACGTCCAGGTCGCCCTGGGTTTCGTCCACGATTTCAACGGCGATGGCGTCGCTTGAGAACGCGACACTTTCGCCCGAGGGCATTTCGAACATCAGGTACTCCGATCCGAGCCAGATCATTCGTCTTTCTCCAATTTCTTGACTTCGCTGACGAAGTCGTTGGCTTCCTGGAAACGACGATAGACACTCGCGAACCGCACATACGCGACGTCATCCACTCCCCGCAGTCCGTCCATGACCATCTTGCCGAGCACCTCGGCGGGAATCTCGCGGTCGAATTTGGCGACCGCGCGATTGACGATGTCCTCGACCAGGTCCTCGATGGTCTTCTGGCTGACCGGGCGTTTTTGACAGGCCTTCTTGATGCCCGAGATCAGCTTTTCCCGGGAGAACTCCTCCCGCCGGCCGTCACTCTTCAACACCAGCAACCCCTCGTGCTCAATTTCCTCGTAGGTGGTGAAGCGGTGGAGGCATTTCAGGCACTCCCGACGTCGGCGTATCGTCGCGCCTTCCCGGGAGGCGCGTGAATCAATGACTTTATCTTCCTGGCATCCGCACTTTGGACAGCGCATAAGCCGTAACCACAGTGAATAGTGGTTCGCGGTTTGTAACACACCACATTTTGTGGCGTCAAGGATGCATAAGGAGAATTTTTGTCCGGCTCCAGCGCTTGGCAGCACTCGTCCAAGCGCAAACCTCCTCGGCGTGTGGCAGCGGAATGAGGGATGCGCTGGAGTGATGAGAACCCGGCACTTGGGCACGCCGGCCCGAGGCGTCATCGCCTTGGTTCCGCTTTGGGGGCGAGGTCAGAACACGACGGGCACTCCTTCATCGAGGATTCGGAGTTGATGGGTGACTCCGTTCTCCTGGGCCAGGCGGCGGAGCCAGCGGGGAGGTTCGTCCATGTCCTCGAAGGACAACCGGAATGTGCCGTAGTGCATGGGCACGAGCCAGGCGGCCTTCAGATCACTGAACGCGCGCACGGCCTCATCCGGACCCATGTGGACATGTCGGAAGGATTCCGGGTGGTAAGCCCCGATGGGCAACAGGGCGATCTCGGGGGCCAGCCGCCGGCCAATCTCCTTGAATCCATCAAAATACGCGCTGTCACCGGCGTGGTAGATGCGGCGTCCCTGGTGTTCGAGCACAAACCCGCCATACCCCCGATGGGCGTCGGTGATCGCGCGGGCACCCCAGTGCTTGGAGGGGGTGAACGTGACCTTCCAGTCCGCGTGGCTGAAGCTTTCCCACCATTCGAGCTCAATCACGCGCGAAAAGCCCAGGTCATGGGCCAGGTCAGCGACACCCCAAGGCAGGACGCCGATCTTGGGATGGGGCAATTTCCTCAGGGTTGGCTTGTGGAAGTGGTCGAAATGGGCGTGTGTGAGCAGCACCAAATCGATGGGGGGCAGATCGCTGATCTTGAGCCCGGACCGCCGGATGCGCTTCAAGAGGAAGAGCCAGTTGGCGAAGTTCGGGTCCACCAAGACGTTCAAGTCGCGGAACTGGATGAGAAAGGAGGCATGTCCGATCCATGTGACCGCCACCTCACCCCGCTTGAGGGCGGGGAAGCTCGGCGCCTTGTGCTCGCCGCGGCGCCGGGTCAGCAACGTCTTCCAGACCAGTTCACGGAAGAATCTGGCCGGGGCGAAATGCCGGGACGGGGTCAATTCCTTCAAAGAGCGCGGGATGTGGCGTTTGCGTCGGGTACGTTTCGCAGTGGCTGGACCTCGTTGCATCGGCATCTGCCTGTATTGATACGCTTGAGGGGCCGAAAGTTCAAACATCAGAACCTGTGTTAAGGAGGCCCGCCGTGCGCCAAAAGTTACTGTTACCCGGGAGGGTGATACGTTGTGCCAAAAGGGGTGTTACCCGATGGCGGACTCGGTTTGTTGGCGTGTTGGTG
>JALOTZ010000077.1 GCA_025457615.1 Verrucomicrobiota bacterium
GTCGTCGCACCGGTGTAGGTGTTGGCGTTGTTGAGCGCCAGGGTACCGCTGCCGGTTTTGGTGACACCGCTGCCGAGACCGTTGTCAGTAACAACACCGGACAGGGTGGTCAAAGCGGTGTTAACAACGCTCCACGTGCGGTTGGTGCCGTGCGTATCCGCAGGCAGGGTGAGTTCAATCTGGCCAGACAAAGTCAACGGATTACTGCCACCGAAGACCAGCGTGGCGGAGTTGTCGGCCGAATTGTAGTAGAGTGGATTGGCGATGGTGCGCGCGCCGCCCACAGCGAGCAAGGCGCTGGTGCCGACGTCGGAGCCCACGGTGTTGAACACAATGGCACCCATGCCCACGGGGCTGGAAACAACCGGCCCGCCTGAGGTGGGCACCGAATCCGCACCGATGCCGATGGATGTGCCCCCGCCGCTCAGTTGGAGACTCACGCCGGTGCCGTCATTAAAGGTGTTGGCCCCGCTGAGGGTGACCGCCCCGTGGCTATTGATGTAGCCAACACCGGAGATGACGCCCTTGAACACCTGCGCCCCAACCGTGGAATTATAGGGGGCCAGTCTCACGGGCGAGCCAAAGGTTTCGAGAATCACGTCGGCTTCGTTGGTGAAGGCTCCGTAGAAGCGAACAGTATTATTTTGACTAGGGTTAAAACTGGAGTTCTGAATCTTGATGCTCGTCCCCACAGAACCGCTCAACGCGCCGTAGAGCACCATCGAATACAGGGTGCTGCTGCCGGAGCTATATCGGATGGTGCAATCACCAGTCGCATGAATGTCGTTGGGGTAACCGACTTGGTCGCCGCTCAGTTGCAGCGTGGCGCCCGCAGACAAGGTCACATTGCCACTGCCCAGCCCGCCAATGCTGGCATTGAGCACGCCGTTGCTGACAATCGTGCCGCCTGAATAGCTGTTAAGGCGTTTCAGCGTCAGATCGCCATCCCCGGTTTTCACCAGTTGTCCGCCGGTGATGGGTATTGAAACGGTCAGCGAGGAGAAGATGGGCACATCGATCGTTCCGCCGCCAGCTCCCAACGTGACGCCGCGGTTGACATCATCGATGGTAAAGGATCCGGTCCCCTCCAACGCGCCTCCGTCCAGGGTGAGTTGGGCGGGGTTGAAAAGCACGGGATTGGCACCCAGGCCGGTCTCCTTGCTGATCGAAACCGTGCCTTGTTTGATCGTCGTGCTGCCCCAGTGAGTGTTGTCATCGCCGATTATCAACTTCCCGGTGTTGGTTTTGACGACGACGGCCTGGCCTGCAATCGAGCCGCCGCCGGAGGTGTCGAAGGTGTAGTCTTGCGCGGCGTTGATGATCACCTTCGTCGGCGTCACCGGACTCAGCAACGAGACGTAGGTGTTGAATGAGGTATCATCGAAGGTGACATTGTCGTAATCACTGAAGGCCGTCGTGTCACCGTTCCAGTTGGCGCCGGGGCTCCATGTTGCCCCATTGCCGCCGCTCCAGATCAGGTTGTTTCCGTTCACGACATCCAGGTTCACCGGTCCCGCAGTTTGCGAGGAGCCGCTGCCGCACGTGTTGGCAACAACGACTGAATAGCCGTTCGCGCCCAAAGCCTCATCAGCCAGTGTCAACGGATTGATGACGAGTGTGCTGTCGGTGGCACCAGAAATGTTGCCGCCGTCAACAAGGTTCGTGCCATAGCGCTTCCATTGATAAATCGGGTCCGTGCCGGTGGCGCTCACCGTGAACGTCACCGAGCCACCTACGCCGTTGGTGGCCGCTTGCGGCGGTTGCACGATGCTGATGGCAGCGCACGAACTCGGAGTGGCATCGGCCCAGCTCTTGGCCAGCCGGATTTCGTCCACATCCACATCATGTCCCGCCAGCAGGTAGGTGCGCCGCAAGCTGCTGGTGCCATCGGCGCCCGCACTGGTGGTGACGAAGTTTGCAGGATCTTCGTTCGGGCCACCGAAGTAGGCGCTGTCCGGGTTCACCCACACCGTGACGACGTCGTTCTCCACGCCGCTCACGTACTGATACTTGAGCACGATGAAATAGGTGGTCGTATTGTCGGCCGAGATGCCCGTGCTGAAGAAGTTGGAGCTGCTCACCGTGGTATTGCCGCCGTACTTCACCGCCCCGACTTTGATCGTCCCGGCGTCATTCCAAAGATGGACCGCACCATAACGCCCGCTGCCGCTATCGCGGCAAGCACCGATGATGCCGTTGCCAGGACTGGTCGTGCCAATGCCAGTGGTATCCCTGACCCGAAGCATTAAGGAAATGTAGAGCGAGTTGGTGCCGCTAACGGAATAGGCGGAGTCGATCTGCGGGCGGCATTCACTGTACTTGTTGGCTGTGCCGCCGGTGATGGACACCCTGTGGCCTTGCGGAGCCGCGAGCTCTGGGTAGGAGAGACTGTTGGAGCTGAAGAGGTACCACGAGCTGCCGCCGTTCCCCCAACTGTCGCTGCCGGAGGCGGCGTCTTCGGCCAGACGGGTCGTCGAGTTGGTGATCACGTAACCGAAAGGCTCATACCACGGCAGGTAGATGTTGGTCAGTTGCGCCTGGGCGACCTGGCTGCTCAGCAGGGCGGCAGCCGCCACCAGCAAGAGCGCCATGCGGCGGATCGCAGACTGGTTTCGGACGAGGGGTGTGCGTGTCTTGGGGGCGTTCATAGTATTCATAACGCTGGGGTTGGATGGTCTCTGTGTATGGTTGTTACGGAAGGACGCGGCAACGGACATGGTGTCGCATCACGATTATGCTGCGCATTGTGCCAGCCATTCTGAGGGTCGAACATCCTCATTTGATAGGATGCCATGGCTGCGGGCTTGAATGCTTGACGAGCGCAGATTGTGTGAAAGCCCAATCTCTTGGGGGTCGAAACTAACGTCTTGGGTTCGTTGGATCTGCAGCCATTGTCCTCGTCTCTTGGGAGCGCGTTTGCGGTGTAAAGCCCCAGCATTCCCGGGTATCCAAGCGCCGCCTGCCGGCGCAGCGAAAGTCCGATGCGTTTGCTAAGCGTACAAGTCCGCCACGGTTGAGTCCGAAACTCCCGGCGCCAGCCCCTGGAACCAATTCAAGCGAGAATCACGGCTTCAGAAACTTTGCCACCGCTTCGGTGCGCGTATGCACGTGCAGCTTCTCGTAGATATGCTGGATGTGCGAACGCACCGTGGTGATGCTGATCCCGAGCTTGTCGGCAATCTCCTTGTACAGTTCGCCATTGGCGAGCAGCTCGAGGATTTCCCGTTCACGACCGGAGAGCTTGAGAAGGTCGTCGCTGGCCGGACCAAGGTGATGGAAGTACTGAACCACCCGGCGGGCAATGTGGCTGGACATGGGCGAGCCACCGGTCAGAACGTCCTGGATGGCCGCCGCGAGATTCTTGGAAACAGAGCGCTTGACCAGGTAACCGCTTGCCCCCGCGCGCAACGCCTGGAACACGGCGTCCGGTTTTTCATAGACCGTCAACATCAACACCTGCACCTCGGGGCACCGCTGTTTCAAGAGCGACACGCACTCGATCCCGGACATCTTGGGTAAATTGATGTCCATGAGCACCAAGTTGGGCTTCTGGCGGGGCAGTTGTTCCAGGGCTTCCTCCGCGCTCCCGAAACTGCTCAAACATTTTACGCCCATGAACTGTTGAACCAGTCCGCACAGACTCTCCCGCACCACGGGATCATCTTCGACAATGGATACGGTGCAAGGCATTGCGCCAGTCATGTCGCCAACGATACCACCTGCCGGCGGCTGCGCTATCCTACTTAATGAGGATGCGCCGGGTACGGGTGCCGAGACACCATGGGCTTTCCGCGGCGTTTTCATGCATCCGCGCGGCCAGGTGCCTTGGCACTGGCTTCTGCCGCGCCGCCAAACGGCGGCTGGTGCTCTCCTGTTTGCCACAAAAGCGTAATCTTGGTTCCGTGGCCGGGTTCGCTTTCGATTCGGCAAGTGCCGCCGATTTCATGAAGTCGCCGGGTCAGATTTGCGAGCCCGTGCCGCGCCGTGGGGGCGGCAACCTGGAAGCCGCAGCCATTGTCCTCAATGACGATGGACAAGGTCTTGCCTTGCACACCCAAGGTGACGCTGACTTCTGTCGCCGCGGCATGACGAACGACGTTGTTGAATGCCTCGCGCACGGCAAGAAAAAGATTGTGGCGCGCTTCCGTGTTGAGCCGGAGCCGCGGCAGGATGGGCGGAACCTTCATGCGAAACCGGATGGGCAAATCCGCAAGAAACTCCGTGGCGAACTGCGAAACATAGGTGGCCAGGTCGTCGAGCGTGTCATTCCCCGGATCCACCGCCCATACGATCTCATCCAACTGCTGGACCAGCGAGTGGGAGGTGTGCGTCATTTTCCTGACGTATTCGAACGACTGCGTTCGTCCCGTGGATTCGTGGCTGGCCAGTTCTCCCAGCAGGTTGATCTGCGTGAGGCTGGCCCCCAAGGTGTCATGCATGTCACGGGCGATGCGCGCGCGTTCACGATCCAAGGCGGCGCGCTGCTGCACCTGCCGCACTTGCTCACGCAGCCGACGTTGGGAGACGTGACGTGCCACGAGTAACACCCCTGACAAAAGAGCCAATGCCACACTGATCTGGAACCACCAAGTATTCCATAGGAAAGGCCGTACGGTTAACGCCAAGGACGTGCCGGCCGGCTCCCAGATCCCGGCTTCGTTGCATGCCGTGACGTGGAACTGGTAATCACCCGCCGGCAAACGCGGATAACTGGCACTCCGCCGCGTGTCCGCCTCGACCCATTCTTCGTCGAAACCCTGAAGCTGGTAGCGGCAATACACATTCTCGGTGGCGGTGAAACTCGGCGCGGCAAATCCAAACTCGATCTTGCGATGCCACGGCAGCAACTCCAGCTTGCCGATCCCACCGCGCAAATTCATCAGGTTCTGGGATCCCGTCGGGTGCAGCGGCGATCGGGAGGCGTAGAGCGCCACGGTCTTGCCGTCCACCACAACGTATTCCAACAGCGAGCGTGGCGCATCGGTGACCGCTCTCAACCCCTTCGGCCTGACCACCGCCAAACCCGTCTGCATTGGGAAATAAAGGCTGCCATCGCGTCCCCGGGTCGCACCGGTGCCGCTATAGGCAACGGCCTGCAGGCTGCCCACCCCTTCAGTGCGGCTGTGAAGCAGAAAAGAGTGTATCCGGTCCTGCCGTCCATCTGCCACGGCGTCCAGATTCTGCGAGTCGAGGTGGAACAGCCCGCGCCGGCCCGCGCACCAAAGCCACCCCCGGTCATCAGCAACCATCTGCGACACGTAACCGTCATGCAACCCGTCGGCAGTCGTGATGGCACTAAAACGCCCCGCTTTCAAACGCCCAATACCCGAGCCGGCGTAGCCGATATAAAGGCTGCCATCCGCGGTCGCAAGCAAGCAGCGAATGGAGTATTCCCCTTCAACCGGGACGCCGGACTCGCCAACAAGCTCGTCGCCCGACGCATACAAGAGTTGGCCATCGGACGTCGCAACCCAAATCGCGCCTGCTGCATCCTCCGCCAACGCGCGAATCATGCGCGCCGACTCCGGCAGGAGGAACGTCTGAAAGACGCCCTCCCGCAACCGCTGCACCTGCTTGGCCGTGCTGAACCCCAACCACAAATCGCCGCCGCCGCCGAGCAACATCGTTCTCACGGAATCGTCGGCCAAGCCGTTGCTGGCACGCCACGATTGCAACTCCCCGTCCCGCAACCTCCACAAACCGCTTTTCTCTGTCCCGATCCAGAGCGCGCCGCCCGCGTCCGCCGTAACGCAATTGACTTTGCCGCCGGGCCAATCCGGCTGGGCGGAAACGAATTGCCACGAGTGACCTTCTCGTTTGAGGAGTTCACCGCTGCCCATCACGACCCATAACCGGCCTGAGACGTCTTCCGTCACCGACTTTACTGGCGAGGTCGGGGATTTGTCATCGATGGGCATCACCTCCACTGTCCGCGGCCGCAGACGATTCAAACCGCCCCCAAGGGTGCCCACCCAGAGGTTGCCCTCCGCGTCTTCGGCCAGACACGAGATGGCCTCATGTGAGGTCGTCGTTCTGATCAATCTTTGGCCCTCAAATCTCCACAGTCCCTTGTCGGCGGTGCCGATCCAAAGCACCCCTCGGCAGTCTTCTCGCAGGGCAGTCACCCGGCTGGCCAGGCCATGCGCGACCTCGATCATCTCCTCGTGCGCTGAAGCGCCCTCCCAAACTCTGGTAATTCGCTGCTTTGTACAAACCCAAATGCCTCCTGATCGGGAAGTGCATATCTGCTGGATGGGTTCTCGCAAGGTAACGACTTCCCGAGCAGATTCATCTTCGACGATGCCCACAGTCCGGTCTTGGCCAAGCCACAACTTCCCCTCGCTGTCGCTTGCGATATGCAGTCCGACGTCACCAGAGGCGCGGAGCTGCGGCTTCAGAATCCTGACCTTGCCGTCACTTATGCAGACCAACCGGCCATCCTGATAGCCAAACCAGACTCTTCCGGCGCGGTCTTCGGCGATACCGGTCGGGATTCCCAGCAGCTCGCCCACGGTGTAGCTGCGGACGCTGTCCGGGTCCTCAAACCCGACGAAAGCCCGGTCAAACGCCAGCCACCAGCAACCGCGATGATCCACGAATTGCGCGCGAACGTAACGACTGGCATGTCCAAGGATGTTGCGGGCAAGGAATGCCTGAAAACTGAGCCCATCGAACCGGGCCAATCCGCCTGCCGTCGTCACCCACAGGAAGCCGTCCGGAGTCTGCACCACCGACAACACCGTGTTGGCGGGCAATCCATCCTCCCATTGCCAAAACCGCGCCACGTAATCTCCAACGCCGCCATCGGCATTCTGGGCGATCGCAGCCGGTGAGCACACCCCACCGAGCAGAAGAACGGCGACCGCCAGGCATCGGAGCGCCGGTCGCGTCAGGATTTGATTTGCCGGGCCGTCTGCGGCCTCAGCGGACGTCTTCATGGTGGCGAGCGTGCCCCGGAACGCGACTCTCGTCAATTTCAGCGTCGATTTCAGAATCGGTTCAGAGCACAG
>JALOTZ010000017.1 GCA_025457615.1 Verrucomicrobiota bacterium
AGAGTGAACGACAGACAAACCAAAACAACCCTGACAGCAGACCGCGAGAATCCATCTTATTTCCTGCGCTCAGTGGTCTAAAGAATGGGGTCCACCTCACAGCGATAAACGATGACGAGGTCTTCAACCTTCACGGTGAAACTTGGCGTTTCGCGTCCGCTCTTGTTCCCGTCGTCGCGCTGCTTTTGCCGCACTGCCATGTATCTCAACGCTTCAAACTTACTCGACCGCACTTCAATCGCCGCAACAGCGCGCTCCACCATCGGTTCGGTTTCAGTGTGCGTGCGTTCAGACAAATCTGCATCTACGGCAACACTTGCCGGAAACAGAAGCAGGTCGGGTCGCTTTCCGAAAATTCGCGTCTCCTCCAAACCGGCGAGATAACGCGCCCTGAAATCCGGATGCCCCGCTGCGATGCGGTCGGTGTTGCCATACTGCGTGACTTTGAACTCTGGAAGTGCAGCCAGAATAGCGCCGGTCAACATGCGCTCGGCCCAATCGCCCATCGCTCGATTCGCCAGGAACTCGGAACGCGCATCCGTCGGCACGCGCGGCTTCTGAGTCGGATTTGGGCCTTCTCCGCCAAACGTGAGATGGCGTTCCTCGATACCTCTCGCGGTCAAGGTCGCGGCGACACCGTCCAATGTCGCCTTCAATCGCTGAAAATACTCGCTGCTCATCGCTTCTTCTCCTCGAAGGTAAATAGTTCCTTGACCTCGACCTTGAGCACCTTGGCAAACTTCTCCAAGCCGGCAACCGAGGGTGCATTGACACCTCGCTCCACCAGGCTGATGAACTCAACTGAACAGCAAAGCGCTTCCGCCATCTGCTCTTGTGTGAGCTTTCGGGCTTTGCGGAGGCTGGCGATTCGCTGGCCGAGTTTCTTTTGAAGCACGGAGTTTAACTACCAGATTGACACCGCCTTCACCACGCAGCTAAACTACGGGCGCGATTTTCAATGAACCGCGTTTACATTGAGCCGACCAAGTTTACCGACCTTCGCTGCGGCGAGGAAAGCTACGGGTGGAGAGCTTTTGACGATTACGCCCAGGCTTACGACAACACTTGGAACAAAGCGGACATGCCGGATGACGACGTGGCCTTCTTAAAGCGCATTTTGGCAACCAGCGAGGACGAGGCGCTGTGGGCAATGATGGACTTTTGCAGCGAATTCAGGCGAGGCGTTCATGTGGGTGACACATTTATTGATTGGCCGAAACTTCGCTTGCTCTTAGGATATGAGCGCGAGTAACGAGGGCAATTTGCCTTGGTTCACCGAGAATTTTGCGCGAGTTAAAATTGAAAAGTTTTCGCCCAGTTGAATTGAATCATTGCCATCAGCGCGACGGCCTGCGACCCGGCTCGATTGCCGACGCCAACGACCAGGCGCAATTCGGCGAACTTGAAGTGCAGGGCGAACTCACCAAACGCGCGTGGGCCAAAGGCGTGCAAGTCATGAACGAAGGCCCGGGCCACGTGCCCATGCACATGATCGAGGAAAACATGGCGAAGCAACTCGAATGGTGCAGCGAAGCGCCGTTCTACACCCTCGGCCCGCTCACCACCGCTGAGGCAGCCGGTCAGGATGCCGTTCCAAAATCTGTGCGCCCGGCGTCGTTGCGGCGGAGCTTGCGGAGTCGCAACCACGACCACATCACCAGCGGCATCGGCGCGGCGATGATCGGCTGGTATGGCTGCGCGATGCTCTGCTACGTGACGCCCAAGGAACACCTCGGCCTGCCGAACAAGAAGGACGTGAAAGACGGCGTCATCGCCTACAAGATTGCCGCGCACGCCGCCGACCTGGCGAAAGGCCATCCCGGCGCGCAATACCGCGACAACGCATTGAGCAAGGCGCGCTTTGATTCGAGCCGCTTGGGAAGCGGCGAGAAGGATTTCGCGAGAGCGAAAGGCCGCAGGCCGAGGCTGCGGGCGCAGTGGGCGCCGTCGGATTGGCAGGAGGAAAAGACCGCCAAGCTACCATGCGCTTCGTCCAAGAAGCCGCCGAAGAACTGGTCTCGCGGCCTGTTGCGATGCTGCGCGAAATCAGCGAAGCCGACTTGGGCAACTTGACTCAGGTGATTCATCGCGAGCAATGGTCGGACTTTCGCAGCTGCATCGCGCACCACTACAACGAGGCGCAGGAATTGAACAAGGCGCTCGCGGAAACCGAGCAGGCGCTCCGCAACACTTTCGGCTACGGCTCATTGCTGGCGGGCAATCCCCAAGATCGTCGGCGGGCGGCGGCCCTGTTATTGTTGCGCTCCGGCCCGAGAGCTTCCCGATCCGACCAGAAATTGACACGTCGTTTATGGGAGATGCATAGGTTTCCAGAATGCTGTGGAAATCATGGTTTCAATGTCGAACAAAACGTGATAGAAAACGGTCATGCGCAAACTTGATTCAGCCATCGGGAAAATTCTCCAAGGCGACGCGCTGTCACTAATGCGCGAGTTGCCTGCCGAATCATTTGACCTGGTTGTGTGCGACGGTCCTTACGCAGTCACAACGCACGAGTGGGACAACGTAGCGGACATCCAGCATTTCAATCTCGAACTGCTGAAATCTTTTTCCCGGCTGCTCAAGCCGGGCGGTGCGGCCTATCTGTTTGGCAAACCGGATTGCGTGGACTTCGTTGATTACCGCCCGTGGCTGACGCTGCAATCAAAGCTGGTCTGGTATCAGCCAAGCCGGTTGGCGCAGGGGCGGGTTTCCTACACGAACAATTACGACGTGATTTGCTACTTCACCAAGGGCAAGGCGAAGACGTTCAACCTCGACGCCATCCGCGTGCCGCAGTTGGTGGAGTTGGAACATCGGCTGCGGTGCGAGCGCGTGCCTTCCGTGCGCAACGGCAAGTATGGCAAGACGGTGTTCCATCCCGACGGCAAGAATCCTGGCGATGTGTGGGGCGACATCAAGCAACTTACCTACAAGTCGAAGGAGCTAGTCAGTCGCGAAATGCTGAACACGATTCAGAAGCCGGAACGGCTGATGGAGCGCTTGGTCAAGGCCAGTTCGAAGCCGGGTGATTTGGTGTTCGACCCGTTCTGCGGGGCGGGAACTGTCCCCGTGGTTTGCGAACGGCTTGGGCGGCGATTTGTCGCGTGCGAAATCAATTCTGGTTACTGCCGGATTGCAGAGGAACGAACGAAGAAGGCAGCAAACGGCGGTGATGAATCGCCAGAGAATCTGTTTGAGTTCCAATCCTCAGGCAGAAACGGAAAGAGCGTCGCGACTCAGGCCTGCTTGGTGTAGACGGCTTTGCCGTGCTGTTGCGCCCACTTGATGGTGAAGCCGACGTGGGAGATTTCATTCCGGCTCGCATCCAGTTGGCGTTCCGCTTCCCGCAGCATCACGTCCACCGGAACTTCGTAAATGGTGATGACATCCAGCGGGCTTTCCTCGTCAAAGACCGCACAGTAAATCGCGGTGTTGCGCGTGATTCGCTCAAGTGACTTCGCCCGTTTGTCCGCCGGTGATTTGAACATCCGGTCGAGTTGGAACGTGCCGCCGTCGAAACAGGAAAGATACTCAAACTTTCGGTTTGGATTTTCCGGGTCGTAAGCGTCGGGTTCGTGTTTGGTGCGATGAACTTCGTGGCCGAGAATGCCCGCAACCACCAACTCCTTCACGAGTCCCGGCTGAAGCAGGTTCTTGAAACCGTGTAGGGCGGCAATTTCTTGCGCCTTACGAACGTAGTTGATGATTTGAGCGATGTAGTTCACGGAACGGGCGGCAGGTTATCGGTTCGTGCAATTCCTGTCGAGCGCAGCGCTTGAGCCGTGGATTTGATTGGAGTGTTGAAGCTTTGACGGAGCGCGGCTGTGTGCGCCGCGCACCAGCCGCAGCACTTCCGGGCGGCGAAGCATGTCAGCTTATTCCAATGCCTCACTCCTGGCGAAGCTGCTGCGGCTGGTCTTCGACACAGCCGCGCTCCGGGGAAGCGACGCCTCGACGGCGTGTCCGCAATCGCCTACCATCCGGGCGTGTCCAACAGTGCTTCCAAACCGCAACTGGAGATGCAGGCAGGTGGCGCGTCCGGCAGTTCCCCTCGTCCGCTGGTCACCAACAGTTCCTCCCCCGCCGAGAAGATCGCGCTGTTCCGGTCGCTGTTTCGCGGGCGGGAGGATGTCTATCCTCGGCGGTTTGAAAGTCGCAAGACGGGGAAGGCGGGTTACGCGCCGGCGTGCGCCAATGAATGGGTGCGCGGCGTTTGTGAGAAGCCGAAGGTCAAGTGCGCGGAGTGTTCGCAGCGCCGGTTTCTGCCGGTAACGGATGAGGTGGTGCGATGGCATCTGTCGGGACGGGATGACCTGGGCCGGGCGTTTGTCATGGGCGTCTATCCGATGCTGCTGGATGAAACTTGCCTGTTTCTCTCGGTGGATTTCGACAAGGAGAGCTGGCAGGAGGATGCGGGCGCGTTCGTGGAGACATGTCGGAAGCTGGATGTGCCGGTGGCGCTGGAGCGGTCGCGTTCCGGCAACGGCGCGCACGTCTGGTTCTTCTTCATGGAGGCGGTTTCCGACGGCGTGGCGCGCAAGCTCGGGTCGCACATTCTCACCGAGACGATGGAGCGACGGCCGGATCTGGGCTTGGATTCGTATGATCGGTTGTTTCCGAATCAAGACACGCTGCCGAAAGGCGGGTTTGGAAATCTCATCGCATTGCCGTTGCAGAAAACGGCGCGGGAGCGCGGCAACTCTGTCTTTCTCGATGAGCAGTTCAACCCGCATCCCGACCAGTGGGCGTTCCTCTCCTCGATCCAACGCATCAGCCGGGCGCGCGTGGAGGCGCTGGCGCGCGAAGCGGAAACCAAAGGGCGTGTCGTTGGCGTGCGAATGGCCCTTGCCGAGGACGATGATGATGCGCCGTGGACCGCGCCGCCGTCGCGTCACCGGAAAGAACCGCCGATCGCTGGGCCATTGCCCGCGAGCATCGAAATGGTTCTCGCGGATCAACTCTACGTGCCCAAGGAAAGCCTCCCGCCCGCGCTCCGCAACCGGCTCGTGCGGCTCGCCGCGTTTCAGAATCCGGAATTCTACCGCGCCCAAGCCATGCGCCTGCCGACCTACGACAAACCGCGCATCATCCACTGCGCGGAGGATCACCCAAAACACCTCGGACTGTCACGCGGTTGCTTGGAGGAAGCGCGCGCGTTGCTGGATTCGCTCAAGATCAAACTGGCCCTGCGTGACGAGCGCTGCGCTGGAACGCCGCTTCAGGTGACGTTTCGCGGCGAATTGCATCCGGAGCAGCAGGCGGCGGCGGAAGTAATGCTGCGCCATGAAACCGGCGTGCTTTCCGCCACAACGGCTTTCGGCAAGACGGTATTGGCGGCGTGGCTGATCGCCCAACGCGGCGTGAACACGCTAGTGTTGGTGCATCGGCAGCAGTTGCTGGAGCAATGGGTGGAGCGCCTTGCCACGTTCCTTGGTTTGCCGGCCAAGCAGATTGGACGGCTTGGCGGCGGTCGTAACAAACTGACCGGCGCGCTGGACGTGGCGCTGCTGCAGAGCCTGGTTCGCAAAGGCGAAGTCAACGACTGCGTCGCCAACTACGGTCATGTCGTCGTGGACGAATGTCATCACCTTTCCGCGCACAGCTTTGAGCTCGTGGCCCGGCGCGCGAAAGCCAAGTTCTTCACCGGTTTGTCTGCCACCGTGGCGCGCAAAGATGGCCATCATCCAATCATTTTCATGCAATGCGGTCCGGTGCGGCATAGCGTTGACGCACGGCAACAGGCGGCCGTGCGGCCCTTCACCCATTCCGTGCTGGTGCGCCCGACGGGATTTCGCGACGAAAGCCGTCATTCGCACGGCGCAAAGTGTGAAGGCGAGAATCCGCGGCAGGAGTTTCAAAAGCTCTACGACGCGCTCTGGCGCGACGAGAAACGCAACGCGATGATCTGCGCCGACGTGCTGGCGTCCTTGCGCGAGGGACGCTCGCCGCTGGTGTTGACCGAGCGAACGGAGCATCTGGAACTGCTCGCAGAGCGGCTGGCCGGCGAATCGGCCACGGTGATTGCGTTGCGGGGTGGCATGGGGCGAAAGGCGTTGCGGGAGGCACTCGGTCGGCTTACGCATGGGGGCCCGGAAGGTTTTGTTGCGGGTGCAACAAAGGAGTGCGGCGACGGTCGGATCATCCTGGCGACGGGACGATTCATCGGCGAGGGCTTCGATGATCCGCGGTTGGACACGTTGTTTCTGGCGTTGCCGGTTTCCTGGCGCGGCACGGTGGCGCAATACGTGGGTCGCCTGCACCGGCTGCACGAAGGAAAGCGCGAGGTGCGCGTCTATGATTACGCCGACCTGAACGTGCGGATGCTCGCGAACATGTTCGACCGGCGTTGTCGCGGCTACGAATCGCTGGGCTACACGGTTCTGCTTCCGCCCAGCGCCTTGCCGGGCTGGCCGGTGGAAGTGCCGCTGCCGATTGAGCCGGAATGGAAACAGAATTACGCCGCCAGCGTGCGGCGATTGATTCGTGATGGCGTGGATATCCCCCTCGCGAACCTCTTTGTGCATGCCGCGCGGCCTCCCGCGCCGGAGGCGGAAGGGGTGGCGCGCGCGCGAAGTGCCAGCGAGGCGTTTCTCTACCGACGTTTGGAAACACTTGAAGCCACCGTCGGCCGGTTCCGCCTCAACGCGGAGCTGCCCATCCCCTTCGACAACCGTGGCGTGATGGAAGTGGACTTCCTCTGCGCCGACGCGCGCCTGGTCGTCGAACTGGACGGCGCGCAACATCTGGCGGATGCGGATGCTTATCGCCGTGACCGTCGGAAGGACGCGCTGCTGCAGCAGCATGGATATTTTGTCCTGCGCTTTCTCGCCGAGGACGCGGGGAAGCAGTTGCATGGCGTGCTGGATGCCGTTCTGGCAGCAATGGCGCATCGCCCGCCCGTGAGATCGTGAATTCCATTCGAGCGAGGACTCATTGCCCGCCCCCATTTCTCGCGCTGCTATTCAGTTCATGTCAAACGACGACCTCTCCGTTCCCTTCAATCCCGACCGGAAATCGCTGGAGGAAATCCTCGCCGGCGCGCCAGGTGCGCATCGGCGGGAAGCGCCGTTCTGGCTGTCCTCAACCGTCCTGTGGGGATCCTGGGGGACCTAGCCGAGCAAGCCGGCGCGGGTTGCCGCTTGCACCGAGGCGTCCGGAGCCTGGTGGTGAACCGCGCGCCAACCCCGCTGGAGCCCGCCTTGAACGTTCTCGGCGCGGTCGTCGAAGTAGAGGATCTCCCCGCCTGTGCAGCGCGTGAGCGCCTCAATCCGCTCGTAGAGCTCCGGTTCCGGCTTCATGAAGCCGTGCTCATAAGACAACACATAACCATCGAACCCGCGGTAAAACGGATAGCTGGCGCTGATGTGAGTGATCGCCAGGTCGTTGGTGTTCGAGAAGATGTACGTCGGAATCCCGGCGGCGCTCAGGCGCTCCTTGAACGCGATCATCGGCAGGATCGGGGTGAACACGTCCGAAAAGAGGCGTGAAAAGTCGTCCAGGGTGCCTCGATAGCCGGTCAGACCGCGCACTTCCTGGAAGAATTCCTGCCGGGTCAGCTGACCCTTTTCGTAGCGGACCAGCAGTGGGGAATGGTCGATGAAATCCTGGATGTGCCGTGGCGACACCTGGCTTCGGGCGGCCATCCTCCGGGCCGCAATGCTGTAATCGAAATCCAGCAGCACCTTGCCCAGATCAAAAACGACGGCCTTGGGAGCATTCATGGCGAATCACCCCCGATTTCCCGGCGTCCTTCCAAAGCGCGGGACAAGGTCAGCTCATCGGCAAATTCGAGCCCCGCGCCCGCCGGTAGCCCGTGAGCGATCCGGGTCAGGCGCAATCCGGGACGCGCCAGGCGTTTCGACAGGTAATGGCTGGTGGCGTCACCCTCGACATCCGTCCCGAGCGCGATGATGACTTCGGAGATGCCTCCTTCTCGCAGACGTTGCTCGAGTTGTGCGATTTTCAAGTCCTCGGGTCCCACGCCATCCAGCGGGGCGATCTTGCCTCCCAACACGTGGAACCGGCCACGATAGGCGCCGCTTTTTTCGATGCTGAGGATGTCCACCGCCTGTTCCACCAGACACAAGACCGAGGCGTCGCGCCGGTCATCCGTGCAGAACCCGCAGGGATCGGTCTCGGTCAGTGCCCCACACACCGAGCACAAGCGGGTGCGTTGTCGCGCCTCGCGGATCGCTTCCGCGAGCGCCGTCGATTGTTCCGCGGGCGATTGCACCAACTGCAGCGCCATGCGTTCGGCGGATCGGGGCCCGACGCCGGGCAGTTGCCGGAGGGCGGCGATCAGGCGGACGACGGGCTCGGGCAGGGCGGGCATGCGGGAGGGGGTTGGAAGCGGTGGTGTAGCGGGTTTGGCGCCTTGGGGTGTGACGATGCAACCCTTCAAGAGTCAGGGCCGCATGCGGCTCCTGCTCAGAATCCCGGCAGGCTTAAGCCCGACGTGACCTTCTGCATTTCCGCGTTCGAGATCTCCTTGGCCTGGGCCAGAGCTTGGTTGGCGGCCGAGAGAACCATGTCCTCGAGTAGTTGGGCATCGTCCGGATTCAGTGCCTGGGGATCGATCTTGATCGAGCCCAGGGATCCATCGCACTTGGCGACCACCTTGACGGCGCCGCCGCCGCTGGTGGCTTCCACGGTGCGCGCTGCCAACGCCGCCTGCACCTGTTCCATTTGCTGCTGCATGCGCGCAGCTTGCTTCATGAGTTTGCCGATGCTCGACATGGGGAAAGCCTAAGCAAGCAGAACGGCCAAGGCGAGCCCCGGTTTGTCAGGCAGGCAGGCGGGGTGCATCTTGACCCTGTCCTCGAACGCAATTCCGGCCGGGGCGCGGCAATAATGCCGCTTCAGCATTCGCAAGCCCGCAGAACCAGCGTTGCCTCTCGTGCCCTGCGGACGTTGAAGCGGCGTGAAGGCCGTGCTCCGAGGGCAGTGTCCAGAGACACCCGGCGGGCGGGCAAGCAGCGGGAGCCGGGGTGAGGAGGCTTGGTTCGGGAGCGCATGGACTCCTCCTGGGGCCGGCGCACAGAAGTCTTGTCACGTCGTCCCCGGCTCGAATCGGAGGCGGTCAACCGCGGACGTCCACGATCTGGCCTTTGAACACTTCCAGGGCCTTGGCGATCAACGGGTCATTCTTGAACTCCTCGGGGCTGACCGACGGGGCTGGGTTCTTCTTCGCGGGCTTCTCGGGAGGCTTGGGAGAACTCTGGCGGGCGGGAGCGGCAACGACCGCCGCCGGGATGGCGGGAACAGCATCGTCTTCGACTGGTCTGGGTGCTGGCGAAGTCGAAGCCGGCGCGTTGGCGATGACAAACTTGACCTGAGTGCCCGGATGTCCCATCTCGGCCAGCTTGGTCTGGAGCAGGTCGTGCGTCTTGGAATTGTCCGCCAAACCCATCTGGTCTTCGAACTCGGGATCAAAGCCAATCGTGAGGACATTCCTGGCGAGCGAGACCGGATGCGCCTGCACGAGGTAGGTGTGGGCAAACTTGCTGGCGCGAGCGACGGCCTCCAGCAATTGAGTCCAGGTGGCCTTGAGATCGGCACCCTGACCGCCCCGGGCTTCCGTCGGCGGGGACGCGGCGGCAGGCTTTGCGGAACCCGTTGCCGCCGGAGCGGGTCGCGGCAGTGACGGAACCGGTGCCATCTGTTGCGGTTGGGCCGATGGATTGGCCTGGCCAGATCGGAAGCTGTTCAGGGTCTGGAGCAGGGCGTCGATGCTCACGGCGTTCCGAGCCTCGATGGCCTTCATCAAGGTCACCTCCAGCAGGATCTTGCGGGAGGTGGCGTCGCGGAAGCGCAGCTCGGCGTCCGCAAGAACTTCCAGGATACGGTTGAGGGCCGGGGTGTCCGCCAGCCGGGCGTGCGTGTGCAAGGTGGCCGCTTCCGTTTCCGAGACTTCCAACAGGGTCAGGTCCCCTTGCGAGACCTGGAACAGCAGCACATTGCGAACGTGAGCGAGCAGGTCCGAAAGCAGGCGTCCGAGTTCCTTTCCGCTGTTGGCCAGTTGGTTCAGGCCGCGCAGCGCCAGTTGCGCATCACCGGACAACACAGCCCCCGCCAACCCGGCCAACTGGCTTCGCGCGGTGAGTCCGAACATGGAAAGGACATCCTCCTCGGCGATCTCATGGCCGCAAAAGCTGATGAGCTGGTCGAGCGTGGATTCCGCGTCCCGCATGCAGCCATCCGCTCCGCGGGCGATGGCATGCAGCGCGTTGTCATCCACGCGCACCTTCTCCTGCTGGGCGATGGAAGCGATGTGCCGGATGATGAGGTTCAGGGGGATGCGGCGGAGGTCGAACCGCTGACACCGCGAGAGGATGGTGGGCAGCACCTTCTCGGGCTCGGTCGTGGCGAACATGAATTTCACATGCGCCGGCGGTTCCTCGAGGGTCTTCAGCAGGGCGTTGAAGGCGGCAGTGCTGAGCATGTGCACTTCGTCGATGATGTAGATCTTGAAACGCGAGGTGGCCGGCGCGTACTTGACCGTCTCCCGCAGCTCGCGCACCTGCTCGACGCCGTTGTTGCTGGCGCCGTCGATTTCCAGGACGTCCAGCGAGCGGCCCTCGGCAATCTCCTGACAGCGCGGGTCGTCATCGGGAAAGTCCATGCGGGGTCCGTCCGTGCAGTTCAGGCACTTGGCGAAGATGCGGGCGATGGTGGTCTTGCCGGTGCCGCGCGGGCCGCAGAAGAGGAAGGCGTGGGCGATGCGCTTCTGTTCGATCGCGTTGGCCAGCGTCTGGGTGACGTGTTCCTGGCCCACGACATCCGCAAATCGTTGCGGCCGGTATTTTCGGGCGATGACCTGATAGCTCATGGAAGGCAGAATGTAGAATGCAGATTGCAGAAGGAAAGGGAGAACGTGGTCGGCGGCAACTTGGATTCCGCAATCTTCATTCTGCCTTCTGCAATCAAGGGGGATTGCCAGGGTGACCACGGCAGGTGCGGAGCGAACGACCGCTGCTGCCTTCCGGCCCTGACGGGGTTTGTAAGTCCACATTCCGTGGGCCCTGGCAGAGCCACTCTGCCGTGGTTGTTGACCGGCATCAAGGCTAAAGCCCAGGCTGAACAATGGCTTGCATGGAGGACATCAAATCGCATAAAGCTGCCGCGGTGAACGCTGCCTTGCGCCTAAGCTTTTCACGCCCATGGCTGATATCCGCCGTGGCGGCTGGGATGCTTTTGCTTTGGATGGTTGTGCACCTCCTGGCGGCCGCGCCCCAGCTCCATCACGAGGTGCATGCGGACGCCGCGTCCAAGGGCCACCACTGTCTCTGGACCGAGCTGGCCAGCGGCGCCATCGAGCCAGCCGTCGTTCCGGTGAGTATGGCTGGGGCGGAGCGGCCCACGGCCTTCACGCTGCCTGCCGCTTCGAACCCGGCAGGCGCCCAGGAATGCTTCCCTCCGCACGCCGCCCGTCCCCCGCCCACGATTGCCTCGCCGTACTTCGAAGCAGGTTCCTGACGGGTGAAGGGATTTTCGGCCGCAGGACACCTGCGGTTTTGTGTTGGTCCGGAAATCCCGAAACCCGAATGCACCGGTTGAATCCGGTGAAAGGAATCCATAATGAAACGAATTCTGATTTATCTGCTGGCCATCTCGTACCCGGCTGCAGTCTGGGCAGAGACCAATGGCAAGTCGAACGATTTGTCCGAACTCAAGGAACAGTTGCGTCAGGCCAATGAGGCCTTTGAACGCGCCATGCAACAGCATCAGGCGGCGGTCACAACCATTCAACAACGCATCCAGGCATTGGAAAGCCCGGGCGGCACCAGTCACCCTCCGGCGGTGGCCGAAGCCGCGCCGTCCCCAGCGACGGCGCCTGTGCCCCCGCCCAGCCAGCCCAAAACCTGGTCCCCGGCCGACCCCATCCGCATCGGCGGGGCCCAAGCCTACATGGACGTTGGACTGGTGGGCACGTTTGCTGCCGGTGGGTCCACGGCGGATGACATCGAAGGCGGAACGGAGCTGGGCGGGCATGACCCGAATCAGCGCGGATTCACAGTGCAGGGGGTCGAGGCCACGTTCACCGGGGCGGTGGATCCTTACCTCCGGGGATTGGCGACGCTGAACTTTTCGGTCGATGCGGAGGGGGAATCGTTCTTCGAGATGGAGGAAGGATGGATGGAAACGGTGTCGCTTCCCGCCAATCTGAAATTACGCGGGGGCCAGATCTACAGTGAGTTTGGCCGGCACAATCCGACGCATCTGCACACCTGGGATTTCGTGGACACGCCCCTGGTCAACGGGCGGCTTCTGGGGCCGGACGGTCTGCGCAATCCCGGTGCGCATCTGGCCTGGCTTGCGCCCACTCCGTTCTACACGGAACTGATCTTTGGCGTTCAGAACAGCCAGGGCGAAACGGCCGCCAGTTTCCGGGGAGGCGGGGGGCACACGCATGGTGGCGAAGAGGAGGGATTGCCCTTTGCGTATCGGCATGCGGACAATGATCGGGGTGTGGCGACGTTCAGCGACCTGCTGCTCACGCCCCGGTTGGTGAGTTCCTTCGAGCTGTCCGATGAAATCACCCTGCTGCTGGGAGCCTCGGCGGCCTTCGGTCCGAACAGCATCGGCGCTGAGGGAGGTGGGGACACGCGCACCGAGATTTATGGCGCTGACCTGACCTTCAAATGGAAACCGGTGGATCATCACGGCGGGTTCCCGTTTGTGAAATGGCAGACCGAAGGTCTGTGGCGCCGCACTGGCGTGGGAGCCTTTGACTGGAGCGCGGAGGGTACGCAAAACGATCCCGGCGTTCTGCTCGATCCCGCCACGGCAAACGCTCCTGCAATCCTCGATCGCGAAACGCTGAGCGATTATGGGTTCTACACGCAGTTGGTGTACGGGTTCCGCAAGGGTTGGACCACCGGGTTGCGTTTGGACTGGTTGGATGGCCAGACCGGGGAGTACGAGGAGCAGGGGTTGTTGGTCGCGGACGGTTCCGGCGGCGGCGCCCCGGCGGGCAACGACTTGCTGCGGGATGCCCGCTGGCGGCTCTCTCCGAATCTCACCTGGTATCCGACCGAGTTCTCCAAGGTCCGGCTGCAGTACAATTACGACGACCGACGGGACATCGGGATTGACCACTCGGTGTGGTTGCAGTTCGAGTTCCTTCTGGGGGCGCACGCGGCGCACAAGTTTTGACCCCATCAGCCCACGAACGAGAAGGTTCCCATGAAACGAACACTGACACTGCTGGTGCTGGCGCTCACGGCGATGCTCACGGCGCAGGCCAAACTCAACGTGGTGGCCACCACGCCCGACATCGCCTCGATCGCGGAGGTGGTGGGCGGGGATCAGATCAGCCTCACGACCCTGGCCCGGCCCACGGAGGATCCGCATTTTGTGGATGCCAAGCCCAGCTTCATGGCAAAGCTGAACCGCGCGGATGTCCTGCTCCACGGGGGAGCGGAGTTGGAGTCCGGCTGGCTGCCGCCGCTGCTGCAAGGCTCACGCAACGGGAAAATCGCCAGAGGCGCGCCCGGCGATGTCCGGTGCAACGAAGGGGTGGCCATGCTGGAAGTGCCCGTCGCGCTTGATCGGTCGCGCGGGGATATCCACGCGACGGGCAACCCCCACTTCCTGATGGATCCGGTGAACGCGCAGGTTGTCGCCCGGCACATCGCCACGGTCTTCGCTCAAGTGGACGCGTCGCACGCGGAGGATTATCAGGCCAACGCCCGGCGGTTTGTCGATGACCTGAACGCGCGGATGGCGGTGTGGAACAAGGCGCTTGCTCCGTTCAAGGGCGCCCACCTGGTGGCCTACCACAATTCCTGGCCGTATTTTGCCAGTCGGTTCGAGCTGCAGCTCGACTTGTTCCTGGAGCCTAAACCTGGGCTGCCTCCGTCGCCCGCCCATCTGGCGGCGGTGATCGCTCGCATGAAGGAAGAGGGCGCCAGGGTGATCATCGTGGATCCGTATTTGAGCCGGAAAACGGCGGAACGGGTGGCCGGTGAAACCGGCGCCACCGTGGTCGATGTGACGCAGTTCCCCGGCGGGGTCAAGGGCACGGAAGGCGGCTACATCGCCACCATGGATTACCTGGTGAAGTCGGTCGCCGATGCCCTCGGCCGCGGATCCTCAACCCGCTGAAGGGAGTCGCATGCACGAGGCCATGGAAATCATGGGGCGGCCGCTGGTCGCCTGCCTGGTCCTCCCGGGCATCCTGGTCTATTACGGACTGCACATCGTGCGGCGCGGTGTGATCTTTGTGGATCTGGCCCTCGCGCAGGTGGCCACCTTGGGCACCTGCGTCTGCCTGATGCTCGGGCACGAAGCGGACGACCCGCACAATTACTTCTGGTCGCTGGGTTTCACGCTCGGCGGGGCTTTGATCTTCACTTTCACGCGTGAACGCAAAGGCGGGCGGGTGTCGCAGGAGGCAATCATCGGCATTGTCTATGTGGTCGCCGCCGCCGCGGCCATCCTGCTGCTAAGCTACAGTCCGCACGGCAAGGAGGAACTCCAAAAGACCCTCGTCGGAGATCTGCTCACGGTCGGTTGGGGGGAGATCTGGCGGACCGCCGGGCTCTTCCTGCTCATTGGCGCCATCCACTTCATCTTCCGCCGTCGCTTCATTGCGCTCTCCTTTGAGCCGGGCAACAGCCAGCCAAGCCGGTGGTCTCTGCGCCTGTGGGACTTTCTGTTTTACGCGCTGTTCGGTTTGGTGGTGACCAGTTTTGTGCATGTCGGGGGGGTGTTGCTGGTGTTCTCCTATCTCATTGTGCCGGCCGTGTGCGGGAACTACCTCACCCGAACACTCACCGGCTGTCTGGCGGTGGGCTGGGTCGTGTCCATGTTGTCGAGTGCAGCCGGGCTGTATGCGTCGTACCGGCTGGATGTGCCCACCGGTGCCGCGATTGTGTGTGCGTTGGGGGTGGCGATGGTGCTGGTGGCCACGGTCAGCCGCCTCCGGAGAAGGGCGGAAGCCTGACCGCAGCGGTTGAGAACGGGATGGAGTGGTGGAGGTTTGGGTGGATCAGACAACGTCAGCTTGTTCATAGCTGACATCGCCATGTCATGCTTCGCGGCCTTCCTCACCCGGTGCCCCTCACGACTCTCCCCCTTTTCCCCAACCCGACCCCTCCGCGCTCAGTCAAAATGAAATCCTGGAAAACTCCAGCCGTGAGCACGTAAAGGAGTAAAGAAGCACCGTTGTCCCGAGACGAAATCATGTAAGCCCAGACCGACATTCCATTTGCGTAGCTCTGGCTACGGTCCCATCCGAAGACCGCGAATTTTCCCCGAGACCTGCCAGGTGAGCGCCCCTTTTGGTTCCGGCGGGGGGAACGAACGCAACAAAGCATGCCGATCATGAAGAAGCCGAGCCTGTTTTACCGCTTTCTTTGCTGCCACTTCTCAGCCTGCCTGGCGTTGCCCTCTGGTGTCCTGGCCCAGACACCCTTCTACCTGGACCCGCCCACCTTCCCAGCCACGAACACGGTGCGGGTGACGGTGGCGGACGCGCCGACCAACGTGGTCCAGTTGACCAATGGCGCCACCGCCACCCTCACCAACGGCTGGACCTCAATGTCGCCGGAAGAGCAGCCGATGTTCGATGCGCTTGGTCTGGTGGTACTCCAGCGGGGGCAGATCGGTCAGGGTGGGGGATTCAGTTTCGCGGATGATGTTCCGCGCCGCGGCCTTCAGCGCCAACCAACGGGCCCAATCCAGATCCGGCGCGTGCGCGATCTGTCGCATCAAACTGCGCCACTCGATGATCACCCGGTCGATGTCACCGGGGCCGACCAGTTCGGTGACAAACGTGTGTTTGCTCTGCGGGTTCTTGTGCACCGCAGCCACGATCTGCTCGGCCCCGGCGCCGTACTTGGGCGGAACACCGTTCTCCAGGTAGCCGGGGATGCTCTGCAGCTTGTACCGTTCGTGGCAGACCAACGCCAGCCGCCCCTCCCAACGGTTGCCTTCCCCACAAAATCGAAAGCCACCGTCCAGGTTGGCCAGGTCATAAATCAGTTCGTCCAGCGGATACGAAACGTCCTCGATCGCCGCTGCGATGGCCAGGCCGTCGCCCTGGTGAAAGAAGCTCACGATCCGGCCGCGGCGGGTGGGAACGCCGCGCTCATCCACCAGGCCCATCCGACGCCAGAGCAATGCCGTGCCCGTGGTGGAGGGAAGGTTCTTGCAGGTCTCGATCCAGGCGCACTGGACACACTCCGGTGGCAGGACTTCACGCTCCCACGGATTCCACAGCGCCACGCCATGTCGATCCACCGGCACCCGCATGTTGAGGCCGCCGAGTTCCACGAAGGCGAGCACCCGATGTCCCTGGGTGACGATGCGCATTACCGGCGTGTGCCGTTCGGCCAGCTTGGATTGGATCAGCGGCAGCACCTTGCCGGTCCAGGCCGAGGCGGTGATCTGCCGTCCGTGCCAGTTGATCAGGCGCCGCACCCACTTGGCCAGCAGCACCCGGCCGTCGGCCAGTGTGTCCGCAATGGTCGAGGCTCGGCCGTAAACGGGCCGGTCCTGCGCCTTGGCGATTTCGACCAGCGTCCCTTGGCCGATCTTTCCCAGCGCGGCGGGCTCGGTGAGAACCGGACGCAATCCGCTGGCTGCCGGGGTGCTGGGCTGCGGTGGTCCCGCGATCCATCCGGTTCCTTCGCCCACCGGCAGCGAGCGTCCAACCTGGATCTCGCGAATCGGCACCGAGGCTGGAGCTGGCGCAGGTTCCCATTCCCCCTGACTGTTGAGGATTTCCCGGTGGCGATGCCGGACGTGGCGCGCCCGCTCGGCATCCGTCTTCAAGCCGCACGGGACATCCGGATGCTTCAAGGATTGTTCCACACCCAGCAGGACCGGGCGGCTGGTGAACAATCGGTCCTGCGTGCGCACGGCCGCGCTGAACGGGTCCGAGCCCTGATCTGCGGCGCCGGCCATGATGCCGAGCAGTGCGCCCCAGTCCACCGCCCCAGACCGCGACAAGTGCTGGGGACGCGCATCGAGCAGGCGGATCTCATTCGCTGAAACCAGCACATAACCGGTTTCGTCCAGGCCACGACGGCCGGCGCGGCCGAACATCTGGAGGATCTCATCGGCACGCAGCGGCTGCTCGATGGCATCGCGTTTGTAGGACTCGCCGGCCAGCGCGACGCTGCGGAGGGAGAAGTTGATTCCGGCGGCCAGGCCCATGGTGGCCACCACCACGCGCAGTTGGCCCGCTTTGGCCAGGGGCTCGATCACTCCGGCGCGCGCGCCGTAGCTCAAGCCGCTGTGGTGATAGGCCACGCGGCACTTGAGCATTTTGGCCAGATGCTCCCCGACCAATTGTTTCTGGGCGGTGCTGAGTTGGAGCGGGTTGGGATTGGGAAGCTGCCGGGCCAATTCGGCTGCGAGTCGCTCGGCCGACTGCCGCTGCGGAGCGAACACCAGGATGGGGCCCAAGTCCTCGGCCAGCGCCTTGGCACAGAGGCGCGGCCAGTAGCCCCGGATCTCCGGAGGGAGATGGTAACTGAGCTGCTGGGCGTGGATTTCATCGAGCGGCACTGGACGTTCGGAGTGGAGGATGACGGTGGCGTCCCGTCCGATCCGGCCCAGCCAGCGGGCCACCTCGTGCGGATTATCCACACTGCCGCTGAGCAGCAGGAACTGCGTGTGCTGAGGGGCGAGGGCGAGCGCCAGTTCGTAATTGAGGCCGCGATCCGGGTCGCCGATCATCTGGTATTCGTCCATCACCAGCAGCCCGGGACCTTCGCCGCGGATCAAGCGGTTCTTTTGCGTCTCGAGGGTGGCCACCAGGATGGGAGCATCGAGGTTTTCGGAGAGGTCCCCGGTGGTGATGCCGACGTTCCATCCACAAGCGCGCCATTCGGCCAGCTTGTCGTTGGCCAGGGCCCGGGTGGGCACGGTGTAGATGGCCTGCCGGGAGGGCTTTCCCTGGTTGCTCCAGAGTTCAAAGATCAATGTCTTGCCCGCCCCGGTCGGCGCCTGCACCACCACATCCTGGCCCCGCCGCAACGCCGCCACCGCCTCCTGCTGCCACAGGTCCGGCACCGTCACCTGTGTCAACGAAGGCGCGCGATCCAAGGCGTCACCGAGCGTCTGCACGCGGGCAAGATACGCGAGAATCCAGGGGCCGTGTAAGGGAAAATCGGACGCAGATCATCCGTGGCCGGGATCCGCGTCCTGGCAGGCTTCCAGAAGTAACCATCCTTGGGACAAGCCCGGCCGCGTCGGCACCAGCAGGTGGACACGCGCCCCCGGATCAGCCCGCGGCGCTCTCTGATGGCTGATAGTGAACGCGTTCCAAGAACCACGGTCAAAGGTGAGCCTTGCGAGCTGGTCTTCGAAAGGCGGCACTCCCTGCGTCAGGGAGAGCGGCCAGCACGGGTGCATGTTGACCCTGTCCTCGAACGCAATTTCGGCCGGGGCGCGGCATTGATGCCGCTTCGGCATTCGCAAGCCCGCGGACCCTTCATTTCATCGCGTGCCCTTCGGACGTTGAAGCGGCCTGAAGCGCTCCGGGGCAGTCTCCAGATGCACCCAGCCAGCACGCGAGGAAGGCAATGCAGTTGACGGAATGACGATCATAAGGCAGGAGTTTAGCATGCAACTGACCGACGCATTACGGCAGGAGCATCTGACGATGCGGCGGCTGCTCGGCTACATGACGGAGCAGGCGGCGGCTCTCAAGACTCGGGACGAGATTCTCATCCTGGCCGGTGTTCTGGAGCACCTGTTGGCGCTGCACGGAGACGATGAGGAGAATTTCCTGCTCGCCACCCTGGACCACCTGGAGGAACACCAGGGCACGCTGACGATGATGCATCAGCAACACGGGGAGCTGGACGGCCATCTGCGGGCGCTGGCGCAGATCCAAAGGCTGCCCGCATTGCGGGCGAGATTCCTGCAATTGATCGATGCCGTGGAACAGCATTTTCAATTCGAGGAACGCGCAGTGTTCCCGCTCCTCGAGAAGTATCTCCCCCCCGCGTTGCTGGCGAAGCTCGGATCGGTTGTAGGCATGCAGCCGGAGGCCCAACCGGCAGGATGCTGAGGCCCTCCGGGCCCGTCCGGTGGGCTCAAACCGCGCACCCGCCGCACCGCCCCTCTCCAGCGTCAGCTTCCTTGACCCCGGCCGCCGGCGTGGCGCAATTCGTTCGCACATCGCCTTGACAGAAAAGTGCTTGCCGTCCGCGACCCGCTGGGATAGCGTCCGCCCCAGTTCAAGTAATTCGTTATGTTTCGTACACTACTGATCACTTGCAGTCTGGGGCTCCTGGTTTTCGACTTCACCGCGCGGGCAGCGACCAATGCCTGGTATGCCAGCAGTGGGTTGTTCCCCGAACAGACCACGACCAACTGGACCTTGTCGGACAGCGCCCCTGGCGCCGATCCCAGCCTGTCCGGGGGATACATGACGCTGGACACGGCCGCCAATGTGGAAAGCATGTTTTACCGGCAGACGGGCAACCTGGCGATCCCATCGAACTGGACCATCGAATTCCGTGCGCGCTTTGATTCCCGCAATGGAACCGCGAACAACAACTCTTCGATGGCGGTCTTCTTCACCGCGGCGCCTTCTTCCGGAAACATCCTCTACCTGCGTCAGGACGACATCTGGCTGGCCACCGGGTTCCTGGGTCGGGGGCCGAGCGCGACCGTCGATACCGACTCCGCATTTCACACCTACCGGATTGTGCTGGGCGGGACGGCGGTCGGCAGTGCGGTCAACGTGTTTTACGACGCCAATCCGGCGCCCGTGCTCACCTATCAGTTGGTGGGCGATCCGACCTTGACTGGGAGTGCGCCCAGGATTGGGTTTGGGGATGCCACGGGGGGTGACTCCGGAGTCAGCGAATGGGAGTATTTCTGGCACAACGGCTCGGCCGTCGCGGTGGTTCCCGAGCCGTCGGCATCCGCCCTGGTGGTCGCGGGCGCGGCGTGGGTTTTCACCCTCCGCCGCTGGGAGCGCCGAGGACTGCGCCGCTCGAAGGTCTCTCGCTGAGACCCGGGTAATCGGCTGGTTGAGGGGAACTTGGGGGTGGTGGGTTGGCTGGGACTCGAACCCAGAACCACCGGCTTAAAAGGCCGATGCTCTACCATTGAGCTACCAACCCACGGGAGGTGGCACTGCGAAAGCAGCGCGGACCCCATGTTACTAAGCGCACGCGACGGAGGGTGCAAGGATTATCCTTGTGCCATTCTCACTTTGGCCCGGATGCGGCTCCATGAGCCGCAGCACCCCCGCCACGGGAGGCCGTTCTCAATCCTCCAGTGGCTTTGTTCCAGGCGAAGCTGCTGCGGGTCGCGGACCTGCGTTCCAAAATGAGAATGCTGATCCTTGCGCGGAAGGCGACTGCCCGACATCGGTCCCTTGATTGCTTTGTGCTTCCCGGGCCGTTAGGCTGAGCGTGGCGCTGGGATGGAAAGTTCAAGTGACATGGTTTTGTTTGCGGGTCGGTTGCACCTCGTGCTGCTGCATCTGCCCATTGGTTTCCTCGTGTTGCTGGGGGCGCTGGAACTGCTCGGCCTTCACCCCCGTTGGCGGCAGGCGGCGGCTGCGAACCGGTTCATCCTTTGGTGCATAGCGCCTGTGGCCGTGCTCACGGCGGCCTGCGGATGGTTGCTGGCGGAATCCAGCGGCTATGAGGAGCGGCTGCTGTTGCTCCATCGCTGGACCGGCGTCAGCGTGGCGGTCGCCTCATGCCTGCTGCTATGGCTTTACGAGCGGGGTTGGATCAGCCTTTATCGCGGATGGCTTGTTGCTGTCGTGGGATTGACGTTGGTGGCTGGCCATTTCGGAGCCTCCCTGACGCACGGCAGCAATTATCTGCGTCGGTATGCCCCCTTTTGGCTGGGCGGGCGGGTGCCTTGGGTGAAGGAGAATGAACTTGGGCCCGATTCAAACGCCCTGAGTTTTGTCGCCGTGGAAACGGTGTTCGGCGATTATTGTGCCGGCTGCCATGGGCCGGAAAGGGCCAAGGGTGGGCTGCGCTTGGATTCCCTCGAACACCTCCGGGCCGGAGGCGATTCAGGTCCGGTGGTGGTGCCGGGCGATGCTTCGGGCAGTCTGCTCCTGAAACGGATGTTGCTGCCATTGGTGCACGAGGATCATATGCCGCCGCAAGGCAAACCGCAGCCCGCGAAGGCGGACTTGGAACGGGTCCGGGCCTGGATTTCGCTTGGCGCGGCGGAGTAAGAGGCGCGGAAGCGATCGAACATGGCTATGTCGAAACTGAATTACGAACTGATTCCGGCCCACAACCACGGGTCCAAGCGGCTGTGGGTGATGATGCATGGGCTGGGCGACAGCGTGGAGGGGTATCGGTGGATGCCCGAGGCCATGGATTTGCCTTGGATGAACTATGTGCTCGTCAACGCGCCGGACGAGTACTATGGGGGCTACTCGTGGTTTGACTTCGCGGGCGACATGACCCCCGGGGTGCGGCGCAGTCGCCAGTTGCTGTTCAGCCTGCTGGACGATCTGCGGGCGCAAGGTTATCCCAGCGAGACCACTCTGCTGGGCGGGTTTTCGCAAGGCTGCCTGATGGCGGTGGACGCGGGACTGCGTTACCCGCAGGCCCTGGCGGGGATCGTCGGCATCAGCGGCTGGGTGTTCGAACCGCAGCAGCTTATCACTGAACTGGCGCCGGGCGCCCGAGAACGTCCGGTGCTGATGACCCATGGCACGCTCGATCCGATGATTCCTTTCTCGGCGGTCCGCGAGGAAGTCCGGAGGCTGACCGCCGCCGGACTCAACATCGAGTGGCACGAGTTTCGCAAAGCTCACACCATCGCCGGGGAGGAGGAGCTGGACGTGATTCGCGGTTTTGTCGAGCGTTGCTTTGCCGGCCCGAACGCTCCCTGATGGCAACCACGGGGGTGGAGGCTAACGCGAAGTCGCAGCAGAGCAGGGGCGCAAGGCGTTCAATTCCTTCCATCCGCCAATGGGCTTGTGATTCAACCGCACTCCCATCGCCATCCGGGCGCGGCTTACGCCAGGGAGGGGCGGCGACCCGGAATCAGTTGGATCTGCTCGGGGCGGCCGGGCGGTTGGGAATGCCAATCGATGGCCGAGTCCACCGCCTGGCGCATCTGTTGAAACCACCACCGAGCGCGGTGGGGGCGGGCGCGGCGGACGGTGATGCGCAGGGTGTTCTGGGCGAGGCCGAGTTCGAGCTGTCTGTTGTTCATGGTGTTGTGTTTCATCGCGCTTCATCCTGCGCCCCGGGGTCGGACAAATGCGGTCCGGGGAAAGAAAAAGTTGCGGAAGGCTCACCCATGGATCGGAGGCGAGTCGAAGAGCGTGGCTGCTGCGAGTCACGGACTCGCGGTCCGGCCCCTCCGGTTCTCGGGGAGCCTCGACCTCCAAGGTTGGACGTGAGTTGAAACCATGAAACCCTGAAACGTAGCCTCCGGACGTCAGTCGGCGCCATGATCGCGAACTGGACGTCGCCCTCAGCCATCCGGGCGCCTTTCCGCCCTCGGAGCAGGAAGATCAGCGCGGACTCACCTGTCTGCGTGCCCCGCACAGGCAGGCGTCCACGGCTGCGAGGTCCAGGGGTAGAGGCTACGGAACTTTGAATGCCCGGTAGGCCACTGAGCCGTAGGAGGAAAGTCTGACCTTCACGGATGGGGTGTCGTTGGTGGGGAGCACGGCTTTGACGAAGAACCAGTGGCTGAGGTTGGTCGAGGCGTGGAGCTCATACAACTCGTAGGCCTTGCCCTGCCAGGAAACGGTTCCATCTGGAGCGGCACTCATCAGTTGGGCGGAGGCTGCATTGGTGGGGTTCATCCAGGCGCGATATTCGTCGCGGTTGGTGATTCCGTCCCGGTCCTGGTCCTGGGTGGCGCCGTGGTTGGTGCCCACAGCCGGGTTGGCATTGCCAAAGTTGGCGATCATCCAGTTGTCGGAAATGCCGTCGCTGATGGATGGTAAAGTGTCCGCCGCGAGAGAAACCACGCGCAGCCAGACAAAGGGCGAGGCATGGACGCCGTCGGAACCCCGGGCGTAAATGTAGTCGTAGTAGCCAATGCCGGCGGGATCCGAGCGGGGGCCGTTGGCCACGAGGTTGGGCGTGAAACGGAGGAGGCTGGACGCACTGGAGAAGGTGCCGTGCGTGGCATTGGTTTCGGTAAAGGCCAGCGTGAGTGGGGTGCCCTGCCGGTCGTAGCCTTTGAGCTGGATTTCGTTGATGCCCGGGACCGACGGCTGGGGGGCGGCCGTGACGACATCCATGACCCGGTCAAACATGTAGGGCGGCGTGTTGGCGCTGGGATGGATCTGCTGGAGGACGTTGGTGTCCCACGGGGTCGGCGCGGCCCCGCGACCATCTTCGTGGGCGATGTAGTACATCTGGGCTTCCCACGCCGGGCTGTAGATGGGAGCCGGGGTGTCTGGCGTCGAGTGGGCCATACCCAGCGCATGGCCGATCTCATGGCAAACTACCTCCTCGAATGTCAGCAGGTTGGTCATGGCATCGCTCAGGTCGTTCAGCACCACGTAGCCTTGGGCTGACTGATGGAAATCGTTGCCGTAAACCTGTCCACCGGTGGTCCAACCCGCGCTGAGCATGTTCGTGTAGAATCTGCTGCCGCCGATGCCCAGGGTGTCGGCGCTGGTGATCAACCCCCACCCATCGTGAAGCTGAATCCGCAGGATGCCGTCGCCGTCGCCGACATATTTCGCCGCGTCGCCAAAACTTTGCACGCCGCGAAACTCGAAGTCGAGGGGGGCAACGGCTTTCCAAGCTGCCAGAGCGTTGCTCACCGCCGCCAAGGCCTGCGAGAGGGTGATCCCCGCAGGAAGGAGATCCGCGTCCACCAGATAGGGGATGGGCTCGCCGCGGTCTGGCGTGACAAAGCGCAACGGCAGGCCATAGGTGGTGTCCACCAACAGATTGGTACCGGTACTCTGGGAAGCCGCCGCAGCGACGGGTTGGGAGGGAATCGAGGATGCCTGGTCAGTGAGGTCACCGCCGGCTGCCGTGGACGTGATGGCCAGGAACCGGACCTTGGCCAGTTCCGGGCTGTCGTCGGCCACGTTCAGCGCGCTGGCCGCTTCCGCCAGCAGGTGCGGCCTGCCCCCGGCCCCGCGTTTGAGAAAGAAGAGCCGGCGTTCGCCCACCCGGAGAGCGGGCTGGCATCCCTCGCTGATTGGCAGGGTGCCGGACCTTTCCCCGGGGAGCACCAGCCAGAGGCGGGTGGGCACCTTTCCTTTCAGGCTTTCCTCGACTTGGATCGTGTATCGGGTTTCGTTCCGGCCCTGGCCCTGTCCATTCGAAGCCGGTTCCCGGGCTGCGACGACTCCCCTGAGGACGGCGTCGGCGTTCTGGAACTGATAATCCACCTGGCCCGCCGTCCGGCTCACCAGGGCGAAGGAATCCACGCAGCTCAATCCCAGCAGCAGGGGCAGCACAAGCGACGTGTTCAGGCGGTTCATGGGTGTTCTTCGCTAAAGAATTCAGGCTAGGGTTGCAAGAACTGTTCCATCCATTCGCCCCCAACCAGGGTTTCCTTTACGCTTTTGATGCGCCAACTGCTCCCCTAGGCTGCCGGCGTGTTCCGGCCTTGCATTGACCTGCACGAAGGCAGGGTAAAACAGATCGTCGGCGGCTCGCTTACCACCGAGCCCGGCGATCTGAAGACCAATTTCGTGTCCGAACGCCCGGCGGCCTGGTATGCGGAGCTGTATCGTCAGGACGGGCTTCGGGGCGGGCACGTGATCAAGCTGGGGCCGGGGAACGATGAGGCGGCGCGCTCGGCGCTGGCCGCGTATCCGGGCGGACTGCAGATCGGAGGCGGAATCAACGCCGACAATGCGCGGGCCTGGCTGGACGCCGGAGCCTCGCAGGTGATCGTGACCTCCTGGGTGTTCCGCGAGGGACGGGTGGATTGGGGGCGATTGGATCAGTTGACCGGGATTGCCGGACGCGAGCGGCTGGTGCTGGATTTGAGTTGCCGGAGGCGTGGGGCGGATTACTGCGTGGTCACCGACCGCTGGCAGAAGTTCACCAATAGCACGCTGAACCAGGAGTCCCTGAAACAGTTTGCCGGGTTCGCCAGCGAGTTTTTGATTCACGCCGTGGATGTCGAGGGGCTGTGTCAGGGCATCGATCTGGAACTGGTGCGCAAGCTGGCCGATTGGAGCCCGATCCCCGCCACCTACGCAGGAGGAGCAAGGTCGATGGAAGACCTGCACACGGTAACGCGCGAAGGGCAGGGGAGAATTCACCTCACCATCGGATCGGCGCTCGACCTGTTTGGGGGCACCGGCGTGCGGTATGCGGACGCGGTGGCGTTCAACCGCGCGCTGATGGGCTGAATCATCGCATGCAATCCAGACTCAAGCGGAGCCTGCGGGTGACCTTTCTGGGCATGGCGTTGAACGTCCTGCTGGCAGCGGTGAAACTGGTTGCCGGTGTGGTGGGTCACTCGCATGCACTGGTGGCGGACGCCGTGGAATCCTTCGCGGATGTGTGCAGTTCGCTGGTCGTGTGGCGCGGGCTGGTGGTGGCCTCGGTGCCGCCGGACGAGGATCATCCGTATGGTCATGGCAAGGCAGAAGCCATCTCAGCGGCGATTGTCGCCGCGATGCTCCTGGTGGCGGCTCTGTGGATTGCGGTCAAGTCGGTGATGGAGATCATCGCACCTCACGAGGCTCCGGCGCCCTTTACGTTGGTGGTGCTGGTGGGGGTGGTTGTCATCAAGGAGGCCCTGTTTCGGTTCGCGCTGCGGGAGGCGTCAGCGGTGGATTCACCGGCGGTGCGCAGTGACGCCTGGCACCATCGCAGCGACGCCATCACCTCGCTGGCGGCGGGATTGGGCATTTCTGTGGCGCTGATGGGTGGGGAGGGTTTCGCGGCTGCCGACGATGTTGCGGCATTGTTTGCCTCGGGAATCATTTTCTGGAACGGGTGGCGGCTGTTCCGTCCGGCCTTGGACGAACTGATGGATGCCTCGGCTGATCCGGGCCTGATCCGGCGGATCACGGTCTGCGCCGAAGCGGTGCCGCATGCGGGCTGCGTGGAGAAATGCCTGGTGCGCCGCATGGGCGGCCAGTTTCTGGTGGACATGCACCTGCAGGTGGACCCGAACATGACCGTGAAGGAGGCCCACCGCGTCGGGCACGAGGTCAAGGACGCCGTCCGCCGCGAGCACCCAAGTGTTCTGGACGTACTGGTGCACGTCGAGCCGCTTGGGGGTGTCCCAGGTCACACTTCGTCATCAGGCAGCGATTTGGGGCAGTCGCGCCCTGGACGAGTTACACAGGTTTGAGAACAAAGAACATGAGCTAGGATGCTGTTGACTAAACAACGACTGGAAATATAGTGGTTGGCAATGCGGGTTTCCAAGAAGACCGATTACGCGCTGCGTGCGTTGTTCACCTTAGTTGATCACTTTGGTAGTGGACCCATACCTATTCGTGAGCTCGCACGGCGGAACGATGTTCCGAAGAAGTTCCTCGAACAGATCATGCTGGCGCTCAAGGAACGCGGTTGGGTGGACAGCATGCCCGGACTGCGTGGAGGTTACCGCCTTGCCCGAAGCCCGGAGAAGATCACGATGGGTGAGGTGGTGCGCCATTTCGATGGCATTCTGGCGCCCATCGAGTGCGTTTCTGTCGCCGGTTACAAAAGATGTTCACAAGAGCCGGTTTGCAGGTTTCGTCGCGTCTTTCTGGAAGCCCGCAATGCGGTCGCCCACCTGATGGACCGCGCCACCCTGGCCGACGTGGCCCGGGGAAACCCCGTCTCCAAACCCGAGGTCCTCGATGCGGGGTTTATGGGTGGGGAGGGGATCTGAGGCGACGCCCCCCTGAAAAAATCTCAAAAAAAACTCTTTACACCGGTAGCGACTGCGCTTAACTACGACCTGTATGGTAGCAGTTCAATTCCAATTGAGTGGTGCACGACTAGAGCGAGGAACGCTCAACCGCTGGGCCATCTTCGGTCAACCGCGACAGGTCATTTTTTGTTTGTAATGGCTATCGACTTAGTAGTTGATTAATATGAAGTCTGAATCTGTAAAGGAACAACCCGTGTGGAGGACATCGACTCCGACTGGAGTGACCGAGGAAGCCGTGACTGAGCGGATCTGGCTTGAGTTGGTGCGTCAGCACGTCGGTTCGCTGCGTTACGGGGTGGTGCAGGTCACCGTGCATGATGCACGGGTTACGCAGATCGAAAAGACCGAGCGGGTGCGTCTGGAGACCTCGCGTCCTGACAACCCTTGAAGCCGACCAGCCAACTGGAGGCCCACGAAACACGAAACCCAACGAGTGCTGACCGGACCGCCGGAAGCCTCACAGTAATGAAAGACAACTAGATCATGAAACTCGACCGGTGGTTGCTCACGGGAATCCTGGGCAGCCAGATCATCAGCGCGGCCTCGTTGGCCGCGGAGGACGCCGACACGATTGACGCCTTGAAACGCCAGATCCAGGACCTGGACCAGAAGGTGCGCGTCCTCGAACGCAAACAGGAGTTGGAGAGGGAAACCGCCACGGAGAAGGCGAAGAGCGCGCCGAGCGTGAGCCTGGGCGCCAACGGCTTCTCCGTGCGATCGGCAGATTCAAACTTTGTCTTCAAAGTGCGGGGCTATATCCAGGGGGATGGGCGCTTCTACGCCGATGAAGAGGCTGCGAATGACACCTTCCTCATTCGCCGTGCACGCCCCATCTTCGAGGGCACGGTGTATGAGAAGTTTGACTTTCGGCTCATGCTCGACTTCGCCTCGGGCATCAACAGTTCCGCGGTGAACAACGGCATCTTGCAGGACGCCTATCTTAACGCCCGCTTCCTGCCGGAATTCCAGGTGCAGATCGGCAAGTTCAAGGAACCGGTGGGCCTGGAGCGGCTCCAATCCGGCGCGAACCTGCTGTTTATCGAGCGGGGTTACCCGACGCAGCTCGTGCCCAACCGCGACGTGGGCGTTCAATTGCAGGGCGATCTGCTGGCCGGCCTGCTTCGTTATGAGGCGGGCGTGTTCAATGGCGTGGCGGACGGCGGCAGTGGGGATGTGGATGCTTCCGACGACGAGAAGGACCTGGCGGGACGCCTGTTTGCCAGGCCGTTCAAGAACAGCGACACGGATGCTCTCCGCGAGTTGGGTTTGGGCGTCGCCGGCACTTGGGGGAAGCAGGACGGCAGCGGCATGTTGGGTAAGTATAAAAGCCCCGGTCAGCAGCAGTTCTTCAGTTACCGCAGCGGCGCCGGCACTGCGGCGGCCCCGAATGTTGTGGCGGACGGGGACCACTGGCGCATCTCGCCCCAATTTTATTACTACCTGGGTTCCTTTGGCCTCTTCGGGGAATATGTGATTTCGGACCAGAGCGTCCGGCGGGATGCCGGGACATCGAGTTCTGCCTGGGTGGAGAACACGGCATGGCAGGTGTCCGCCTCGTATGTGCTGACCGGCGAGGAGAATTCCTGGAAGGGCTTCACCCCAAAGCGCGCCTTCAATCCCGCCGAAGGCGGCTGGGGCGCGTGGGAGATTGCCGCGCGTGTCGGGCAGCTTGAGGTGGATGACGCCGCGTTTCCACTGTTTGCCGACCCCGCCACGTCCGCCAGCGCGGCAAGCTCGTGGGGTGTCGGCCTGAACTGGTATCTCAACAAGAGCGTCAAGTTCAACTTCGACTATGAACAAACCGATTTCGACGGCGGGACAAGCGGCTTGCTTGAGGAGGGCGAGCATGTGTTTCTCACCCGGGCCCAGATCAGCTTTTGAACGCAACCGAGACTTCACCGGCAACAAATCAAGATCATGAAACTGAACCGACATCTCTCCCTTGCCAGCGCTCTGCTGGCCCTCATCCTGACCGTCAGTCCCAGCCCGGCCCAAGCCAAGGACATCACCCTGCTGAATGTCTCCTACGACCCGACGCGCGAGCTCTACACGGAGTTCAACGCAGCCTTTGCCAGGCATTGGAAGGAGAAGACCGGGGACACCGTCAACATCAACCAGTCCCACGGCGGTTCTGGCAAGCAGGCGCGCTCCGTCATAGACGGCTTGCAGGCCGACGTGGTGACCCTGGCGCTGGCGTACGACGTGGAGGCGCTTCACGAGAAGGGCCGGCTGATCCCCAAGGACTGGCAGCGGCGCCTCCCGGACAACAGCGCGCCCTACACCAGCACCATCGTGTTCCTGGTGCGCAAAGGAAATCCCAAGGGCATCAAGGATTGGGACGACCTCGTCCGGCCGGGCGTGTCCATCGTGACGCCGAACCCCAAGACCTCGGGCGGGGCGCGTTGGAACTACCTGGCCGCCTGGGCGTATGCCAAGCGCAAGTTCAACGGGGACGAGGTGCAGATCAAGGATTTCATCGCCAGGCTGTTCAAGAACGTGCCCGTGCTCGACACCGGCGCGCGCGGAGCGACGACCACGTTCGTCCAGCGCGGCATCGGCGACGTGTTTATCTCCTGGGAAAACGAGGCCTTTCTGGCCCTCAAGGAATACGGCGCGGACAAGTTCGAGATTGTGGCGCCCTCCCTCAGCATCCTGGCCGAGCCGCCGGTCACATGGGTGGATCGCGTCGTCAAGAAGCGCGGCACCGAAACCCTGGCCAAGGCTTATCTGGAATACCTCTACACGCCCGAGGGCCAGGAGATTGCCGGACGCCACTTCTACCGCCCGCGCCTGCCCGAGGTGGCGGCCAGATACAAAGACCGGTTTGTGGACATCCCGATGGTGACCATTGACGAGGAGTTTGGCGGCTGGAGCAAGGCCCAGCCTTTGCACTTCGGCGATGGCGGCGTCTTTGACCAGGTTTTCAAGCCGTGACGGCGGGTTCCCCCGTGAACCTCGTAGCCGTGGACCCGTCCTCCGTAGCGCGCGCAATCGAGATGTGTAACCCACGAGGGGCGTCTGAGGACCCGGCGACGTTCATGCCCCCAACTCAGGCGGATGAATGCGGTGTTCCGGAGGAGCGGTATCTGGCTTCACCCGTCCGCTACCACGCCCGACCATAAGAGTTGTCGCACCGCTACGCCTCGGGCTAATCTCCAACCACGTGATGGCCGTCAAACGATTCAATCCACTGCCAGGCTTTGGTCTGACGATGGGATACACGATCCTCTACCTTTGTGTGATCGTGTTGATCCCCATTGCCGGGCTGTTCCTGCGTGTATTCGATCTGTCCTGGGCCGAGTTCTGGCGGTTGGCGACCAACGACCGTGCGCTGGCGGCGTACAAGCTCACTTTTGGCGCCTCATGCATCGCGGCGCTGGTCAACGCCGTCTTCGGCACCGTCGTCGCCTGGGTGCTGGTGCGTTACAGCTTTCCCGGCAAGCGGTTTTTCGACGCGCTGGTGGATTTCCCCTTCGCGCTGCCGACCGCCGTGGCCGGCATCACGCTTTCGAACCTGTTCGCGGCCAACGGCTGGCTCGGCCGTTTTCTCGTGCCGTTGGGCATTGAGGGGGCCTTCACGCGGTTGGGCGTGGTGATTGCGCTCACCTTCATCGGGCTGCCGTTTGTCGTGCGCACCTTGCAGCCGGTATTGGAGAACTTTGAAACCGAGGTGGAAGAGGCTGCTGCCACGCTGGGCGCGGGCCGGGCGCGGACGTTTTTCACGATTGTCGCGCCCACCCTTCTGCCGGCGATTCTCACCGGTTTCGCCTTGGCGTTCGCGCGGGCCATCGGCGAATACGGCTCGGTGATTTTTATCGCGGGCAACAAGCCGTACCATTCGGAGATCGCGCCCCTGCTGATCGTCATCCGGCTCGAAGAATACGATTATGCGGGCGCGATCACCCTGGCGGTGGTGTTGCTCTTGTTTTCGTTCGCGCTGCTCATCACCATCAACCTCATGGAACGCTGGGCCAGCCGGTTCCAGAATTGAACACCCACCCGATGGCAGGCTACGTCAGCAAGAAGAACCAGAGCACGATCCAGTCCCGGCGCGGGACGGAGGAATCGCCGCGGGCGAAATGGCTGCTCATTGGCGTGTGCGGGGTGTTCCTGGCCGTGTTCCTGTTGCTGCCGCTGGCCAACGTCTTCGCGCAAGCCCTGGTCAAGGGCCTGGATGTCTATTGGGCTGCGCTGCGCGAGGCCGACAGTGTGGCGGCCATCAAGCTGACGTTGCTGATTGCCGGAATCTGCGTGCCGCTGAACACGCTGTTCGGTGTGTGCGCCGCCTGGGCGGTTGCCAAGTTCGAGTTCCGCGGCAAGTCGCTGCTCATCACGCTCATCGACCTGCCCTTCTCCGTGTCGCCGGTCGTCGCCGGCTTGATCTACGTCCTCATGTTCGGGTTGCAGGGTTATTTGGGGCCGTGGCTCGATGCGCATGACATCAAGATCATCTTTGCGGTGCCGGGCATCGCGCTGGCGACCCTGTTTGTCACGTTCCCGTTTGTGGCGCGCGAGCTGATCCCGGTGATGCAGGCGACGGGGCGCGAGCAGGAGGAGGCTGCGCTCACCCTCGGCGCGAGCGGATGGACGACCTTCTGGCATGTGACACTGCCGAGTGTGAAGTGGGGCCTGCTTTACGGGGTGATTCTCTGCAACGCACGCGCGATGGGGGAATTCGGCGCGGTGTCGGTGGTCAGCGGTCACATCGCGGGGGTGACCAACACCATGCCCCTGCACGTGGAGAAGCTGTACAACGAGTATCAGGGAGCGGCGGCCTTTGCCGTGGCGAGCCTGCTGGCCCTGCTGGCGCTCGTGACGTTGGGATTGAAGACGTTGCTGGAATGGAAGCAGGCGCGCGAGCACGCGCTCGCGCAACGCGGCGCCGCGCCAGAAACGAACCCTTCCTGAACCCATGCCAAGCCTTGCCCAACGACCCGTCGCCGCGTGTGGTCATCCAAGCGTCCGCAGGGTTGCGTCATGGCATCACGAGGAATCCGCGCCCGCATGAGCATCGAGCTAAAGAGTGTTAGCAAGAAATTTGGCGCCGTGGCCGCGGTCAACGACGTCACGTTCTCGGTCAACGAGGGCGAGTTGCTGGCGCTGCTGGGGCCCAGTGGCGGCGGCAAGACGACCGTGCTGCGAATGATCGCCGGCCTCGAACTCCCCACCTCCGGCGACATTTTCATCCGCGGCCAGCGGGTGAATGACCTGTCCGTCCGGCAGCGCAACATCGGCTTCGTGTTCCAGAACTACGCCTTGTTCAAGAACATGAACGTGTTCAAGAACATCGCGTTCGGCGTCAAGATCAAGAAGTGGAAGCCGGCGGACATCCAGGCGCGTGTCGAGGAGCTGGTGCAGCTTTTCGGACTCGAAGGATTGGAGAAGCGCTACGCGCACCAACTGTCGGGCGGGCAGCGGCAGCGGGTGGCGATTGCCCGGGCCCTGGCGCCCAAGCCCAGCGTGCTGCTGCTGGACGAACCGTTCGGGGCTGTGGATGCCAAGATCCGCCAGGAACTGCGCGAGTGGCTGGTCACCCTCCATCATGAGTTGAACGTGACCACCATCTTCGTAACCCATGACCAGGAGGAGGCAATGGAGGTTTCGAACCGCATTGTCATCTTTTCGCGCGGCAATCTCGAACAGATCGGCACGCCGCGCGAGGTGTATGAACAGCCCCGCAACGAATTCGTGGCCCGGTTTGTCGGAGTCATGAACGTGTTGGATACGGAGGTGGCGGGCGGATTGGCGCGGGTGGGCGAGTTGGAGTTCCCCGCGTCGGGACACCCGGACGGCACCAAGGTGCGCATCGGATTCCGGCCCTATGCCGTGCAGATTTCCTCCGACCTGACCGCCCACCGCTACCGCGCGGTGCTCCGGCACACGTATTTCCTGGGCGTCTTGCTGAGGGTCGAACTGGAACTGCCCAGCGGACTGATCCTGCGCGCCCGCATGAGCAAGGAGGAATACGCGCAGCAAGGATTGGCGGACGGGAAGCCCGTGTCCGTCAACATCCGTCAGTACCGGATCCTGGGCAGCGACAGCGAATCGCTGCGCCCGGAAGTGGCGACCATGTACGACACCATCGTGGGCGCTGGGGAGGGGATCTAGATGGATGCTCTCCTTGGGAAACCGCTCCACGGCTGGAAGCAACAATTCCCAAGCTTTCTGCAGGCCGCCTTCGGGCGCGCGCCGCATGGCGTAGGCCCGGTGCAGCCAGCCCGTCGGACGTTCCGGAGTGGTCTGAACCAGCTCCGTGGCCGTCGCCAGCGCACCCGACCAGTCCTGACCTTCCGCCTGGGCCAGCCACCTCAGTTCGAGCGCGTCGGGATGACGACGGTTCTCTGGTGAAAGTGCGTCTAGCTCGGCCAGAGCGTCATCCGGACATTTCAATCCCAACCAGCCCGCCGCCGCCATGAAGTGGTGGGAATCGGGGGGGCCAATCGGTTGCATCGCGGAAAACGTAGGGCATTACGCAGGCGAAGAACAGCATGCATTGAGTCCAGGACTGGGTGGCGACAGCGCACCTCCTTTCTCCGTGCGCAGCGGCATGGAGTCGTGGTTAACTGGGCCGCGAAGATCAGGTTCCTATGCGCATTACAGGCGGACAAGCAGCTCGGCGGCACTTGACCGTGCCCAAGGGTCTGGACGTGCGGCCCACGCCAGACCGGATGAAGCAGGCTGTGTTCAACAGTCTGGGTCATCGCGTGATCGACGCCCGCGTGCTGGAGCTGTTTGCCGGTTCGGGCGCGCTGAGCCTCGAGTGTCTGAGTCGCGGGGCAGCCACGGCGCTGTGCATCGAGAAGTCATCCCGGCATGCGGAGTTCATCCGACGCAACCTGGTCACGGCGGGACTGGCGGGGGGTGCGGTGCAGGTGCGCGTGCAGGATGTGTTTCCCGCGGTGCGCCAATTGGCCGGGGAAGGGAGGGTGTTCGACCTGGTGCTGGCCGACCCGCCGTATGGTGACAAGAACGTGCATAAACGTTCCGAGTCCCTGGCGCAACAGATCCTGGATGAGCCGGCTTTGCCCCGGTTGATCGCGCCGGGCGGACTGTTGGTGCTCGGTTACGCGCGACGCGATACCCTGACCCTGCCAGACCACTGGACCGAGACACGGCTGTTGAAGCACGGCGACAACATCATGCGGTTCCTGCAGCCCGCCGCCGTCTGACGTGAGTCGGGGCTGATATTGGACCGCTTGAAATTCGCGCGGGCTCAGGTTGGGAGGCCACAGGCGGAGGGGCGGACTTGCGGTCCGGCAGACCTCGCTATCGGGTTCTCAGGCCCGCCAGGTAATCGCACCATTCGGAGATTCCGGTGCCGGTCTTGGCGGAGGTCTCGAAGAGTCGCGCTTTGGGGCTGGCTTGACGCAGGTTGGCGAGGGCGGCCGCACGATTGAATTCAACCGCTTCGGCCAGATCGGTCTTGGTGAGGATGACCGCATCCGCGTTCTGGAAGATGGGCGGGTACTTCAGCGGCTTGTCCTCACCCTCGGTCGTGGAGAGCAGCGCGACGCGGGTGCCTTCGCCCAGGTCGAAGGAAGCCGGGCAGACCAGGTTCCCCACGTTTTCAATGATCAGCAGGTCCAAGTTCTTCAAATCCAGCTTGGCCAGGGCGCGCGAGATCATTTCGGCTTCCAGATGGCACAGGGTGCCGGTGGTGACCTGAACGACCGGTGCCCCGGTGGTCCGCAGGCGGTCCGCGTCGTTCTCGGTGGCCAGGTCGCCCACAATGACGGCGGCGCGCCGTCTGCCTTTCAACGTTTCGAGCGTCTTGCGGAGCAGTGTCGTTTTGCCGGCGCCCGGCGACGACACCACGTTCAGCACCACCAGGCCCAGCGCTTGGAAAGCGCCGCGGTTCCGCTCGGCGAAGCGGTCGTTCTGCGCGAGGACGGGCAGGTTGAGGTCCAGGTGAACGTGAGGATGTGCATGGCCCGGGGCATGGCTATGAGTGTGGACATGACCGGCCGGTTTGTCCTCGACCATCGCGTGTTGACCTCCGGACAAAACCACTTCACCGACCGGCTGGCCGTCGATCTTGTAAGGGCCCTTCTGACTGCAACCACATTCCTGGCACATGTTACGAAACCTCCAAGGACACGAGAGCCAGCTCCCGCCCGCGCCGCAGGTCCACGCTGGGGCGGTGGCAGTGGGGGCACTCGTAAAGAAAATCGGTCACTTCAAATTCCGCGCGGCACTCACCGCACCAGCAGGCGGGCCGGACCTCTTCGACCTCCAGCGTCGCGCCGGCCGCGAGCGTATCCGCTTTCAGGGCTTGGAAGGCGAACTGCAGGGCTTCGGCGACCACGCCGGACAAGGTGCCGATACGCATCCGCAGGCTGTGAATGGCCGCCGCGCCCGACTGGCGCGCCTGTTGTTCGGCCAAGGCCAGCGTGGATTGCATGATACTCACTTCGTGCACAATATCGGCGGCGGGCATCCACCCGGACCACCGGCAGCAAGACTAAACCAGGGGTGCCGCGCGTCAAGATTCCGACGTGCGACCGAGCGGGCAGGGGGTTTGCTCACGGAGCGATGATGCACTTGCGAACCCTCTCTCGGCTGGAAGCTGACCATGCTGGTCGCCTCGTTCAGCCACACTGAAGGTCAAGAGCACGTTCCGTATCGGTAGGGCCGCGCTGCGTGGCGGTCTCCACCCGCGGCGTTGGTCGTGCCTTTAGGCAGTCTCGGGCGGCGCATGTGCAGGCGGGACGGCTGAGCTGCGTTGCCAAACCCTCGGCAAGGTTGCTGGACGGAGGGAGGGGGGATGCCTAAGATGCGCGCCGTTACTGGACCATTTACTTTATGAACCTAGGATCTGTCTCGCCTGAGATTCAGTTGACCATTTACTGCCTGATGGTGTTGGGCGCCTCCCTGGCGGGCGGTTGGCTGCCGGTCTTGTTGCGCCTGACGCATGCGCGACTGCAAGTGGCCGTCAGCCTGGTTTCGGGATTGATGCTGGGGCTGTCGCTGCTGCACCTGCTTCCGCACGGGGCGGAGGAGTTGGGATCGACGGTTCAAGCCACCGCCTGGATGATGGCGGGCTTCTTGGCCATGTTCTTCCTGCAACGGTTTCTGCCCGTTCATCATCATGAGGTGGAAGAGACGGAGGAGGAGTGCGGCCACGAGCATCATGACCATGAATCGCACGCCGTGGTCCTCGCGGCGCGGCCGTTGAGCTGGATGGCGGTGGCGGTCGGTTTATCGATCCATTCCGTGTTCGACGGTCTCGCGCTGGCGGCGGCGGTGGTCTCGTCGAAGCATGGCCACGGCGCGGGTTTGGGGGCAGGGACGGCCATGGCTGTGATTCTGCACAAGCCGCTCTGTGCCATGGCCATCACCACACTCATCCATGTGGGCGGCGCCTCCCGTCGCTGGTTTCACGCGGTGAATATCCTCTTCGCGCTCGTCACGCCCATCGGCGCCAGCCTGTTCTTCCTGGGGGCTGGTCAGAACGTCGAAGCCCATCCCGCCTGGCTCGGGGCGGCGCTGGCGTTTTCGTCGGGCACTTTCCTCTGCATCGCCTGTGCGGATCTGCTGCCCGAACTGCAGTTTCATTCCCATGACCGACTGAAACTATCCATCGCGCTTGTGGCTGGACTGGGGCTTGCGATTTTGATCGGGCGAGCCGGACACCCCACCCACGAGTGCGCCCCAGGCCACGACCATGACCCGGCCCCCGCAACGGGGGCCATGAATTCGGGTCAGCCTGGGTTTCTCATGCCCCAGATCAGGAACAGCACTTGGTGTAACTCCAGGCATGCCTATCCAACAGGGCATCCCCAAGCCTAGAAATGCAGGTTGAGCCGGTAAAGGTGCGGGGCTGAATCGAGGGCGCCGAAGTCCACATTCGTGACGACGCCGCCCGTGCCTGGCAGGTTCGTCACCAGGTTGCTCCAGGAACCCATGCCCGGGCTGTCGCTTCTCTGAATGTCGTAGAGCACGTTCAATCGCGTCGTAAACGTCAGCACGGCATCCGTTCCGGCCAACCTGAGGGCAAAGTCCGTCGGGGATGGGATGGTGAGGGCGAGATCCTGGTTGGTGCCGATGGTCGAGCCAGGAACCGGTCCCAAGCCCAAAAGCTTCAACGAGACGTTGGCCGCCTCGCCGTTGCGGACGGGTTGAATCGGATCGGCGTAGGTGGGACGACCGGTGCCCGGATTCAGCCGGTTCGTGGCGTTGAGCCGATAAAGGTCCGCCCCGGCCAGCACTCCCGGTCCCCAGACATAAAAGGGGATGGTGTAGTCCTCCTTGAGAGTGTTAAGGGAATGATCCGTGCCAGAACCGCCATGATCCGCGGTGAGAACGAGCGCGGTCCGGCCGGCCAGTTGCAGATTCGTCTGGACGAGGCTGAAGATGACACCGAGACGCGCATCCATGAGCTTGATGACATTGCTGTAAGCGCTGCCCGGCGCAGGATTCCAGCCCGAGGCGTGCCCGACCGAGTCGGGATCGGTCAGGTGAAGGAAAACGTATCCGAAGGGCTGGGCGGTCATGTTCGTCACCAGCGCATTCACCAGTGCGGCGGTGTCCCCAATATTGAGGTAAACATCGATCTTGTCCTGACCGTTGTCGGGAGGAGTGGCATCGGGCGCGCCGTTGACGGCATTCCAACTGGTGTCGAACAGGACGAATTTTGATTTGCTGGCGAATTCGCCGGTGCGGAGGCCGTGGTCATGAGCCACGTCGAACGCTCCCGCCACGTAGGAACCCTTGTTCGAGGCCAGGGTCGCGCCGGACGGCGGATCCGAGTTGGCGGTCCAGCCATGTCCCAACGTTCCGAGCACTCCGCGTCCGGTCAGCTGCGTCACGTGATTGGGCAGGGTTACCGTGTAGTCGTAATCCGAGCGGGCGTTGTCGGTGAACGCGCCCCGGGTGCGGAAGCGGTAGAAGTTCGGCAGGTTGGAGGGGCCCAGCGCCGTGATGGCATCCGGTCGGAGGCCATCGATGCTGATGTGGATGACGTAAGCGACGGGCGCGGCTGCCGTGGGTTGGGTTGAGAAACCGAGGAGCAGCACCACGCAGGCGGCGAGCAGGTGGCCGTTGGGGGGGCCGGGGTGTTGGGGTTTGGACCTCACGTTGCAGCCTTTCAGGTTGGTTCGGCGGCGAGGAGCTGTTTGAGGAGTTCCTCGCGGGTCTGGACGAGGGTGAGATCGGCGGGGCCCTCGATCAGTTTGTCGGTTTCGAGCACTTTGAACATGGCCTCGCCGATGTCGCGATCCTTGTAGATTTCCTGGAGTGTGGCGCCGACGATCTCGGGGCGCATGGCGGCGGCGCGGGCGAATTCGGCGGCGGCCTGGCGCCGGGCGGTGCTGGTGATGACGCTGACCTGGTTGGCGCCATCCTGTTTGATGGCCGAGGTGACCTGGCGCAGCCGGTTCACCACTTTTTCCTCGATCTGTTTGATCATGCCGGCGTCGCGGAAGTGCACCTTGCGGATGTAAACCGAGCCGAGCTGATACCCCCATTCCCGGGACTTGGGCGAAACCTCGTTGCGCACGGTCTGGCTCATGGCATGACGATTCTCGAGCATGCGTTCCAATTTGAGGTTCGAGAGGCAGCGCACGGTGGCATTGCTCACATTAGCCGCCAGGGAGCCGCGCGGATCGGCGTTCTTGAACAGGTAGGCGACCGGGTCGCTGATGAACATCTCATACCAGATGCCGATGCCCATCGGCGCGCCCTCCTCGGAATTGACCGGCTGGCTGCGCAGGTATTCCTGGTCCAACCGCATGTCCAGCGTGTAACAGCGTCCCAGCCAATGCACCAGAGGCGCCCTCCAGGCGATGCGGGCAATCAGGAAATGGAGTCCGGGTTCGTCCAGCGCCAGCACCACCTTGCCGAAGAGCACATACACCTTGCACTGGCGCTCATGCACGATGGTGTAGAGGCCGAACAACCGCGCGAGGGCCAGCAGGACCGGAACGCCGATCAGGCAGCCCACGAACGAGATCCCCAGGCCGAGGAGGAAGCTAATCACGGGACACCTCCAGGAAGGCACGACGCGCCTTGCCAAACAGCCGCAAGCGGACGTTCCGGATGTAGGCGGGCAGGACTTCGGGACCGCTTTGACGCAATTGCTTCAACTGGGCGGCCAAGGCGCGCAGGGGCTCGACCTCCGCCTGCGCCTTGAGCGTCTCGATCTCCACCGCGCGCCGGGATTGCACGAGGGTCTGGTCGGCCCCCGCCTGCGCCAGACTGATGTCCGAGGAGACCTGGTTGTGGGCGGTGTTGATGGCCGCCAGCGCGGACTCGACGTCCTCGGGTGGATCGATGCCGGTGATCAGGGAGGCATCCAGCGTGATGCCGTAGCGCGCCTCGGAAGAACGGCATTCGCGATCCATGTGATCATTGAGATCGCGGAGGTTTTTGCGCAGGTCGTTGATGGAAATGCCGATGGCCGCGGTGGCGGTTTCCGGGGACATCAGGGCGCCGGGATCCTTGGCATCCACCGTCGGGGCCTCGAAGTTGGCGATGCGTTCCCGCAGCACCGAGGTGAAATAGCCCATGACATGGACCACGGGACGTTTGACGCCGAAGAGGTAGGCGTAAAGGTTCTGGTCGCAGACGCGGTATCGGATCTGACCCGTGAGCCCGGTGTTAAGTTGGTCTTTGGTGACGGCTTCGAGGACCCGGCCGCTCTGGTTTGCGGACGGGGTTTCGATGTCCAGGGCCATGTTGATCGTCTGGGTGGCGATCGAGACTTTGTAAACGCGCTCCCAAGGCCAGCGGAAGTAGGGGCCGCCCGGCGGGATGACCCGGACTTGCGGGTAGGCGTAACGCTCGCGTTCCTCGGGCCGGATGGCCTCGGCGATCGGATCATCCAGGATCGTCCGGTCGGCAACGCGATCGGCGCGGCCGAAGATGGTCTTCACCGCGCGTTCGTTCTGGTCCACCGTGTAGATGCCGGCCACCAGGTAGCGCAGGAGGAACCAGGCCAGGAACCCGAGGAATGCACCGGCGATCAAGGTCATGTGGTCTTGCCCTTTCGGCGTCCCCCAAACAGGTCCATCTGGGGTTCGCGGATGAACTCGTAGTTTTTCAGGATGCGCAACAGTTGGAGGACGTCCGACTTCTGGTAATTACGGTTGACCCGCACCCCATCAAGCAACTCGGCCAGCATGGTCCGGAAGGGGATCACCCCGTCAATGCCCTTTTCCCGCAGCAGGGCGATGCTTTGGGCGCGGGCTTCCGCTTCGTGGGGCAGGGCAGGGACGACGAGCAACTTGAGGATGTCCAGCTCATCGCCGAACGCCTGGGCCGCCTGTTGAAAGGTGGTCGGCTCCACGAAGCGGAAGATCTCGGGCGCGTTGGCCATCACGGCCTGGCTGAACGTTTCGGTATGCCAGCCCTTCACCACCACCACCGCCTTGTGGATGCCAGACAGGTCCCTGCCAGACAGGATGAACGGACGCTCCCCCCGGCGCGCCTGGACGCGCGGATTCAGGACAAAGAAATCGATGTCCTCGCTTTCCCGTTTGTTGGGCGCGACGAACTTGCGATGTTGCCGGACGAGCAACCCGTGCAACTCGAAGTATTCGCGGACGATGGATTCGCTGACGGCGGCCATGCTAGCGATTCAGTTCGGACAGCGCGCGCTTGAGCGCGGCTGCGGGCACCTGGCAGCCATGTTCCACCGAGCCGATCTTGCGCGCGAGCACAAACTGGATGACCCCGCCGCTGACTTTCTTGTCCAGCCGCATGGCGTCCAGGAGGCGACGCTGCAGGGCGGGGGAGGCGTTCAGGCGGACGGGGAGGCCGGCGGCGTGGAAGAGGCTCCGGATGCGTGTCACGTGTTGCGTGGACAGACCCATGAGCTCTTCCGACAGTCTGGCGGCGGCGACCTGGCCGATCGAGATGGCTTCGCCGTGCAGGAACCGTCCGTAGCGGGACACGGCCTCGATTGCGTGGCCGATGGTGTGTCCGAAGTTCAGGATGGCGCGGAGACCAGATTCGGTTTCGTCCTGGCCGACCACGGAAGCCTTGATCTCGCAGGACCGGGCGACGACCAGGGCCAGCAGGGCCGGGTCGCGCCTGAGCAACCGGTGCATCTGCATCTCCAGTCCTCGGAACAGGTGGGCGTCCCAGATGATGCCGTACTTGATCACCTCCGCCAGTCCGGCCCGGTATTCGCGCCGGGGCAGGGAATCGAGCGTGGCCAGGTCGCAGAGCACGAGGCGCGGTTGATGAAACGCACCCACGAGGTTCTTGCCCGCTTTGAGATTGACCCCGACCTTGCCGCCCACCGAACTGTCCACCTGGGCGAGCAGGGTGGTGGGCACTTGCACGAACGGGATGCCGCGCAGGTAGGTGGACGCCACGAAGCCGGCGAGGTCGCCGACCACGCCGCCCCCCAGGGCAACCACAAACGACTTCCGCTCCAACCGGTGTTTGGCGAGTTGGTCGTAGCAGGCCTGAACATTGCGAAGGTTCTTCTGTGCTTCACCGGCGGGGAAAGTCACAACCAGGGGATCGAACCCGGCGGCTTTCAGGGATTTCAACGCCGCGGCAGCGTAGCGACGTCCGACCTGGCTGTCTGTGATGACGGCACAACGTCGGCCAAGGCCGAGTTGGCCGCATTCCGGGCCCAACTGGGCCAGCAGGCCCTCGCCGATCTTGATGAGATAACTCCGCTTCCCCAGCGGAACCTTGACGGTGCGCACGGGGACAGAATAGGGCGGCGGCGCTGCAAGTCAAAGACGCAGGCAGGGATACGGCGGGGGCACCACGCGGCTTGCGGGAAGGGCGGCGGTTTTCAATACTGCCCCGATGCTGGATATCAAACTAATCCGGGAACATCCCGAACAGGTGCGCGCCCGGCTGGCGTTGCGCGGGCCAGGGCAGGGGGACGCGGTCACGCACCTCCTCGAACTCGATGAGGTGCGGCGCAAAGGTCTGGCGCAGGTCGAGGCGCTCAAGTCCCGGCGCAACAAGGCTTCCAAGGAAATCGGCGCCCTGATGGGCCAGAAGAAGTTCGAGGAAGCCGAAGCGCGCAAGCAGGAAACCCGGGAACTGGGGGATCAAATCGCTGCGCTGGACAAGGAAGTCGCCGCGGCGGAGGCCGAGCGTGACCGGTTGTTGTTGGGCATTCCGAACCTGCCCCACGAATCGGTGCCAGAAGGGGCCAGCGCTGTGGATAACCCCGTCGTGCGTAGTTGGGGTGAGAAGCGGTCGTACCCGTTCGCGCTGAAGTCTCATGTTGACCTGTGCGAAAGCCTGAAGCTGGTTGATTTCGCCCGTGCCGCGAAGATCACCGGCAGCGGCTTTCTCCTCTACACCGGCTGGGGGGCTCGACTCGAGCGTGCTTTGATCCAGATGCTTCTGGACCTGCACATCGGCGAGCATGGTTACACGGAGGTGTCGCCGCCCTTCCTGGTCGGTCCCCAATGCCTCGAAGGTGTGGGGCAGTTTCCGAAGTTCAGGGAACAATACTACGGGGTCGCTGAAGGCGATGAGGGCGACAAGCTGGGCAAGCTGTACCTGATCCCCACGGCCGAGACCCCGGTGGCCAACCTGCATCGGGAGGAGATTCTGCCCGAGAGCCAACTGCCCGTGCGTTACTGTGCCTACACGCCGTGCTTCCGGGGCGAGGCGGGCGCGGCCGGGGTGGGCACGCGGGGCATGATCCGGGTGCACCAGTTTGACAAGGTGGAACTGATCCGCATCACGGCGCCGGAACGGGGTTACGAGGAACTCGAAACACTGGTGGGCCATGCCGAGAAGGTGTTGCAGTCGCTGGGCTTGCACTATCGCGTGGTCTTGCTCTGCACCGGGGACATGGGTTTCGCCAGTGCCAAGACCTATGACATCGAGGTCTGGGCGCCAGGGCAGGGGAGCTACCTCGAAGTGTCGAGTTGCTCGAACTGCGAGGATTACCAGGCCCGACGCATGAACCTGCGGTACAAGGCGCAGGACGGACAAAACCGCTTTCCGCACATCCTCAACGGCAGTGGCACGGCGCTTGCCAGACTGTTTGTGGCTTTGATTGAAACATATCAAGAGGAGGACGGCAGCGTGACGATTCCAGAACCGTTGCGGGCCTACCTGAAGGCGGACCGCATCCCGGCCCCCTGAACGCCATCAGCCAACAAACACCTGTGCGCATCCTCCTGGCCAGCAGCGAAGTCCATCCCTACTCGAAAACGGGTGGGTTGGCCGACATGGTGGCCTGCCTGGGGAAGGCGCTGAACCGCCTCGGCCACGACATCACCATTCTCACTCCCTTGCACCGCGGCATCGCGGACGCCTATCGGGACCTGAAACGGGTGACGCCGGACTTGATGATCCCGCTTGGCCATCGTCGGGTTCCCGCCGAGCTGTGGAGCCGCCAGGTGGCGGTCGGCGAGCGGGTGCTGTTCGTCGGCCAGCCTGAATACTTCGATCGTCCGGCGCTCTACACCCAGAATGGTTCGGATTATCCGGATAACGCTGAACGGTTCGTGTTCTTCTCGAAGGCGGTGGCGGCTGTGGCGTTGGCGGAAGTGCCGGGGTTCGACGTGGTCCACGTTCACGACTGGCAGACGGCGCTGGTGCCGATGTTGATGAAGCATGAACGCGAGCGGGCAGGGCGGGGCAACGGCACGCGGACCTGCATGACCATCCACAACCTCGCCTATCAAGGGGTGTTCCCCGCCACCGCCTTCGGTCTGACCGGACTGCCCCCCGGGTGGTTCAACCTCGACACCGTCGAGTTCTACGGGCATTTCAGCGCGTTGAAAGCCGGGATCACCGCCGCCGACCTCATCACCACCGTCAGCCCCCGATACGCACGCGAGATCACCACGCAGGAGTTCGGCTGCGGACTGGACGGTTTGCTCCGCTGCCGTCAGTCCGTGCTGCACGGCATCTTGAACGGAGTCGATTACGAAGAGTGGACAACCTCCAGGAATCCCTATCTGGCGGCCGACTATGGCCTGGAGCATCTCGAGGGCAAGACGGCCAACAAATTGGCGCTGCAGAAAGAGTTGGGACTCGAGATCGCGCCGGATCAGCCGTTGTTCGGGTCGGTCACCCGATTGGTGGAGCAGAAAGGTGTGGATTTGATGCTGGGCGCCCTGGAGGAAATGATCGATGACCGGATGCAATTCGCGCTGCTCGGCTCCGGCGATCCGGGCTACGAACAACAGTTCAAGGACTTGACCGCGCGTTATCCCGGCAAAGTGGCGGTTCGGATCGGTTACGACAACCGTCTGGCGCACCGCATCGAAGCCGCCTCGGATTTCTATTTGATGCCGTCCCGCTTCGAGCCGTGCGGCCTGAACCAGCTTTACAGCCTGCGGTATGGCGCGATTCCCATTGTCCGCGCGGTGGGCGGCCTGGACGATTCGGTGGTGGACATCAACGAATCCGAGGCGCGGGCCAACGGGATCAAGTTCTGCGAACCGACTGTCGCCGCCCTGGCACACGGCATCCGAAAGGCGCTGGCCTTGCATGAGGTGCCGGAATTGATGAGCCACTACCGCCACAACGGGATGTCGGCCGACTTTTCCTGTCAGGGCACCGCGCAGCACTACCTCAAACTCTACACGCCTTCTACACGCCTAAGTAAAATATAACTAACCTTGTGCGCAATAAGTGGTCAGGCGGGTTTCAGCGAAAGCCCCAGCCAAAGCGCTTGGATATCGGCCAGTAAACAAACGTCGCGTTTCCGATCACTTTCCGCTCGTCGAAGGTCCCCCAGGTCCGTCCGTCCAGACTGTTCATCGTGTTGTCGCCCATGACAATGAGATTGCCTTTAGGAACGGTGAGGACGGCGTTCTCGTCCGGGAACAGCGGCGCCAATTGTTTGGAATGGCCGTGGGCGGCGCCCACATCGCCGTTCACATGGCCGGAATACTGGCTGTCGGCGGGCGGTCTGGCGGGATTGAACGAATAGACGAACTCGAATCGCGGCGTGGCGGCATCCAGCCGATTGGTCTCGTTGATGATCAGATGCCGGTCGTTGCCGATGCGGATCTGCTCGCCGCCGAGCCCGACCAGGCGTTTGATGTAAAACTGGTCCTGCTGGAGTCCCTGAATGCCCGTGGTCTCGAACACGACGATTTCGCCGCGTTCAGGCCGTTGGAAGTTGTACTGGACGCGATTCACAAACAAGTGGTCGCCACTGACCACCCGCAGGCGCATGACCTCCTCGCCGGCGTTGAAATAGCGGCCCAGCGATCGGCCATACATGTCCTCCAGTCCAGCCCGCTGACCCAGCGTGGCGCCGCCGCCATCGGGCGGAAACCAGACCGTGTGCGCCCGGCCGCCGATGAAGAAAGTCTGTCGAATGTTGAAGATGAGCAATCGCATCGGGCGCGTTGATCCATTATAGACACCGCTGCTCTTGGCTTTGAGCGAGAGGTAGGACACGCCGCTGAACCATTCCCGCAGGCGTTGCAGCCGGGAGGGAATCGCGAAGTCGCGGCGGTCATTGCCCCCGAGCGTCACGGGCCGATGGAAATCCGGCATCGACGTCACCCCGTACAGGGTTGGCTGCATGGAGCCGGTGGGAATCTTGAAGGGTTGCAACCAGAAGGTGCGGATCGCCAGGGCGACCGCCAGGGCGACCAGGAGCATCTCGACATTTTCGCGCCAGCCGGCATGGGGATAGGGCTTGAGCCACTTGTTGGCGGCCCGCTCCAGGGTGGTCATTTCCGCCCGCAACTCCTTCGCGGGCATCGGGACCTGGAGGGCGCGTCCGAAATCGGCCAGGGCGGCCTGGAGCCCTTCGACGGCTGGCGGGGTGAGGATGTCCTGCTGATGGCGCAGCAGTTTGCGCACATGCCGCTTGAGGTTGACGGCTTCGCGGACGTTCCGGGAAAGGAACCAGCGCAGGATGATCATGGGCTAGGCTTTCAGCACCTGGATGAAGGCTTCCTGGGGGATGTTGACCTGGCCGATGGCCTTCATCCGTTTCTTGCCTTCCTTTTGTTTCTCCAACAGCTTGCGCTTGCGGGTGATGTCCCCGCCGTAACACTTGGCCGTCACGTCCTTGCGCAACGCGCTGACGGTTTCCCGGGCGACCACCTTGCCGCCGATGGCGGCCTGGATGGCGACCTGATATTGCTGCCGGGGAATGACTTCCTTGAGTTTGGCCGCCAGGGCCCGTCCCCTGCCCTCCGCCTTGTCCCGGTGCACGATGCAGGAAAACGCGTCCACCGGCTCCCCATTGACCAGCATGTCCAGCTTCACCATGTCGGCGGCCTGATAGTCGGCGTACTCGTAATCCATCGAGCCGTAGCCGCGGGTGATGCTCTTGATGCGGTCGTGGAAATCAATCAGGATTTCGCCCAGCGGCACCAAGCCGGTCAGCATGACCCGATGGGCATCCAGGGTTTCGGTGTGGTCGATGTTTCCCCGTTTCTCGGACACCAGGGCCATCATGTCGCCGATATGGCTGTTGGGACAGATGAGGAACACCTTGACCATGGGTTCCTCGATCCGGTCGATATAGGTGGTTTCCGGCAGGAAAGCCGGGTTGTCCACCTCCTTCACCGTCCCGTCCGTCAGGTGCACCCGGTAAATCACGCTCGGATAGGTGGCGATGATGTCCATGTCGTACTCCCGCCGGAGCCGTTCCTGCACAATCTCCAGGTGCAGCAGTCCGAGGAAGCCGCAGCGGAACCCGAATCCGAGCGCCACCGAGGTTTCGGGCTGATACACAAAGGCCGAGTCGTTCAGTTGCAGCTTGCCCAGGTTGGTCTTCAACGGCTCGTAGTCCGTCGTGTTGATGGGGTAGATCCCGCTGAACACCATCGGATGAATCTCCTGGAATCCGGCCAGGGCCGGGGACGGATTTCGGACCTCGGTGAAGGTGTCACCCATCTTGACCTCCGAGGGGGACTTGATGTTGGCCACCACATAGCCGGTTTCGCCCGTCATCAGTTCCGGGCGCGCATAGGGCTTCGGGTTGAAACTGCCCACCTCCTTGACCTCGTAGTGGTTGCCGGTGTGCAACAGTTTCACCGCCATGCCGGGGCGGACCTCGCCGTTGAACACCCGGATGTGCGTCACCACACCCCGATAGGTGTCGTAATAGGAGTCGAAACAAAGCGCTTGGAGGGAGGGTGCCCCGGTGGGTTTGGGCGGCGGTATCCGGCGGACAATCGCCTCCAGAATATCGTCGATGCCGATTCCCTCCTTGGCGCTGGCGGCAATGGCGGTCTCGCCCGGGATGGCGAGGATATCCTCCAGTTGCTGCCGCACCTGCGGGACGTTGGCATGCGGCAGGTCGATCTTGTTGATCACGGGGATGATCTCGAGATTCAGTTTCATGGCGAGATGGACGTTCGCCACGGTTTGCGCCTCGACCCCTTGCGCCGCATCAACGATCAGCAGTGCCCCTTCGCACGCGCTCAGGCTGCGGGAGACTTCATAGGAGAAGTCCACATGGCCCGGGGTGTCGATCAGGTTCAGTTCGTAAACCTGACCGTCGGGAGCCTTGTATTCCATGGTCACCGGGTGCGCCTTGATCGTGATTCCCCGTTCCCTCTCGAGGTCCATCGAATCCAGCAGTTGATCCTCCATGTCGCGGTCGGAGATCGTCCCGGTACGATGCAGCAACCGGTCCGACAAGGTCGTCTTGCCGTGGTCGATGTGCGCGATGATGCTGAAATTCCGTATGTGTTCCCGGTGCATGGGACAAAGCGGGCTGGCAACCATGCCGGTTCAGGGGGGCCTGAGCCGCTGCCAGCCCGTAACGCGCTCACGATAATCTGCCGAGACCGCAAAGAAAGGCAAATTTCCCGGCCCCAGACGCACAACTCCCCTGCCCTGCCCGCTTGACAATCCCTCGAGCGGTCTGATGTTGGCTCAAGCTGGGGAGAATCGTATGAAAACGCGCATACTTGTTCTGCTATCGCTGGCGTCCGCCGGGCTGCTGATGGCTGCGCCGACCGAACAATCCGTCGAGAAAGCCAAGCCTGAAAAGACCGCCCCCAAAACCGATGCCGACCTCGCCGAGATGAAGGTCGAGCGCCCGGTCCAGTTGGAGAAGACCGTTCCACCCGCTGAGAAGTGGACCGAAGCCAAACACGGCGTCCTGGGTCAGTTCGTCGAGGCGCCGAGTGTCCTGGCCCCGATCAATCCCGCGGCCAAACCCGAGGCCGGCTGGGGCGCCGCCAACCTGAGCCGGGACACCGTCACTGCCCGCGTCATGGGCCTTCACCTGCTCAAGTTCGAGTTCTGAGCCGAGGCCGCCGGGGAGATTCAACGCAAAGACGCTGAGGCGCGGAGCCGCAGGGGTTTGGAAATCGGGAGTGAGCGCCGTCCGCCAAAAGTCAGTGTTACCCGGGAGGGTGACTCTGGCGTGAAGTAACCTGTAGCAGGACGCTTCCCCCGCCGCCTTCAAGACAGTGAGCAAGGAGCAAATCCATTCGCGCCCCACGCTTGGACAGGCGCGTTCGATGTCGGCCAGCCGAAAATCTCCAGGCTGTTCGCGAATGGCCGCGAGGACGAGTTCCGCTTTCGCGCCGCGCGGCGCTTTGACCTGACCCGCGCGCTTTTCAAACTCGACGCAGCGGCGGCGGATGATGGCGAGGAGGAAGTTGAACCACGGCGTCAGCTCCTGTTTGCCTTCATGACGATGCCGTCCGGGCTCATGCCGGCAAATTCCCAGCCTTCCTTGCTCAGGCCGTTCATGGCCGCGTTCATGTAGAAGGATCGTTCGTCAGCGCCACTGGGCTTGGGCAGTTTCCGCAGCTCATGACCGATGAACTCGACATTGCCACCCGGGCGGATCAGGTGGGTATTCATAATCGCTTCGCCCGGCCTTCAGGCAGCCCCGGCATACACCCCCGCGTCGCGCTCCGGGTAGCTTTCGTACACGTGCTCGAACAGCGCGGAGCATTTCTGCTGGTACAGATCGGGCGTGTAAACGCGCGGCAGACCCGTGTCGAGGATGTCCTCGATGGCCAGCTTGAGCTGGGCGCGTGCGCCGCATTTCTGCCGCCAGTTCAGCACAAGGAGCGACTTGAGCCGGGTCAGGAGTTCGCGGGCGACCTTTTTCACCTCGGCACGCTCTTCCTGGCTTATTTCGGGCGCCGGACGGGTCAGGATGTCGAAGATGACCAACTCCTCCTCGGTCATGTTCTCGCGAACGTGGCGCTGCTGCTCCTCGCTCAGGTTGCGGCTCAGTTTAAGCAATTCCTCGAAGAGTTCTTCGATGTTTCGACTGCCGGTGTTGTAGCTCTCGATCAGGGCCTCGAACGTCTCCGCAAAGTCGGCGCGGGTCTTGTTCAAACTGACGAGACGTTCAAGCATGGCGCGGATTGTCGCCTTGAGAACCTCCAAGTCGGTGTTCTTGTGCTTGGACTCTTTGAAACGCCTGGCGAGGGCCTCGAAATCAATCTTCGACAGGTCCATCACCGGCGCGGGCTTCCCGGGCATGTCCACGCCGGTAATCGAGGCGTCGAGCAACTTGCCGATGTCGCCCATCACTTCCGAGATGTCGGGCGGGTTGGGATTCAGCTTGCTGCGGATGTCCATGATCCGCCTTTACCATGCCCGGGGTTGGACCTTAGTTTGTCCGGCAGAGCCCGCCGCCGGTGTGGCGAAATGGCAGACGCACGGGACTTAAAATCCCGGGACCCTAACAAGTCGTGTCGGTTCGAGTCCGACCACCGGCACCACAAACCAAGGCTTCTTCCGGGCGGCTTACCGGACAATCCCTAGGCGGATTTCCGTAATGATTGTTGAAGTCGAGACTGGCTTATCTCGTTGAAGCGGCGCACGTTGGCGCTGTGTTCAAACCAAACCCAGTTGAGTTTGAACTGCCGTACGAAGAAGGCCTCCTGCTCGACATCCGCCCGGAGTGGATCGCCGAGGAGAAGGTCGAAGGAGTGAGGGCAGTTCTGGAATTCGGACGACTGCAAACACGTCACACCCGAATGGCCGCGCCCGGTCCGGTCCCGGATTCCTGGAAATCGCACGCGTTCGACGGGGTGCTGGCCGGCCAGACCTACTTTCTGTTCGATGTGCTGATGCTCGACTTTGAAGACACCCGCAAGCGCCCCTTCTTCGAGCGTCGAACCCTGTTGCGCACGCTGGCATTGCCCGAGTGGTGCCGGCTGATCCCCACCGGCAAGAACATCGGCGAATTCGTGGAAGCCGTGGTGCATGACGGCGGCCAGGGGGTGGTGCTCAAGAGCCTGCTGCAACCCTACGGCAAGGCCGAATGGATCAAGGTGGAACGCACCGCCACCGAAGACGTGGTCATCATGGCCATCCACTCGGACGACCGGTGCGTGACCGTCGGACAGTTTCGCGGCAACAACCTGGTGGACTGCGGAACGGTGTTCATGGGATCCTTGCTGGCCGAAGCCTACCCGGGCCAGGTCATCGAGGTCGCCGTGGGAAAACGCAGCAGCGCGATCCCCTTCAAGAGCGCGCGGTTCCTGCGGTTCCGGCCGGACAAAGTCGCCTCGAGCTGTCGCCTACAAGGGGAAGCGGGTTAAGCCCCGGAGACAGCGGACCAAAGAGCCTCTCGCGCAAAGCCGCGGAGCCGCCAAGCACTGGCAGCCGGAGCCCCGGCGCGCAGGGCGAGGCGCCCCCCTGACTGGGGGCAACACCTTTTGCCAGGCCGCATCTGCACCCCGGCTGCGCCTCGCGGGATCAAGTCCTACGGCGCGCGGCTCGTCTCCGCCATCTCGATGGTCTCGGACGCCTCGTGGGGGGCGTCCTCCTGGACCTCGACATCCGGTCCCGGGGCTGGAGGCACCAGCGGGACGCTCACCCGGCCCTGGGGCACTTCCTCGGTCTTGTGGAACTTGACGCTCACGATCCGGCTGACCCCCTGCTCCTGCATCGTCACGCCGTAGAGCACGTCCGCCATGCCGATGGTCCGCTTGTTGTGCGTGATGATGATGAACTGGGACTGGGCGAGGAAGCGCTGGAGCACGCGGATGAACCGGTTGATGTTCGATTCGTCCAGCGGCGCGTCCAACTCGTCCAGGATGCAGAACGGGCTGGGCTTGACCTGGTAAATCGAGAACAGCAAGGCCACCGCCGTCATGGTCTGCTCGCCGCCGGACAGCAGCGAGATGCTTTGCAGCTTCTTGCCGGGCGGGCGCGCCACGATGTCGATGCCGCTCTCCAGCACGTTGGCGTCGTCCACCAGCAGGAGGTCCGCTTTGCCCCCGCCAAACACCTCCTCGAACATCACGCGGAAGTTGGTGCGGATCTCGTGGAAGGTGGTCAGGAACATCTCCCGCGTCTGGATGTTGATCCGGTTCAGCACCTCGATCAGTTGCGCCTTGGCCTGGACCAGATCCTCGTGCTGCTGGCTGAGGAACTGGTAGCGCTGCTCGGTCTCCTCGTATTCCTCGATGGCCACCAGGTTGACCGGCCCCATCTCGTCCAGCCGCTGCTGGAGCGCCTCGACCTGGGCGCCCACCGCCTCCCAATCCGTGGCCAAACCTGCCGAGGCCATCTCCTCGGGGGTGAGGGTTTCCACCCGGGCCGGGCCTTCCTCGGCGTAGGTGATCTGGATGCATTCGCTGCGCACGTCTGCCAGCTGGATGTGATACTTCTGCTGGATGCGCTCGCAAAGGTTGCCGAGGCTCATGCGGAACTGCGCCAACTCGACGTCGATGTGGCCGCGTCGTTCCTGCAAGCCGGTCAGGGCGCTGCGTTGCCCGCGCAGGCCGGTCTCGCGCTCGGCCACGGCCATTTCCTGCTCGGCCCGGCGGCTGGTCAGCCCCGTCATTTCCGTGTTCACCTGATCACGCGCGTGCTGGAGCTGTCCGATGGCGGCGCGGGATTGTTCCATCTCGGTTTCGGCCTGTTGCTTCCGGTCGAGAAAGGAGGCGCTGTCCCGTCTCCGCTCCTCCACCAACTGGTTCAATTCTTCAAGGCGGGACTGCAACGCGCCGTCCTGCTGGCGCAGCGAGTTGCCGACCTGTTCCTCGGCGGCCAGGGCCACGCGGGTTTCCGACAAGGCGGACGTTCGGAGGTCGCGATCCGTTCGCAGGCCTTCCAGCTCCCCGGTGAGAAGAGTCACACGATTCTGGGACTCCGTCTCGGCGCCGGCCAGGTGGGCCGCGCGCGCCTGGAGTTCCTGGCGCCGGCTCGCGCCTTCCTGATCCTGCGCGGCCAGGCTTTGCACTTCGAACATCACGGTCTCGATCTTCTGTCCGAGAAGCCGCAGCGAGTTTTCCAGCGCCTTGAACTCGCCTTCGCGGGTGGCGATGGCCACTTCCTGCTGGCGCAACTCGGTTTGCGCGTGATTCAGGCCCGCCTGCAAGTCCGTCTGTTCGGCGAGCCCCGCGCCCTTCCGACGGCTGACCGTTTCCAGCGCGGCCTGAACTTGAGTGTGTTGCGCGCGCAACTCGGCGATCTGGTTCCGGCGCCCCAGAATGGATCCCGCCCGCGCCTCGCCGTCCTTGCCTGAATAGCCGCCGGTGAAGACGCCGTGCCGGCTCAGAAACTCGCCCGTCAATGTGACATAATGATACGCCTGCTGGCTCGCCTGCCACGCAGCCTGGGCGGCATCGAGATCCGGCACAATCCGGGTCATGCCCAGCAACCGCTCCAGCAACGGACGAACCGAGGCGTCGCACTCGACCACGGAGATGGCCGGAACCGGATCGCCGTCCAGCGCGGCGACGGTCGCAGGCACCCGCTCACCGGTCGTGGCGCTCCCCTCCCCTCCCCTCATCAGGGCCAATGGCGCAATGCTGGCGCGTCCCTTCCGTTCGACTTGCAGGTGCGCAAAAATCTCCTTGGCGGTTTCCGGCTGCTCGGCCAGCACCAACTGGAGGTGGTGCCCGAGGGCGGATTCGATCGCGGTGAGAAACCGGTCATCGACCCGCATGCGGTCCACCAGGGAACCGCAGACCTTGCCGGTGTGCTTGAGCGCGGCGGCAGCCCCGGCGCTGAAGCCCTCATGATCGGATTCCAACTGTTCCAGCACCTGCAGGCGCGAACGCAAATCCGTCTGGCGTTCAAGCACGCGCTCCTGCTCCCGGTGCACCTCCTCGATCTCCTGCCCGAGTGCCTGGAGACGGGCCTGTCGCTGCTCCAGTGATTCGCGGCGGGTTGACGCTTCGAGCTTCTCGTTGTGGACATCCTGCCGGAACTGCTGGAGCCGTGACTCCAGCCGGCTGCGTTCTTCCTCAAGTTGAACCTTCTCGGCTGAAAGCTTCTCGAGGCGAACCACGTTGCCCTGCTTCTGCAAATCCAGCGCGGTGATCTCGTTGCGGACGCGCGCCAGGTCCTGGGCGGCGGCAAAGGTCGTGGCCTGGGCCTCACGGAGTTCCTCCTGCTTCCGCCGCAAGGACTCCTCCAGCGTGCGCAACACGCCCTGACGCTCCTCCAGCGTGCTCCGATGCTGGCGCAGGGCAGCCTCGGAGGCCGTCCTCCGCAGGGCCAGTGAGTCGCGTTCGGACTGCGCGGCGTGCAGGCGTTCCTCGGCTTCGGTGATGTCGGAGTTGGCCTTGGCGTTTTGGGCAATGAGATCGCGGATCCGTTCCTCACTGAACTGGATCCGGCTTTCGTGGCGGTCGCCCTCGGCTTTGAGTTCCAGTCCCCGTTGCCGCAGCGCGCCAATCTGCTGGTCCAGGTCGGCCATGCGGCCGCGCAATTGGGCCAGCTCATCCTCGGCCCGGCCGACCGCCGCCTGGGCGGTTTCGATCTGGTTCCGCAGCTCGCCGAGCTCCGTCTCGCGCTCCGCGATCTGTCCCTGCAGCACATCGTACTTGTGACGCGAAAGCTGGGTTTCGAGGTGTTGGAGTTCGGTCTGAATCTGGCGGTAACGCCGGGCCTTGCCCGCCTGGCGTTGCAGCGATCCGATCTGGCGTTTGACCTCACGCACCAGGTCGGCGACGCGGAGAAGGTTTTGTTCGGTGTATTCGAGTTTCCGAAGCGCCTCGCGCTTTTGGGCCTTGAACTTGGTGATGCCGGCCGCCTCCTCGAAGACCAGGCGGCGATCCTCGGGTTTGCTCGAGAGCAACTGGGTGATGTTGCCCTGCGCCATGATGCTGTAACTGGTCCGGCCCACGCCCGTGCCCATGAACAACTGCTGGATGTCCTTGAGCCGGCAGGGCGTCTTGTTGATGAAATACTCGCTGCCACCGTCGCGAAACACCCGGCGCGTCAGCGTCACCTCGCTGTACGCCACCTGCACCCCCGCCGCCCGCAGATGCTCCTCGTCCACATCCCCGATCGTCAGCGACACCTCCGCCATCCCCAGCGGCTTGCGTCCATCCGTGCCGGTGAAGATCACGTCGGCCATCTCGCCCCCGCGCAGGGCTTTGGCTGATTGCTCGCCCAGAACCCAGCGCACCGCATCCGACACATTGGATTTGCCACAGCCATTGGGACCCACGATGGCGGTGACCCCGGGCTGGAAGTTGAGAGAGGTCTTGTCCGCGAAGGACTTGAACCCCAACATGGTCAGGTTCTTGAGATACATGCTGTTTCGCGAAACCAAATCAAACGCTCAAAACGCTGTAAAGCCTAAACCACAACATACAGCGCACTTTGTGTTGTCGGGGCACAACTAATTGTGAGGAACCGGAAATTGGCCGTTTTCCCAAAAATCCCGGAAAAGCGCCAATCGGATGAGGTGTCACTACGCCCGTTGGACGGGGTTGGCAATGCTTTTTTTCGGCTATTAATGCACTGTACGGCAAGGCCGGGCTGCGTCGCGGCCCGCACCGGGGCCCCGCCGGGCTCACGGCCGCAACGCGCGATTCTGGAATCGCGGAGGCTGCCCCTGAACCGAAGTGTGGGAGCCCTCGTGACGAGGTTTTCGCCCGGCAACCCGACCTGGGTGGAGTTCTCAGGTCAGCCCCTGCGGGACAACGCCCGATCGTGGTTCCGATCCGCGTTTCGCGAAGTGTGGACGCCATCCGCGATCACTCTCCTGCTCACCGGACTGGCCTGTGCCCAGGAGAGGCCGCTGCCCACTCCTCCCGAACCTGAACGCGAATTCCGCGGCGTTTGGGTGGCCACGGTCGCCAACATCAATTGGCCGTCCAAGCCGGGCCTGACGGTCACCGCGCAGAAGGCTGAACTGCTGGCCCTGCTCGACACCGCCCAAGATAACAACCTGAACGCCGTGCTGTTCCAGGTGCGCCCGGCTTGTGATGCGCTCTACCAGTCGGATCTGGAACCTTGGTCGGAATCCCTCACCGGCACGATGGGCCGGGCCCCAAGCCCCGCCTATGATCCGCTGGAATTTGCCGCCAGCGCGGCACACCGGCGCGGACTCGAATTCCACGCCTGGTTCAATCCGTTCCGCGCCCGGCATCACACGGCCCAGTCGCCCGTGTCCGCGAATCACATCAGCAAACTCCGTCCCGGACTGGTGTATCGGTATGGTGGCTATCTCTGGCTGGACCCCGGCGAACCGGCCGCGCGGGAACATTCGCTGAAAGTCATCCTGGATGTGGTGCGTCGTTATGACATCGATGGCGTTCACTTCGATGATTACTTTTATCCGTATCCGGAGAAGGACTCGCGTGGAGGCACAGTTCCCTTTCCGGACCGCGCCACCTGGGAGAAGCAGGGTGCGGGACTGAGCCGGTCGGATTGGCGGCGGAGGAACGTGGACACGTTCATCCGGCAGGTGGAGAAGGCGGTACATGAGGTGAAGCCCTGGGTCCGGTTCGGCATCAGTCCGTTTGGCATCTGGCGGCCCGGCTACCCGAAGCCGGTGACCGGTTTGGATGCCTACGATTCCCTGTATGCGGACGCGCGGAAGTGGCTGCAATCCGGTTGGGTGGACTACCTGGTGCCGCAGCTTTACTGGAGCATTGACGCCCCCGGCCAATCGTTCCCGGTCCTGTTGGAGTGGTGGGAGGAGCAGAACGTGCGAAACCGCCACCTGTGGATCGGGTTGAACACGGGCAAGGTGGGTGAACAGTGGCCCGCCGATGAGGTTTTCAACCAGATCAAACTGACGCGGCAGTTCGGGCTGGAGGGCCATGTGCACTACAACATCGGGGAATTCGTCGCCAACCCCACCTTCGCCAAGGGGCTCCGGACCGGGTGTTATCCGGAGCCGGCGTTGCCTCCGGCGAGTCCGTGGCTCGATTCCACCCCTCCATCCAAGCCCCGGTTGGACTTGATCGAGGGCACAACCTGGCGCGCCACCTGGACGCCCGGTCCAGGCGAGGCAGCCTGGCAATGGCTGCTCCAGACTCGGACGGGCGAGCGGTGGAAGACGATCCTCCTGCCGGGAGCCACGAGCGAACAGGCTTTGACCAGCCCGCCGGAAGCCGTTGCGCTGCGGGCGGTGGACCGCTGCGGCAACCTCAGCCTGCCCACCGTCGAGGTTTTGCAGCGAGATTGAACTTGCGTTGGAACCCCGGCTTCATGAGTATGACGCCGCCTGGACTCGCTTGTGCGAAGTCCGTGAGAGGCTGAGAAACAACCGTTAACCGGGTAACCTAACCTTCAACCTCCGTTGCCACCGCAACGCCGGTCCGTTAGGCAATGGAGCTTCGGAATCCCCCGCGCTCCCTTCCCGATCAGTCAACAGACTGAGCATCCCTGAAAGCTAGTCCGTATCGCATGTTAACCATGGAAGAAGCCCTGAAGCTCAACGATAAGAGTTTCGCGGCAGGCCAGATCGTCAGTGGAACCGTCATCGAAGTCCGCCCCAAGGAAGTGCTGGTGGACATCGGCTACAAGAGCGAAGGCGTCATCCCCGCCTCCGAGTTCGCCGACCTCAAGGAGGTCCAAACCGGCAGCCAGATCGATGTTCTCATCGAACGGCTCGAGGATCGCGAGGGCATGGTCGTGCTCTCCCACGAGAAAGCCGAGTTCAAGAAAAACTGGGAACGCATCCTCACCATCTGCAATGAAGGCGGCACCGTCACCGGCAAGGTCAAGGCCGCGGTCAAAGGCGGATTGATCATGCACATCGGCGTGGAAGCCTTCCTTCCCGCCTCCCAAGTGGACGTCGTCGTCCCCAAGAATCTCCAGGCCCTGGTCGGACAGAGCTTCGAGTGCAAGGTGGTCAAGATCAACCAGGACCGCCAGAATATCGTCCTCTCCCGCCGCGAATTGATCGAGCAGGAGCGCACCGAGAAACGCCAGGCGATCCTGTCCGAAATGATGCCCGGCGACGTCCGCAAGGGCAAGGTGAAGAACCTCACCGATTTCGGCGCCTTCATCGATCTGGACGGCATCGACGGCCTGCTGCACATCACCGACATGAGCTGGGGACGCATCGGGCATCCCTCGGACATGCTCACCGTGGGACAGGAACTGGATGTGGTCGTCCTGGACATCAACCGGGAGAAGGAACGCATCAGCCTGGGCCTCAAGCAGAAGATGGCCAACCCTTGGGACACCATCG
>JALOTZ010000078.1 GCA_025457615.1 Verrucomicrobiota bacterium
CAGTCGATCCCTGCCCGAACTGCGCGAAACCCTCCATTCACATCCCGGCCGCTGTCTCGCCCTCCTTTCACGATCATGAACTCAAAACGAAAGACCCTGCAGAGACCGGTCGCCGCATCAGCGTCGCAAGCAGCCGAAGAACCTCGGCAGGCTGCAGCGTCTCCAGCATGATCTCAAACGGCGGTTGCGGAGTTCCGTGATGGACGGGCGCCGACGAACAGTACCGCGCCCAGCAGCGCGCTGATTCCCAATCCCGCCAGGCTGATTTTCAGGGGCCGGGTGTTGGTCTTCAGAACAAACTCGACCTGGTGTTCGCCGGCGGGCAACCGCACCCCGCGCATAAGATAGTTGCAGCGCAAGAGGGGGGCCGGTTCGCCGTCCACCTTCACCTCCCAGTTGGGCGTATGGCGATCGTTGAGCAGCAACAGAGTCGAGGAGTCGGCTCCCGTCTTCAGCGCGATGCGCTTGGGCTCATAGCGGATGATTTCCACCCTGGAGGCATCGGTCCCGACCGGCTCCGAAGGCGGGGGAATCGGCTCGGACACCAGCACGGTCCGGGCCGGGTCGAAGGCGGGATCGGCCAGTTGCTTCAATGCTTCGTCGTCATGGGTGACAGTTTGCCACCGGGTGTAGAGTCCCGCCCGGGGCAAGGCCCCCGCAAACTCGATGAGTGCATACGGTCCATCCGGGGCGAAGGCGGCAGTCAGGTCTTCGAGCCGGCGCGGTTGCCTTACGCCGGGTCTGGGGGCGATGCGGAACGTTTCGACCAGCCGGAAGCGGTTCTTTCCCGGATCGAACTGGCGGTTCAGGAGGTCCGCGAATGCGGAGAGTGCCAGCACGTATCGGGTGTTGGTGAGTTCCCACTTGCGCGTGAGCAACGGCAGGGTTTCCGCAGAGCGCACGGCCAGAGCGGATTCAAAGTCCAAGTAGTCCTGGGGCGGGCGCGGCAGCTGGACGACATCCAGCGATTGGATGTTGCACTGCAAGAACTGGTGTTGGGCCCACTGAACCCGGTAAAGCTGATCAAGATACTGCTGCGGCCCGACGATCTGGTCCGGAAGCTGGAACGCTTCCAGGAACCACTGCGGCAAGCCCACCACGCGACCCTCATGGGGGCGGGTTTGCAGGCGTTCAAGCACATCGTTGGTGCTGTATTTCTGGTTGCAATCCCAATAGACAATCCACGGTCGGTTGGCCCGCGCCATGTCTCCCACCAGGACTGCCCCCAACAGGATCGCTCCCCATTGGGCACGCCGTCCCGCGAGCCCTCGGGTCACCACCAACGCCATCACGCCCGACCCGAGAGCGAGAGCGAGGACGAACCAGCCGACCTGCCCAACACTGAAGCGGGCAATCATCCGAGCCGTTGCCGCGTCAAACTGCACATGCTGCAGGTAAGCTTCCAGTTGGGAGGTGGACGACGCGTAAACCAGCCAGCCCAACAACGCCGCAGCCACGGCCGTCACCGACCCTATGACCCATTTCCGTTCGAAGCCTGGCGTGTTGCGCCACCCGTTGTTGTTCGCCGGGGCGGTGGCGGTCCGACCTTTCCAGTAAGTGAGACTCAGGGCCTGAACGCCAAAACCGAATAGCACCACAATGGCCCAGTCGGTGATGTGAACAAACTTGGAGGGGTTGCGGATGACCGACGCAAAGGGCAACGCGTAGAAAAGCTGATAGAACGGCGCGAAGCGTCCCCACGCCAGCAGCAAGGAGACAAGTCCGAGACCGGCCCAAAACCAGACAAGCTTCTTTTGCTGGCCCGTGAACGCTGAGTCGCCTCTACGCAGGGATTGCAACAGCGCCCACAAGGCCCCCAGCAGAATGACTGGCCCGCTGGTATATCCCGCACCCCCGAATCGAAGGAAGCCCGGGGGCGGTGGCCCTTGCATGTCCGACTCAAAATAGCGATCCCACGCCGGGTCTCGTCCGCCCGCGCCCCAGTAATTGCCGCCATCTGGCGTGTCCATGCGGTAGCCAAACAACCCCGGCACCAAGATGCTCAACGTCTCTGCTTTCGGCAGGCTCCACTGGGTCGCCCAATCCCATCGCCTGGCCTTGGTCTGGCTGTCCTGTTCCATCCCGGATGCGCCTTTGATCGCCGCGCCCGTCAAAGTGCTAAGGGCCTGCGCTGAAACCAGGGCGGCAAATCCCGCCACCAGCACTAGTCGGATCACGCCCCGGAACAGTCGCCTGGCCACACTCCCTTCCTCCGACACCCAGACCTGATAGACCGCGTAGGCTCCGATGACCAGACTGAGCAACGCGGCAACATCAAAGCCTTCCATGAGACCCCAGCCGACCGCGGCACCAGCCAGGAGTGCTTTGAGCCAAAAGCGAACCCCCGAGCCATTCTGCAGGGCTGAGAGCGCCAAGAGCATCGCGGCCAGCGACATGGGCCGTGACACCTGTCCCCAACAGGCGTTCGAAAACGGGTCGGAATGCAGGGCGAACGCCAGCCCGCCCAACACACAGGCGGCAGGGTGGAACCGGGACGCCTTGAAAAAGACCCAACCGCACAGACCGAGAATGATCAGGGAAAGCGGTTGCCAGAACTTCGCGAACCCGTATGGCCCGGCCAGCCAGAGGGCCAGGCATGACAGATCCGGCGGCATCCCGTCGTTTCCGAAACCGAGCCAGTTCAATCCCAACCAGACACCCGTGAATCCTTCCGGCAGGTTCATGCCTGCCTGGACATTGTTACCGAACGGATTGTCGTTGTTGTGCAGGATGTAGCCGGGCAGCAGGCTCTTGTGAAACAGCGTCACAAAAACCGCCAATAAACAGCCAAGCAGAACCCAGAAATCACGGGACTTGCCGGGTGCGGTCGACCGCGACAGTTGGCTTGAAAGGTCGTTAGCCATACATGGATGAGGTTCGAAAGTGAGCGGACTCTAACCCGACTCTCGCAGATTCGTCACGGCAAACTTCATGGCTTTCCCGGAAAGACGAAACGATCGCGATCCTCGTGCGGTGAAGCGCGCAGTCTTGCCCAGCCGCCGTCCGGGCAGTGGCTCCGGCTTGATCAACCGTCCCCGCGCCCCTTCGTTGTGTGGCTGGCCGAACCTTCCCGCCCCGATCACACCCAAGTCTGCCGGGGATGCCGGACCTCCCCCACCACGTCGTCGCAGGTGCGGCAGGCAGGTCTAGCGGACCTGGACGTTCATGCCTCACGTTTGGCGACGGGAGTCACACCTTTCAAGGTGTAGAACGCGTAAATGAACAAGAGGCAAATACAGGCGATCGGGTGCAACCACCATGCCGAGGTGGGTTTGCGCCGGTACCCCGCCATCGCATCCCATACCGGCAACACGATGGTGGCAACACGAAGTCCGGTGCGGAGCATGTCTCCCCGCGTCATTCCGTAGCTGTAGCCGGCGCTCAATTCCCCGCTGCGGCGGCGCTTCATGCGGCGGATCTTCTTACGCAGAAAGTTTGAGAAGCTGCTGCCTTGGACGTGGATGAGGCCCTGTTTGACCTTGGCGATCCGGGTGTGGCCCTTGGCGACCATGTCCCGCACAAAGACCTGATGCACAAAGGGGTTGTTCGGCACCTCGTTGAACAGCGCTTTGCGAAAGAAGAAACCGTTGGACCCCAGCGCGGGAATTTGCCGGGGGTCCAACTCCACCTCCAGGTAATCTCCCCGATCCACTTCACGACGGGCGGCCCCGGTCCATTGCTGGGTGAAGTAGCAATACCGATCGTTCACACCCAGGTAGGAAGCAATGGGATCATCGCCCCCGATCAGCGCCAAATACTTGGTAATGCGAGTGTCCTCGGGCCGGAACGTGTAATACAGCGTGTCACAGCCCCAGATGACCGGGTCCGAGAACACAGCCACCATCCGCCGCAACCAATCCGGCTGCTCGGGAATCACATTGTCCGAATCCAACAGGCCGATGATTTCGCCCCGGGCGTACTGGTGGATGGCGAACGGCTTTTTCAAATCCTCGCTGCGATGCGGCGCGATGACCACCTCCGCACCCAGCTCCCGGGCCAGGGTGAGGCCGCGATCCTCTGGATTGTCGTCCACGACAAGCACTTGTAGCAACTCGCGCGGGTAGTCCTGCGCGAAAATCGCGCACAGACACGCCCCGATCCGCGACTCGTCCCTGTGAGTCGGAATGATGATCGTCAGGCTTTTCATCGATGCGCAGCTTGCCAGTCCGGTTCGGGGCGCACAACCAGATTTGGGAAATCAGCCGCCTTGGGAGCGCATCCGGACACAGCCCCCGCGGGCTTCGCTGAGTCGCACCTGGAATCATTCAACGGGTGCGAAAGCCTTCACAGGATTCTCTGGATTCTGCCGAAGCCGTAAATACCATGGACCGAAGCGGAAGCTTCCCGTGGCTGAAACCGAACCGCAGGGAATGCGGGCAAGCGACCTTGAGCGGGACGCGTGTGAACGCGGGAATTGCCGCGCATGAGCAGATTCAAGTACACGAAACAGTTCTACGAAACCGACGCTGCGTATCTTCAACTCCTGAATGCGAAGGAAGGAAACGAAGCCTGGTTCAAAGATTTCTTTACTGCCGTGCTAAAGCACAGCACTCCCGCCAGCCGCCTCCTTGACGCGGGGTGCGGCACCGGAGTGAGCACGGCCTGGCTGCAACGGTACCGTCCGCAGATCTTTGGAATCGATTTCTCCAATACATACATCCAGCAAGCGCGGGAGCGCGGTGATTTCTTTGGGGTCATGGACATCACCCGGTTGGCATTCCCCAACGGGTCGTTCGACATGGTCTGTTCGGCCGACGCCTTGGAGCATGTGCCGCAGCTGCGGAAAGCCTTGCAGGAGGTGGATCGGGTACTGAAGCCCGGCGGCGTCTTGGTGCTGCAAGTGCCGAACCTGTCGTCGAATCTGCTCTCGCTGAACTACCGGAGAACCTCGCGCAACATTCTTCGCAAGTGCTGGTTTTACCTCACAGACCTACTGCGTCCCAACCGCCTGCGAACCATCGAGCGATTCGACCTGGATGTCTTGGTCGGAGACAAGGATGCCTATAACCTCATGTCCCCCATCTGGCTCCGGCATCACTTGGTCACCCGTGGCTACACCATCCTGAGCTTCACCACCTACTCCCTCTTCTTCCAGCCGAGCCGCCACCTGCTGACGCTCGCCAAGGTGCTGGAGGCGTTGCCCATATTTCGTCATCTCGGAGGACGAATGGTCATCGTCGCCCAAAAAGGCACCTGACCCTTCTGGAAAGACGGGATCGACCAGTGAGGGGCGGGCAGCCGGGGCGGGCTCACCTTCGAGGCCGCCCGCAGCACGTCAGCCACTTTCAACGCCGGCCCACCGCCTGTCTGACAGGCGCGGCTCGAGCACAGGGTCCCACTCCCGGCTCAGAGCGCGGGCGGCGCGCTCCAGTTCATGGTGTCCAGCGGACTGTGGATGCGCTCCATAGTCTGGCGGCTGAGGTGCAGATACCCGGTGATGGTGCTCACGCAATGCAGATAGGCCCGCACTTCTGCGGCACTCAATGCAGCGGGGCTGCGGTGATAATGCCGGGCCAGACCCGCCACGACAGACACGTAGGTCTGGATGGCCCTTGCGGAATAACCCTTGAGGGTCGACACCTCGATGAACTTCTCGCGTGAGGGAGTTGTTTTGATACCCCCCAACATGCCCGACAACCTCCTTACTTTACCCTCAACCCCCCGATCCTCCTGCCGGGATACGGCTTAGTTCAACAGCCGTTTGGCAGCGACGTTGTCGGAGCAGGCAGGGCCGCGCTGCGCGCGGCCTGGGCGCCGACGCAGCGGCGCCCTGCCGAAATGGCTCAAGCTCTGTTAGGTCACCAGCCCCCTCACAGCCCGGTCGGGTGATCGAGGAAGGTCCAGGAAAGCTTGAACCGGCGGGCGAGATGCTCCGCCAGAGCTTTCACGCCAAAGGTTTCGGTGGCGTAGTGGCCGCCGTAAAGCACGTTGAGCCCCAGTTCCTCCGCCAGCGCATGCGTCCAGTGCGGACCTTCCCCCGTGATGAACGTGTCCACCCCTTCCGCCGCCGCCTGCCTCAATTCCCCGCCTGCCCCGCCCGTCACCACCCCAATCCGACGGCACGTCTTGGGTCCGGCCGGAATCACATGCACCGGACCATGCACCGCATGGCTGAGCCGCGCCGAAAGCTGGTTCAGGGGGAGGTCGGTCCGGGTTTGGAGTCCAATGGGAGCGCCGCGTTGGGGCAGAAACGGTTTCAACCGTGTGAACCCGAGCGCCGCGCACAGTTGCGCGTTGTTGCCGAGCTGGGGATGCGCGTCCAGCGGCAGGTGCGCGCTGTAAACCGCCAGGTTGCCCTCCACCAGCAGCCGCAACAACCGGTGGTGAGGACCCGTCCAGGGCTGGCGCGTGTTCCAGAACAGACCGTGATGCACCACCAACAGGTCCGCCCCCGCGTGCGCCGCCATCTGCACGGTGGCGAAACTGGCATCCACCGCCGCGGCGATGCGCTTCACCGGTCCCACCCGCTCGACTTGCAGCCCATTGACGGCGCCGTCATAGTCCGGCACCTCGCGGATCCGCAGGAGTTGGTCGCAGTAACGGGTGAGGGTTGAAAGTGCCAGGCTGGCCATGGGGGGATCAAACCATGCGCGCGCCGGCAAATTCAACTTCAAAAGGGCGGGTTGGGGAACCACGGAGAGGGCAAAGCCCACGCAGGGGGACGGACCACCCATTCCATCCCTCGGCCACGTGCCCGCCGCTCCGGGCCGCCGGCTGCCCGAGGAATCGGGCGTTCCCGGCTGGCCGGGTCCCCAGCGATTCCGCAGGTGCAGAAGATATCGGAGGTTAACGTTGGGGTTGGCAAGGACTTGGGGCAGATTCGCATTACCGGGCAGATTCTTTTTGCTT
>JALOTZ010000001.1 GCA_025457615.1 Verrucomicrobiota bacterium
AGTTACCGCTTTCGGAGGAGCGGGGTTGCGTGAACCGCGGATTGTCTGCTCCAAGCTCGCCGCCTCCCAAAGCGGCAGATCGCTCTGCTCTCAGCCGCACTCCAAAACGCTGGCGCGTTGTCCAGGGTGCCTCACTGGTTCCGACAGGTTGTGGAGTGCGGTCACGGAGCGCAGCGCAGTTACCGCTTTCGGAGGAGCAGGGTTGCGTGAGCCGCGGATTGTCTGCTGCAAGCTCGCCGCCTCCAAAAGCGGCAGATCGCTCTGCTCTCAGCCGCACCCCAGGACGCTGACGCGTTGTCCGGGGTGCCAGGACTGGTTAGGTCAGATTCCACTCTGGATTCCACTCCGCACTTGCAGTCGTCCATGCGTGGCAGTTGAATGGGGTCATGTCCAAAGGAAGGAAGGCTGGCAGCGCACGGCAGCCATCCGCCTTGCAGCCGCCGGCAAAGGCGGGTCGGGTTGGCGCCGATGAACGGTATCGCCTGCTTTTTGAGGCGAACCCCAGCCCCATGTTTGTCTTCGCTGAGGACAGCCTCCGTCTCTTGGCCGTGAACGACGCCATGGCCCGTCAATATGGTTGGTCGCGTGCGGAATTGCTGGGAAAGACGGTCCCGGACCTGTGGGTGCCGCAGGAAGCGGCCCGGCTGAAGGCCGACTTGGCCAATCCGCGTGGGTCGCGTGCCGCCTTCGTGAGGGAAGGGGTGCATCAGCGCAAGGACGGCTCCTGGTTTGACGCCGAAACCACGGTCAGTCGCCTGAAGTACGAGGGGCGGGACGCGGGGCTGGCGATGGTCAACGACACCAGCGCACGCCAGCGCGCCGAGCGGGCGCTCGAGCAAGAGCGCACGTTGCTGCGAACCGTGGTCGATCACCTGCCGGAGGCGGTGTTCGTCAAGGATCTCCAGCACCGGTTCGTCACCGCCAACCGGGCCACGGCTCGATTGATGGGGGCCCGGTCGCCCGACGACCTGACCGGCCGGACCGATGCCGACTTTTATCCACCCGGCCAAGCGGAGGAGTATCGGGCGGACGAGCAACGCATTCTGGCGACCGGACGGCCCTTGGTTGGCAAGGACGAGCCGCACGTGGATCCGGACGGCAACCATCGCTCGCTCCTGATCACCAAAGTCCCTTTGCGCGACCCGGAGGGGAAGGTCGTCGGCCTGGTGGGATCCAGCTTGGACATCACGGAGCGGAAGCGCGCGGAGGATGCGTTGCGTCAGAGCGAGGAACGGTTACGTGCCCTGTTCGAGGAGACCGGCGCAGCCATGATCCTGATCGACCCGGCCACCGGCGCGATCAATGACGCCAATCCCGCGGCCGCCGCCTTCTACGGCTACTCGCGCCGGCACCTGCGGTCCATGCGGATTGACCAGATCAATCAACTGCCCGCCGAGGAAATCGCGGCTGAACGTCAGCGGGCTGTGGAACGCATCCAGAACCGATTCGTTTTCCCGCACCGGCTCGCCAACGGGGAGGGCCGGCTGGTCGAGGTGTTCTCGTCGCCCGTGACGATTCAGGGCCGGCTGATGCTCTTCTCGATCATTCTCGACATCACCGAGAGGAAGCGCCTCGAGGAGGTGTTGCGAGCGAACGAGCAACGCTACCGCATCGTCGCCGACTTCACCTACGACTGGGAGTTCTGGCTCGGGCCGGATGGGCGACACCGCTACCTTTCGCCCTCCGCCGAGCGCATCGCGGGACGGCGCATCAGCCTGGACACACCGGCCAAGGAAACCCTCCAGCAGATCGTGCATCCGGAGGATCGCGCGAGGCGTCTGGAGCATCTCCGCGTTGAACTCGCCGATCATCCACCCTGCGAACAGGAGTATCGGATCGTCCGTCCGGATGGCGAGGTGCGGTGGATTCACCACGTCTGCCGGGCGATCCATGACGACCAGGGGCGCTTTCTGGGCACGCGAGGTTCCAACCGCGACATCACCGAACGCAAGCGGGCCGAGGAGGCGCTGCGCGAGAGCAATGAACGCTTTCGACTCTTCATGGACAACAGCCCGAACATCGCCTGGGTGAAGAACGAGGCGGGGCGGATCGTCTATCTCAGCCGGACGTTTGAGAAGCGTTTCGGGGTGCGTTTGGAGGACTGGCGGGGGAAGGCCGATGCGGAACTGTGGCCGCGCGAGACTGCCCGGAGCTTCCGCAAGGTGGATCAGGCCGTGCTGGCCGCCGATCGCGCCATCGAGTTGGTCGACGAGACGCCCAATCCGGACGGGACGCGCTGCTACTGGCTGGTTTCCAAGTTTCCCTTTCGTGACGGATCGGGCAGTCGATTCGTGGGCGGGATCGGGCTCGACATCACCGAACGCCGACGGGCTGAGGCGGCCTTGCGGCAACTCAACGCCACGCTGGAACAGCAGGTTCTCGATCGAACCCGTGCGTTGGCCGAAGGTGAACAGCATCTCCGGGCGATTGTGGACACCGCCGCCGATGGCATCCTCACCCTCGACGAGGCGGGACGGATCGAGTCCATGAACCCGGCGGCCTTGAGACTGTTCGGCTACCGCGCGGACGAGATCATTGGACAAGACATCACCCGTCTGTTGCCCGTCACTGGCAAGGGAGGCGCGGCTGGTTTCCTGGCGCATCATCAGCAGTCAGTGAACCACGATGTGCCAGGGCATCCGCACGAGGTGTCAGGACGCAGCCGGTCCGGCAGCCTCCTCCTGTTGGAGCTGATCCTGACACCGTTTCCCCGCGGCGAGCGGCCGGGATTCGTCGCCCTGCTGCATGACATCCGCCAGCGCAAGCGCCTGGAGCGCGAGTTGGTGGAGGTGAGCGAGCGCGAGCGGCAGCAGGTGGGACGCGAGTTGCACGACGAGCTCGGTCAGATTCTGCATGGGGTCCACTTCCTGGCCTCGGATCTGGAGGTGCGACTGAGGCGGCAAGGGGTGGCCGAAGCGGCCGAGTTGAGCCGTCTCACCCACTTCCTTGACGAAGCGCTGTCGACAACGCGCAACCTTGCCCGCGGCCTCCAGCCGGTGCCCCCGGTGCCCGAGGGCCTTATGAAGGCGCTGCACGAGCTCGCCCTCCGCATTCGCAAGGTTTACGGACTGAGCTGCCGGTTCCTCTGTCCCCAACCGGTATTGATCGAGGATCCGGCCGTGGCGACCCACCTTTTCCGCATCGCCCAGGAGGCGGTCAACAACGCCGTGCGACACGCCCGGTGCAAACGAATCCGCATCCGTCTGAAAGCCACTCCCGAGCGGCTGTTGCTTGGGATCCAGGACGATGGCCATGTCCGGTTTCCCGCACTGAATCGGCGGCCGGGCATGGGCCTGCACGTGATGCAGTTCCGCGCCAGCGCGGTCAACGGATCCCTGGTGGTGCAGCGCCGGGCGGGGGGCGGCACGGAGGTGGTGTGCACGGTGGAACCTTGCTCCCCAGAAACACACCAGGATTCCAACGGTACACCTGCGGAGAGAGGAAACTCATGAGCGCAAAATCCAAACCTCGACCCCTGCCGACCCAGCCGGGCACTCCCCGGCCCCGCCAGCGCATCCTGATCGTCGAGGACCATCCGATGATGCGCGAGGGCATCGCCAACTGGATCAATCACGATCCGGAGCTGGAGGTGTGCGCGGAGGCCGGCAACGCCGCCGAAGCCTTGCACGCGGCGGAGCAGTCCAAGCCGGATCTGGTCCTGTGCGACATCACCCTGGCCGGACGCAACGGCATCGAGCTGGTCAAGGATCTCAAGGCGCTCCGCCCCGAATTGCCCGTGGTGATGCTGTCCATGCACGACGAGTCGGTCTATGCGCTGCGCGCCGTGCGCGCGGGGGCCCGGGGTTACGTGATGAAGAAGGTCGGCGGCGCCGAGGTGGTGGCCGCCGTCAAGCAGGTGCTCCTGGGTGGCACCGCGTTCAGTCCGGGAGTCGCCAGCCAGCTTCTGGACGAGTTTGCCGGGCGGGCGCGCGGACGCCATTCTCCGCTGGCCGTGCTCACCGACCGCGAGTTCGAGGTGTTCCAACTGCTCGGGTTGGGCAAGACCAACCGCGAAATCGCCCGCCAGTTGAACCTGAGCCCCAAGACCGTGGAAGTCCACCGCGTCAACCTTCGCAACAAACTCAAACTCAAATCCACCCCCGAACTCATCCGCTACGCGGTCCATTACGCGGAAGCCGGCGCCACAGGCTGACGCCAGTTCCGGGTAAGCGTTTTGCCGAGCCGGCCTATCGAAACCGCCCAAGGGTGACGCGGCGGTTGCCCCATTGTTTGGCGGAGCGCGGGGGCGCAGAATGTCCGCGTGACCGTTGCAGCGAAACCCCACAGCATCACCAGCTCCCGAACCTGCGCACACACCCCGGTTGCGGGGCGTGCAGGGAGAACGGCAGGCAAGCAGGCTGCCGCTGGCCGCCGACAGAGCCGGTCCGTCCGCCGCGGAGGTGGGCGGGTGTTGTGCGTGGAGGATAACCAGGCAATTGGCGATCTGATGCGCGTGTTCCTCGAACCCGCGGGATACGAGGTGATGGTCGCCGGGGACGGCGAAACCGCCTGGGAATTGATCAATTCCGCCAGCGTCGATGTTCTGGTCACCGATCACGATATCCCTCGGCTGAGCGGATGCGACCTGGTGGAGCGGATGCGCGCGGCGGGTCATGACCTGCCGATCGTCATCGTTTTTGGGTCCCTGGAAGCGCTGGCGCGCGACCACCTCGAGCAACACGGCATTGCGAACTGGCTGCTGAAACCCTATTCGCAGCCGCAATTGCTCGCCGCGGTCGAAGCCGCCCTGGCCACCGCGCCCCGTCCGGCATCGGGTTGCTCGCGCCCGTCAACCAACGGCGGCCAGCCAGCCAGGAAGCGGTCACTGAAGCATGGAACGGTCAGCAACAGCTAATGGTATTGCCTAGGGCGGTTCGGCAGCAGACCCGATTGCATCCGAGACGCCGCCCGGATATGCATGGGCCTAGTGTGGCAGAAGCCAGCGGGGGGGGAGAGGAGACGAAAATATGATTATGGCGAGTGAAAGCGTTTTGGAAACCGGGACGGTCCACGGCGGGGCCAGGCGCCTGCGAGTGACCAACGGAACAGGGCTGCATCTGCGGGCCGCGGCGGAGATCGTCAAGGTCGCGCACGGTTTTCAGGCCACCATTACCCTGGAGTATCGCGGCGTCCAGGCCGATGCACGGAGCATCCTGTCGGTCGCCTGCCTGGCGGCGTCCGCCGGATCCACCGTGTCGGTCACTGCGGTCGGACCCGATGCCGCGGAGGCGCTGGAGACACTGGCCGCGTTGTTCGCGCGGGGGTTTGGGGAGGGGACCATGATCACCCGCACGGTCGGTGCATCCATGCCCTGTCCTGCCTGAGCCCCTGATCGGGCACGGCGGACGCTAAGAATCAAAACAGTTTCGAGCGGCGACCGGAAACCACAAAACCTGGGTGAGAGCAGGAGCGAACGGTCGGCCGATCGAATGAAACCAGCAGCCCTCGGGCACGCAGTCTGGGGAGGTGGAGCGACGGGCGGAATGCCGTCGTTCGCTTGAGAATTGCGTGTCTTGAGGGCCGGCGGTTCAGAATTCGGCCCGGATGAGTTTCAACAGGGCCGGGAGGGTTTCGGCGACTTTGAACTGGGGGAAGTCCCGCTTCACATTCTCCGGGGCGTGGATGAGGAATCCCACGTCGGCTTCCAGCAACATGCCGGTGTCATTATAGGAATCTCCCGCGGCAATGACATTGTAGTTGAGCAGCTTCAAGGCAGCCACCGCCTTGCGTTTCTGGTCCGGCACGCGCAACTGGTAGTTCCGGATCCGGTCGTTCTCCACCACCAGCCGGTGGCAGAGCAAGGTGGGCCAGCCCAGTTGCCGCATCAGCGGCGAGGCGAACTGCTCGAACGTGTCCGAAAGGATGATCACCTGCGTGAGCGCCCGCAGTTCATTCAGAAAATCCAGCGCCCCTTCTTTCAGGCCCAGGGAGCCGATCACGGCCTGGATCTGGGACAACTTGATGTTGTGCCGGTCCAGGATTTCGAGCCGGTAGCGCATGAGCACATCATAATCCGGCTCGTCCCGCGTCGTGCGGCGCAATTCCGGGATGCCCGTCTTCTCAGCCACGGCAATCCAGATCTCCGGCGTCAGCACACCTTCCATGTCCAAGGTGACGATCGACTGTTTCATGCGGCGCGAAGCAAAGCAGGGAAGGACCGGAGTGTCGAGTCTGGGGGAAGCCTCCCTTGAGCTGGCAAGCCGTTCGCCCTCTCCTGCCTCCCTGGCTTCCTGACTCGTCCCAGGGCCAGGGTTCTGCAGGAACCCTTGCTCAGAGGGGGACGATTCGCCGTTGTCGTTGCTCGAAACGGCAGCATTTGGTGTAACCGGCCGCCCGGGCCAGGTCGAGGGCGGCGGCGAAGTCCATCCCCACCTCGGCCGGGGCGTGGGCGTCCGAGCCGAACGTGATCGGCACCCCGCGTTCCCTGGCCATTTCTAGAATGCGCCGGCTGGGATAGATCTCGCGGCAATCCTTCCGCAGCCCGGCGGTGTTGAGTTCGATCGCGCACCCGGACCCGGCGGCGGCTTCGAGGAACGTCCTGAACAGTGACGTGCAATCCCGATCCGGCACGTACCCGAATTTCTTGGGCAGATCGGCGTGTCCGATGATCTCGAAGAGCCCGGATCGCGCCGCCTGCGTCAGCCAGTCGAAGTATTCCGCCCAGACCGCATACGCATCGCGCTGCCGCCACTCGGAAAGCTTCTTGGGGTTGTCAATGTCCCAGCCGCCGGACACGTAATGCACCGAGCCGATGAAGTAATCCCACGGATGCCGCGCAGCCAGGTCGCGGATCCAATCCTCCTGTCCCGGCAGGTAGTCCACTTCCAAGGCCAGGCGGATGGTCAGTTGAGGGAAATCGCGCCGGGCGGCCTGGACGGATTCAACGTAGGCGTCCAACTGGTCCCGTCGCATCCGCCAGTCGTCGAAGTCATCCTGAGGCATGGGGGAGTGGTCGGAAAACCCGATCTCCGTCAGACCGAGGGACACGGCGTGCGCGGCGTATTCCCGCGGCTGACCGGTGGCATGCCGGCACAGCGGGGTGTGCATGTGGTAATCAGGCAGGGCAGGCACGGTCTTAACCAGGGTGGTTGGACTTGGCCCCGGCAAAGAACGCCTTCGTGCCCAGCCGGAACGCCGTGCCGATGCCATCCCCGGGCCACCAATGGTCCTTGGGCTGGTCCTGGAAATAGAGGAACTCCAAGCCGCGCCGTTGGGCGAACTCACGCAGCTTGGTGGTCATCAACGAATTGTCGCTCATCACCAGGGAGGCTTCGTGCAGGCGCGGTTCCACCGCCAGGAACTCCCCCCACTCGTATTCCGGGGTGTGCAGACTGTCGTGGAGGAAGATGTCCACCGGCTGGTCAAACTTGCGGATGGATTCAATCGAATCCCCGATGAGCAGGCGGCAGCATTGACGGTAAGGCTCGACCAGCAGGTGGCCGCAATCGCGAACGATGTCCGTGGCAAACACCAGTCCGGGATAGCCTTCGCGCTGGTTTCGGTAGAGCGCCGCGGCCATGACCGCCGTGCCGAGGCCGCGATCGACGCCGGTTTCGAGGATCACGCGCGGCTTGGTGGCCCGCACCAGCGCGTACCAACCCAGGCGCTTGCCGTAGCGCGGTTCCGCGTCGCAACTGTGACGGTCCGGACTGGACAACGTTTGCTGCCGCAGTCGTTGGCGCAACTCCGCGTCATTCTCCAGCTCGCGGATGTAACCCTCGATGGTGGCGACCTCATGGCCGGTGACCACGGCGATGTAGCTGGCCAGATAGTCCCGGTTCAGCGGGGTGAGGTCGTAGGTCCAGTTGTAGTATTCCTTCGACGCACAAGACCAACGCAGGAAATACCCCAGCTCCTGCGCCAGCCGGGGAACCCCAAACCGCAGAAACCGGACCGGGATCATCAGAATCCGGCCCAAGGCGGTGTAACGGATGAACGAGCGTATGGAGATCATAGGGTTGGTGGCGCCGAGTACACCGGGGCGAACTCTGGTGAATCCGGCTCCGCTTGGGAAGCCCAAATTCCGTCACGCAAGGCGCGCAGCGTTCCGGGTGGCGACTCGAGAGCCCGCACCCCCACCGAGCGTCCTGTCGATGGTCGAGGCGCCTCCTTTCCGCTCTCGTTCTCCCGGTCTTGACCGATTCAGGCTCCAACCTGGCTGAGGCCTTGCATCCGGAGCAAGACGCGGAGAAAGATCCAAGGAGTCACACAGGGAGTTTCTTGCGCGGACGGTCCCCGGCGCAGGACTCGAAGAAGGCGGCCATTTCCTTCAGAATGCCCGCCGGATCGTTGCGGGACCGACTGTAGGCAGCGATGTCGGGGTGCAGCTTCGCCCCGCCGATCAAGGCCTGTAACCGCTCCTGGAATTCCTCGACCGACTTCACCACGTATCCGTTCTGTCCGTTGTCCACCAGGTCGTTGCAGCCCGGGATATCAAAGGCGACGGTCGGACGCCCCAGCGCCAGCGCTTCCTGCACATTGTAGGGGTAGCCTTCCCAGCCGCTGGTGCTGATGAACAGGTCGGCCTTGCGATAGGCGGACGCCATGCTGGTGTTTTCCACATGGCCCCAATAGGTCACGTTCTTCCACCGATCCCGGCAGGCCAGGACCAGGGGGCGCAGGTCGCCATCGCCGCAGATTTGCCAGGCAACCCGGTCCTGGTGCCTGGGGTTGATGCGATCGATCAGTTCGACCAGTTCCTGCACACCCTTCTGCTGGGTCAGGCGTCCAGCCCACAGGATGTTGAACCGGTGGGGCGCAAATTCGCCCTGGAACAGAAACCGGTCGGCCTTGGCGGCGAACCCGGCGGCATCGAACGGGTAGTAGATCCGCGCGATCTGGGCGCGCGGAAATTGTTTCCGGTAAACCTCCTTCGAGAAATTGTTGATGACGTGGAAGCCGGTGACGCCCCGGGCGGCCCAGGTGTAGAGCAGGGAGGTGTAAAGCACGTTGTGCAGACGTGCATGGAAACTGTTCGCCCGGAGATACAGGTGCGGAATGTGACAGCCGAAGATGACGGGCGGCACCCGCCGATACCCCATGCCGAACTTGATCAGGAAGGGTTCCGTGAACTCGTTCCGCGCGTAAAGAACATCGTAGTCCTGCAGCCGCTGGCGGAGTTCGGCATAGTTCCGGTTCTTGAGGTAGCGCGCCTTGCCCAGCTTGGCGGTGATGGACTCGTAGGATTCCCGGTAAAGCAGGTGCTTCTCGAACTTCCGCCCGAAATAGAAATCGTGCATCCGGTTGTAACGCAGGTTGAAGGCGTCATCCATCGTGAAGATGTCCACCTGCACCCCGTCGAGCTCCGACAGGTCCCGGGCCGTCTCGATGAAATACTTCTCCAATCCCCCGCCAATCTCCAACAGGGTGGCTGCGTAGTAGGCGACGCGCATCGGCAAGACGTATCAAATCCTTCGTCCCTGACAAGCCATTCGCAGCTGCGACCCCTGAACTTCGCAGCCGTGGACGCCTGCCTGTGCGGGGCACGCAGACAGGTAAGTCCGCGCTGATCTCCTGCTCCGAGAGCGCAAGCGCGCCCGAATGGCTGAGGGCGACGTCCAGTTCGCGATCATGCGCCGACGGACGGACGGCGGCTGCGGTTGATATTCGATGACCGGAACGCAGCCCGACCCGCCCAGGGTGGACGTGGCCCGGCGGCGTGGTTCATCAACAGACTTCAACGTCTTCTCCGCCGCCCCCCCCGCCCGCCGCCGGGTGCGAACACATACCCGCCCCGAACCCGCACCGCCGTCGCCTTGCCCGGATGACCGCCCCCCCCACGTTTGTCCGCGTCGAACAGGGCCGTGTAGCGGTAGTCAAAACCCTCGAGCTTTTCCCGGGCGATCTTCTGGCTGATGAACCGTTCGATGGCGTAAACATGCGGCGCATCCTCGGCCACCATCAGCGTGAACGCGTCGCCGCGCGCCTCCGCCCGTCCGGTCCGGCCAATGCGATGAATGTAATCCTCCGGATGCTGCGGCACGTCATAGTTGATCACGTGGCTCACATCGGCGATATCCAGCCCGCGCGCCGCGATATCGGTCGCCACCAGCACTTCGTACTTGCCGTCCCGGAACCCGCGCAGCGCCTCCTCCCGCTCCCGCTGGGTGCGGTTGGAATGCAGCACGGCCACGGCGTGATTGTTCTTCTTGAGCAGGCGCGCCACCGAATCGGCCCCGTGCTTCGTGCGGCAAAACGTGATGGCTGAATCCCAGTTGACCCGCTCCAGCAACGCGAGCAACAGGTCGCTCTTCTGCGAATCGGCCACCGGATAGATGACGTGCTTGACGGTTTCCGCCGGGGAACGGCGCGCGCCGATCTCGATGGTCTCGGGCTGATGCATCGCCCACTGGATCAGCGTTTCGATCTCGGGCGGAATGGTGGCGGAGAAGAGCGCCGTGTGACGCTTCTTCGGGCATTGGTCAAGGATCCGGCGCACGTCCGGCAGGAAGCCCATGTCCAGCATGCGATCGGCTTCGTCGAGCACCAGAAACTGGACGGCGCCCAGACGGCAGTTGCGCTGTTGCAGGTGATCGAGCAGGCGGCCGGGTGTGGCCACAATGACGTCCACCCCCTTCTGCAACGCCTCCATCTGCCGTCCATATCCCACCCCGCCGTAGAACGCGGCCACGCGCAGGTTGGTGAACCGCGCATGATCGCGGAAGGCGGTCTCCACCTGCGACGCCAGCTCCCGGGTGGGCTCCAGGATCAAAGCGCGCGGTTCCTTCTGCGGAGTGTCCAGCCGGGTCAGAATGGGCAGCGCAAACGCCGCCGTCTTGCCCGTGCCCGTCTGGGCGCTGCCAATCACATCCTTTCCCCCGAGGATCAACGGAATGGCACGCAGTTGAATGGGGGTCGGATCCACGTATCCCATGGCCTTGACCCCGTCGAGAACCTTGCTGGACAAGCCTAACTGGCTGAATGGCATGGACGGACAGTAACAGCCGCCCGAGGGTTTGGAAACCAAAATGCCGGGCGCCCGGTTGCATCGGGTGCATCTTGACACTGTCCCGGCGCGCGGCCTTCAGGCCGCTTCAGGGTTCGAGCGCATCAAGACGAAACTACTGGCTGGTGGGCGGGCGGACGGTGAAGCGGCGTAAACGCCGCGCTCCCGCCAATTTGGCCTCGTGGACAGTGCCAAGATGCACCCGGTTGCATCCGTTGACTGGATCCAACACCCCGGGTTCAGTCGGCGGCACGCCCCGCGCGTTTGGGGGCTTCGAGGAGGTTCCAACCCGGCACGCCTCGTCGCGATCCCGGCAGAACAGGGCCGTCTGGCTTGCACCCTGAGCCGATCAGGACGCCCTGGAACCGGGCGCGGTCCGGCCTATTCAAAGCTCATCGAGGCGCCGCTGTGGGACGCGAGCCAGGCGGCGTAATCCTCCGGCGTGTCCACCACCAGCCGACCGCCCGACATCTGGGCATGACCGTTGCCGCAGAGCTGGGCGCAATACACCTGGTAGCGACCCGTCTGGGTCGGCTCGAACCACATCGGAATCCGCATGCCGGGAATCGCGTCCTGCGTGGACCGCATGGCCACAATCCGGAAGGAGTGAATGACGTCCTTGGAACTGATCTGGGTAATGACCGGCTTGTTGACGGGCACATGGAATTCATTCAACACCTGCACGTCGTCCTTGCCGTTCGGGTCATTCGGGTCCACGCCAAAAAGATTGTTGTCCCGCACCCACGCCATGTCCTGCCGTCCGAACTTCCCATCCGGACCCGCGTACCGGAAATTCCAGGCGAACTGTTGTCCCACCACCTGCACCACCGTGGCCTCCTCGGCTTGGGGAAACTTCCCGACCACCTCGCCCCAGAGCGGCACCGCCAGGCAGACCAGCAGCAGGGCTTCGACTCCGGCCACCCCCACTTCAAGGTAGTTGGAGAAGTGGCTGCGCACGCCCGCGTAGTTGGCCTGGGGCGACTTCGACTGGCGGAACCGGTAGAGGGTGTACAGGAAGTAGCACAGCCAGCCGACAAACAGCACGATCATCAGCCAGTGAACGTAGCCGATGAAGTTGTCCACTTTGTGGCCGTGCGCGGAGGCCACTTCCGGAAGTCCAAGCAGTTTGTTCATGGTTTGGAGACGGGGTTTGAAGGGATCGAGTTCCGGCTGAAACGCCGGCCCACCACCACGAAGGTGGAGGCGATGCACACCAGCACCACCCCGATCACCCCCAGCAGGGTGTAGATGCCCCAGTTCATGCCCTGGGCCATTTCGGAGTCCGACTGTCCGAAACAGGCGGTGCAGGCCATCGCCGGGGTGGCCACGCTGGCGAACACGGCCAGCGGAAGGCGCAGACGAAGCAGGTTTGTGGCTGTTCTTTTCACAGGTAGCTTTGCCCTTTGGTTTTCTTCAGGAAGCGGATCTCGTAAACGATCAGGCCGACGCCGGCCAGAAGCCCCCCCACACCCAGCCAAAGGTCGAACGGCCCGGGCACGGGCGAAAGGTGGTTCCTGATCCCCCACACACCGCAGCCGAACGCCATGGCGCTGGAGATCGTGATGAACAGGACGTGAAAGGCTTTCAAGGACATGGCTCAATCCGCGGTGGCTCCCGGCAGGTCGTGGTGGGCCAGGATGGTCAGAGCAAACATGCAAACCAGGAAGATGGCGGTGAAGGCCAGCACCCCATAAATCATCTTCTTCTCGGACAACAGGTGCATCATGTGCCCCAGCACCAGAAAGGCCTGGAACCCTGCAATGCACAGGGCGACGATGACGTTAATGGACCGGTTGCCGAAGGGAATGTACGACGCCCCCGCCGTCATCAGCGTGGCCAGCAGCATCAAGCCGAAAATGGCCAAATACTTTCGAATTTGCACCGGCGCGTTGCCGGGTGAATGTCCACTCATAAATCAGAGCAAGTACAGAACAGGGAACAGGAAAACCCAGACCAAGTCCACGAAATGCCAGTAGAGCCCGGCAATCTCGATCCGGTTGGTGAAATGCTCGGGTGCCGTGTGCCACATCCGGCTGCCCGGCCCCCAGAAGTAGCCCATGACGAGAATCCCCCCCACCAGGTGCAACGCGTGCAGCCCGGTCATGGTCCAATACAACGCCAGGTAGGTGTTCATCCGCGGCTTGTAAGCCTCCACCTTCTTCACCTCCGCCGTGGCCAGCTTGAATTCCTCGTGCTGAAGCTGCCTGAATTCCCGGCTGCGCCGGTCCAGGAACGCCTTCGGACTGTCCGCCTCGACCCCGTGCAGGACCAGATGGTCCGCCGTGCGCTCGACCAGATGCCCGTCCACCACCTGGCCGCTGTTCAGGGTGACCTGGTAATGCGAGAGCTTGTCGCGGTATTCGAACGACTTGATCCCCAGGAAGGTGATCGCCAGCAAGAGGGTGGTGCCAAGGAAAACCTTGAAGCGACCGAACTGGTTGGACTTCAGGGCCGCCCACGCAAAGGTGATGGTGATGCTCGAGCTGATCAGCAGGATGGTGTTGAGTGTGCCCAGCGGAATGTTGAGCCAGCCACGCGGCCAGAGTCCGCCCGGCGCCCCCACCCGCAAGAGCACGTACGAGGAAAACAACCCGCCAAACAGCATGACCTCGGACGCCAGGAACAGCCACAGACCGACCTTGGCGTTGTAAAGCCCGGTGTCCGGGCGCGCTTTGACCGTGTAGGGAATCTCCATGTCTAGGCCTTGGCCGGAAGTTCGTTCTGCGGGGTGAAATCCTTGGACGCCCCGGGGACGCTGTACTCGTAGGGGCCCCGATACACCTGAATGGGTTTGTCGAAATTCCCGTGCCCCGGCGGCGTGGGCGTCTGCCATTCGAGCGTGGTGGCGTTCCACGGGTTGTCCGACGTGACCCGGGGACCGCGGGCGATGCTGTAGAAAAAGTTGATGATGAACGGAATCTGCGCCAGGGCCAGGCAGACCGCCCCCCACAGGATGACCCGGTTCAACTCATGCACGTCCGGTCGCAGGGCGTAGGTGGCACCGCCATCCGACATCCGGCGCAGCATGCCGCTCAACCCCTGCACGAACATGGGCATGAACACCACGTTCATGAAGATCAGCGAGCCCCAGAAGTGCACCCGGCCCCAGAACTCGTTCATCACCCGCCCGGTCACCTTCGGGAACCAGAAGTAAATGCCGGCAAACAAGGCAAAGATCGTTCCCGGCGCCACCACGTAATGGAAGTGGCCAATGACATAGTAGGTGTCGTGCAGATGAATGTCGCTGTAGCTGAATCCCAGCGGCAGCCCCGTCAGCCCCCCGATGCCAAACATCGGCAGGAAAGCCGACGCAAACAACATCGGGGTGTTGAACCGAATCGAACCGCCCCAGAGCGAAATCAGCAGGCAGGTGAGGATGATCACGGACGGAACCGAGATCAGCATGGTCGTCGTCTGGAAGAACGTGGCGATGGTCGTCCCCATGCCTGTCAGATACATGTGGTGCGCCCAGACGATGAAAGAGATGAAGCCGAGCGCCAACGCCGCATACACCAGCGTCTTGTAGCCCCACAGCGGCTTGCGCGTGTTGTTGGCAATGATCTCCGCGATGATCCCCAGCGCCGGCAGGATCAACACGTAAACCTCGGGATGCGCCAGGAACCAGAAGAGGTGCTGCCACAACAAAGGACTGCCCCCGCCGCTCGCCTGCCCCACCGCGCCACCCACCGCCAAACCCGTCGGCAGAAAGAAACTGGTCCCCGCCACCTTGTCCATCAACTGCATCACCCCCGCCGCCTCCAGCGGTGGGAAAGCCAGAAGCAGGAGAAACGAGGCCACAAACTGCGCCCAGACGAAAAAGGGCAGCCGCATCCAGGTCATTCCCGGCGCACGCAACTGGATGATCGTCGCAATGATGTTCACGGACCCCAGCAGCGAGGACGTGATCAGGAACACCATCCCCAGCAACCAGAAGGTCTGACCGTCCGTGGGGATGGCGTTGGCCAGCGGCGGATAGGACGTCCAACCCGCCTGGGCCGCCCCGCCGGGAATGAAGAAACTGGCGAACATGATGATGCCACCAAGAAAGTAGAACTGGTAGCTGGTCATGTTCAGCCGCGGAAAAGCCATGTCGATGGCCCCGATCTGCAGCGGGACCAGGTAATTGCCAAACGCGCCCACCGCCAACGGCACGATGGCCAGGAACACCATGATCGTCCCGTGCATCGCCCCAAACGAGTTGTAAAGATCCGGCGACATCATCCCACCCTTCGCCACCTGCCCCAACACCGCCTCCAGCAGCGGTCCCACCACGGGAACCGGCTGGCCCGGATGCGCGATCTGCCAGCGCATGGTCAGCATCAGGAAAAAACCAAAGAGCAGGAAAATCAAGGCGGTCAGACCGTATTGAATCCCCACGACCTTGTGGTCGGTCGAGAAGACATACTGGCGCAAGAACCCCGGCTCGGCGTGGGGCTCGGCGTGCGCCGCGCCGTGGGGCATGGACTGGATGGCCGTCTGCATGATCAAGAGTGGCTGGCTCGACGCGTCCGGGCTTTTCTTGCCCTCGGGCGGCCAACATGGGTTTGGACGATGACGTTTTGCATGAAGATCTGTCAACGGGATTTGCGCCTCAGCCGGCTTTGTCGAGCACCAGCATGATGAGATTCAACGGCAGGTAAAGGATGGACGCCAGGAAGAGGCGTCGGGCGCTGCGAGCATGGAGTTGGCGGCGGAAGACCACCGCGCAGGCCAGGAACCCGGCCCCCAGCAGGAGCGTGCAGCCCAGGTAGAAAACACCCACCAACCCCAAGGCAAACGGCAACACACTCACCGCCAAAAGAGCCGCCGCGTGGCTGATGGCCTGCCACCCGGTGCGGCTGCCGTCCGGGTCCACTGCGGGCAGCATGACAAATCCCGCCTTGGAATACTCCTCACGATACAGCCACGCGATGGCCATGAAATGGGGTACCTGCCAGAACGCCAGCAAGCCAAACAGCGCCCAGCCTTCCAAAGCGAGCTCTCCCCGCGCCGCCGTCCAGCCCATCAGCGGCGGCAGTCCGCCAGGCACGGCTCCGACAATGGTGTTGAGCCAGGTGATCCTCTTCAGCGGCGTGTAAATGAACAGGTAACTCACCAGCGTCACCGCGCCGAGCAGGCTGGTGAGGAGATTGACAGCCAGGGCCAGGTAAACCAGGCCGGACAACCCGCACGCGCCGCCGAACAAGAGCACCGTCTCGGGTTGCATGCGTCCGGACGGCAGCGGACGATCCTGCGTCCGCCGCATTCGGGCATCGAAGTCCCGCTCCAGGAACTGGTTTAAGGCCGCCGCCCCGGCGGCCAGCAACCCGGTCCCCGCCAGCGCGTGGATCAGCAAGGGCAGGTTCAGTCCGGGCGAGGATCCCAGATAGAAGCCAACGGCAGCCGTCAGCAACACCAGCAGGGTCAGGCGCGCCTTGACCAGCTCGCTGAACACCGCGAGCCGGCTCTTGGTGGGAGCCAGGGTTGTCGGGGTGATTTCGGCTGCGGCCTTCATCGATGTGCCATCAGGCCTGCTTCGTTCGGCCTCAGTCCGTGGGTCAATGGCGTTGCCGCCGCCTCGGGTTGGGACGCGGCGACCTGGCGCAAGCGGGCGGAAATTGCACAGAGCAGTCCGCCCGTCACCAAAGAAAGCGCGCCGCACACCACGTGCAACGAGGCGATATCGGCCGCCTTGTTGGACCAGATCGTCCAGGCGCCCAACCCGAACTGCACGGCGATCAAACCCACCCACAGCCCGGCCAGCCGCCGCAATGCGTGTCCTTGAGGCAAGGCGGCCCGCACCCGCACCCCACACCAAACCACAGACCCGACGATGGCGACCGCCAGGATCCGATGCGCCATCTGCAAGGCCACCTGGACCCCAGTGATGGGGTTGGCGGCCAGGGTCTCGATGCGCTGCTGATTGTAGCGCGCCACCGCCTCCGCACTCAGGTCCGGCCAGACCCGTCCGTAAGCCAGGGGGAAATCCGGGATCGCCAGGCCGGCGTGCTGATGCCGCATGGTCGCCCCCAAAACCAACTGGAGCCCGATCAGGCCGGTGGTGAGGATCAGGCCGTTGAACAAACGCCCGCCGACCGGCTTGAGGCAGGCAGCCCAGTCACCACTTGTCCAGCCACGGCTGGTCAACAGCGCGATCAACGCCGTCAAGACGAGGAACGCCTGGGCGAGGCAGCCGTGCAACACGCCCAACCACACCCCCAACCGCGTGCCCGCAAACACCTGGGCATCGAGCACCACGCGCAATCCGCCCAGCAACCCCTGAACCTGCACCAGCCAGAACGCCGTCCAAGCCAGCTTGGGCAGCGGGGCCTGCGAGGGCGCGTTGCGCACCCACACCACCGCCGCCAGCAACACCACGCCGCCAATACCGGACAGGAAATGACCCGCGCCCTTCCAGTCCGGTCCCAGAAGCAGCAGCAGTTGTCCGCCGGCCAGCTCCCCCACCCCGATGATCGCCAGCGACCGCCGCGCCGGGCGTCCGCCCACCCACCGCGTCAGCGCCACCACCAACACCCCGACCAGCGTGGCCCAGAGCCGGTGGGTGTGTTCGTGAAAAACCCCGCCGGTCAGCCACATCGAAACCGGCAGGGCAAACATGTTGTAACCGTAACTCGTGGGCCAATCCGGCACCGACATCCCCACCCCGTGACTGGTCACCAGCCCCCCGACGGCAATGAGGCCCAGGGTGCATAAGGCCGTGGCCACGGCAAATGCGTGGAGGGCTCGTCTGGAAGGCGTCAGGGTCAAGCAACGGTCCGGGGAGCAAAGTCAGCAGCCGAAAACCGGCACGCAGGCATCGTTCGCTGCGTCGCCGGTTCCCACGCCCGGACTATTTCAGTTCGAGGGTGAGGTTCGCGGTGGCGCCGGCATCCGTGACTTCGATCTCCTGGCTGGCTTCACCAGCCTTCCGATGTTTGGCCACGAGGGTGTACTTGCCGGGGGGCACGTTGGCGATCTTGAAGGTGCCATCCTTGCCGGACAGCGCGAAGTAGGGATGATCCACCACCGTGACCCAGCTGAACATCCAGGGATGCACGTCGCACTTGAACCGCAGGAAATCCTCCGGCTTGGCAAAACTCAACTCGAGGTCCGCCCCGCCCGGCATCTGCGCCAGGTTCTTCTCCTCGTTGCCGGCCACCGTGGGCGTGGCATGCACATTGTGCAACACCGGATCCGAGTTCTTCACGATGATCTTCTGGCCAGTCTGCACCGCGACAATGTTGGGAACATAAAGGCACCCTTTCTGGTCGATCACCTGCGCGGGGGCGGAGGCGCCGGTGGACTTGCCCTCGACCCCCTTCAGCAGGACCACCGTGTCCGCCAGCCCGCCGCTGGCGTCCACCACATAGAACGTGGTCATCGGCGCCTCGGCCACCAGCTTCCCGCAGTTCGGATCACCCTTGAGCGGCGCGATGGGCTTCTCGGGCGGCGGCGTGCCCTTGAGCGTGATTTTCCCGGTGATGTCGCCGGCCACAGCCCCGAAGGCCAGCAGACTGACAGCGGCAACGACAACGATGGTTTTGGTGGTCATGATCTTTGCAAATTTGGTTGTTAAGAAACGCAACGAATTTACACAGCCCCCGCCCAAGGGCAAGAGCCCCGGGGTAACTGTTTGATATTCTAATGAAGAAAGTTAGGACAACCCCTCTCTGGCGGGAGCCCGCCCTTTCGTGCCGGCGGATTCCGTGTTCCGTAGGGAACAAGAATACCCCAGGCTGCAAACCTCCATCGGAGCAAGCGCTTCTCAAGCTGGAACCAGGGCGCGGACCCGGCGTCCAGAGCGCGAAGTTGGGTCTAGATCTCGCGCATCACCGCCGCCATCGCCAAGGCGGTCTGCGCCGCCTCCCGCCCCCGATTGTGCGCGCGTCCCAGGCACCGCACCCGGGCCTGGCCCTCATTGCCAAACAGTTGCACACAGTGGATGACCGGGATCTCCCGCTCGACCTGCAATCGCATCAGGGCGTGGTTCACCGCGTCCCCGATGTGCTGGGCGTGGGCGGTCTCCCCCTGGAAAATCACGCCCAGACACACGATGGCGTCGAAGGCGGGGATCTGCCGCGCCAACCGGGCTGCCACCACCGGGATCTCGTAGGCACCCGGCACCCGCACCACCCGGACCGACGCCCCCGCCCGACGCAACTCCGCAAGTGCTACCCGCACCATGGCGTCCACGTACCGCGCATTATACCGCGACGCCACCACGGCAATCCGCCCGCCCCTTGATCCCCTGCCCCGCGCTTTGACTTTTTTCAGCATGTTCGTTCGTTCGGATCCAACAATCTGCCCTCTGCCTTCTGCAATCAAATGAGGTGTCCCATCTTCCGGCGCTTCGTCTCGAGGTAGCGTTGGTTGTGCGGATTTGGGCTCACCTTGATCGGCACCTGCTCGACGACCTTTAGCCCGTACCCGCTCAGGCCCACGATTTTGCGGGGGTTGTTGGTGAGGAGCCGGATGGTTTTCAGGCCGAGATCGGCGAGCATCTGGGCTCCCAGCCCGTATTCGCGCAGATCCATCTTGAAGCCGAGCCGTTGATTGGCCTCGACGGTGTCCAGACCCTCTTCCTGGAGTTTGTAAGCCTGGATCTTGGCCGGCAGACCGATGCCCCGGCCCTCCTGCCGCATATAAAGCACCACGCCACAGCCCGCCTGCACCACCTGCCGCATCGCCTGATGCAACTGCGGGCCGCAATCGCAACGCTGCGACCCGAACACATCCCCGGTCAAACACTCGCTGTGCACCCGCACCAGCACGTTCTTCTTGCCGGCAATGTCGCCATGCACCAGCGCCAGGTGATGTTGTCCGTCGAGCGTCGAACGGTAGAGGACCAGGTCGAACAGGCCATGCTCGGTGGGCAGTTTGACGGTTTCCACACGCTCGACCAACCGCTCACGCTGGCGGCGGTAAAGAATAATCTCGGCAATCGTGCACATCTTGAGCCGATGCCGCCTGGCGAAGCGCTGAAGCTGGGGCAGCCGGGCCATGGTCCCGTCATCGTTCATGATCTCGCAGATCACGGCCACCGGACGGCAGCCCGCCTGGGTGACCAGGTCCACCGCCGCTTCGGTGTGCCCGGCCCGCTGCAACACCCCCCCCACCTTGGCTCGCAACGGGAAAATATGCCCCGGCTGGACCAGGTCGTCCGGAAGCGCGGTCGGCGAAGCCATCACCTGGATCGTGCTCGCGCGGTCGGCGGCGCTGATGCCGGTGGTGATTCCCTTGGCCGCATCCACCGTCACCTGGAAATCCGTCCGGAACGCGTCCCGGTTCTGCCGCACCATCTGTTCGATGCCCAACTGCTGGAGCCGCTCGCCGGTCGTCGGCACACAGATCAGGCCGCGACCGTGTTTGGCCATGAAATTGACCGCCCGGGGCGTGGCGTATTGCGCGGCCATGATCAGATCCCCCTCGTTCTCCCGATCCGCGTCATCCACCACGATCACCATCCGCCCCCGGCGCAAGTCCTTCAGAACCGCTTCCACCGAATCAAACGCTCGTTGCATTGTGCGGGCAGGAATTTACCGAACGTCAGCCCGGAACCAAACTCAAATCCAGCCCCTTGATCGCCCACCACCACCAACGGCAAGCTCCTGGCCGCGCCGAAGGTCGAGAAGCCCGCGGCGGACGCCGAGACCAGCGGCCGGCTCCCGTCCAGCCTCAAGGAACTCAAGGCCCCTCGGGCGACCGGGGGGCCGTTTTCTTGGGCGCCAATTATGAAAAAGCGACTAACTTCGGCTTGGCTTTCAGGCCATTTCTGATAAGCATCCCCGAGCAGTAAACCAAACAAAAAAAGGGGAATCGGTTATGAGGAGTTACTCAGTTGGATTGTCCCTCGGCCTCATCAGCGGTCTTCTTGCACTTCCACTCCACGCCGACACGTTCGGTAGCGGCCCCCACCAGTTCGTCATTGATTTCGTCAACGTGGGCAACGCGGGCAACGGAAATGATCTGGGGGCGGGCGGCGGCATCTACAGTTCACCCTACGGCGGGGTGGCTTACAATTACCGGATGGCTACCTACGAAATCAGCCAGATCATGATCACCAAGGCGGCCAACCTTGGCATGGTTAACGTCGTGGCGGGCGCGTGGTCGGGCAACCAGCCGGCAGCCAGCATGAGCTGGTATGAGGCGGCGGCGTTTGTGAACTGGCTGAACACCAGCCAGGGGTATAGCGCGGCCTACAACATAGCCTACAGCGGCGGGTGGAGCATGAACCTCTGGGGCCCTTCAGAGCAGGCGAGTACCGGGGTTCGCAGCGGGACCAACCCGTACCGGCACAAGGACGCATACTATTTCCTGCCCAGCGAGGACGAATGGTACAAGGCGGCGTATCACCAGAATGACGGGGTGACGGCCAATTACTGGGATTATCCGACCGGCGGCAATGCGGTTCCCGACGGAATCAACTTTCGTGGGGACCCAAACTACCAGGCGGTGTTTTGGGATGGCTACAAACAACGCCAGCCCAACGCAATTGCCAATGCCGGGAGCAGTGGCAGCGCGTATGGGACCTATGGGCAGGGCGGCAACGTTTGGGAATGGAACGAAAGCGCTTGGGATGGAGCTAACGATAACGCTTCCGAGGATCGCGGGTTCCGCGGTGGGTCTTGGTATTTGTCCAAGAACCACCTGGCCTGTGCGGACCGGTCCTCCCTCGGCCCGGCGAACGAGGGCAGCACTGTCGGGTTTCGTGTCGCCAGTGTTATTCCCGAACCCACAAATGCGTTACCCGTCTTGGTGTGTCTGCAAGACAACTTTGGCGAGTGCGGAGAGCCAGCTTCGGTAGCCATAGAGGTATCCGATCCGGACGGCGATGCGCTGGTAGCGGTGTGGGCGGTCAACGGAATGCTGATTCAGACCAATGCTGTGACTCCAGGGCCAAGCGGACCCGAGACCCTGACCCTGACAATTGAAGATCTGTCACTCGGGACCAACACTGTGGGTGTTGCGGTCTCGGATGGTGTCAACCCTGCCGTGGAGTGCGAGAGCCTCGTCATTGTGCTGGACACACAACCACCGACAATCTCCGCCCTAGGCGCCACGCCGAATATTCTCTGGCCTCCCAACAACAAGTTGGTCGAGGTTCATGTCAGTGCCATTGTTGCTGATGGCTGCGGGCAAGCGACCTGGGAGGTTTTCAAGGTCGAGGCCGACGAACCGCTCTGCGCAGACGACTTCGAATTTGCGGAAAACGATCAAACCGTAAGGCTTCGGGCCGCACGGCTGGGAGACGCCGACAGTCGCACTTACACTCTGTGGCTCCGCGCCACGGACGAGTCTGGAAACGAATCAGAACCGGCGTCGGTCACCGTAACCGTACCGCATGATCAGCGGAACAAGGCTCGGTAGCCGATCTTCGAGCGTCCAAAGGATCTCGGCTCGCTGGCGCTGGTGATGGCCAGAAGGCGAAGGTAATCGCCGCCCCGTTTCCCAGCCCCAAGCCCGTCAGCCCACGCGGTTGGCGAGCTTTGTCATTTTCCGTGAAAGGATTTCGCCAAAGGGTCCCGGGCAACACTGAAGCGATACGCGACCTGATTTCGGGCTGTCGCGAGGTCGAGACGCTGCTCAACCGCCCCGGGACCGCCTGAGAACCGGGTCGAGGCGGTTTGGGACCACCTGTCAGGCTGAAGCCAAGGCTCGCTTCCAGCGACCGCGCTTATCCTGCCGCGAACCGATCGCAAAGAAGTCAACACGGCGTTGAGACTGGCGAGGCTGGGATGTTCACATGTTACATTGGCATCCTTTTCCAGGCCGGCCTCGGAAGGTTCGCCCCGCGCCGTAACCTCACAATTGGAAAATGTGAAGACGCGACCCCAGTTCACGCTGCGGGCGGGGCGTTTGTCAGTTGGAACCGCCTGATGGGGCGAACCTGGCCGGGAACGTGTGGTGGAGTTCCGCCCGGGTGGCACCGATCACTTGCCAATACAGAACTGGCTGAAGATCGAATCCAACAGATCTTCGGTGGTGGTCTTGCCGACCACCTCCCCCACCGCGTTCACCGCCGCATGCAGATCCACAGCCACCAGGTCCAGGGGCTCATCCGCCCGCAACGCTGCAATGGTCTGCACCGCCGCCGCCCGGGCCCGATTAAGCGCGTCCTGGTGCCGCGCATTGATCATCACCTCGATCATCTCGGCCTTGACCTGGCCGGCCCAGACCAGATCCCGGACCTGGTCCTTGAGGGCCTCGATCCCCTCCCCGCTCAGGCAGGAAACACGGACCGACCGGGCCTGACGCTCGGGCGGCAGTCTCAGTTGAACGGTCAGGTCGGCCTTGTTGATCACCAGCACGTGCGGTTTGGCGGCAAACTCGGACAGGAAACTCTCGTCCACCGCCGTGAGCGGCTCGGAACCATCGAGCACATGCAGCAGGATTTCGGCGCGATCCAAGGCTTCGCGGCTGCGACGCACCCCCTCCTGCTCGATGTCGTCCCGCGCCTCCCGCAGCCCGGCGGTGTCGATGAACACGACCGGCACGCCCCGGATGTTGGCCGTCTCCTCGATCGTATCCCGCGTGGTTCCGGGCGTCTGCGACACAATGGCGCGATCGTGGCCCAGAAGCTGGTTGAGCAGGCTCGACTTGCCGGCGTTGGGACGCCCAACAATTGCCGCCCGCACCCCCCGCCTCAAGATGCGGCCTTCGGTCGCGGTGCGGAGTAGTTCGTCCATGAAATCCAGACCCCGGCTCAGACGTTCCAGCAACTGCCCGCGCGTGTCAGGAGCGATGTCTTCGTCGGGAAAATCAATGTGCGCCTCCACATGCGCCAGGATGCCCAGGAGATCGTCCCGCAACGCATGAATGCGCCGCGAAAGTTTCCCGGCCAACTGCTCCTGCGCGGCACGCATGGCCAGGTCGGTGCGGGAATGGATGAGATCTGCGACCGCCTCGGCCTGCGCCAGATCGAGCCGGCCGTTCAGAAACGCCCGCTGGGTGAATTCGCCGGGCAACGCCATCCGCGCCCCACACGCCAGCACAGCCTCGATCACCGCGCGCGCCGGCAACAGCCCGCCATGACAGGAGATCTCGACCACGTCCTCCCGCGTGTACGTGCGCGGCGCCCGCATCACCGCCACCAGCACCTCGTCCACGTCCCGCCCCTCGCGGGTGATGTGCCCGTAAAGAATCGTGTGGGAATCCGCCCGGGACGGCATCACGCCTCGCCGGGCGGGACGAAAGCATCCATCTGCCACCGCCAGCGCCTGCTTCCCGGAAACCCGCACCACGGCCAGCCCCCCCTCTCCCAGCGGTGTCGCAATGGCAGCTATCGTGTCGTCGAACATAGCAGGCTGAATCGGGTGCCGCAGAATCAGCGACCACAAAGACCGCGTCGGTTCTCAGGCTCGCGCCCGAGCAACCAGAGTCGCGCCTTCTCATAGCTGCCGTTGGCCAGGTAATGGATGAGCCGGCCATGCGTCTCGGAGGGCAACTGGCTGGCGAAAGCCTGGAGCCGCTGAAACAGCGGAACCAGGTCGGGCTTGGGCACGGCGGTCTTCATCGCCGCCACGCCACGGTCCAGCTCGGTCAAGGCGTCCAGAATGTCCTGCTCGATGTCCGTCATGTAAGGAGAAAGATCGGGAGCCCTCACTCCATCCCAGGCCGGCGTCGATAGGACTTTTTCGCGGATCGATGGGCCTTGTTCGCGAGCATTCGTTGTTTAGCCGCGCGACTGGGCTTGCGTTTCTGACGACGCACCTTCTCGCGAGCGGCCCGGGCGGCGTCGGCGCGCGCTTGGCGGGCCGCCTTGATCTTGTCCAGGAGCAGGGTGCGGGCGAGGAACCGGTTCATGCCCTGCTGCCGGGTGTCCTGGCACTTGACCTGGATTCCGGTGGGCCGATGCACCAGCAGGACGCAGGTGGACACCTTGTTCACGTTCTGTCCCCCATGCCCGCCGGACCGCACAAACGACTCGTCCAAGTCCTCCTCACGCACCCCCAGGGCCGCCATGCGGTTCGCAAGCTCGCTGGCCCGATCCGGACTGATGGAGAATGTGGACATGGACAAGGTGGCAAATGGTCGGGGCGGCGAGATTCGAACTCGCGACCTCTTGCACCCCAAGCAAGCGCGCTAGCCAGGCTACGCTACGCCCCGACCAAATCATTCCAGCGCCGAAAGCGCCGGACCGGACGCGATACTAGCCCAGACCGGAGGGAGTTCAATCCAAGAATGGGGCTTAGGCATCAGGCCTCATTTCCCCCGCTTGCGTCCCAAGGCATGCGTTGCGTGGCCGTAGAACATCTCCGCCGCTTCCATCAGCGTTTCGGACAGTGTCGGATGGGGGTGAACGCTCAGCGCGAGGTCCTTGGCGGTGGCTCCCATCTCCAGCAGCACCACCCCTTCGGCAATCAGTTCGCCCGCGCCGTGCCCGACAATGCCTATCCCCAACAGGCGTTCGGTGGCCGGTTCGACAATCAGCTTGGTCAGGCCGTCGGTACGATCAAACGACAGGGCCCGCCCTGAAGCCGTCCAGGGGAACTTGGCGACTTCGACCTGGATCCCCTTCTCCTTGGCCTCCGCCTCGGTCAGGCCGCACCAGGCCAGTTCGGGATCGGTGAACACGACGGCGGGAATGACAACATTTTCGAACGCAGCGGCTTCGCCCACGATGTTCTCCACCGCGATGCGCGCCTCTTTGTGCGCTTTGTGCGCCAGCAGGACGCCGCCGGCGATATCGCCGATGGCGTAGATGTTGGGGTCCTCTGTCCGCTGATGGGCATCCACCACCACGAAACCCTTGTCGTCCCGCGTGACCTTCGTGTTCTCCAACCCCATGTCGTCCCCCGCCGGCACACGTCCCACGGACACCAGCACGCGGTCGTATAGTTCCTTGAGCGGCTGGCCCTGGTATTCGGTCACCACCTCGATCTGTTTGCCCGCAGTGGCCATCTTCAGCACCTTCGCGCCGGTCCGGACTTCCTTGAACGCCTTCTTGGCGGCCTGCAGGACGGGTCGGGTGAGATCCTGGTCGGCGCCGGCCAGGACGGTGGGCAACGCCTCGGCCACCACCACCTCGCTGCCGAGTCGGGCGTACACCGTCCCCAGTTCCATGCCGATGTAACCACCGCCGATCACCAGCAGGCGGGCCGGAATATCCGGAACCTCCAGGGCTTCAGTCGAGGTCATGATCCGGGGATTGCCGAGATCGAACACCCTGGGCATGGCCGGCTTCGAGCCCACGGCCACAATCGCCTTCTCGAAGGAGACGAACTGGTTGCCCTGCCCGGTTTCGACCCGGAGGGTGGACGAATCATCGAAGTAACCGCGTCCGTGAATCACCTGCACATTCCGGGCCTTGCCCAGTTGCGCCACGCCCGCGCTGAGTCTGGTGAGGATGGATTCCTTCCACGTCCGCAACGAGTCGAGATTGATCTCGGGTTTGGCGAAGGTGATGCCGCGGTGGGCGGACTCCTCGGCGCCGGCAATCTGGTGGGTGGCGTGCAGGAGGGCCTTGGACGGGATGCAGCCCCGGTTCAGGCATACGCCGCCCAGGCGCGGGTCCCGCTCGACGAGCACAACCTTCTGGCCAAGATCTGCCGCGTAAAACGCCGCCGCGTAACCGCCGGGTCCGGCACCAATGACTACGAGTTCGGTTTGGATGGGGGTCATAAGGGAAAAGGAATGATGGAGCGGTGGGGTGAGGGAGTGATGGGGTTAGCTGGGGTCGGTGGTGTAGGCTGTGTTGCTTTCCTTCAGGACCAGGTGGTCGATCCAATCGCCTTGCAGCTCCTTGCGTTCGAGGCTTGCCACGAGTTTGAGCAGTCCGTTCTCGAGCTTGAAGGCCAGCTGATCCAAGGCGCTGAAATCCGCCTCCGCCAGGTGATCTGCTCTCCGGTAAGCGATCAACCCGGAAACACATTCGCCCAACGAGCCCAAGGCGTAATTAAGAAAGTTCAGGTATTCCCTGAGCGATCGACGACAGTAGCCCTCCGCGATGTTGCGGTGAACGGAATCGGCCGAGGCGATCCCCTGGCAGGCGACACGCCGCAGATCGTAAGGGAACGCTCTCAGGACACGACAGCTCAACGAATAGAAGTCGATCGCATCCTGCCAGACGCGCAATTGCTGGTAACCGCGATTCTTGTTCCGATATTCCTGTCCCATGACCTCAATCCTCCAGTTCTCCACCACTCCACCACTCCATCTTGTCGGTCGGCACCTCTCACAGTTCCAGCCCCGCCTCGCTGATTCCCTGAATCCCCTCCACCAAATCCACGGCGAATCGCGCCGCGTTGGCACCGTCGATCACCCGGTGATCATAGGAGATGGCCAGGGGCAGCAACGTGCGCGGTTCCACCTTGCCGTTCCGCACCGCCGGCTTGAGGGCGCCCTTGCCGAGGCCGAGAATGGCCACTTCGGGCTTGTTCACGATGGGGGTGAAATGGGCCCCGCCAATGCCGCCCTGGTTGGAAATGGTGAACGTGCCACCCTTGAGTTCCTCGCCGGTAACCTTGCGGTCGCGCGCCTTGGCGGCCAAGTCCTCCAACTCCTTCGAAAGCTGGAACACGGTCTTCTTGTCGGCATCCCGGATGACCGGAACGATCAACCCGTTGTCGGTATCGACCGCGATGCCGATGTGAAAGTACTCCTTGTAAACGATCTGCTGGGCGGCTTCGTCCAGACTGCAATTGAAGATTGGATGCTTGCGCAGCGTGTCCACCACAGCCTTGAGCAGCATCGAGGTCACCGTCAGCCGGGCGCCCTTCGCTTCGTAAGCCTCCACGTGCTTCTTGCGCAGAACCAGCAGATCCGTGATGTCCGCCTCCTCAAACTGCGTCACATGCGGAATGGCGTTCCAGTTCTCGACCATCCGGCGCGCGATGGTGCTGCGCAACGGGGTGACCGGCTTCTTGAGCACCGGCCCCCACTTGGAAAAGTCTATCGACTCGGCCACCGGCTTGGCCGGTACCACCGCCGCCGACTTCTCGGCGAAGGCCAAGGCTTGCAACTGTTGGATGAACGTGCGCACATCCCCCAACTCGATGCGACCACCCCGACCACTGCCGCGAACGCGGGTGAGGTCCAGCCCGATCTCCGCCGCCAGCTTGCGGATGGACGGGGACGCCGCCGGAGGCACGCCGCTGGGAAGCGCAGAGATGGCGGGTGGCGGGGCGATGGCGGGAACGGGGACCGGCTGGGCTGCGGGGGCCGCCACCGGAGCGGCTTCAGGTTCGGCCACCAATTCGGGTTTCCCATCCGCCGACACGGACAAGATGCGGGCACCCACGCTGATCTTGTCCCCTTCCTTCACGTGGATCTTGGAAACCACGCCCTCGACCGAGGAGGGAATGGAGGCCACGGCCTTTTCGTTTTCCAGATCGAGCACCGGCTGATTCTTCTTCAGGGTGTCGCCCACCTTCACGTGCAGCGTCACCACCACACCCGAATCCGCCCCTTCACCCAACATCGGCAGTTTGAAATCCATAGTCTGTCGTCTCGCAATTTGGGGTTAAACAATCTGGGGATACACCTTGTCGGGATCGACCTCGAGGTCACGCATCGCCTGGCGGACCACCGTGGAGGCGATGGCTCCCCTCTGGGCCAGCGCGTAGAGCGTGGCGATCACGGTGCATTCGGCGTCCACCTCGAAAAACCGCCGCAACCGTTCCCGGGTGTCGCTGCGGCCAAAGCCGTCCGTGCCCAGTGTCATCAGGCCGCCCGGCACCCACGGCGCAATCTGGTCGGCCACGGTCTTGAGATTGTCCGTCACCGCCACGAAGGGGCCCTGCTCCTTTTCGAGCAGCGCTTCCAGGTAGGATTTCTTCGCCGGTTCGGTGGGGTGGAACATGTTCCAACGGCGGCAGCGCAAGGCATCCGTCCGCAATGCCTTGAAACTGGTGGCGCTCCAGACATCGGCGGAAACCCCGTAGCGTTCGCCCAGGATCTTCTGCGCTCTCAACGCCTGAAGCAGGATCGGTCCGCTGCCCAACAGATGCGCCTTGTGCCGCGCGCCGGTTGGACCCGCCTGGAACCGATAGAGCCCCTTGAGAATTCCCTCCGCCGCCCCTTTGGGCATCGCCGGCATCGAGTAGTTCTCATTGTAGAGCGAAAGGTAATAGAAAACGTCCTCGCGATCCTGATACATCCGCTTGAGCCCGTCCTGGATGATCACCGCCAGTTCGTAGGCAAAGGCCGGATCGTACGCGAGCAGTGTGGGCACGGTGCTGGCGTGCAGCAGGGAATGACCGTCCTGATGCTGCAACCCTTCGCCGTTGAGCGTAGTGCGGCCCGCCGTGGCCCCCAGCAGGAAACCCTTGGCCTTGATGTCGCCCGCCAGCCACATCTGGTCTCCGATGCGCTGGAAGCCGAACATCGAGTAGTAAATGTAGAACGGGATCATGTGGATCCCGTGACTGGCGTAGGCCGTGCCGGCGGCGATGAACGACGACATGGACCCCGCCTCGGTGATCCCCTCCTCCAGAATCTGACCGTCCTTGGTCTCGTGGTAATAAAGCAGGGACTTGCGGTCCACCGGTTCGTAGAGCTGCCCCTTGTGCGCGTAGATGCCCACCTCGCGGAACAAGGCGTCCAGGCCGAACGTGCGCGCCTCATCGGGGATGATCGGCACGATGCGGCGTCCCAGCTCGGGGTGCTTGAGCATCAGGGTCAGCAACCGCACAAAGGCCATGGTGGTGGACACCTCGAACTTGCCGGATCCCTTGGCCAGCTCGGCGAAGGCGTCCAGAGGGGGCGTCTCGATGACCTCGGTGGCCACGCGCCGTTCCGGCAGGAACCCGCCCAGCGCCCGACGCCGCTGCATGAGATACTTCTGCTCCGGACTACCCTCGGGCGGACGGTAGAACGGCGTGTCGGCGATGACTTCGTCGCTGATGGGGATGTCGAACCGCGCCCGGAACTCGCGCAGTTCCTTTTCGTTCATTTTCTTCTGCTGATGCGAGATGTTGCGTCCCTCGCCGGCCTCACCCAGCCCGTAGCCTTTGATGGTCTTGGCCAGGATGACGGTGGGGCCGCCGCGGTGCTCGACAGCCGCCTTGTAAGCCGCATAGACCTTGCGCGAATCGTGCCCGCCCCGCAGCAGCTTCTGGATCTGCGCGTCGGTGAGGTGGTTCACCAGCTTGAGCAATTCGGGATACTTGCCGAAAAAATGCTTCCGGGTATAGCTGCCGGGCTCGACGGAATACTTCTGATAATCGCCGTCCACCGCCTCTTCCATCCGCCTGACCAGCAGGCCGGAAGTGTCGGCGGCGATCAGCGGATCCCAGTCGCTGCCCCAGATCACCTTGATCACGTTCCAGCCGGCCCCGCGAAAAGCCGCTTCGAGTTCCTGGATGATCTTGCCGTTGCCGCGCACCGGACCGTCGAGACGCTGGAGGTTGCAGTTCACCACCCAGACCAGGTTGTCGAGGTTCTCGCGCGAGGCCAGGGTGAGCGAGCCCAGGGTTTCGGGTTCATCGGATTCGCCATCGCCCACGTAACAGAACACGCGGGGTTCCTCGCCTTTCAGAAAGCCGCGGGCTTTGAGATAACGATTAAAACGCGCCTGGTAGATGGACAGGATGGGCCCCAACCCCATCGAGACGGTGGGGAACTGCCAGAACGACGGCATGAGGTAGGGGTGCGGATACGACGACAGACCCCCGCCCTCGGCCAGTTCCTGCCGGAAATGCTGCAGGTGGCGCTCCTCCAGCCGTCCCTCCAGGAAGGCGCGCGCATAAACCCCGGGCGAGGCGTGTCCCTGAAAATAGACCTGGTCCCCAACGAACTGCTTCGTCGGGCCGCGGAAGAAATGGTTGAACGCGACCTCGTAGAGCGTGGCACTCGAGGCGAACGTCGAGATGTGTCCGCCGAGCCCGTTGTGCTTGCGATTGGCATTGACCACCATCGCCATGGCGTTCCAGCGGATGATGCTCTTGATCCGGCGCTCCATGTCGAAGTCCCCGGGGAACGGCGCCTGCGCCTCGACCGGGATGGTGTTGAGGTAGGGCGTGCTGACCGGCTTGGGGGCCTGGACACCGGCCTGCCGCAGTCGTTCGAGGAGGCTCCCGGCCATCCGTCCGGCTTTCTCAGCGCCTTCGTTCCGCGCGGCCAGGTCGAACATCGAGGAGAGAACCTCAAGCCACGGACCGCCTGCCGGGGTTGGGGAGCTGGCCAAGGAACCGCTTGTCTCTGGATCTTTTCGTTTCGGCATCGTGATGCGTCATAGCCCGGCTGGAGGGCGGGACAATCCATCGGGTTGAGGACCTCCCGCGTACCGGCGAGGCAGGCGGACAAAGTAGGTTGAATGGAGCCACAGTCAACACATCCTGAGGGAGGTTCAGCCATTCAAATTTCGGCCCGGAGATACGGCTCCGTGAGCCGCAGCGCGTGCGCCAGTGCGTGGGGTCTTGCATTTGGGCTAGAGCGTCTCCCGGGTCGTGGCTGCTGCGAGTCGCGGACTCGCGGTCCGGAGCGCGGCTCCGTGAGCCGCAGCAGCCTCGAAGAGCGGATGGGAGCAAACCTTTGTGGACACCCGGCGTAGCGCCGCCGCTGCGGGTCGCAGACCCGCGCTCCAAAATGGGAATGGCTGAGGGAGGTTTTGCTTGGCTTGCGGGATCACTCGCCTACGATGGCCCGCATGATCTGCAGGCTGCGCATCTGCTGCTTGGCGCTGTCCCTGGCGGCCGCCGCCGTGGCCGAGGACGGCTTCGTTTCATTGACCGACGGAACGACCTTTGCGGGCTGGAAGGCATCCGCGGAAAACCCGGACACGTGGAGGATCGAGGAAGGGGCGTTCGTGACGCGCGGCCCGCGCAGCCATCTGTTCTACGTCGGTGACCTGGCCCCATTCACCAACTTCGAGTTCAAGGTGGAGGTCCGCACCGAAACCAACGCCAACGGCGGCATCTACTTTCACACGGCTTACCAGGCCGATGACTGGCCGCGACAAGGCTTCGAAACCCAGGTTAACAACACCCAGGGTGACCCCAAGCGGACCGGCAGCCTGTATGGCGTCGTGGACGTGACCGAATCCCCGGCCCGGGACAACGAATGGTGGACCCAGCACATCATCGTCCAAGACCACCGCATCCAGGTGAAGGTGAATGGGAAGACCGTGGTGGATTATACCGAACCACCAGACCGGGTCGCCGGCAAACCTTTCACGCGAAAACTCGACCGGGGCACCTTTGCCCTCCAAGCCCACGACCCGGGCAGTGTGGTCGGGTACCGAAACCCCCGCGTCAAACGCCTGGACTGAGCCGACCGCACTCCTCGAATATTCGGACCAGCACCCCCGTCCACACTGCATGAGCCGAACCCGGAGCCGTCCGCTGTCGCGCCGCCAATTCCTGGCCTCCACCGGCCTGGCGCTCGCCGCGCCCGCCATTCTCCCGTCATCGGTCTTCGGCCAGAACAGCCCTGCCAATCGCCTCAACATCGGCGTGGTCGGTTGGGGCATCATGGGCCCCGGCAACACCCAAGCCTTCCTGAAGATGAAGGACTGTCAGGTGATGGCGGCCTGTGACGTGGACAAGAACCACCTGCAAGCCGCGCTGAACACCATCAACGCTCATTACCGGAACCAGGATTGCCAGGCTTACCGCGACTACCGGGAAATGCTGGCCCGGAAGGACCTCGATGCCGTCATGCTGGCCGTGCCCGACCACTGGCACATGCTCACAGCCGTCCACGCCGCCCAAGCCGGCAAACACATCTACGGCGAGAAACCGCTCGCCCGCACCATTGTCGAGCAGCAGGCCATCGTGAAGGCGGTCCACCGGAACAAGATCACCTGGCAGACCGGATCCTGGCAGCGGTCTGTGGCCAACTTCCACAAAGCCGCCGAACTTGTGGCCAACGGCCACATCGGCGAGGTGACGCATGTCGAAATCGGCCTGCCCGCCGGGCATGGCAGCTATACCCCCACGCCGCCCAGCCTCGCCATCACCGACCCCCCCCCCGATCTCGATTACGATTTCTGGGTCGGCCCGGCCCGGATGATGCCCTACCGGGAAGGTTACGTGCACCGGAACTGGCGCTGGAACTACAACTTCGGCGGCGGCCGATTGCTGGATTGGGTGGGTCATCACATGGACATCGCCCATTGGGGCCTCGGCTTCGACAACAACGGCCCGTCCGAGATTGAGGGCGAGGGCGAGTTTCCCCCTGCGGAAGCCCCGTGGAACACGGCCACGAGGTATCGCATCGAACTCAAGTACCCGCGTCGCATCACCATGACCCTGGCCGGAGGCTGGAACGATATCCGCAGCGGGACCAAGTGGATCGGCACCGAGGGCTGGGTGTGGGTGGACCGCGAGGGATTCGAGGCTTCAAACCCGAGCTGGAAAGACGACTACAAACGGCTTCCGGAGGAGATGCGAGCCAAACGCCCGCTCTACGTCTCCGCCAACCACCAGCGGAACTTCATCGACTGCATTCGCTCCGGCCAACCCACCATCACGCCCGTCGAAGTGGCGCATCATTCGACCATCCCCGGTCACTTGGGGCTCATCAGCATGCTGGTCAAGCGCAAGATCCGCTGGGATCCCTCGAAAGAAGAGATCCTGGACGACCCGGAGGCCAGCCGGCTGCTGACGCGCGAGTACCGCAAACCCTGGACCCTGTCTTGAACCTCCGAAACACGATATGAAACGCACCCTCACCCGCCGCCAGTTTCTGGCCTCCACCGGCCTGGCGCTCGCCGCGCCCGCCATTCTCCCGTCGTCGGGCTTCGGACAGAACAGCCCGTCCAACCGCATCAACATCGGCGTGGTGGGCTGGGGCATGCAAGGCCCGCCCAACACCAAGGCCTTTCTCAACATGAAAGACTGCCGGGTGGTGGCCGCCTGTGACCTGGACAAAAGGCCCTTGCAAGCGGCGCTGGACACCATCCACGCTCATTACCAGAATCAGGATTGCCAGGGTTACCACGACTACCGGGAAATGCTGGCCCGGAAGGACCTCGATGCCGTCATGCTGGCCGTGCCCGATCACTGGCATATGCTGACAGCCGTGGACGCCGCCCGGGCCGGCAAACACATCTACGGCGAGAAACCTCTCGCCCGCACCATCGCCGAACAACAGGCGATCGTGAAGGCGGTCCACCAGAACAAGATCACCTGGCAGACCGGCTCCTGGCAGCGTTCCGTGGCCAACTTCCACAAAGCCGCCGAACTCGTGGCCAACGGCCACATCGGAGAGGTGACGCACGTCGAAGTCGGCCTGCCCGCCGGCCATAATGATTTCAAGAAGACCAAGGACAAACTCCACATCACGGACCCGCCGCCCGAACTGGACTACGACTTCTGGGTCGGCCCGTCCCGGATGATGCCCTACCGGGAAGGTTTCGTGCACATGAACTGGCGCTGGAACTACAACTTCGGCGGCGGCCAACTGCTGGACTGGGTGGGGCATCACATGGACATTGCGCACTGGGGCTGCGGCTTCGACAACACCGGCCCTTCGGAGGTCGAAGGTGAAGGCGAGTTCCCGCCGGCCGACGCCCCCTGGAATACCGCCACCCGGTACCGGATCGAGCTCAAGTATCCGCGCAACATCACGATGACGATCGCCGGCGGCCACGACGACATTCGCGGTGGCACGAAGTGGATTGGGACCGAAGGCTGGGTCTGGGTGGACCGCAAGGGGTTCGAGGCTTCAAACTCCAACTGGAAAGATGACTTCAAGCGGCTGCCGGATGAAATGCGCACCCGGAACCCGCTCTATCTCTCCGTGGATCACCAGCGGAACTTCATCGACTGCATCCGCTCCGGCCAACCCACGATCACGCCCGTCGAGGTGGCGCATCATTCCGCCATCCCCGGCCACCTCGGACTGATCAGCATGCTGGTCCAACGCAAGATCCGGTGGGATGCAGCCCGGGAAATGATCCTGGAGGATCCGGAAGCCAGCCGCCTGCTGACGCGCGAGTACCGCAAACCCTGGAAGATGGCTTGATCAGAAAAGGCACGGCCCGGGCTCGGCAGGGAACCCAGGCCGTGGTGGTTGTAAGCTGGGTCAGGACTTCTTGTCCGACGCCTTCTGGTCGCCGCCGGCGGGGCACTTGCCTTCCTTGACCGGGCAGTCCTGCTTTTCCTTGGCCTTGCCGGGGCAGCAGTCGCTTCCGGCCGTTGCCGCGCAGGCAAACGCCACCAGCGCCATCATCGCAATCAGTTTCTTCATTTTTGCTTTCCGTTGTGTGTTGTTGCCGTCTCGGAGACCGTCCCCGAGGCGCGGCGGAAGTTACTCGCGATTCCGGAACCTGCAAGTGGCAAGATCACGGCCCGAACCGGTGGCCGCAGCCCTCAACGTTCCGGACCGTCTCAACTCATCTCGATGCAGGCGTAGGCGTTGTGATTATGGATGCTCTCCTGGTTCTCCGCCTCCACCTTCCACCAGGTAATCTCGGGGTGCGCCTTGAGCTTGAGGGCCACGTTCCGGACCAGATCCTCCACAAACACCGGGTTCTCGTACGCCCGCTCCGTCACCGCCTTCTCATCCTCCCGCTTCAACAGGGCATACAGTTCGGAACTCCCCGATTCCTCAATCAAATCAATCAGGTCCTCGATCCACACCACACGGCGCGACCGGATCTGCACCGTCACTTCCCCGCGCTGGTTGTGCGCGCCATACCGCGCAATCGCCTTGGAACAGGGGCATAACGTGGTCACATGGGCCTTCACCGTCAGCACAAAGTCCATTTCCTCCCCGCACGCCGCCGCGTCAAACCGGGCAAGGTAGTCCAGCACCGCCTCCTTGCCGGTGACCGGCGCGGCCTTGACCCGGAAGAACGGGAACTCGATCTCGATGTGCGCCGTCCGGGCATGCAGGCGCTTCTGCAGCGACTGGAGGATGTCGGCGATGTTCTCGACGTGTATGACCTCGCCGTGCGCGTTGAGCGCCTCGATGAAGCGGCTCATGTGCGTGCCTTTGAACTCCTCGGGCAGATCCACAAACATCCCGATGGTCGCCACCGTGTTCTGCACCGCATGGGCCTTGTCGCGCACCTGGATGGGGAACCGCAGCTTGCGCACACCCACCTTGTCGATGCGCAACTGCCGGTGATCGCGCTCGCTCTGCCGGTCGCGAAGCTGCGGCTCGGACGCCTTCGCCCGCTCGGCGGCGGCGGGACGCTCAGTCAGACTGGTCTTGGACATGGCAGCGTATTCTAGCCCGCAGGCACGGTAATGCAAAAGATTTGAGCAAGTTCCGTTTTGACACCGCCGACCGGGCGTGGCCCACTGCGGCGGGATGATTGGCCTGCGACAATGGTTGGGACTCCCGCTGGCGGGGGTGTGCCTTCTGCTGCCCTGCTTTGCCGGGGCGGATTCCTTCCGGGTGGCCACCTACAATGTGGAGAACTTTCTGGATCAACCCACGGACTCCCGGGCCGCCAAGAGCGCCGCGGCCAAAGCCCGGGTGTGCGACCAGATCCTGGCGCTGAAACCCGATGTCCTCGCCCTGCAGGAAATCGGCACCCGCAGCGCGCTGCAGGAATTGCAGTCGGCCCTGCGCGAGCGCGGATGTGCCCTCCCCCACGCGGAATGGGTGGACGGGTGGGATACCAACATCCACGTGGCGGTGCTGAGCCGCTTTCCTTTCACCCGCCAGTCATCCCATACCAACGCGGCCTACCTCCTCAGCGGACGCCGACTGCATGTCAGCCGCGGCTTTGCCGAGGTGGACATCCAGGTGAACCGGGACTACAGCTTCACCCTCCTGGTGGCCCATCTGAAGTCCAAACTCCGCGTGGGCGTGGCCGATGAAGCCGAAATGCGTCTCGAGGAAGCCAAGCTGCTGCGCCAGATCCTGGACCGGAAGCTTGAAGCCCTGGCGCCAACCAATTTCCTCGTGTGCGGCGATTTCAACGACACCTACAACTCGCCGCCCCTCAAGACCCTCGTGGGCCGGGGCCGCCGCGCCCTCACCGACACCCGCCCGGCGGAACGCAACGGCGACCCCGCCTCGCCCCTTCGTGCGGCCGGCCGCTTTCCGCGCACCGTCACCTGGACGCACTACTATGGCGCCGAGGACACCTACAGCCGCATTGACTACATCCTGCTCAGTCCGGGCATGACGGAAGAGTGGAGCCGCGATGAAACCTGGGTCCTGACCGCGCCCAACTGGGGCCTGGCCTCGGACCACCGTCCCTTGGTGGCCACATTCACAGCCGACGATCAGTGATCCGCCCCCACACCCAAACCCCAAACCCGGCTGGCGTACCCGGCGAAACGCGTACCCGCCGGTGTTCAGCCAGAATGGTCAACGGGAATTTCCAAACCTTTGCGGCTTTGCGCCTCCGCGTCTTTGCGTTGAATATCTCCTGCCTGGTTTCGATCTGGATCCCCCGCCCGTCTGCGCAGTTGCCAAACCCGCCACCAATCCGCTAGTTCTGTGGCCGATGCCAACCGTCGGCGAGCAACTGCGCGCAGCGCGCGAGGCCCAGAAACTCAGCATCCAGGAGGTGGCCAAGGCCACCAACATGCGCACGGATCACGTCCAGGCGCTCGAGGAGGGCCATTACGCACCCTTCCCCGCCCCGGTGTACATCCGCGGCTCAGTCCGCACCTACGCCAAACTGCTCAAATTGGACGTCATGCCCCTCATGGAGGTCCTGAATGCGGAACTGAACCGTCAAGGCGAGGCCGAGGAACCGGGAGAGGGACTGCGCCGACGTCGGGGCGTGCTCGATGTCCTGGCCCTGCAACTCGTGCGCTTCGGATGGAAGCGGGCGGTGATCGTCCTGGTGCTGGTCGTGGGGGTGGTTCTGATGCTCCTGCTGCGCGGCGGCCGTTCTGCAGAACCGCCCGCGCCGGATCCGTTGGCCGACCTGCCCCCGCCCCTTTACCAACCCGCCGGCAACCCGGACACGGGTTATCTCCCGCTGCCAGCCACGAATCGGCAGGAGGTCGTCCGATAGGGACAGCAGCTTGGGTCGGATCACATATCCGAGAGGTAGATCTCCCGGTTGCGCCAGAAGTAGAGCCAGCCAGACAGGACCGTCAGGCCCACCGTGACCCAGAGGGAAAAGTCGCGAAACCAGATCACCCACGCCTTGCCTCCGATCTCGAATCCGAACACCGCCGGGCCCACTACCGGCCAGGATGCGTAGCTCATCCCCACCAGAATGGAAATGATGGCGATGATCTGCCAGATGGTCTTCTGCTTGCCCCAGGCGTCGGCGGCCAGCACCGCGTTCTTCGAGACCGCCAGCAGCCGCAGACCGGTGACAGCCAGTTCGCGCGCCACGATCAGGGCTGCCATCCACACCGCCACCAGCCCGAGTTCCACGAAGGCGATGAACGCCGAACAGGTCAGGATCTTGTCCACCAGCGGATCCATCAGAATGCCAAAGTTGGTGATCAAATTGTCCCGGCGGGCAATCATGCCGTCGTAGAGATCCGTGAGACTCGCCGCGACGAATAAGCCCAGCGCGACGGTGGTGTGAAACGGGAACTCCACCAGCAGCGCCACCAGGAAGAACAACGTCAGGAACACTCGGGAAAGCGTCAACTGGTTGGGCAGGTTCATGCGCGACACCCCGTCGAATAACCCTGGCAGCCGCCAAACACAAGGCGAACTCACACCAGCTCGGCCATCAAATCGTAATCGGTGTGCCCGATGACCCGCACGTCGGCGAACTGGCCGATCGGGACCTCCCCCCGAATGTAAACGCGTCCGTCAATGTCCGGCGCATCCGCCTCACCGCGAGCCACCCGGTAGCGGCCCTTGAGTTGGGCCACATGACCGTCCGGGGCGCGGATCAATCCGTGCTCCCACGAGGACACCCGGGCCTGCTGGAGCTGCTTCGCCGTGGCCTCGCCTTCCACCAGCACCTTGAGGGTGCGGCCCACAAAGGATTCCGCCACCCGCACCGCCACGGCGTGCTGCGCCGCCATCGCCTGCTCCCGGCGACGCTGCTTCTCCCTTGCCGGAACCTGTCCGGCCATGACCCCCGCCCGGGTGCCGTCCTCCTTCGAGTAGGCAAACACGCCCAGCCGCTCGAACTGCGCCTCGCGGATGAACTCCAGCAAGGATTCAAAGCTCCCCCGGGTCTCGCCGGGGAACCCGACAATAAACGTGGTCCGCAACGCGATGCCGGGCACCCCGGACCGGATCCGCCTCAGCAGATCCTCGATGTGGGCGCGCGAGGTCTCGCGGCGCATCCGCTCGAGCAGGTTGTCGTGGATGTGCTGCAATGGGATGTCCACGTAACGCGCCACCTTCCGGCACTCGGCGATGGTCCGGATCAACTCGTCGGTCCAGTGCGCCGGATGCGTGTAAAGGATCCGGATCCAGAACTCCCCGCGCAGCGCGTTCAACTCGCGCAACAGCGTGCACAGCGTGGTGGCATCCGCCGCCAGGGACCGCGTCGCCGCCCCGAACCGTTCCGGCGAGGAGATGGCCCGGCTGTGGTTCGGACGCAGGTCGAGCCCGTAATAGGTGGAATCCTGGGAGATCAGGTTGATTTCCTTCACGCCCTCCTTGAGAAGCTGCCTCACCTCGCGCACCACATCGGCCTGTGCGCGGCTGCGGTGCGAACCGCGCATGCGGGGGATGATGCAGAAGCTGCACGGGTGATTGCACCCCTCGGCAATCTTCACGTAGGCGAAGTGACGCGGTGTCAGGCGAAACCGCGGTGTCTGGTAATCGGGAATGTAGGTCGGACGCGCCTCGACCTGCACCAGAGAATCCTTCTGTTTCTCCCGGGTTGTCGCCTGCCTGCCTGCGTCACGCTGCGTGTTGCGTGCTCCGGGTTGCGTCAAAGGGCCGAGCACGGTCTTGGTGTTTCCAAACCCGGCGGTTCCCCGCCGTGACGCTTGTCCCGGAGGCTCGGCAGACACTCCCGCCTGGAGTTCCGCCAGCGCACCGACGAGAGCTTCCGCCTTCCGCCTTCTGCCTTCAGTCCTCTGCCTTCCGCCCTCTGCCTTCTGCCTTCTCTCCAGCGCCTCGCGCACGATCCGTCCCACCGACGCCACCTGGTCGATGCCCATAAAGGCGTCCACCTCGGGAAACAGCCGGGGTAACTGGTCGCGGAACCGCTGGCTCAGGCAGCCGGACACCACCAACGCCTGCCCGCGGTTCTGGGCTTCGCGAACCTCGGCCGATTCCAAGATGGTATCCACGCTTTCCTCTTGCGCCGCGTCGATGAACGAGCAGGTGTTGACGATCACCGCATCGGCCTCCCGGGTGTCGCTGGTGATCTCCACGCCGTCCTTGAGCAAGGCGCCCAGCATGATCTCGGCATCCACCAGGTTCTTGGCGCAACCCAGCGAAATCAGTCCCACACGCAGCGGGCGCGGGGCGGAACCGTGCGTTGTCATGCGAAAAACCCTGACCGAGGTGTGTTCACGAGGCCGCAGATGGGGCCGCCGTGGCTGGAGGGGTGTTGGTGCCGGGCGCGGGGGCCGGGGCGCGTTCGGGATCGAGGTTGAGCTTGAAGCGCAGGCGTGCCCGTGCCTCCGGCACCAGGCCGGTCTGCGGATCCAGCAACTGCTTGAGCACGCGTGACTGGATCTCCTCCAGGGAGGCGATCTCGATGCGCCGGTCCGATCCTGAAGCCTCGGTGTACCGTGCGACCGACGCGGCCGCCAGCGCCATCAAGCCGGCGGCTCGATCGTCGTTGTCAAAGACCAGGCTCATGTAGGAGTTGGCCACCAAGCCCTCGATCAGGGCCGTCACGCGTACCTGGCTGGTTTCGCCCAGATCCTCCTGCACCCGCTCGAAACAGTACTCGTCCAGTGTCAAATCCCGCGGCAACGAGGGGGCCTCCCGGCCAAGCAGGGATTTGTTCGGATAGAGCTTGGCCAGGTAATCGTACCACTGCTGCGCTTCCCTCACCCGGTTGTAGGTGTAGAGAAAATACACGGCGTCCCCGAGGAAATTGCTGTGCGCGGTGGCGATGCTGTCGCGAATCTTCACATCCTCCTCGTTCATCAACTGCTCGTAGGTGGCGCTCACCTTGGGAACGATGTCGAGGTTGGGGCCGAACTGGAACAGGCGACCCGGTCCGAAACTGATCAGCCGCCCGCGCTGAAAGGCCCGCATCATTCCCTGGTAAATCGAACGTCGCAACCGGTCCATCTCCTGACGGTTGAACCGCTCCGGATCCACCGCCGCCTGCTTCATGCCCCGGGCGGCCCAGTAGATGGCGTGCGATTCCGGCAGACGCCATTCCAGCGGGCCGTATTCCCGATCCACCTCCTGCATGAGGACGGGATCCAGCTTGTAGCGATCGCGCAACGTGGCCGCCCGGGCGCGGTCCTCGTCGGTCTGTGGATCGATCAGCCGGTCAAAGCCGGGCCGGTTGGTGTTGCCCAGCACGGCCGCCATCTCCCCGGCCCAGCGTTCCTTATAGAACATGTTCCCGTCGTCGAGGTTGTCCCCGAGTTTGTGATGAAAGAACCAGGCCAGTTCGGCGTAGAGGAGTGGCTCGTTGGGATTGTAGCGCAAGCCCTCGTCGCGGAGGAGCTCGATGCCGCGCTGCACCCAGCGCCAGCGGTCGCTGAAGTCGCCGGGCGGGTTGTCCTTGAACTTCACGCTGATGTTGTAGGCCATGTTCCAGGCCTGCACCGTCCAGACCTGGGCGAACCCGGGCTCGAGCTTGGTGATCCAGTCGGCCAGTTGGGCCATCTCGAAATACCGGCCCTCCTCCTGCAAATCGTTGGCGCGCATCCAGAGGGCATTGGAGATCAACCCGCGAAACCCGCCCAGCGCCACCGTGGTGAAAGCCAGAACCGGCGGTGCGTTCTCCAGGGGCTGCACCCGGGTCAAGCCAAGCGTGTCCCGATCCTGATTGAGCCCGCGCTGCACCACCCCGACGCCCAGCAGACAGGCGGCGGCCAGCGACAGGAGCAGGGGCTTGCGCAGCTTCTCCATGGCGGTCACTGGTTGGCCTGGGCGGTGGCCATTTCCCGCCGGCTGAAAAGGAACATCCCCCCCAGCGCCAGGCTGCCCCCCAACACCACGACAATGTTCAGAAACGCGCGGCCCACCGTGCCCCAGGAGACGCTGCGTCCGGTGCTGACCGCATCGATGGGCGAGTAGTCCTTGGCCAGCTCGATCACGCTCAGCAGCGCCTTGAACACCGGCACCGCCATCGCGTCGATCACGGAACTCCCCATGCCTTTCGTGGACCCGTCCGACCCCAGCACCGATCCCTCGCTGACCACGAGGGCCATCGTGCTGCTGGAAAAGGTCAGCACCAGCAAGGCAACCGACACCAGGGACGCCACCGGGAAGGAAAGAAAGCTGGAGGCCGCCAATCCAAGGCTGGCCAGCACCGCCATCCAGCAAAACAGGACCAGCAGCGCGCGCAGGTAGTTCAGCACAAACCCGCCCTGCCGGTACAGCACCTCCACCCCGTCCTCAATCGGGAACAGCAGAGCCGTCTCGCTGAGATTGAGGAATACAATGGTCATCACCCCATCGGGCCCAATCAAGTCGGGCGGAACTTCGATCTCATGGAAGGTGTCCGGCGCCAGGCTCCTTGGTCCGCTCTGCCACAGTTGCGGGGTGTCCAGCACTCCCACCTGCCAGGCCCCCTGGAAAGTGCCGGAAGGACTGCTCTGCGCCGCGTTGAACTTGACGCGCAGATGCAGCGGACGCCCGTTCAAGGTCCTGGCCGCACTCCCGAGATCCACCTTCCACCAGCGGTACGCGCCGGCCGGAACGATCTGGTGGTCCGCCTTCACCGTCTCGAAAATCTGACGCCGCACTTCGGCCAGGTTGGCCTGGGCGTCCGGGCTGGCCGCCAGCCGTTCCTGCAACCGACGCTCCGTTTCCGCCTCGATATCAAGCAACCGCGAGACCGGTCTGGCCGAACCGCGAGAGACCAGCACCTCGTTGCGCAGGACGCGCTGCTGGTCCGCCGGCAGCTTGGACGCGCGCCACTGGAGCAATCCAAACACGCACGCACCGGAAAGCACCAGCAGGGCGGCATTGAGCGAGACGATGCCCAGCCATTTGCCCAGCCAGATCTGCCACCGGCTGACCGGCTTCACCACCACCATCTGCATCTGGCAATCCTCGATGTCCCGCGCCAGGATCCCGCAGGCCAGCCACAAGGTCGAAAGCCCCAGCAACGCCGTGATCACACCCAGCGTGTAGGTCAACAGAATCTGCGTAAACCCCCGCACCGTCCCGTCGTCCTTGAGCAGGATCGGCAGCCCGATGACCGCCCCCAACAGCAACGCCGCCACGACTACGAACAGGCGGAACCGGAACGCGGCGCGCCAGGTCAACATCGCAATGGCCAGCAAGGACTGCATGCGCGGGTTCAGGACCGGGTCTTGTCCGGATGGCCGCCCTTCGATTGCAGAAGGGCCGCCAGTTTCTCGTTGGCCTTGGAGACGTCCTCCCCGGACGGCCGTGCCGCCGGCGCCGGGGCGGCCGGAGCGGCCGGTGTCTGACGGCTGAGCTGGTCCAGCCGCCCCGCGTCCACGTCACGCTCGGTCGCCCCGATCCCAGCCAGCTCGATTTCGGGCACCACCCGGGGAGGAGCGGACAACCGTTCCAGGAGCTTGTCCTGTCGGACTGTCTCCGCCTCCTCGCTCCGCAGATAAGCCGCCACCCGGGCGCCGGATGTTGCCCCGGACGTCTCGGCCGCGGCGCGGCGCGCGCGCTCGACCACGCCCAGGAAGTAACTCTCGAGATTCTGCTGCGGCGTCTCGACCTGCACCTGGTCCGCCGCCACATCCCTTCGGATCAACCCCAGCACCTGCTCCAGGGTTTCCCGCGGCAGCGCGGGCGTGGTGATCCGGACGGAATCCGGCGTGGCCAGCAATTCCTGCAGGGCGCCATTGGCCTGCACCCGGCCCCCGTAATAGATCACGGCGCGATCACACACATCCTCGACATCCGCCAGCAGGTGGCTGCTCAGGATCACCGTCTTGCCGCGGCGGGCCAGAGCGATGATCAAGTCCTTGACTTCCCGACAGCCAATCGGGTCCAGCCCGGACGTCGGTTCGTCCAGGATCACGAGGTCCGGATCGTTGATCAGCGCCTGGGCCAGGCCGATGCGGCGTTGCATGCCCTTCGAGAACTCGCCCACCGCCCGGGTGCGCGTCTGGCTCAATCCGACCATCTCGAGCAACTGCTCGGCGCGCTTGGCCCGCTCGGCCTTGGGCAGATGGAAGAGGTTGCCGAAGAAATCGATGGTCTCGCGCGAATCAAGAAACCGGTAGAGATAGGATTCCTCGGGCAGGTAACCGATGCGCGCCTTGGTGGCCACGTGTTTGGGCGAATGACCGAACACCTCGATGTGGCCCCGGGTGGGATTCAACAGGCCGAGCAACAGCTTCACCGTGGTGGTCTTGCCGGACCCGTTCGGCCCCAGCAACCCGAACACCTCGCCGCGCCGCACCTCGAAATCCACGTTGTCCACCGCCCGCGCCTTGGGACGGCCCCAGAAATCCTTGAACACCTTGGTCAAGCCGCGCACGGCCACCACGACGTCTTCAGATGTCGGAATGACAATCTCGGATTTACGATTGGGCTGGGTCAGGGTCATGGCTTTGGGCGGCCTGGGCACAACGTCGAAAGATCAAACACCTTGAATGAATCGGCACGATTTCAGGCAGCTTCACGAGGGTTGGAGGGCTCACTGAGCCAGCAACCCGAGCAATTCACGATTCTCACGAAACGCCACATCACAAGCTTCCTCAAACGTCATCGGTTTGCCAAGCCACGGGCCAGCACACGTTTCCTGCTGAGAACAAACCGGCTGCGTACGGCGAACGAAGACCTCCCGCTGCTGCGGCAGTCGGAGCTGCTTGATGGGCTCGATGACTTCGGCGGCGCTCATGCGGTCAATCTAACGGCGTCACAGCAGGGGAGCAAGGTCGCAGGAAACCCCACCGGAAACCGCGGCTGCGGACAGCCGCAGGATGAACAGGATAAGGGCCAACCCGCTTCCGCGGCGCGCGAACTCAGGCTGCCTGCGCCCGGAGCTGGCCAGCCCCTGCCTGGATGGCCGGCCGGTCCGGGGACTCGGGATGGTAGTGCTCCAGTTCCTCGCCCTTGCGCACCAGGCGCGCGCTGTTGAAGATCACGATCAGCGAACCGGCATTGTGCAGGATGGCGGCCACGATCGGGTTGATGTAGCCGAACGAGGCCAGGGTCAGGCCGGCGATGATGAAAAACACGCCGAACATGAAATTCTGGTTGATCACGCCGCGGGTGCTGCGCGAGAGCTTGATCAAGAAGGGCAGCCGCTTGAGATCGTTGTTCATCAACGCAATGGTGGCGCTGTGGATGGCCACCTCACTGCCGGCCGCGCCCATGGCGATGCCGATGTCGCCCGCCGCCAGCGCCGGGGCGTCGTTCACGCCATCCCCCACCACCGCCACCTTGTAGCCCTTGGCCTTCATGCCGCGCACAAACTCGACCTTGTTCTGAGGCAGGCAATCCCCCCGGGCCTCCTCGCACCCGATCTCGGCCGCCACGCGCGTCGCCACCGGCTGGCGATCGCCCGAAACCATGGCTACCCGCCGCACGCCACTGTCCTTGAGGGCCAGCAAGGATTCCGCAGCCTCGGATCGCGTCTGGTCCTGGAGCCCGATCCAACCGATCAGCTTCCCGTTTCGCGCCACAAAGATCAGGCTGTACCCCTCGGTCTCGTTGAGGTCCACCGACTTGAGCAGGTCTTCGCCCACACCGCTGTCCCGCAGCCACTGCGCCCGGCCCACCAGCACGTTGGCTCCGTCCACCTGCGCTTGCACACCGCGTCCGGCGGTCTCCTGAAAGTCCACCGGCTCCGCCGGCTTCAGGCCCACCTCGGCGGCCAGCGTGGCCAGGGCCTTGGCGGTGGGATGGTTGCTGTACTTCTCGGCGGAGGCGGCGCACTGCAACAACTCGGCCGGCTGCACTCCATCCACCGGCGCGAGCCGGCTGACCGCCAGCTGCCCCGTGGTCAGGGTGCCAGTCTTGTCGAACACAAAGGCGTTGATCTTGGCCGCCAACTCGATGTCCGCCACGTTCTTGATCAGAATCCCCAGCCGGGCGGCCGCCGAAAGCGCCGCCACCATGGCGGTGGGGGTGGCCAGGATGAACGCGCAGGGACAGGCCACAATCAGCACCGCGATCACCCGGTCCAGATCCCGCGTGAACGCCCAGACCAGCGCCCCGATCACCAGCACCAGCGGCGTGTAGAACCCCATGTACTGGTCCACGATCTTCATGATCGGCAGCCGCGTCTTCTCGGCGGCCAAAATCAATTCCCGCACACGGCCCAGCGTGGTGTCCGTGCCCGCTCGGCTGACCTTGATCTCCAACGCCCCGGTCAGGTTCTGCGTCCCCGCAAACACGTCGTCACCGGCTCGCTTGTCCGCCGGCAGCGACTCGCCGGTGATGGTCGCCTGGTTGAAGGAGCCCTGCCCCTTCAGGATGACGCCGTCCGCCGCCACATTGTCCCCCGGCCGGATGCGGATCACGTCGCCCACCCTGAGTTCGCTGGCCGGCACCTCCTCCTCGGCGCCGTCCGCCTGGATCCGGCGCGCCTTGGTGGGGGTGAGCTGGATCAGTGACTCGATCGAGGCCCGCGCGCCCTCGGCGGTGCGGGTCTCGATGATTTCGCCCATCAACATGAAGAAGGCCACCACGCCGGCGGTCTTGTAGTCACCGGACGCAAACGCCGCGAGCACCGCGATGGCCACCAGCTCGTTGATGCTGAGCAACCCCAGCCGCAGATCTTTGATCGCCGTGAGCAGGATGGGAAACCCGAGAATCAGCGCGCCGATGAACCCGCTGGCGGCCGCGATGGTGTGGCCCGAGGGAAACGCCCAGTCCACCACGAAGGCGTTCACCACGAACACCACGCCCACCAGGGTCTGCTTGAGCCGGATCTGCGTGTGGGAATGCTCGGCCCCGCAGGACGCACAGGTCTCACCCTCAACGTGGTGGTGGTGGTGAGGGTCGGGGTGCGAATGCGACTCGCGACTCAGTAAAGAGGTGACTTGCATGGGTGACGGATCAACGGTTGGCGGACAATAGCACCTTTCAACAGGTTCGCCACTTCAGGGCGTCGCCGGCGCCTGGGGCTTGGGTCTGGCTGGCAGCCGGTTCAACAACAGCCGCATCTCGCGCGACTGACCATCCAGCCGGTCCTGCAGGTAAATCGTGTCCTGCACCCGGCTCATCGACCGGGACAGGGCTTCGGCCAGTTGCAACTGCACAAACAGGTCCGGGTTCGACCGATACCGCGGCAGCAACTCCTCGAAGCGGTCCGCCTCGGCCCGGATGCTTTCCACGAGCCGCTGGCGTTCGGACTCCGCCCGGTTCACCGCGGAGGCCGCGTCCGCCTCGGCGCGGCTCAGCGTCTGGTTCTCGTAGTTGCGCGCCTCGTTGATCAGCTTGTCGCGCTGCTGCACCGCGTCCGTCACCCGCGCGAAATCCGCCTTGAGAGACAGCGGCGGACGGCTGTCCAGCTCCACCTGCTCGACCGTGACACCCACGCCGCGCCGGGCAAGCAGCTCGGCCACGCGCCGCCGCACCGCATCCTTGAAGGCGGCGACTTCGCTCACCAGGATGGCATCCACAGCGAACCTGCCCGCAGTGTCCACCAACGCATCGTCGAGAGCGGCCTGCACCAGGTTCGAGGCGGTGGTGAACCGGAATACAAACGCCACCGGATCGTCGATGCGATAGAACAGCGTGGCGCGGGAATGGAGGATGTTTTGGTCCGCCGTGATGAGGTATCCGTCCACCGTCGGATTCAGGGAGGAGACGGGGGGCGGCTCTGTGCCGGCCAGTTCCTGCTCGGGCGTGATGAAGAACCAGCCGGCCGTGGATTTCACCGTCTGAATCTCGGCAATGGGCACCCGCACGACTTCATCGATGGGATACGGGAAGGCGAAATGCGGCCCCGGTCCCAGCAGGGCTTTTTCCCCTTGCCCCACCGGCTTGCCGAAGCGCAGCACCAGGGCGCGTTCCTGCGGACCCACCGTGAAGAAGCCGGACCCGAGGAACACCACCAGCAGCACGACCATCACGATCTTGACGATGAAGAAACTGCTGCGCAACGCGTCCGCCAGCGCCTGGGACCCCGGATCCAGCGGCGTCTCCGGCACGCGCGGCCCGGGCGCCTCGGGCGCGGGATCGTGGAGGGATTGGGAAGGGTCCGGTGTCATGTCAGCGAACCCGCTTCAATGCGTTGGTGGCCCCGCCGCCCAACAGGTCGAACGGCGGACTGTTCTGATCGAAGATCAAGGTGGTGCGGTCGCTGAGCGACGCCTCCAGCGCGCTGAGCCGGATCAGGAAGGCGGCGAGTTCGGGTTCCTTCTGGAACACCGGCAGGGTCTGCGCGGCCGCCGCTTCGCCCAGGCCCCGGATGCGGGTGGCCTCGGCGTCCGCATTCGCCAGCAACTCGGCGGCCTTGCGGTCGGCGGCCGACCGGATCTTCTGCGCCTCGGCCTCGCCCTCGAACTGCGAACGGCTGGACAGGACGTTGCGCTCGGACTTCATGCGATCGAACACGGACTGGGTCACGCTTTCGGGCAAACCCAGGCGCTTGATCCCCAGGAACTCGACGTCCATCCCGTAGCTGTTGCTCTTCAACTGCGCCCGCACGGTGTCGAGGATTTCCTGCTCCACCTGCGCAAACTTCACGTCCCGCTCCGCGGACACGAAATCACTCAGGGCGTGGCGCCCGATGACCGCGCTCTTGGCGCTGCGGATCATGCCCTCCAGGACCTTCTCCGCCTCGATGACCGAACCGTTGGCGAAGCGCGGGAAGAACACCTCGGGGTCGGTGATGCGCCAGCCAACGTAAAGTTGCGTCAGGAGGTTGTTGTTGTCCGCCGTCAGATCCTCGGTGAGCTTGTCCGCGTAGTCCTGAACCCGCTGGTCGAACTTGTACACCTTCTGGATCGGCCAGGGCAGCTTCCAGTAGGGGCCGCCCGGCGCCTCCACCGTGCGGGTGGGCCGGCCAAAGGTGGTCACCACGGCGATTTCCGACTGGCGCACCTGGAACACGAACAGAAGCGCCACAAAGATGAGGAGCAGGATGGCTCCGATGAGAATGCTGACGGGATTACGGTTCATGGTTCAAAGGTCAGGGTGCGGGCAGCCGGATATCGAGCAGGTCACGCCCGACTTTCTCCTGCAAATCAAACTGCAGGACGTCCTCGGTGTTGGTGGTCAACAGCACATACTGGCGCGCCTCGCGCGTGGAACGCACCAGGGCTTGCAGGTAGGTGCGATCGATATAGACCGAGGGGGCGGCATGGAAGGCCGGGATCTGGTTGGTGAACAGCGCGGAGCGCGCCAGCGCGTTGACCTCGGCGCGCTGTTTGAACGATTCCGCCTCGGCCACCGCCCGGAAGGCGTTCGCATCGGCGATGGCATTGGTGCGAATCGCATCCGCGCGGGCGTTGAGCACAGTGGCCTCCTTTTTCTGGATGGCGCCGACGACATTCTGAAATGCCGGCGCGACCGCCACGGGCGGATGAATGTCCTGGAGCCCGATGTAATTGACCTTCACCCCGAGCCGGCGGGTGTCCGCCTCGTCCTGGATGGCCTGGCGCAGGATCTCCGCCGCCTGCAGCCGTCCGGACGCCATCACCTCGCCGATGTCCGACGAAGCGAGATAGGCCACCACGCGGCGGGTGGCGATATCCTGGAGCAATTGGGCCGGCGCCTCGTGGTTGTAAGCCCAGGCCCTCAGGTCGCTGATCTCGAAGTGCAGCGGGAAACTCACCGTGAGCACGCTGACCGGCGGGGTTCGACGTTCCTGGCCCTCCCGGGTGGCCGCGGTGCTCTGGTGTTTGTTGCCCACCAGCAGCAACTCCTCCTTCGAGTGGGCCACGTTCCACAGCACCGTCCGCTGGGAAAGCTGGCTGGTGTCCGGCTGGGATCCAACGATGAAGGTCTGAACCTGCTCGGTGCGAAAGCGTTTCACGCGGTCCACCGGCCACGGATAGGTGAAGTGCGCCCCGGGCCCGAGCGCGCCGCGGCTCTCGACCCATCGGCCCCAGCGCTCGACCAGGCCGCGTTCACCCGGCTCGATGAACACCACACAGGTCGAAAGCATCAGCACCCCCGCCTGCAGCAGGAGCAGCCACGCGAGCGCCCGCCGGAAGAACTGGTAAAACCACGTCTCGGAAACCTTGAACCCAAACTGGTAGTCCAACGCGTGCGCCGCCGTGGAAAAGACGTCCTCCGGATGCGCCACCAACCCCGCCAATCGGCTCTCATACAGCGGCCGGGGCCGCGCGCCCTTGATGCGCGGACGGTAGATTTCGAACACCAGGTTGATGACCGTCTCCACCGCCACCAGCATCAGGAACACCGTCATCACCCGGGCGACGATGGCGTCCAGTGCGGGAATCTCGAACTGCGTGCCCGCCATCGCCCCGCCCGCCACCAGCGCCGCATAGGCACCCAACAGGGCGAAACTCGATCCCGGCCGCAACAACCCCCCCGCCTCGGTCTTGGCCAGCGCCGAAGAAAAGCGGCCGATGAGGAACAGGATCAGGAAGAACAATCCGAACAGCGACATCGTCACCAGGGGCTGCGGGAGCGGCAGTGCGACCCCGGGCTTGGACAGCTCGCGCCACCACACCCAGGCCACCGCCCCTTCGAACACCGCCAGGACCACGGCGAAGATCGGCACAACCCAGCGCTGGTACTGTTCCCGGGCGCGGCGGGCGGGAAAACCACCCGCATCCTGGGCCTGGAACAACGCGCTGCTGTCCTTGGCCCGGGTCAACTCATCGAACTCCAGGCGCTCGATCTGCTCGCGGTCCTCCAACCGCATCTGGAACCAGCTCACCAGCGCCACCAAGGCGCCGAGGCCCATGATGATCGCGGCCATCTGGCCCGACAACGCGTTGCCCAGCCGCGCGACCAGAAACGCCGCCGCCGCCACCCCCAGCAGGGCCAGCAGGTTCAACAGGCCGGTTCGTTGCAGATTTCGATCCATGAATCGTTCGTTAGCCAGACGCCACTTCGACCATCGGGCACCCCTCGCGGGCGGGATCAACTCAGCTCGCGGTCCTCGAACAGAACCACCGCCACCGAGAGCACCGCCCCCAGATACAGCGCGGCATACGCCAGGGCCTTGCCGACGTAGCCCCAATGAAACGCGCTCTTGCCCGAGGCAATGGCGTCCGCGAGCCAGAAAAGCTGCCAATTCGGAAAGGCGGTGTAAAGCACGCTCGCCCACCATTGCCCCCCCCCGGCCGCACGCCCGAACAGGTAGTCGGACATGATCCCCACCAGGAAAATCCCCGAGCACACCGCCAGTGTCGGAATCATCTCGAGTCGCGTCGCACACGCCAGCGCCAAGCCCGCGAAGATCCAGGTGGCAAACAGGATCAGGATCCCCGCCGGGATCAGGTTCCAATCCACCCCCCGGGCAAACGGCTGCGGCGCCGCGTGCTTGTCGAAGAAATTGATCACCACAAAGGCCAGCGTCAGCATGATCACCAGGCTCAACACGGCGCCCGACACGAACGGCCGGTGCAGGAAGAAGTTCCCCAGCCCGCCGAGCAGATACGCCAGCACGATCCCCAGACTGAACAGCCCCAGGGCGAACAGATCGGTCGAACCGTAGGCGTCAAATGCCATCCGGCTGGCCAGCAACGTCGCCACCAGGTTCACGTACACCAGCAGCACCAGCGCCGACGCCACCCCGGCGTACTTGGCCAGCAGGAACTGGGCGCGTCCCACCGGCTTGGACAACACCGCCAGCGCCGTCCCGCGATTCAACTCGCGGGCCAGCGACGCGGACGCGCTGAGCACGGATCCGAACAAGCCGGAGAGCAGCATGACCGCCAGGGCGCTGTTCTTGACCAGCTTGGGCTCGTCTCCAAACGCAAAGTAGTAGGGCGTAGCCAGGAACAGGATGAACAGCGCCGATCCCGTTGGCAGCAGCAGGAACACCGGCTGCCGGATCAGCTCGAGAAAGGCGTTGGACGCGATGGTGAAGAATTGCCGCATGATCAAACGGTGACGCTCGCCGAGAGGTTACTCATCCCCCCACATCACGCAATCGAGAATGCACGGGCAAGCCGGTTTGGGGCGCATCTGGACACTGTCCTCGAACGCAATTCCGGCCGGGGCGCGGCATTGATGCCGCTTCAGCATTCGCAAGCCCGCGGAGCAAACGCTTTATCGAGTGCCCTTCGGACGTTGAAGCGGCCTGAAGGCCGCGCTCCGGGGGGGCAGTGTCCAGATGCACCCGCCGGTTCGGCTGCGAACTTGCCGGGCCCGGACCACGTCTCCAGGCGCGCGAGTCGTGTCGCAACGGCCCATGAAGCGCCGGGTGTGGTCCGACACGGAATGGAACAGTTACGAGGGCGGCAGCCATGACATTCTTCCGGTAGCAACGCCGCTAGAGCCGCTCGCGGCCGCCGTAGCCGCCGTCGAGTTCGTGCCAGAACTCGACGTCCTCCTCACCCCGTTCCCAGCAAAGGAAGACTTCCCGGCCGCCCAGGATGGACGGAAAGTCCACCAGTCCGCGCTGCAGGTCCTTGATCAGGATCTGGCGCTTCTGGAACTCCCGGAGGATCTCGGAGCAATCCCCTTGCAGCTGGAGATACTCCTCCACGGTCGGTCCGCCCCGATCCTGGCCTTTGGCCATCAACTGCTCCAAACGCCGGGCAGCCAGGGAGAGACGGGGGTCGAGGTGCAGCAACCGGTCAAGCCACGCTTCGATTCGGGGCAGGAGTTCCCGGGCTTCCTGGCGCGTGTAATGGATGGAAAATTGTTGCTTATCGCTCATGACTCGATTCGCCGGGATTGGGGGGCGGAACGGGGTGGCCCGCCTGCTCCAGCTTGCGCAGCACCGCATCCGAACGCTCGATCCCGATGGCCTTCTTCCAGGCCTCGACGGCCAGTCCCCACTCTCCCCGGCGGGCGCGGATATCCCCGAGATGCTCGTAAACCGTGGCGTCCGGTTTCTCAAGGTGCTCGATGGCCTTCTGGATTTCGGCCAGCGCCTCCTGCGGGCGGTTCAACTTGAAGAGCACCCAGGCCAGGCTGTCCAGGTAGGCGGCATTGGTGGGTTCGCTCCGAACCGCCTTCCGGGTAAGCTCCAGCGCCTCCTCGAGGTGTTCCCCGCGCTCCGCCCACAGGTAGCCAAGGTAGTTCTGGGCCGGCGCGAACCCGGGATCCAGTTCCAGGGATTTCTTGAGGTGCCGCTCCGCCGCCGCGACCTCCCCCGCCCGTTCGCTGGCCGCGCCGTACTGGAAGTAGAAAAAGTGTGTCAACCGCTCCGGATCCACCGCCTGGGCGGTGATCTCCGCGGTCATGAAATATCCCAAGGCGGCCGCATGTTCTCCCCGCTGCACATGCACCAGGGCGCTGAGCAGTTCGAGCGCGAAACTTTGCGGAAACTTCTGGCGCGCCTTCGACACCACCTCCTCCGCCTCGTCGGTCAGGTTCAGATTCAACAGGATCTCCGCCAGGTCGTAATACGCCTCCTGAAATTCCGGGCGCAACACCAGGATCCGCTGGAAATAATCCCGCGCCGCCTGCAAGTCCCGATCCTGGTAGGCCAGCGTGCCCAGCAGGTAACAGAGGCGCACGTTGGTGGGATCACTCTTGAGCAGGTGCTCCAAGTGCTCCCGGGCGCGCGACGGATCCTTCCCCCGCAGATACGCCTCGGTGAGCTTGGCGCGCACGATGTCGCGCATGCCCGGCGCGTCGGGGCTGGTTTCCAGCAATTCCTGATACAACACTGCCGCGCGCTCGTCTTGGTGCAAGCCGGCAAACCCGTCGGCCAGCCGCATCCGCAACGTGTCCTCCGCGATCGGCAGAGTCGCGGCACGCTCGAGCAGACGCAGTTGGACGGGTTCCACAGATTCCCGGAACGCCGGACTGTGCGCGCTCAACAGCGCGTAGAGTTCGGAAAGCTGGATGAGGAATTCCGGATCGCTGTGCCCGTACGGCTCGGCGGTTTCGAGGACATGTCGTGCTGCCTCGCTTTGGCCGCGTTGCAGGTGGACCAGGAAGATGGTCTGGTATCCCTGAAGCACGCAGGGATCGCGCTGGATCGCGTCCTGTGCGGCCTTGAACGCGGCCTCGGTGTTGCCTCGCTGCAGTTCGACCGCCGCCAGCCTCGCCAGGGTCAGGCCCGAAGCCCCCGGACATTCGGCCGCCCGTTCGAGCACTTCGGCGGCGCCGGCCGGATCCTGGTTGGCCAGGAACTTTCGCGACACTTCCCACACCAGGTCCTCGTCCTCGGGCAAGACCAGGGCAGCCGCGCGGAATTCAGACAGGGACCGGGCCTCGCGGTGCTCAAGCTCAAAGATCACGCCCTGCGTGTAGTGCGCGTGGGCGGTCGAGCGTCGTTTGAGGTCGGCGTCGGAAGGGCGTGATGCGGGGACCGAGGTCTCAAGCTGGACCGGCGCGGCTGCTTGGGGGGAACTCCTCGGCGCGGCGCATCCCCCACCCACGATGACCCAAAGCACCACTGCGAGGGTTGGGGGCAGTGGCGGGCGCGGCATGGAGATCAAAGAGGTCCGGGGCGCCAGCCGAACAGGTTGGCTGACGCCCCAGCAAGCCGAAACTCGAGGTGGGCACCCTACTTCTGCCAGGTGCGCTTCTTGTGACGATGCGCCCGCAGTTTCTTGCGCCGCTTGTGCTTGTTGATCTTGGCTTTCCGACGTTTCTTGAGTGAACCCATAATTTCTGGACTGGCTTTAACTAGAAAACCGACGCCCAAATGTCAACCGGTATCCCGGCATCCCCAGCAATTCTCATTTTGGCCCGGAGCGCGGCTCCATGAGCCGCAGCACCCCGGCCACGGGAGGCCATTCTCAATCTTACAGTGGCTTTGTTCCAGGCGAAGCTGCTGCGGGTCGCGGACCCGCGCTCCAAAATGAGAACTGCTGCGGCATCGCGGTCCTCAATACACCACCTTGTTCAGGGGGTATTCGATGATGCCTTCCGCGCCGGCCGCCTTGAGCACGGGAATCATCTCCCGCACCACATGCTCGTCGATCACCGTCTCGACCGCCACCCAACCGGGCAGGCTCAACTGGGAAATGGTGGGGTTGCGCAGCGCCGGCAGGGCCTTGAGCAACGTCTTCAGGTCCCCTTCGCGCAGGTTCATCTTGAGCCCCACCTTGGACTCCGCCTCCAGCGCGCCTTTCAACAGAAGCGCCAGGGTCTCGATCTTGTTGCGCTTCCAGGACTGCTTCCAGGAGGTCCGGTTGGCAATGAGCCGCGGGGTGGACACCAACAGGGTCTCGACAATCCGCAGTTTGTTGGCCCGCAGCGAGGACCCGGTCTCGGTCACTTCCACAATCGCGTCCACCAGCTCGTGAGCCTTCACCTCGGTGGCGCCCCAGGAGAACTCCACGTCCGCCTTGACCTTGTGCTTCCGCAGATAGCTGCGGGTGATGTTGACCACCTCGGTGGCGATGCGTTTGCCCTGGAGATCCTTGACGGACTTGACCTTGGAGTGCTCGGGCACACAGAGGACCCAGCGCGCGGGGCGGCTGGTGGCCTTGCTGAACATGAACTCGCCCACCTCATGCACCTTCGACCCGTTCTCAATCACCCAGTCGTGGCCGGTGATGCCGCAGTCCAGGTAGCCCAGCTCGACGTACCGGCTGATCTCCTGGGCGCGGATCAACCGGATCTCCATCTCTGGATCATCCACGTAGGGAATGTAGCCGCGGCTGCTGACCGACACGTTCCAGCCGGCCTTGGCCAGCTTCTGCACCGTCGCCTCTTGCAAGCTGCCCTTGGGCAGTCCGAATCTGAGCACGTTGTTCATCGTCGTCTTGAAATGGGTTTCTGCGGGAATCATCCCACGGACACCTGGAAAACCGCGAGATTCCTCACCCCGCAAAGGAGTGGAAGAATGCCAACCAGCCGACGTCCAAGCCACACTTTTTTGAGGAAAAACCAGGGGGCAAATGGAGTCTGAACCCCGGATGCTGAAGGCAGGAATCCGGTCTTTCGAATGCCGAGTCAGTGACAACACCGGCCCTGGCCGGCGTTGGCTGAAAGATCCGGACTCAGGTAGGGTATCCCGAGCGACAGGCCCCGCAGGATGAGCAGCACCGCCATCAGCGTCAGCGCCACCGGGATCACCCGCCGCACCCGGCCCTGCAAGCGCGCGTGCACCGCCCCTCCCGCCAATCCCAACCCCAACATCATCGGCACGGTGCCCAGGCCGAACATCACCATGTACTGCACCCCGGCCACCAGGGCGCCGGTGGCGGCGGCAGCCGCGCAGGCGACATACACCAACCCGCACGGCAGCAGTCCGTTCAGTCCGCCGAACAGGAACTGGGACCCCACACTGCGCCGCTTGAGCAACGCGCCCAACGCCCATTTCAACCGGGCCACCGGTCGCGCCACAAACCCTGCGCCTTCACGCCGCGGCCAGGCAAACAGCCCCAACAGAATCAGCATCCCCGCCCCGATCGACACCCAACGTTGCACACCCACCAGGCTGAGCACCTGGCCCAACACCCCGAACACCACGCCGAGCAAGCCGTAGGTCACCAGCCTTCCGCCATGGTACGCCAGTCGCCCGGCCATCTGCGTGGCACGGTTGGGGCCGATGGCCGGCAGCGCCAGCACGATTGGACCACACATCCCGGCGCAATGCAGGCTCCCGGCGAATCCCAGCATGAAGGCGGTCAGCAGTTCCATAGGGCCTGGGGTTCAGGGTTACAAAGCACCGGTGCCAACCCGCACTTTTTCGTTGCGGAAAAATTCCTCGCCCGCCGCGCTCCATCGCACCCGCACCTCCCACTGCCCGGGCTTGAGCAGCCCTGCGTCCACATGTTGCTCGCCGGCCCCGTCCAGCTCCAGCGGTAGCGTCCGATCGAGGCCCGCCTCGGAGGGACGATACAGGTGGACTGCACCGGTGGGCCGGAGCCGGGCCTGGGCTTGGGGCAATCGAATCCGGATGAACCCCAGCGCGGGTTCATAAGCAATCGAAACCCCCTCCCCCAGGGCCTGTCCATGCTCGATCCGGTCCATGTGCTTCTGGTATTCCACCTCCTGCTCGTAATAGTCGTCAGCCACTAAATCCGAGCCGTGGCCGATGCAGAACCCCACCCACCCCACCGCGGCCACCACCGCCACGGCGAACACCCCAAGGATCGAGTAGGGCCACGGATTGAAGGATTTCTGAAGGTCGGTTTTCATGGTGGTCATTGGGCACCGTGGCGGGATCGTAGTCGATCAGGACCACCTCGCGCAATCACCGCGCCACGGCGACCAGCCATTCTCATTTGGGAGCGCGGGTCCGCGACCCGCAGCCGCTTCGCCTGGAATCCGGCCACTGGAAGATTGAAAGCCGCCTTCCGTGGCGCCGGTCGGGGAGCCGCCAGGTTTGGCCAAACGCGCCTCGGCACCTCCCTGAACTTCGACTTTACAGCCGGAAGCCTGAATGCTTCGCTGAACCCATGGCGTTGCATGCTCTGGCCGGCAAACCGGTCCCCCCTGAACTCCTGGTCGATGTCGGACGGTTGGAACACGACTATCTCGAACGGAAGCCCGATGTGGCGGATCCGAACCAACTGGTTTCCTTCGGCACCAGCGGCCACCGCGGCACTCCGTTCGAGGCCACGTTCACCGAAGCGCACATCCTGGCCATCACCCAGGCGATCTGTGACTACCGCCAGTCCAAGGGGATCCGCGGACCCTTGTTCATGGGCAAGGATTCCCACGCGGTGTCCAGTTCGGCGCAGCGCACCGCGCTCGAGGTGCTCGCCGCCAATGGCGTCGAAACATTCATCCAGCGCAACGACAGCCTCACCCCCACCCCGTCCATCTCGCACGCCATCCTGACCCATAACCGCGGCCGCCGCGACGGTCTCGCCGATGGCATCGTGATCACGCCGTCGCACAACCCGCCGCAGGACGGTGGATTCAAATACAACCCCACCCACGGCGGCCCGGCCGACACCGACATCACCGGCTGGGTGCAGACCCGCGCCAACCAACTGCTCCGGGAAGGGAATCGCGGCGTGGCGCGACAATCCTATGAGTCCGCGCTGAAGGCGCCCCACACGCACGCGCACGACTTCATCACGCCCTATGTGGATACGTTGGGCGAGGTGATCAACATGGAGGCGATCCGCGCGGCGGGGATTCGCGTCGGCGTCGATCCGCTCGGAGGCGCCTCCCTGCCCTACTGGGAGCCGGTCCGGCAACGCTACGGCCTCGACCTGACCGTGGTGAACACCGTCCTCGATCCACGCTTCGGCTTCATGACCGCGGATCACGACGGCAAGATCCGCATGGATTGCTCGAGTCCGTACGCGATGGCGAAGCTGGTGGGGTTGAAGGACCGGTTCGACGTCGCCTTTGCCAACGATCCGGACGCCGACCGCCACGGCATCGTGACCCCCTCGTCCGGTTTGCTGAATCCGAACCACTATCTGGCCGTGGCCATCCACTACCTGCTGACGCACCGGCCCGGCTGGTCGGCTCACTCGGCGGTGGGCAAGACGCTCGTCAGCAGCAGCCTCATTGACCGGGTGGTGGCCGCACTGAACCGGAGGCTCATGGAGGTGCCGGTCGGATTCAAGTGGTTCGCGCCCGGCCTGCATGACGGGTCGGTCTGCTTTGGCGGCGAGGAAAGTGCGGGGGCCAGTTTCCTGCGCCGGGACGGCACCGTCTGGAACACCGACAAGGACGGACTGATCCTCGGTTTGTTGGCGGCGGAAATCTGCGCCACCACGGGCCAGGATCCCGGCGAGCATTATGCGGAACTGACCTCGCGATTCGGGGCGCCGAGTTACCGGCGGATCGACGCGCCGGCCACGCCCGAACAGAAACAGGCGTTCAAACGGCTGACCCCGGAAGCAGTCAAGGCGGCCACTCTGGCCGGAGATCCGATCACCTCCAAGCTGACACGCGCGCCGGGCAACCAGGCCGACATCGGCGGACTCAAGGTCTGCACAACGAACGGCTGGTTCGCCGCGCGCCCGTCCGGCACGGAAAACATCTACAAGGTCTATGCGGAGAGCTTCAGGGACGCCGCCCATCTCGACCGGATCATTGCCGAAGCCCAGGAGATGGTCACCACCGCGCTCCGGTAGTCCACGAATCGCGTAAGACCCAGACCGATCCTGCGATGCAACTTCCGCTTCGGCGCTGCTGAGTCGGCGCCCGGGCTGCGCACAGCGCGCCCCACCGATCCGTGAATTCCCACTGCGAACCGGGCTAGGACCGGCGACGACGACGGGCGGGCTTCCGGGTCAATTGTTCAAGACGCGCGTGCGCATCCCTCTTGGTCAGGGAACGCAGGGAAGCGAGGACTTTAACCAATTCCGGGCGCGGCCGGACGACCCCGCGTTCCCAGTTGTAGATGGACAGCGGGGTCACCCCGACCAGTTGGGCAAAGGCCGCCGCCGGAAGCCCCAGCCGCTTGCGCTGGGAGCGCAGTCGCTTGGCGGAGAATCGCGGGCGTTTCTCGGGTTCCGGGGGTGGACAGGCGACCATTGCCTGGAGCAACTGTTTCTCCTGCTGGGCCAGGCGGGCGGTGAGCACCTTGACCTGACGTTTCAGTTCGGCGATGTCCCGCCGATATTGTCCGCCGGTCCGTTTCAGCGGACGAACGCCGGCCCGCATCTCTTTGCGGGCCAGTCTCACAATTTCCTCTTTCAACAAACTGCCGATTTTTGACATATCAAGGCCTTTCTGAGTTTTGATCAAACGGCTTGTCCTGGGCTCACGGTCAGATGGCCCGCGGGCCAAGTCTCCAAGCGAAAATCACCAGGCTCACGCCTGGTGCAAAGGGCGCTGGATCTGTCGCGCGCCCGTCCCGCACCGAAACCCTTTGCAGACTCCACGTCGGGGGCTTCCAGCACCCTGTCTTCGGGCTCACGCACCGTGGAGGCACGGCTCATCATGACCGCCACGCTCCACGGATGCAAGCTTCCGGAACTGCTCCAGCAACGGTGGAGGCTGCTCCTGCGCCTCGGTTCCTGGGCAAAACCCGATTACCGCGGCCCGACAAAGGAGGTCTTGATCCGGTCGAGCTTGCGACCGGCAGAATACACATCCACCAGGACTGGCGTGTTGCGACCGGCGAGGTCATCGGGGGCAATCTCGATCAGGACGGACGTTTCAAACTGGTCCTCGCCGGGCACAACCAACGCTTTGCGGCCCAACACCGTCACAATGCCCGCCGGGCTCTGCATCCGCAGTTCAACGGGCATCTCGCGCTGCGTCTTGTTGGTCAGTTTGAGGGTGTAGAGGTTGCTGATCTTGCCGCTGGGCATGGATTGAAACAAACCGCCCTGCGCGCGCAGGAGGGTGGCGTCCACGTCGGAACGGGTCAGCAACAGCGCGACCAAACCCACGCCCAGCAAGAGCAGAATGGCGCAGTACCCCATGAGTCGCGGCGTGAGACGCAGCTTCTCCCCGCGCTCGATGCCGTTCAGCGACGCGAACCGGATCAACCCCCACGGCCTCCCGATCTTGTCCATCACCGAATCGCAAGCGTCGATGCAGGCTGTGCAGTTGACGCATTCCATCTGCGTGCCGTTGCGGATGTCGATCCCGGTCGGGCAGACCACCACGCATTGGTGACAGTCCACGCAATCCCCTGCCCCACGCGCCGCGCGCCCCTGACGGGTCTCATCCCGGTGCAGCTTGCCGCGCTGTTCACCACGCTGGTGATCGTAGGCCACCACGATGGAGTTTTCGTCCAGCAGCGTGGATTGGAAGCGTCCATAGGGGCAGATGAACGTGCACGCCTGCTCCCGGAACCGGGCGAAGATCCCATAGAACACCAGGGTGAACAGGATCATGAAGGTCAGGCCCACCCCGTGCGCCCCGGGCGGGTCCGTGACGATCCGCAACAACTCGTCGCTGCCGATGATGTAGGCCAGCAGCGTGTTGCCAATGAGGAACGACAGGCCCAGGAAGATCAGGTGCTTCGCGGCTTTCTTGACCAGCTTGGACAACGTCCACGGACCGCGGTCCAGCGCCTTCTGTTCCGGCGCATCCCCCTCGATGAAGTACTCGATCTTCCGGAACACCATCTCCATCATGACAGTCTGCGGGCAGGTCCAGCCGCACCACAACCGGCCAAACGCCGCGGTGAACACGGCGATGCCGGTCAGGAACAGCAGCAATCCGAGGGCGAACACCAGGTTGTCCTGCGGCCAAAAGAGCACGCCCAGCACGGAAAACTTGCGCTCCACCACATTGATCATCAGCAGCGGGTTGCCGTGAATCCGGATGAACGGCCCCGCGAACATGAGCCCGATCAGGACGTAGCTCAGCCAGGTGCGATAGTGGTAGAAACGCCCGTGGGGCTTGCGCGGGTACAACCAGAGGCGGCGCCCCTCCTGGTCGGCCGTGGCCAGATGGTCCCGGAAATCGCTCCAGTCGATCTCCTGAACCGCGCTGTAGGAATCCGGTTCCTTCGGTTTGGGTGTCTCTGCGGGGCTTGGACTCATACCGCGGCTACTCGAACTCGGACGGCCCCGTCTGCACGGGCGCCTGATCCTCGCGCGGTTTGCCGGGCGTCAACAACTCGGTGCCGCGCAGCGTGTAGATGTAACTGGCCACCTCGAGGACCTGGCTCGGCTTCATGCCCTGCTTCTTCCACGCCAGCATGCCCTTCTGCTCGACCCCGTTCCAGATGGTGCGGACGTTGTCGGCAAAGGCGGGACCGTGAATCCAGTAATCATCCGTCAGGTTCGGCCCGACCAAACCGCCGCCGTCCGCCCGATGACAAGGGGCGCACAGCACCGCGAAGGACTGCTTGCCACGGGCGATCATTTCGGGATCCGTGGAGGGCTCGATGGCGCCCATGTTCTGTTCGAAGGCCGCCACGGCCTGGGCTTTGATGGCGTTGCCGATTTCCATCTCGCGCTGGTACTCATAGGCCATCTGGCCCTGCGCTGCCAGGTCGCCGCGGGCAAACACGTGGTAGTAGCACAGGTAGGTCACCGCGAAAATGATGGTGAGGTAGAACAACCACACCCACCAGCGGGGCAGCTTGTTGTCCAGTTCGTGAATGCCGTCGTACTCGTGGTCGAGCAACAAGGGGTCGCGAGGTTCCTTATTCATGGCTTTGAATTCCTGGGTCTTGATCGTTAGGGCCGTTTTCCAGAGGGAGATGGGACATGGCTTCGAGGAAGGGCTTCCGCAGGCAAAGCGCCCAGATCAACATGCCCAGGAAGCACGCCAGGAACAGGAGCAACGAGACAATCCCGTAGTTCTCGATGCCGCCCAGGTGTCGCAGAACGTTTTGTATCATGATGGCCTCCTCCTATTTCATCGCCACCGGCGGATTCGTCGGCGCCTGCTTGATGTCGGTTCCCAGCCGCTGCAGATAGGCGATCAGCGCGACGATCTCCCGGTCCGCCGGCGCGTTGGTGATCATGCCCACCGCCAGATTGGCCACCACCTGCTTCGACTGCGCCTCGAGGCTGGCCTGCGCCGTGGCGATTTGCTCGTCGGTGTAGGGCACCCCCGTCCGGCGCAACGCCCCCATCCGCGGACGAAGGACCGAGGTGTCCAGCTTCTGGCTCAACAGCCAGGGGTACGCCGGCATGATCGAGCCCGGCGAGGTCGAGCGCGGATCCTCCATGTGATTGTAGTGCCACGCATCCGGATACTTGCCGCCCACCCGGTGCAGGTCGGGCCCGGTGCGCTTCGATCCCCACAGGAACGGGTGATCATAGATATACTCGCCCACCTTCGAGTATTCGCCGTAGCGCTCGGTTTCGGAGCGGAAGGGCCGGATCATCTGCGAGTGGCAGCCCACACAGCCTTCGCGGATGTAGAGGTCGCGCCCCAGCACTTCGAGCGGGGTGTAGGGCTTGACGCTGGCGATGGTCGGCACGTTCTCCTTGACGAGGTAAAGGGGCACGATCTCCACCAGGCCGCCAATCACCACGGCAATCAGGCTCAGAACCGTGAAGGTGACGGGCACGCCTTCCAGCCAGCGATGCCCCAGCTTGGGCGATTCCTTCCGGGCCAGGTCCAAGGCGGGAGCCTGGGCTTCCTGGTCGCCGATGAACTGCCCGCTCTGGGCGGTCTTGTAGAGGTTGATCATCATCAGGACAATGCCCAGCACATAGAGGCTGCCACCGATGGCGCGCAGTTGATACATCGGGACCAACCGCACCACCGTCTCGAGGAAGTTCGGGTAACGCAGGAATCCGTCCTCGGTGAACTCCTTCCACATCAGCCCCTGCGTCACGCCGCTGGTGTACATCGGCACCACATAGAACATCATCCCCAGCAGCCCGACCCAGAAGTGGTAGTTGGCCAGCTTGACCGACCACAGCTTCGTGTTCCACAGGCGCGGGAACAGCCAGTAAAGCAGCGAGAAGGTCAGGAAGCCGTTCCAACCCAGGGCCCCGGTGTGCACGTGGGCGATGGTCCAGTCCGTGTAATGCGAGAGCGCATTGACGCTCTTGACCGCCAGCGTCGGCCCCTCGAGCGTGGCCATGCCGTAGGCGGTGACCGCCACGACCATGAACTTGAGCATGGGTTCCTGCCGCACCTTGTCCCAGGCGCCGCGCAGGGTCAGCAACCCGTTCAACATGCCGCCCCAACTCGGCGCGATGAGCATCACGCTGAACGCCATGCCCAGGGACTGCGCCCAGTTGGGCAGCGCGGTGTAAAGCAGGTGGTGCGGCCCGGCCCAGATGTAAACGAAGATCAGCGCCCAGAAATGAATGATGGAGAGCCGGTAGCTGAACACGGGGCGGTTCGCGGCCTTGGGCAGGAAATAATACATCAACCCCAGGTAGGGCGTGGTCAGGAAGAACGCCACCGCGTTGTGCCCGTACCACCACTGGACCAATGCATCCTGCACGCCCGCATACACCGAGTAGCTCTTGAACAGGCTCGCGGGAATGGCCAGGGAATTGAAGATGTGCAGCATGGCCACCGTCACCGCCGTCGCGATGTAGAACCAGATGGCCACATACATGTGCTTCTCGCGGCGCTTCAGGATGGTGCCCAACAGGTTCACCGTGAACGCCACCCAGACCACCGCGATGGCCATGTCGATGGGCCACTCGAGTTCCGCGTATTCCTTGCTGGTGCTCAACCCCAGCGGCAGCGTCACCGCCGCCGCCACGATGATGGCGTTCCACCCCCAGAAGTTGAACCAGCTCAGGGCGTCGCTATACATGCGCGCCTTGCACAGGCGCTGCAGCGAATAGTAGATGCCCATGAACATGCCGTTGCCCACGAACGCGAAAATGACGGCGTTGGTGTGCAGCGGACGGATGCGCCCGAAGGTGGTGAACGGGGTGTCGAGGTTGAGTGCCGGCCAGAACAACTGGCAGGCGGCCAACAGCCCCGCCGCCGTCCCCACCAGCGCCCACAAGGCCGTGGCGATGGCAAAAGCCCGGACAATCCGGTTGTCGTATTTGAAGGTTTCGATGTTGTTCATGGGTTGTTCAGCAGTGATTGGTGAGCGGAAGGGGGCCGGGTCGCATGACCCGCCTCCTCCGTGAGGATGCGCATCGCGGGCGTGTCGGTGTCCTCATACTGGCCGGAACGCACGGACCACACATACGCAATGAGGAAAATCAAGGCCAGCAACAAGCTGACCGGAAGCATGAGATAGATCGCGGTCATGATGTTCTTTCCCGGTCGAGATGCACGGCCAGTCCAGCCCGGCGGCTCATCCACCCCACCGCTCCGCACGCAAACGCGACCACGGAGACCGAACTCAGCGGCATCAGGATGGCGCAGACGATGGGAGACAACCGTCCCGAGGCGGCAAAAGCAAGCCCGATCACATTGTAGAGGAGGGAGATCCCAATGCTGGCCCACACCACCCGCACCGCCCCCTGCGCGAAGCGAAGAATGGCGGCCAAACCCGGGACCTGCCCCGCCTCCATGATCACGTCACTGGCCGGCGAAAAGGTCCCCACCTGCTCCACCACCGCCAGGCCGACGTCGCTCTGACGCAAAGCCCCGGCGTCATTCAATCCATCACCCACCATGAGCACCGACCGGCCGCCCTTCTGCAACTCGGCAATCGCCGCCAGCTTGTCCGCCGGCGACTGATCAAAGCGAACGCTGGAGCCGGGTCCCAGGAGCGCCTCAAACTTCTCGCGCTCACGACCGTTGTCTCCACTGAGCAAGACCAGTTCATGAGAACGCGCCAAGGCCGCCACCGCCTGGTCCACCCGGGGCCGCAGGGCGCCCCCCAGCTCAAACCACCCCCGCACCCTTCCACCCAGCGCGACATGCACGATCGTGCCTGTTCCAGTGAGGTGCGATCCGACTGATCCGTCCGATCCGTCCGATCCGACTGATTCAAGCCCCTGGTTCACCCACGTGCTCGACCCTAGGCGAACCTCGTGCCCCTCAACGCGGGCGCGCACACCACAACCCGCCACTTCCTCGAAGCCCTCCAAAGGCGGCGGCGTGCCGTTACTCAACCAGGCTGCCAGGCGGACGGAATTCGGATGCGCAGATCTGGCGGCGACCGCCTGGATCCAGCCCCGCTCGCGGTCGGACAACGGATCGCCGCGGAACCGTACGTTCCCCCGACTGCCCGAGGTGAGCGTTCCGGTCTTGTCAAACACCACCGCGTTGACCCTGGCCAGGTCTTCCATCACCTGGGCATTCCGGGTGAACACGCCAAACCGCCCCAGCCAGCGCTGCGCCGTCCCCAAAGCAAAGGGTGCACTGAGCGCCAAAGCACAGGGACAGGCCACGATCAGCACGGACGTGAAGGCCCGGATCGCCCGGGAAGGATCCTCCGCCCACCACCAGGCCCCGGCCGCCAAGGCCAACACCACCACACGCAGCGTGAACCCACGGCTGAAGCGGTTGAGCAACGTATGGAGAGCACTGCCGCGCTGCTTCGCGAACGCTTCATGGCTCCAGAGCGACGTCAGATAGCTTTGGGAAACCGGCTTGATGATTTCGATGTCCATCGCCCCACCCACCGGCTGGCCCCCGGCATAGAGCCAGTCCCCGACCGATCGCTGGACCGGCTCCGATTCCCCCGTGACAAAGCTGTAATCAATCAGCCCGGATCCTTCCCTGACCCGCGCATCGGCCGGGATCAGTTCGCCCTGCCTCAGCCGCAACCGATCCCCCACCGCAAGCGCAGACAGCGGCACTGTGCGCTCGCCTGCCGCTTCAACCCGGCGAACCGCCAGGGGAAAGAAGGATTTGTAGTCCCGATCAAAGCTCAGATGCTGATACGTGCGATCTTGAAACACCCGCCCGATCAACAGGAAGAAGACCAGCCCGGCCATGGAGTCCAGATAACCGACACCGCGACCGCTCACGACTTCATACAGACTCTGCCCAAAGAGCGCCAACAGGCCGAGCGCGATGGGAAAGTCCAGCGTCAAGGTGCGCTGTCGCAGTCCCAACCAGGCCCCGCGCCAGTAAGACCCGGCGCTGTACACCAGGACCGGCAAAGCCAGCCCCAGCGACACCCACCCAAACAACGGCTTGAAGACCGGCACGCTGAACCGGTCCATCCCGGAATACAGGCACACGCTGAACAGCATGATGTTCCCAAAGGCGAATCCCGCCACGCCCAGCCGAAGGTACAGTGAGCGTGTCAGCGAACGTGCCTGAGGCCGATCCAGACTGTCCAGCCGGAGGGTGGGCTCGTACCCGATCGAAGTCAGCAAGGCGGCCAGCTCGCTCAACCGCATCCGCCCGGTCTCGAAAGTGATCGTCACCTGCTGCTTGCCGAAATCGACAACAGACCGGCCGATGCCCGGACGCAGCTTGAACAGGTTCTCCAACAGCCAGACGCAGGCGACGCAATGGATGGCCGGAACCTGGAACGTCACCCGCGCCATCTGTCCATCGGAGTAATCCAGCAACCGATCGCGCAGCACCGGCTCGTCCAGATAGGCAAACCGATCCTCGACGACCGCCGACTTCACCTGGACACCCGGCCGTTCGGCCAGGCGATAAAAGTCACCCAGCCCATTTTCGTGAAGGAACTCAAAAACCGTCAGGCAACCCTGACAACAGAAATCCCGCCCCTCCACCCGAACCGCCCACCCCCGGCACGGCGATCCACAGTGAACACAAGCGGCCGGGCTGGCTTCGACAGCCAGACCGGCCACGGATAATCCGGCAGTTGTCTGTGGGGTCGCGGAGGTCGGCACAGAGCAATGCAAATGCTTGAATGCGAGAACACATTAGAGGGCAGCCGGTGGAAAGGCTTGCGCTATTTTGCCAAAACTGGACCCTATTTTGCGGCCGGTTAAGCCAAGATAGGGTCAGACTCGACTCGGTTCTGGACCAGACCCGATTCGGTGATTACTGTTGTCGCCGCATTCGAAAGATGGAGAAGGCACCACGTTACGGCTGGACGATTCTGCTCCTGGGGTTGTGGCTCGCGGGCGGATGTGCCGACACTGATGCGCCCCCGCCCCAGGAGCTCACCATCGAGGAACTCAACGCCGCCCTGACCTATCTCGAGAAGTCTGGCAAACCCCAACCGCAATCCATCTACGACCTGACCAACCTCCCCGCCTTGCGCGGCAAGGTGTTTCCCAATCTGCCCGAGGGACAGTATTTCAGCATCGACCCGGAGAAGAACCAGGTGACGATCGAAATCGATCACCTGCCGGACATGCCAGATGCCTTCCCGCATCAGCGCCCTTTCTGGGGGGAAGCTGGCGGAAAGAAGTAGCCCCGAGGGCAGGCGCTGGGGGGCACACAAACCATTCGCGCTGTGAACCCCTGAACCGTAGCCGCCCATGTGCATGGGCAGATAGACACCCGTTTGCAGCGCCGGTCCGCGCTTTCACAAGCGCGGCTACGAAGGTGGAGGTTCAGGGGGAGGTGCCAGGGATGCCACCCACGCCCTCCACGATCGCATCGTGGTCCGTGAACAGCAGGGCGTCGTGGACATAATGCACCAACAACACCGACAGGATCCCCATGTAGGTGTAGGCTTCATCCGAGCCGGGCAGGTCACCATGCACCCGGGGCCAGAACTTGCCCGCGGCCAGGATCAGGATCCCTGAAATCGGCAGCATGGAGAGGCAGAGCATGTAGAACGTGCTCCAACCAGTGTCCCGATCCACTCGGCGCAGGGTGCCCAGGATCCCGGCCACGATTGCCCGGCCACGTCGGACCATGCTGGCGCCAGTGCCGGAAGCACGCCGAACCCGTTTGGACAAGTCCTCCCAGAGATGCAGGAACCCAAGCCGCTTGCCCGTGCGCTGTTCCCGTAGCCGGTTGGCATACCAGGTCAACGCCAGGTACTGGAACGAATGCCACACGTTGATCCCCTGGAAGGCGGTGTCCATGTTGGGCATGGTGGGGGTCCAGAACATCACCCCCACCGTGAAGCTGATGAGCAATGTCTTTGGCAGGTTGAACCGGCCATTGCGATACTCCACCACCGTCTTGCCGATGAACAGGAGGAGCATTCCGAAGAAGGCGGCAAACGCCAGGTAAGCCAGCCAGAAATAGCCGCCGAGCAGGTCATTAAACTTCAGCGACATCGGACCAATGTTGAACCGTCCCTCGGCCATCTTCCACACCGCGATGGGATACAGGCTGGAAAACACCACTCCGTAATCCACAACGCGCGAGAACAAGGACAGGCGAAAGCCGGACCGCTTGTTGTAGGCTTCAGACACCCACACCAGTTGATGCAGAGCATGGATCGACGCCATCGAAAAGAAGATCGTCAGCAGCCAGACATACGATTCATAGGAATACAGGATCATGGTGACCACCGCGATAGGCACCAGGATCGAGGAAGCCACGAAGGCAAATTTCTTCCGGAGGAATTCGCGGTCCATGATGGTCCGCGTAAACGTGGCGTACATGTGCGGCCCACCAATCAGCAGCGCCACCAGGTAGTTCACCATGACGCGCGCGTTGTAGGCTGTGGTTCCCTTGACGCCCGCATCCGCCGCCGAACCTCCCCCGAACACCACGTAGAAGAGATACACCGCGTAAGGAATCGCCACCAACCCGACGCTCAGCGTCAGGAATCCCAGGTCCCAACGCGCGCTGCGCAGCCAGGGAATGGCCCCCGCGCTCACGTGGGTTTCAGTTCCGAAACTCGCGGTCGTTGCCTGCATAGGTTGTCCCGCACGGCTCCCGAATGCCGTCCTCAAGACCGAAGCATGGTTTTCGGAGAAGCCAGTCACGTCAAGCCACGCGTCTGGCAACCGACATCAATGCCGATCCCGGGAACTTTGGTGGGGATTCCTGCCAATGAACCGGGCCTCACCCTGACCCCACTCGTTTTCCACTCGACGCTTCACCCCCGGCCTCAAACAATGCCCGCATGGCTGTGATTGGACCGAAATCCGAAGCCCTCTTCGCCGAGGCGCTCCGTTATCTGCCCGGCGGAGTCAATTCCCCCGTGCGCGCCTTCCGGGCGGTGGGCGGCAACCCGTTCTTCGTCGATCGCGCCGCCGGTGCCCACCTCTGGACCGTGGACGGCGACGAGTTGATTGATTACGTGGGCACGTGGGGTCCGGCGATCCTGGGCCATGCAAACCCGAAGATCATCGCCGCAGTCAAAGCGGCGGCCGATCACGGCACGAGCTTCGGCATCCCGAACCCTTTGGAGGTGACCATGGCGCGGCTCATCTGCACCATGGTCCCGAGCGTGCAGAAGGTGCGGATGTGCAATTCCGGCACCGAAGCCTGCATGAGCGCCATCCGGCTGGCGCGCGGGTTCACCGGACGCGACAACATCATCAAGTTCGACGGCTGCTACCATGGCCACGGCGATTCGCTACTGGTCAAAGCAGGCTCCGGAGCGCTCACGTTGGGCCATCCGGACAGCGCCGGGGTGCCGGCCGATTTCGCCAAGCACACGATCGTGTTGCCCTTCAACGATCCGGAAGCGCTGAAGGCCGCCTTCGCTCGTCACGGACAGGAACTAGCCGCAGTGATCCTCGAGTTGGTTCCCGCCAACGCCGGCCTTTACCTGCCCAAACCCGGCTTCCTCGAACTCCTGCGCAAGCTCGCGACGGATCACGGCACCGTGCTGATCGCCGACGAGGTAATGACCGGGTTCCGGCTGGGACCCGCGGGCGCCCAAGGCCGTTTCGGCCTCACCCCCGATCTGTCCACGTTCGGCAAAATCATCGGCGGCGGACTGCCCGTGGGCGCGTTCGGCGGGCGGGCGGAGATCATGGATTGCCTGGCGCCACTGGGGCCGGTTTACCAGGCGGGCACGCTGAGCGGGAATCCGCTGGCCATGGCCGCCGGGATGGCGGCGCTGGAACAGCTCCACCTCTGCGTAGGCGCGGACGTGAGTTCGCGCACTTCTCCTGGGAGGACATCAGTGCCGACTGAGGTCACCCGCAATGATCCCTACGCACGACTCGAATCGCTGGGCGCCCAACTCGAGGCCGGCATGAAAGACGCCGCAAAATCTGCGGGCGTGCCAGTCCAATTCCAGCGCATCGGCTCGATGTTCTGCGGCTATTTCACGTCGGAACCCGTTCACAATCTTTCTGACGCCATGAAATCCGACCGCAAACGGTTCAAGCAGTTCTTTCACGGCATGCTGACGGCAGGCGTTTACCTGGCCCCATCCCAGTTCGAAGCCGGTTTCCTTTCCACCGCGCACACCACGCAAGACCTCGAAGCGACCGTGGGGGCGGCTGCCAGGGTGATGAGATCCCTGTAGCCGTGCGACGCGCAGAAGAAGTGCATTCTTGACAGTTAATAGACCGGCGTTAAGTTCAGCATCAATCCCAGAAGGTTGATCCACACACCAAGCTTTACAGTGACGGTGTCTTCGCATGCCGGCACCCTCGCTTGCCTGGGCGCGTGGGCGGGTGGGAGTAACGAAAGGCTGCTGGATGAACGGCTTCGATGGCGCCTTGATCTCCCTCAACGGGGCCAACACCTGGAGCGGCCCGGTCACGTTGAACAACGGGGGGAACATCGTTACCTACGTCAACGCCAACTCGCTCACACTCAGCGGCGCGGTCGGCGGCGCGGGGGGGCTCTCCAAATGCGGCTTTGGCAACCTCATCTTGTCCGGAAGCACCGCCAACACCACCTATGTTCAGGTGGGCAAACTTCGCCTGGAAAAAACCATCGCCAATGCGGCCGTCCCGGCAGATGTGGTGATATACTACTACTCCTACCTGGCCGACACCCATCCCCTCGACGTGGCAGACAACCTGCGCATCACCTCTTTCGCGCGCGGCCAGCATACGCCCAGCCACACCGTTTTGCAGTGGACGAGCAAGCCGACGCGGTTCTACGGCATCCAGCGACGCTCCTCATTGAGCGTGGCCAATCCGTGGGAAGATCTCTACACACTGCCCCTGCCGGGCGCGAACCATGCCGGCTTCGACCAGAGCGGAAGCCTGAACTTCTACCGCATCCGGGCCCTGCGGCCCTTGACCCCCTGAACTGAAAGCGGACCTATGAAAACGAATAAGCTCCTCTGTCTCTTGGCGATGCTGGCGGCGATTTCCGCCAGGGCCGGCGTGATCACCTGGACCAACACCAGTGGCGGTAATTGGAGCGCGGGCACCAACTGGAGCAGCAGCATGGTGCCCGGCGCCGCTGATGATGTGTGGATCACCAACGCGGGCACCTACACAGTGACGCAAGATGTCCAGGTCGCCGTCGCCAGCCTCGCCCTGGGCGGGGCCAGCGGCACGCAGATGCTCACCAACGCCGGAGCGACCTTGACTTTGAACAGCAACAGCGTGGTGAACTCCAACGGCCTCCTCGCCTTCGCCGGAACACTCAATGGAACCGGTTCCCTCACCGTGAGCGGAAAGCTCAATTGGACTGCAGGCAACCTGCGTGTGCCCATGTCGGTCACGGCGTCCGGCGTCCTGGAACTCAGCGGTACCGCCGACAAAGGGTTGACGGGAGCGCTCACCAACTTCGGGACGATGGCCCTGATAGGCGCCGGAAGGCTGTTGTTCGACCCGACATTCATTGACAACCGCCCCGGCGCGTTGCTCGACCTCCAATCGGACGCCTCGATTGTGTTTTACAGTGGCGCGCCCTATGTCACCAACGCCGGCACGATCCGGAAATCGGCGGGCACCGGAACCAACATGTTCAGCGGTGTTCCACTCCGGAACACCGGCGTGGTGGAGGCGCAGAAGGGGACCATCGCTTTCAGCGCCACGGGCACAGAGTTTAACCCCGGCACCCAGTTCCTTGGGGCGGGGACGAATCTGCTCTCGGGCGGTTCCATCACGCTCAACGGCCTGATTTCCTCGGAAAACCTCGTGCTGGGCGGGGCAACCATCATCGGCACCAATACCCTCACCGGCACCGTGCAGTGGACCGCCGGCAACATCGAGGCCCAAGGCCAGGTGACCGTGGGCACGGGCAGCACACTCCACCTGGCCGGGCCTGCGGTCAAAGGCCTGGTCGGCACCCTGAACAACGACGGCTTCGTCACCTGGAGCAGCAGCGGCGACTTTCACATGGCATCCTCCACGTTCAACAACCATCCCGGCGCCCTCTTTGACGCGATGAAGGATGGCCTGATCCATTGGGCTGCCGGCAGCCAGCCGGTGTTCAACAACGCCGGCACTTTCCGCAAGAGCGCAGGAACGGGAACCACCTTGTTCAGCGGGGTGATCTTCCGCAACTCCGGCCTCGTGGATGTGGAGGCCGGCACGGTGAGTTTCAACGTCAACGGCACCACCTTCGAGAACCGGAGCCAGTTCATCGGCGCCGGCACCAGCCTGCTTTCGGGCGGGTCCATCACGCTCAACGGCGCCATCGATTCGCAGAACCTGGTGTGGGGCGGCGCCAATATCATCGGCACCAACACCCTCTCCGGCACCGTGCTGTGGACCGCGGGCACCATCGAAGCCCAAGGACAGGTGACCATCGCCACCAACGGCGTCCTCCACCTGTCCGGCCCCGCCGTGAAAGGACTCGTTGGCACACTCAACAACGACGGCCTCGTCACCTGGAGTGGCGGCGGCGACTTTCACATGGCATCCTCCACGTTCAACAACCGGGCCGGCGGCGTCTTGGACGCGATGCAGGATGGGTTGATCCACTGGTCAGGCGGCAATCAACCGCTCTTCACCAACGCCGGCGTGTTCCGCAAGAGCGCCGGGACCGGTACAACCACGGTCAACAACATCCCTTTCGTCAGCACCGGCACGGTGGACGCCCAGACGGGCACCTTCGCCTTCAACGCCACGGGATCGCGGTTTGAATCGGGAACTCAGTTCCTCGGCGCCGGCACCAATCTGCTGGCGGGTGGGAACATCACGCTCAACGGCTGGATTTACTCGGAGAACCTGGTGTTCGGAGGCTCCTTCATCCTCGGCACGAACACCCTGAGCGGCACCGTGCTCTGGACGGGCTCGAACATCGGCGACAGCGGCGTGGTGACCATCGCCACCAACAGCACACTCAGCCTCACTGGCGCCAACCTCAAAGGCATCAACGGCGTCCTGAACAATCAGGGCACCGTCCGGTTGTCAGACTCCGGCACGCTGGCCTTCGCTTCCGCCAGCGTCCTGGCCACCATCCATAACGAACCGGGCGGACTCTTCGAAATCCTCAGCGACGCCCCCATCGCCTGGACGGCCTACTCTCCGCCGCTGATCCTCAATGCAGGGACGATCCGCAAGTCGGCAGGCACCGGGACCAATCTGTTCAACGGCGTGCCGCTGCGGAACACCGGGACCGTCGAGGCGCAATCGGGGACCCTGGCGTTCAATGCCACGGGCACAGAGTTTGACTCCGGCACGCGGTTCCTTGGGGCGGGCACCAACCTGCTGGCGGGAGGAAACATCACGCTGAATGGCTCCATCCACTCGGAGAACCTGGTGTTCGGTGGCGCGCTCATCCTGGGCACGAACACCGTGAGCGGCACCGTGCTTTGGACCGCCTCGAACATCGGCGACAACGGCATGGTAACCATCGCGACCAACGGCACCCTCCACCTCGTGGACGCCAACACCAAGGGCATCACCGGCGTACTGAGGAATCAAGGCACGGTCCGGTTGTCGGACTCGGGCCCGCTGGCCCTGGCCTCGGTCAGCGTCCTGGCCACCATCCACAACGAACCCGGCGGACTCTTCGAGACCCTGAGCGACGCGCCGATTGCGTGGACGGGCTACAGCCCGCCGCTGTTCACCAACGCCGGCACCTTCCGCAAGACGGGCGGCACCAACTTCACGGACCTGAGCGGTGTGCCGTTCCACAACACCGGCACGGTCGATGTGCAGAGCGGCATCGTGCGGTTCTTGTCAGCCTACACGCAAACCGGCGGGCGGCTCCAGGTCGGGCTGAACAGCCTGACCAACTTCGGCCAGGTGCAGTTCGCCCAGACCGCCCCGCTCACCGGCACCCTCGGAGTCAACCTGAATGGCGGCTACGTGCCGGTGGCGGGCAACACGTTCGCCGTCATCAGCTACTACCCGGGCTACACCGGCGCCTTCACCGGCTTTGAGCTGCCGACGCAAGCGGCCTGGGAAACGAACATCTCACTCTACGGGCCCAACGCCGTGACCCTCGCCGTGCTGAACACGCGACCGACGATCAGTCCGGTGACCGACAAGGCCACGGACGAACAGTTGCCGCTCAGCTTGGTCATCACGGGCAGCGATCCTGACCCCGGCCAGACGGTGACCTACGCGCTGCTGAGCCCTCCGGCCGGCGCTGCGATCCAGACCAACTCGGGCCTGTTCGCCTGGACGCCCTCCGAAGCGCAAGGCCCGTCCACCAACGTGATGACGGTGGAGGTCACCGACACCGGCACACCCGGCCTGAGCGCCACACAGCAGTTCACCGTCGTCGTGAACGAAGTGAATCTCGTCCCCACGCTCACCGTCCCGCCGCCGCAAACCGTGGACGAGTTGACCACCCTCACCGTGACGAATCTGGCCACCGACCCGGACCTCCCGGCCAACACACTCCGCTTCAGTCTCGTTGCCGCGCCGACCGGTGTGAACCTGAACACCAACACCGGCGTGCTCACCTGGGTGCCGGACGAAACGCAGGGACCCGGCACCAACGACATCGCGATCCTCGTTACCGACAACGGTGTGCCGCCTTTGAGCGCAACCAAGAGTTTCACCGTCACCGTCTGCGAGGTGAACAGCGCCCCCATGCTGTCGGCCATCCCGAACCTCACGCACGTCGCCGGGGCCCTCCGCTGGATCACCAACTCCGCTTCGGATCCGGATGTTCCCTCCCAACCCCTCATGTTCAGCCTCGTCAACGCGCCACCCGGGATGAGCATCGGCCCTACCAGCGGCATTCTGGTTTGGGGCCCGCCGGTGAACAGCGCGCCGCTCACCAACACCGTCACCGTCCTCGTGACCGACAACGGCTCGCCCGCCTTGGCGCATGACCGATCCTTCGTTGCCACCTTGACCCTTGTTCCGCGCCTGAACATTGCTCGCGCTTCCTCGAACCGCGTCGTGCTCTCCTGGCCAGCCATGGCGACGGAGGCCGGATTCGCGCTCGAATCCACCAGCCACCTGACGTCGCCGTCCGCGTGGCAAGCGGTTGCGGGCAATCCGGTGCTGGTGGCTGGAGATCACCGGTTGACCAACGCCGCCACGTCCGTCGCACAAGCCTATCGTCTGGCGTCCACTCTGACGCCGCTCCCGACGCTTCAGATCGCAGCCACCCCGTCCAATGCCGTCGTCATCTCCTGGCCCACCACCGCGACCGCCGCCGGATTCGCGCTGCAAACTGCACTGGGCCTTCCATCACCCCCGGCGTGGGACAATGCGACGAACCCGGTTGGCCTGAACGGCAGCCTGAATTTCATCACCGATCTGATCACCGCCAGCCAACGCTCCTACCGTCTGCACCTTGTGCCGGCGCCATGACGGTGGACAAACCCCCGGCTTGGTAGCCGCCGACGTAAGTCGGCGCACTTTCTCGGACCCGGAAGGTCGCGCGTGCTCGCCTCCACTGCTGCGGTCAGGGCTTACGGTGAACGACCGCTTTCGAGCATGCGCAGGAGCGCAGCCGCCGGCTGATGACCGGGCCCGATGTTCAACGCGCGCTGGGCGGCCTCGCGGGCTCCGGAAAGATCGCCGGCCTGCGCAAGCACCGTGGCCAGGGCGTAAGGCGGATGCGGATCGTTCGGCAACAAGGTTTCCGCGCGCAGGAGCGCGTCCACCGCTCCGTTGACCTCTCCCACCCCGGCCCTCGCCAAACCCAGATTGTACCAGGCACGGCCGTGCGCCGGGTTGAGTCGGACGGCCTCCGCAAGTGAAGCGCGCGTTCCTGAAACATCCCCGCTTTCGTTCAGCGCCAGAGCGATTTTGTAATGATACTCCGCCTCGTTCGGCGCCAGACGGATCGCCTCGCGCAACTGCTCGACCGCCTCGCGCGTCCGCCCCACCATGCTGAGCACCACGGCCAGTTCATGGCGCAAGGCAGGCGAGTAGGCATCCCATTGCACAGCGGTTTCGTAGTGCCGCAGCGCCCCCGCCGTATCCCCCCGCGCCAGAAAATAGGAGCCCAGTTGCATCTGGCCGACGGGTTGATCGGCATTGTGCTGCAGGGAATACCAGAGCTCGCTTCGGGCCAGTGAGTTGGTCCCGATCTCCCCCCTGAGCGCACTGGCGGCCTGGAAGCGCACACCGCGGACAGGATCATCCAGCGCCGCGCGGAATGCCGCCCGCACCGCCTCATGGCCCGCCGCCGCCAAGGGCGCCAGGGTGCGGATCACGTTGACGCGCACCAAGGCGTTCGTATCGACCAGCGCACCAAGCAACCCGCCAGCGACGCGCGGTTGATCAATCCAGGGGTCCAGCATGCCCGCCGCCACCGCCCGCCAATAAGGGATTTCGTTCGTGGCCAGCATGCCCAACAGGGGTTCCACCGCGGCCGCGTCGAGCCGCTTGGCGCGGGCAACGATGCGCGCGCGCTGGCGGTAGGGCCGGTCCATTTTGGCCCCATACCATTTCTTCACATACTCGATGGACCACTCGACCGTCCTGTCCTTGTGACAGCGGTTGCAGGCGTTGGGAATGTTAAACTCCTTGGTCAACACGGGATCCGGAATGGTGAACCCGTGGTCATGCCGCCAGTGCCGCTGCATGTAGGGCGTCTGGGGCAGGTGACAGCCGGTGCAAAGATTTCCGCTGTTGGTCTCGGAATGGAAACTGTGCTTCACCGGATCGATCTGGATGGCGTTGGTGGTGCCGACCGCGTGGCAGGCGAGACACATCCAGTTGCTCGTCATGCGCACCTTGGCCGAGTGGAAGTCGTGACAATCCACGCAGCGGACACCCTTCAGGTGCATGCGGCTGCCGAGAAAAGCGGTGTACTCGTAATCCTCGTCCCAGTTCTGGCCGTCCGGATACCAGGTGTCCGTCTCGTCCACGATGCCCAACAAGTGATGGTCGTCGTAGGCCTCGCCGGGGTGGAAATCACCGGTGATCTCCATGCGCCGCGAGTGGCAGGAGGCGCAGGTGTGGAACATCTGCTCCCGGGTGAGCTTCCGGATCGTGGGATCGGCCACCTTGTCCCCGAACTTCCTCTGCCACTCCACATGGTCCTTCATCGGGCCATGACAGGCTTCGCAGCCAACCGTCCGTTCCGCCATGGTCGTGTGGTAGGTGTCGGCGGCCGGATCGTAGTGCTTGCGCACTCGCGTGTTGTGGCAGACAGCGCACATGCTGTTCCAGTTCATCCCGCGCCCGGTCCAATGCCCCCATTCCCCCGGCTGCCGATCCTCCTGACCATAGACATTGAACCATTCGTTGCTGACGGGATCCCAAGACGCCTCCAAGGTCTGCCAGCGTCCGCCGGGAAAGGGCGTCAGGAATTGGACCAACGGGTTGTTGCCGATGACGCGCTCGACCACGAACGGGCCGTTGGAGCCGCCCAAACCCAGGGTGAACACCTCATAGCGATCGCCGTCCTTGCGCACCGTGGTCTGCTGGCTGGCGTGTTGGAAGGTCTGGGCCGGAACAAACGCGGGATCCTCCCGGTGCGGCAGTGGGATGCGCTCGGCCAGACCGTGGTTCGACGCGCGCCAGAGCTGGTAAGCCTCCTCGTGGCACTCGCGGCAACTGGCCGAACCACCATAGCGGGCGAACACCGCCGGTCCATCCTCCAGTTGGAACAGGTCTGGATGTGCGGCTGCATCCGGAGTGTCCGATGGCCGTATCGCCTCACCACGAAATAGCCAAAGACCAAACCCAGTCACCAGCAGTGCGGCGGGAATGCCGATCCGGATCGGCCATGGCACACTGCGTGGAGAAGGGATGGAAGGATTCTTACGTCGTTTGCTCACATCAGTTGGGCGGCCAGCCGCAACGCCATCCTAGGGCAGCAACGACTGACGCGCCACCCCGCAAAGACAGGAATAGGGGGAAAGCTCGGAACGGCTTGACCTGAACACAAGCACGGAGCTCAGAGGATTCGGGCGGGGGTGCCTGCGCATGGGCAGGGAGAACCTCTAACACATGGAGCCGAGTTGGGACCATGAACCCGTGGCAGAAGACCGCGGCTCCGTGAGCCGCAGCAACCTCGAAGGTCGGATGGGTGAGCGAGCGATGATGGACGCCCGGCGCAGCGCAGCCGCTGCGGGTCACGGACCCGCGCTCCGGAACAGCCGGTTAGCCGGTTCATGGCCCCCCTTTCTCCGTGCCAGTCCACGGCCATAGCGGTAACCTCGTTCAGCAACACATGCGCCTGTACGATGCCCACAACCATCTGCACGACGAACGCCTGACCCCCTGGCGGGAGCAATTCCTGCCGCAACTCCGCGAGGCCGGCGTGGCGCGCATGGTGGTGAACGGATCTTGCGAATCCGATTGGGCCGACGTGCTCTGCCTGGCCCGGCGCGAGCCAATCGTGCTGCCGTCGTTCGGCTATCATCCCTGGCATGTGCGGGAGCGGACGCCGGACTGGCAGCAGCGCCTCGTCCAGCTCCTGGACCAGGTTCCTTCGGCGATCGGCGAGATCGGCCTGGATCGATGGATCCTGGATCAGTGGAAAGCTGATGAATCGCGAGTGGAAGGGACGTCCGCTCCGGGGCCCCCGGCCAACCTCGAGGAACAGGCTGACGTGTTCACCTGGCAACTAGGCCTGGCCGCCGAACGCAATCTGCCTGTCAGCATTCACTGCCTGCAAGCCTGGGGGTTGCTCCATGACATTCTCCGACGCGAGACGCGTCCGGCCTGCGGATTCCTGCTGCACTCCTATGGCGGCCCGGCCGAGATGGTGAAGCCCTTGGCCGACCTGGGCGCGTACTTCTCGTTGCCGGGCTATTTCGCGCATGAACGCAAGCAGCGGCAGCGGGAGGCGTTCCGCCGAGTCCCGCCCGAACGGCTGCTGATTGAAACCGATGCTCCGGACCAATGCCTGCCTGAAACGCGGGATTGTTTCCCGCTAACCGACCCCGGGGACGGACGGCGGTTGAATCATCCAGCGAACATCGGCGCCGTGTATGAATTCGCCGCAGACCTGTTGGGCGAGACGATCGAATCGCTGGCAGAACGTGTGGAAGCCAATTTCCTGAGACTGTTTCAGCAGCAACCCAGACCACCCCACTGACCCGCAGCCGCACGACAGTCCCATGGCTGCGGTCGAGTGCGATGCCCCTACCGGCTTTGAGTCGCACCCAGGCGCCCTTCCTCGTGTCAGAGCTCCTGCGGAGGGAGGACGCTCCAGGACCTGACGGAATCCCGGAGGGCACTGGGGAGGCGACTCAGCCGCCAACGCGATAGGCCAGCCCGCGCTCCGCGCACAACGCTATCAGATCATTCACAGCCACCTCGACCGCTTGTTCCTCGCCACTGGGGTTGAGCACTGGGGGACGCAGGATGAACACTTCAAATTCCACCCCAGCGGGGGCCTTGGCAGCCAGCATGTCCAGGCTCTCGATCAACATTGCGCGATCCACGGGGCGCGGACCAACCCAATAGCCGGCCTTGGTATCAATCAGCACGGCGTCGCCTGCGTTGAGTTGCTTGCTGAATTCGCGGAAACCCTCCACCCCATTCAGCGAATCCCGGGGGATGGCCACCCGGTCCTTGCAGAACCACACCCCGTTGATCTGTTCCGGCCAGAGGGAAAACCGGGACTCGGCAATCTGCGCGACAAAGGGCGAAGCGACCCCGATCCGCTTGGGGAAAGCCGGAGCCTGGGCGCGCAACTCCTGGAGCTGCGCCTTGGTCAGCGTGACGGTCCGTTTGGATTCGACCTCCGCCAACTGGCTCTCGGACAGGGCAAGTATCAGATACCGGTCGTCGAGGAACTCCCTGGCGTGCGTGGTCAGATCCTCAGCCAACAGAAACCGGAAGCTGCAGGACAGGATGGAAACGATGGCGAACAACTGCTTCATGGCGATCCTCCTTGATCTCGGGCGGATCCCATCAGACGAAATCCGCCGGATTCCATGAAAAGCCTCAGCCGTGCCATTTCAGCTGCGCAAACGTTCGTCACGGGCTAACCCAACCCGGAACGGCCATCCCCCTGATAGGGAACGACTTCAGTGCACCTCACCACCGAATCTCTCAAGCCGAAAAGCCGTTGATCGATATCCGGCAACCGCCGAATCTGAATCCGAGACGGGAAGTCCTCAACTGAAAGCCGCAGGCCCCACCGGGGAACTCCGGCTGGTCAATTCGGAAGCAGCGACCCAAGGCGCTATTTCTTCTCAGGCAACGGCGTGTAGTCGAATTTCTGTCCGCCGATGCTGGCCTCTGCCATGAGTCCCTTCTTGGGCAGGATGATCACCGCCATGCCATTCTGGTAATCCGCTTTCTGGGCCACGCCTTCCGCAGCCGCCACCGCGCTGACCCCGGCGCTCATCTCAAATCGCCCCTCCTTGAACTTGTTGAGCGCGATGCGGTCGGAGAACAGGATGACCTCGATGAAGGTCTGTCCGCCAATCTGGGCGCCAATGGTGGCTTGCGACAGCTTGGCGGTGCCAATCAGCTTCTTGCCCTCATACACCTCCCCCGCCCCGCCCGCGCCGCCCACAATGAACCCCCCCTTGCCCACGTTGGGAAAGATGACGGATCCGTGCGCCTTGTTCAGGGCCGCCTCAAACGTGCTGTCCTTCTCCTTCAGCAGCTTCAGGGCTTCATCCACTTGCTGGCGCAGCTCCTCCGGAGATCCGGCAGACGCCGTCCAGGCGAACGCCACGCAGAGGGTGGCCATCAACAGTGCGAATCGAAATGTCTTCTTCATGCCGACATCCTTGAACGCCAACCCGCCGACGTCAAGTCCCCGCCCATGAACTTTGCATTGCGTTTCCCGCACGATTTTGACGCAATCCCGAGGTGCGCATCCTCGCCCTGGATCATGGAACCGTCCGCATCGGCGTGGCCGTGAGCGATGAACTCAAGGTCATCGCCTCGCCGCTCGAATACATTCCCGCCGAACCGTTGGCAGAGGCCCTGGACCGATTGAAAACCCTGGTGCGGGAAAAGGAGGTCGGGCAGATCATCGTGGGCATGCCCCGCAACATGGACGGCAGCTATGGCCCGGCGGCGGAAAAAGTGCGGCAATTTGTCGCGGAACTGAAGCCAACCCTCAACCTGCCGATCCGCACCTGGGACGAGCGCCTCACGTCCGCCCAAGCCAACCGCATGCTGATCCAGGGCCATGTCCGCCGACAGGACCGCAAACAGGTCGTGGACAAGATGGCCGCCGCGATCCTGCTGCAGAGCTACCTGGACAGCGGCGCAGGTGGAGTCATGGCGTGATGGAGTCGTGTCTCGATGAAAAGCCAGCACTCCAACATTGCCCCCCCCCACGCCTCCATTCCCGCCGCGAAGGTCAAAATGCGGCTCACCATCGCCTACGACGGCACCCACTACTCCGGCTGGCAGGTGCAAAAGGGCAGTACCGGCGTCCAGGATGTGGTGGAGCGAGCCCTCGCCGGAGTCATCCCCGGCCACCATCGACTGCACAGCTCAAGTCGCACCGACACCGGGGTGCACGCGTTGGGGATGGTGGCCCACGTCGAACTGCCAAAGGACAAGCTCAAAGTCCCACCGCGAAAACTCCGGCTCGCCTTGAACGCGCACCTGCCCGGGGACATCCGCATAGTCACGGTCAGCCGGGCCCGCCCGGGTTTTCATGCCCGTTTCGACGCCACCGGCAAGCAATACCGCTACTTCGTGTGGAATCATCCCGCGATGAATCCCCTGCTCCGCACCACCGCGTGGCACGTGCCCCAAGCCCTGGACCTGGCGGCCATCCGCGCCGCAGCCGCGCATTTCGTCGGCCAACACGACTTCCGCTCCTTTGCCGCCAACCGCGGCTATGCGTTCCACGATACCGTCCGCACACTGACCCGGTGCGGCGTCCGGCGCAGCGGTTCCCTGCTCACCTTCATCATCGAAGGCGACGGCTTCCTCTACCGGATGTGCCGCGGCATGGTGGGAACGCTGATCCAGGTCGGGCGGGGCCGGTTTGGGGCGGATGCCATCCCGGAGATGTTCCGGCATAAGGATCGCCGCATTGCCGGCATGACCGCACCCGCCCATGGACTGGTGCTGTGGAAGGTGAACTACGGACGCTGATCCATGCCTGGCCTCAGGCGTAGAGCACCGACTTGAGCTCGTGGTTGAGCACGCTCATGAAGCCGTAGCGTTTGTCGGGGTCAAACTCGAGACAGCGCAGAATGGCGATCTCCAGACGGGACGGCAGGTCCGGGTTGTATTCGCGCGGCGGAACCGGGCTCTTGGGATTGGACTGCGCGGCGACGATTTCCGTGGGCGTTTCGCCCTCGAACGGCTTGTGATTGGTCAGGAGTTCGTAGGCCGATACGCCAAAGGCGAAGATGTCCACCCGTTGATCGAAGGGCTCCCCCTTCAACTGCTCCGGCGCCATGTAGGACGGCGTGCCGGGATTCTTCGAGGGCCGATGCGGTTTGCCGGTGATGGGCTGGGCCAGGTCGAAGTCCACCAGCTTCACGGAGCCGTTGCGGGAAATGTGCAGGTTCTCGGGCTTGAAATCCAGATGCATGAACCCGCTCTCGTGCACATGCTCGAGCGCGGCGGCTGAATCCAGGATGATCTGCGCCACGTTCTCCAGCAGAACCGGGTCGTGCCGCGCATAAAGCTCCTTGAGGTTGTCCCCCTCCACGAAATCCATGAGGCAGTAATACTGCCCGTCCAGCTTGCCGTGCTCGTAGTAACCAATGATGTTGTCGTGACTCTGCACCTTCGCCAGCGTCTCGCAGCCGCGACTGAACCGGCGTCGGGCCGCCGATTCATGCTTCAACGCGGCGCGCAGGCGGCGCAGAGCGTAGGTCTTGCCGCGCGAATCGGTCGCCAGCCAGATGTCCGCCATCCCGCCACTGTTGATCAATTCGTGCAACTGAAACCGCCCGAAGGGACCCGGTCCGGTCTCCTCGCTCTCCCCGCCTTTCCTGAACAGGCTCAGCACGAGCCGGGTTATAGCATCCCGGGACCGGGATGGCCATCCTCTTTGCAGCCTGCCGCCAACGCTGAACCTCGTAGCCGTGGACGCCTGCCTGTGCGGGGCACGCAGACAGGTGAGTCCGCGCTGATCTCCGGCTCCGACCGCGGAAGGGCGCCCGAATGGCTTGAGGGCGGCGTCCAGTTCGCGATGATGGCGCCGACTGACGTACGGCGGCTACGGTTCAGGGGCGTCGTGGCCCCAACTCACGTCCAATCTTGGAGGTGTTCGCTTCCCATGAACCCTGGTCCTCGATTACCGTTCCGCGGTGGCGTGGGTAATTCCAAGGGCAGGGCTGAACCGGGTGCTCAGGTGGTTGTATCCGGACGCCTGCCAGATTTGTCACGTCCACCACGCGACCCCGGCCGAGGGTTATGTGTGCAATGATTGCTGGCGCGGGGTGCGATTCATCGAGGCCCCGTTCTGCGATCGGTGCGGGCTGCCGTTCGAGGGCGAGATCACGACCCGATTCGAGTGCGCCAACTGCCAGGAATTGGATCTCCACTTCGATCAGGCGCGCTCGGCCGTCCTGGCGCGCGGCGTGGTGCTGGATGTCATTCACCGTTACAAATACCGACACGCCCGCTGGTTCGAGCCGTTCCTGGCCGACCTGCTCATCCGCCGGGCCGCCCCGGTGCTGAACCCGTCCGACTGGGACGCGCTGGTGCCCGTCCCGCTGCATCCGGTGCGGCAACGGGAGCGTGAGTTCAACCAGGCGCATCAACTGGCCACGCACCTCAGTCAGGCGACCGGAATTCCAGTGAAGGCGGAGGCCCTCCGACGGGTGCGCCCGACCCGCACCCAGACCCTGTTGAGCCGCGAACAACGCGCCGGTAATATCCGTGGGGCGTTCGCCTTGCACGATCCGAACCCGTGGAAGAACCGCTCCTGCGTGATCGTGGATGACGTCCTCACCACCGGCGCCACCACCAGCGCCTGCGCCCGGGAACTCAAAGCCGCCGGGGCCCGCCGGGTTTGCGTCTGGACAGTGGCTCGCGGAGTCTGAATACTCCCTCCGGTCAAGGGCACCAGGCTGGGACCCGGGGTTTGCGCATGCCGCGGCACCTCGACGCCTGGCACTTGAGATATGGCAAGAACAAAGCAGGCCAACAAGACCTTGGGGCTCGAAAGCTCCGAGCCCGCCCTCACCCCACCCCCGCTGCCCAACGAGGCCACCACGTTCACCAAGAAGCCGAAGCTGGCTTCCGGTCCAGGCCGCAAGAAGGAAATCCCCGAGGGCCTCTGGACCAAGTGCCCGAAGTGCAGCGCGATGGTCTTCGACAAGGAACTGGACGAGAACCTCAAGGTCTGCACCAAGTGCACCCATCACTTTCCCATCGGGGCCCGCGAACGCATCAACTCCCTCGTGGAAACCTGTTCCTTCGAGGAAATGAACGCCAACCTCGAGAGTGTGGACGTGCTCGAGTTCACCGGCGTGGCCTCCTACAAGTCCAAGCTCGAGGCCTACCAGAAATCCACCGGACTCAAGGACGCGGTCATCACCGGCATCGGGCTCATCGGCACCCGGCGCGTGGCCCTCGGGGTCATGGACTTCGGCTTCCTGGGCGGCTCGATGGGATCCGTCGTGGGGGAGAAGCTCACCCGCCTGATCGAGGCGGCCACGCACAAGAGCATCCCGCTGATCATCATCTCGACCAGTGGCGGCGCCCGGATGTATGAGGGGATGTTCAGCCTGATGCAGATGGCCAAGACCTGCGCTGCCCTGGCCTACCACGCGAAGGCCCGGCTGCCCTACATCAGCGTCCTCACCCATCCCACCACCGCCGGCGTCATGGCCAGCTACGCCAGCGTCGGGGACCTGATCGTGGCCGAACCCGGCGCCATGATCGGCTTTGCCGGCCCGCGCGTGATCAAGGACACCACGCAAGCGGAACTGCCCCCCGGATTCCAAACCGCCGAGTTCCTCCTCGACCGCGGCCTCATCGACACCATCGTGCCGCGCAAGGACATGAAACAGCGGCTCGGGGATTACCTCGACTACCTCGGCGCGGGCCGGTCCGCCCATGCGCAGTGAACCTCCTTTAGGCTCGCCTTGGCGCGCGCGGTTCCGATAGCTTCCGGCGCGATGAAAGGCATCATTTTGGCTGGGGGGGCCGGATCCCGGCTCTACCCATTGACCCGCGTGGCCAGCAAGCAGCTCCAGCCGGTCTATGACAAGCCCATGGTCTATTATCCCCTCACCACCCTGGTCGAGGGAGGCGTGCGCGAGTTCTGCCTTATTTCGACCCCGCAAGACCTGCCCCGATTCCAGCAATTGCTGGGCGACGGAAACCAGTGGGGGCTCTCCATCGAGTATCGCGAACAAGCCCGGCCCGAGGGCATCGCCCAGGCCTTCCTGATCGCGGACTCCTTCATCGGCAAGGACGCCGTCACGTTGATCCTCGGCGACAACGTCTTCTACGGCGGCGAAAGCTTTCAACGGGCGTTTCGCGAGTTCGAGCGCGGGGCGGTGATTTTCGGCTACCACGTTCATGACCCGGAACGGTATGGCGTGGTGGAGTTCGATGCCCACGGACTCGCCATTTCCATCGAGGAAAAGCCCACGCAACCGAAGAGCAATTACGCCGTGCCCGGACTCTACCTCTTCGACAACGAGGTGGTGAACATCACCCGGGCGCTGAAGCCCTCGCCGCGCGGCGAGTTGGAGATCACGGACGTCAACATGGCCTACCTGCGCCGGGGCCGGTTGAAGGTGTATCGCCTCAACCGCGGCTTTGCCTGGCTGGACGCCGGCACCAGCAGCAGCCTTCACGAAGCTTCGGCCTACGTGCAGACCATTGAGAAGCGGCAGGGCGTCAAGATCGGGTGCCCCGAGGAAGCCGCGTTTCGACAGGGTTTCCTCTCCCTGGACCGGATGAAATCGCTGACGGACAGCATGCCCAAGTGCGAATACCGCAACTACCTGCTGCAAGTGATCGAGGAAGCGCGCCACCTGCCCGCGGAACCGGCATGAGGGTGATTCCCCAAGGCATTCCCGACCTGCTCCTGATCGAACCCGAGGTGTTCGGCGATCCGCGCGGGTTCTTCTTCGAGAGCTGGAACCACGCGAAATACGCCGCCGCCGGGCTGCCGCAAACTTTTGTCCAGGACAACATCTCGCTCTCGAGACGCGGCATCCTCCGCGGCCTGCACGCGCAGAACCCGAGATCCCAGGGTAAACTGGTCCAGGTGCTCCAAGGCGAGGTCTTCGATGTGGCGGTGGACATCCGCAAGGGCTCACCCACCTTCGGCCAGTGGCGCGGCCTTTCCCTGTCTGCTCAGAACAAACGCCAGCTCTGGATCCCGCCCGGGTTCGCCCACGGCTTCTTCGTGGTCAGTGACACCGCCCTGTTTCACTACAAGTGCACCGACTGTTACTCGCCCGGCGACGAGTTCACACTGCTCTGGAACGATCCCGACGTGGGCATCGCCTGGCCCGAAGGAACCCCCATCCTCTCGGCCAAGGATGAAAAGGGACTGCGCCTGAAAGACATCCCCGCCGCGAAACTGGAGTTCCAGACTCACCCCTGATGAATCGTCCCCGCATCCTCTTGCTCGGAAAGAACGGCCAGGTGGGCTGGGAGTTGGTCCGCACCTTGGCGCCACTGGGACCGGTCACGGCAGTGGATTTTCCAGAAGTCGATTTCACCCGGCCGGACTCACTCCAACCCTGGCTTCGCGAGAGCAACCCCACCGTCATCCTCAACGCGGCCGCTTACACCGCCGTGGACCAAGCTGAATCGGAACCCGACCTCTGCCTGGCCATCAACGGCACCACCCCGGGCGTGCTGGCCGAAGAAGCCGCCCAGCGGGGAGCGTTGCTGGTTCACTATTCGACCGATTACGTGTTTGACGGCACCAAAACCTCGCCCTACACCGAGAACGATCTGCCAAACCCACTGGGGGTTTACGGTCGGACCAAACTGGCCGGGGACCAGGCGGTTCGACAATCAGGCTGTGACCATTTGATTTTCCGGCTCTGCTGGGTTTACGGGGCGCGTGGGAAGAACTTTCTGCTGACCATGAATCGGCTGGCCAATGAACGGGAGACTTTGCGCGTCGTGGCCGACCAACACGGATGCCCGACGTGGTCACGCCTGATCGCCGAGGCCACCGCCCAAGCCCTCGCGCGGGCGCTATCTTCGCCCAACCGCTCCCACCTTTGCGGCACCTACCATCTGGCCGCTTCCGGTCAGACCACCTGGCACGGGTTCGCCAAGGCCATCATCGAGTCCATGCCCGCGGATCGCCGCTGCTGCCAGCAGGTCGAAGCCATCACCACCGGTCAATATCCGACCCCGGCCCGGCGTCCAGCCTACTCGGTGCTGGACTGCGGCAAACTCGAACGCACCTTCGGCCTGCGCCTGCCCGACTGGCGCACCAGCCTGAACCAGGTCCTGGAGACATGAATGTCCTGACTGAACTCTGCCTTCTGCCCTCTGCCCTCCGCACTCCACCATGAACCTTCTCATCACAGGCGGCGCTGGATTCATCGGTTCCAACCTGATTCATCACATCATTGACCAGCCGGTCATCCAACGACTGGTCAACCTCGATTGCCTCACCTACGCCGGCCATCCGGAAAATCTGGCTGCCGTGGCCCGGCACCCGAAGTACGTCTTCGAGCCGGTGGACTTGCGGGACAAGGAAGCCACGGTCCGGGTCCTCCGGGACCACCACATCACCCACGTGATGCACCTGGCGGCCGAATCGCATGTGGACCGCTCCATCACCGGCCCGGGGGATTTCATCACCACCAACATCGTCGGCACCTTCAACCTCCTCGAAGCCTGCCGGTCCGCCTGGCTCAACCTGCAATCTGCAATCTCCAATCTGCAATCCTTTCGTTTCCACCACGTCTCCACGGACGAAGTTTACGGGTCGCTGGGCCCGACCGGCCTGTTCACGGAAACCACCCCTTACGCGCCCAACTCGCCCTACTCCGCCAGCAAGGCATCCAGCGACATGCTCGTGCGCGCCTACCACCACACCTACGGACTCCCGGCGGTCATCACCAATTGCTCCAACAACTACGGTCCCTACCAGTTCCCCGAGAAGCTCATCCCGGTGGTGATCCTGAGTTGCCTGAACCGCAAGCCCATCCCGGTTTATGGCGACGGCATGAACGTTCGCGACTGGCTCTTTGTCCGGGACCACGCCGAAGCCCTCTGGCAGGTACTCACCCGCGGACGCGACGGCGAGACCTACAACATTGGCGGACACAACGAGTGGGCCAACCTCCGCATCGTCGAGCTGATTTGCGACCTGGTGGATGAATTCAAGCCCACCCTCGGCGGGAACACGCGACGGCTCATCACCTTCGTCAAGGACCGGCCCGGGCACGACCGGCGCTACGCCATCGACGCCTCGAAGATCCAGCGCGAACTCGGCTGGACCCCTGCCCACACGTTCGAGACCGGGATTCGCGAGACGGTGAAGTGGTACCTGGACAGCGCGGACTGGGTGCGCGCGGTCAGCACCAAGGCCTAACCCGATTGGCAAGAAGAGTCTCTCGGCCGGCAGGGCCAGCAGACTTTGACCGGGGACCAAAGCGAAAACCGGCAACGTTTTGGTCAAGAAACGGTCAAGATGGATCAGTTCTCGGGCTGATTTTACTGGCCTGCGCCTGCGAGGACCGGTAGTGTTCGCAGGCTTCAGGCGAGGACGCAGCCGCCCGGGATAACGCAAACGGCGATGGCTGCGTACCGACCCGGCCGCGCAGCCCTTGCGCGCGCGCCGGCCTCCCGAAGTCCACTGAAGCAACATCAACACGAAAACATGAGCGCGACAACAACACTTGGAAACGGCAAGACGACCCACGCGGCCCTGCAAGCCTGGGTCCAGGAAATGATCCAACTGTGCCAACCCGCTGCCGTCTGGTGGTGCGATGGCTCGGGAAGCGAAAACCAGCAGCTCTGCGAGGCACTGGTCAAGGCCGGCACCTTCACGAAGCTGGATCCCGCCAAACGCCCCGGAAGTTACCTGGCCCGCTCGCATCCCAGCGACGTCGCCCGCGTCGAGGATCGCACGTTCATTTGCTCGAAGACGAAGCAGGAAGCCGGCCCGACCAACCACTGGGCCGACCCGGCGGAAATGAAGGCCAAGATGAAGCAGCTCTTCAAGGGCTGCATGAAAGGCCGCACCCTGTACGTCATCCCCTTCGCCATGGGGCCGCTGGACTCCCCCATCTGCAAGGTCGGCATTGAGATCACGGACTCCGCCTACGTGGTGGTGAACATGCGCATCATGACCCGCATGGGCCAGGCGGTGCTCGACAAGCTCGGCACGCACGGAAAGTTCATTCCCTGCATGCACTCCATCGGGGCCCCGCTCCAGCCCGGGCAGGCCGACGTGCCGTGGCCCTGTGAACCGGATCCCAAGAACAAGTATATCGTCCATTTCCCCGAGGAACCCTCGATCTGGTCCTACGGCTCGGGCTACGGCGGCAACGCGCTGCTGGGCAAGAAATGCCTGGCGCTGCGCATCGCGTCCACCGAGGCGAAAAAGGAAGGCTGGATGGCCGAGCACATGCTCATCCTGGGCCTCACCTCACCCGCCGGCAAAAAGCACTATGTGGCCGCCGCCTTCCCCAGCGCCTGCGGAAAGACCAATCTGGCCATGATGCAGCCCACCCTGCCCGGCTGGAAAGTGACGACCCTGGGCGACGACATCGCCTGGATCCGCGTGGGCGAGGATGGCCGGCTCTACGCCATGAATCCCGAAACCGGCTTTTTCGGTGTCGCGCCCGGCACCTCGGCCAATTCCAATCCCAACGCGCTGGCGGCCTGCGCCAAGAACACGATCTTCACCAACGTGGTCCTCACGCCCGACAACAACGTCTGGTGGGAGGACATGGGCGTGCCCGCGCCGGCCCGCGGCATTGACTGGCAGGGCGGCGAGTGGACGCCGGACAGCGGCAAGAAAGGTGCGCATCCGAACTCCCGCTTCACCGCCCCGGCCTCGCAATGCCCGGTGCTGGATCCCGACTGGCAGAACTCCGCCGGGGTGCCGCTCTCGGCCATCATTTTCGGCGGACGCCGCCCCAGCACCATCCCGCTGGCCAATGAAGCCTTTGATTGGGAGCACGGGGTGTTCATGGGATCCGCGTGCGGTTCGGAAACCACCGCCGCCGCGCTGGGTTCCGCCGGCGTGTTGCGCCGCGACCCGTTCGCCATGCTGCCGTTCTGCGGCTACAACATGACAGATTACTTTGCCCACTGGTTGTCCATCGCGGGCAAGACCGACCGCCGCAAGCTGCCCAAGGTTTTCTTCGTGAACTGGTTCCGCAAGGACGACACCGGCAAATGGCTCTGGCCCGGATTCGGCGACAACAGCCGAGTGCTCAAGTGGATCTGCGAACGAGTGGACGGGACCGGCAAGGCCGAGAAAACGCCCATCGGCAACATTCCCACCAAGGATGCCCTTGACCTCTCCGGTCTGGACATCCCGGCCGAGGACTTGGATCAGTTGCTCGCGGTGGACAACCCGGGCTGGAAGAAGGAAGTGGCCGGGATCGAGGAATACTACCAATCGCTCGGCGGGGTTCCCGCCTCTCTGCAGGCGCAACTCGCGGGGCTCAAGCAGCGGCTCGGCTGACACATTCCCCGGAAGCCCGCTGACCTTCAAAGCCCCGACGCCGGCAACGGCGCCGGGGCTTCTGCCTGGAGCGCAGCGACGTGTGGGTGACCCTCCATAAGTTGTAGGGTCATGGAGCGCAAACTGCCGGTGCATCTTCGGATCGCATAAGGCAGATGGGTGGACAGGAATGTCCGCGCCCCGCTTCGTCACCCAAAGCACTCGAGAAACGTGGAAGGGCTTCAGACAACCCCGATCGGGCGAAGGACGGCTGTGGCCCCGATTGCTCGCACCCTGAACGCAAAAACCCTGCTGCCATGGGCAGCAGGGTCCACGTAAAGTCCAACCTGTCAGTGCTCGTGCTTTTCAGCCTTGTGGCACTTGCATTTGCAGTCGGCACCACAGTCCTTGCACTTCTTGCAGCATTCCGTCTTGGGCTTCCCCTCTTCGGCGCCGCACTTGCCGCAGTTCGCACTGGCCGTGCACGCAAAGGCCACCAGGGCCAACAACGCAATCATGTTCTTCATCTCTGTTCCTTTTTTGGTTTTTTTGACGGGCTGAAGCTTGACAGCCGCCCGCCGTGGTTCATTGGCTTCCCGCCTTCGGACCTGCAGGAAGTTGCAGGACTCTGATACAACGTATTCGAAAATGCAACCCTGCTTTGCTGCTTTGCTGCGCAATGGGCGATCCGGGTGGCATTGACAGGTTGTTGAGGCTGAGGGAGATTCGGCCCACACGTGATGCGAAGTCCCATGACGGTCGCCCGGTCCGTTCTCTGGTTGGCGGGCTGGATTCTGCTCAGTTTTGCGGCCGGGGTGTTGGGAAGTCAGTTCACGCCCGGTGGGTGGTACGCCGCGCTGGCCAAACCGGCATGGAATCCGCCCGACTGGATCTTCGGTCCGGTCTGGACCGCCCTTTACACGATGATGGGTTGCGCCGCCTGGCTGGTCTGGCGGCAGGGGGGCTTTGCGCAACAGCGGACAGCACTGCTCTTGTTCCTGGGACAACTTCTCCTGAACGCCGCCTGGAGCTGGCTGTTCTTTGGACTGCACCGGCCGGGGATCGCCTTGGTCGAGATCATCGTGCTGTGGGGGACGGTGTTGCTCACGCTGGTGAAGTTTGCCAGAGTAAGCCCAGGAGCAGCCTGGCTGCTGGCACCCTACCTGGCATGGCTGAGCTTCGCCGCCGCCCTGAACTTTGCCTTGTGGCAGCTCAACCCTGGATGACTGAAGGACACGGAAGTGGATCCGCCGGTTCCCGATCGGCGGCTTCACCGGTCAGCCCCTGATGATGAACGCGACTTTGCTCTGGCTTCGACAGGATCTGCGCCTGGCGGATCATCCCGCCCTGCACGCCGCCTTGCATCGAGGCGGCCCGGTGATCCCCGTGTTCCTTTGGGCTCCGGATGAAGCTGGGGACTGGCCGCCCGGAGGTGCATCGCGCTGGTGGCTGCATCACTCACTGAACTCCCTCCAAGCCGATCTGGAAGCCGCCGGATCCCGGTTGATTCTGCGTCGAGGGCCCTCGGAATCGGCACTCCGCGAACTCTGCCAACAGACGGGGGCGGACGCGGTTTACTGGAGCCATCGGTACGAACCCTCGTTGACCACCCTGGATCAGCGGGTGAAGGAATCGCTGGCGGGTGCCGGCTTGGAGGCGCGCAGTTGGAATGCCTCCCTGCTGCATGAGCCTTGGACCGTTCAGAACAAGGCCGGGAAACCGTTCCAGGTGTTTACGCCCTACTGGCGGCATTGCCTGTCCCTGGCGGAACCTGAAGCTCCGCTGCCCGCCCCGAGGAAACTCCCGGCTCCGGCGCGCTGGCCAAGCACACTCGATCTTCAGGAGCTTGAACTGGAGCCAAAGATCTCCTGGACAGACGGGCTGCGGCAGTCCTGGCAACCGGGTTCCACGGGTGCGAAGGAGCAGTTGAGTGGATTCTTGCACGAGAGCTTCGACAACTATGGGGAGCATCGGAATCGTCCGGATCTGCCCGGCACCTCGCGCCTTTCACCGCACCTGCATTTTGGTGAGATCTCACCGCGACAGGTCTGGCACGGCCTGCGGCGCCTGGCGCAGCAACGCCACCTCGGCGAAAGGCAGTGGCGCAACTCGCAATTCGTTGCGGAGCTGGGCTGGCGGGAGTTTTCGCATCACCTGCTGTTCCACTTTCCCCACACCACGAGAGAACCGTTGCACCCCGAGTTTTCACGGTTCCCCTGGCGCACCAACGCAGAGCACCTGAAAGCCTGGCAACGGGGTCAGACCGGCTACCCGCTGGTGGATGCCGGCATGCGCGAACTCTGGAACACAGGTTGGATGCACAATCGCGTCCGCATGGTCGCGGCTTCTTTCCTGGTCAAGGACCTCTTGATCTCGTGGCAGGAAGGGGCGGCCTGGTTCTGGGACACGCTGGTGGACGCCGATCTTGCCCAGAACACGCTGGGATGGCAGTGGACGGCCGGCTGCGGCGCGGATGCCGCTCCCTATTTCCGAGTCTTCAATCCCGCAAGCCAGGGCGAGAAGTTTGATCCCCACGGAGACTACGTCCGCCAATGGTGCCCCGAACTGGCCGGGCTTCCCGCGGAATGGATCCATCGCCCCCACGAAGCGCCGGCTTCGGTCCTGAATCAGGCCAGAGTCGAACTCGGCGTGAAGTATCCCCACCCCATCGTCAGCCATCCCATCGCGCGCGATGTGGCGCTGGAAGCCTACGCACGAATTAAGGGATCAACCCGACCCGCCTGAAACCGGACCCACCGGGCGCCAACTCGGGTTCAGCACGGCTTCCGGGGTTCACTGGCTGACCACCACCTTGAGCGCCCGGGGATGCGGCCTGGATGCGAGGTCAACCGCGCAACCGGTCTGATCCAAGGGAAACCGGTGGGTGATCAGTGGCCGCACATCCAACGTCCGGGAGAACACCAAACGCGCCACCTCGGATTGCAGGGTCGCATCCGAAGAGTAACTGCCGATGAGATCCACTTCGTCCACACAGATCCGGGCGAGGTCCAGCGGGGTCTTTTCCCCGCGCTTGGTGTGGGCGAATAGCAGAACCTGCCCCCCCCCGCGCACCCATTCCAGCGATTGGCACACGACCTGGTCCACGGGCACCGCGATCACCGCGGCGTCAAGTCCGCGCCCTCCCGTCCATCTGCGGATGCTCTGAGGCAGGGAGACAGCGTCGGCACGCATCGCCCAACTTGCCCCGAATTGGCGAGCCAGCTTCAATCGTGCAGGCAGCCGGTCGGTGGCCAGCACCCGAACCCCCTGCAACTGAAGCAGGCGGGTGAACATCAACCCGATGGGGCCCTGCCCGGCAACCAGCGCGGTATCACCCTGCGAAAGCGCGAGGCGTTTCACGGCCTTCAGCACGGTGTTGACCGGCTCCAACATCGCCCCCTCCTCGAACGAATTCTGGCGCGGAATCCTGACGACACCGGGAAGCACGAACGACATGACGCGCACATACTCGGCATACCCTCCGCCCGCCGGCTCAAAACCGGCCGTCACCCCGGTCCGCTTGTAGGTCAGACACTGGGCGAAGGCGCCATGGCGGCAGAAATGACAATCCCGACAGGGCACATGATGGTGCAGGCCCACCCGATCGCCCACCCGAAACCCGCGAACCGCAGGGCCGACCTTCGCGATGACACCGGAGGTTTCATGCCCGAACACCCGCGGCGGATCCACGGTGCCATGCGTGATCTTCTTGATGTCCGTCGGACAAACGCCACACACCGCGACGCGCACCAGCAGTTCGTTTTGCCCGATACTGGGCACCGGGACGGTCTCCACCCGCAGCAGTCGAGGTCCCCGGTAAACGACCGCGCGCATGACATCCGGGATCGCAATCATCAATGGCGCACACCAATAGGCGATCCATCACCGCGTGGAAAGCAGACTCTTCAGTTCCGGGATGACGTGAGCGGGCAGCTCACAGAACTCCTGGAAAGCCGGTTCGGGTTCCGCGACAAAAGCCCGGGGCCGATCCCACGGCGGCAGCACCAGGCCAACAGCATGGAGCGCATGCTGGTCCAGGATGAGCCGCTTCCGTTGCTCCGCAGTCAACTGCCCGCGCACGAAATCGAGGTAGATCTGTTCGTCCCCCCCGTAGAGTTTGTCTCCCACAATCGGGTGCCCGATATGGGCGAGGTGAATGCGGATCTGATGCTTCCTCCCGGTTTCAGGTGCAACCTCCACAAGGGAAAAGTCCCCTTCTCTCCGGCGGAACGACTTCGACAGTCGATACCGCGTCACCGCAGGCCATCCATCCTCGCGAACGCAATCCTTGATGGCGGTTTGGGCCTGGGCATCCTTGCCGAGAGGAGCCGCGATGCAGCCGGCTGGGGCCTGCATGTGACCGTGGACGATGGCCAGATAAGACTTCTGAACCGTCCTGGCTTCCCAGGCCTTTCCGAGCTGGCGGGCGGTTTCCGTGGTCTTGGCCACCAGCACCAGGCCCGAGGTTTCGCGGTCCAGACGATTCACCAGGTGTCCGGACCGGCCCAAATAAAGCCGGACGCGGCCCACCAGGCTGGAAAAGTCGTCACCTTTCGTCGGGTGACAGACCAACCCTGCGGGTTTGTTGATCACCAGCAGTTGGTCATCCTCGTATATAATGGGAAACAGGCGGCCCATATCCAGCCGGCGGCCCAAGTGGCATGTGAACGCTGGCGAGTCGTTGTTCGATCCGGCGCTGGATTCGCCGCTTGTGATCCGGTGCGCTTACCGTATGCTTCCGCGTGGTGAAAGGAAAGAACCTGCTACCCTGGTTGCTGTTGGGGGTGTTCGCCCTCTCGCGCCTGCCGGGCATGCTGCCTGAGAACTTCAGTGCGGCCTATGCGCTGGCCTTCTGTGGGGGGCTTTACCTGAGCCGCCGGCTGGCTTGGACGGTCCCGCTGGGCGTGCTGCTGGGAACCGACCTGCTGCTGAATCTGCTCTACTACCATCACCCCGTGCTCGATGGCTACATGGCCCTCAAGACCCTGGCGTTCGTGGGCATCGTGGCGTTGGGACGCCTGTTCAAGCCGGGGATGGCCTGGTGGAAACTGTTGGGCGGCGGCCTCCTGGGCGCCTTGCTCTTCTACCTGGCCACCAACTTCGCCTCCTGGCTGTATGATCCTGGCTACCCGAAGACACTCGCGGGCTTGTGGCAGGCACTCACGACCGGGCTGCCCGGCTATCCCCCGACGTGGACCTTCTTCCGGAACACGATGATGAGTGGAGGCCTTTTCACGGCGCTGTTTGTGGGAAGCATGAAGCTCAACGAGGCTCCTGAGTCCAACGAGGAACCAGAGGCATCCGCCGAGGAGGAGGAAGCCGAGGCACCGGATCGCGCCAAGGCCTAAGACCCGAAGCGCCCGGACCGCTCGCACACCTTGGACTTTCATGAAGATCGGCATCCTGTCGGACACCCACAATTACCTGGATCCCAAGATCCGCACCGTGTTTCAAGGTGTGGACCACATTCTTCATGCGGGGGACGTGGGCATGCCGTGGATTCTGCTCGAGCTGGGGAGCATTGCCCCGGTGACCGCCGTTCTGGGCAACACGGACCATGGAATCGCCCTGCGCGAGACCGAGGTGTGCGAACTCGATGGCCAGACCTTCCTGGTCCACCACATTGTCAACCCCTCCGCGCCGTCGGAAAACGTTCGCAACCACGTCAGGAGGGTCCGGCCGGACGTGATCGTCTTCGGGCATACGCACAAGGCGTTCGAGCAGTCGATCGCCGGCACACTCTTCTTCAACCCTGGCTATGCTGGCAAACCCCGTTTTGCGGACCCTCGGAGCGTAGCCATCCTCCACTGCGGCCCCGGCGAGATGGCGTCGGAGTTTATTCCTCTCTGACGCGCTGTTCCCGGACGGCGCAAACTGTTCGGCAGCCGTGCCCAAACTTGGGACAGGCAGTCTGTGTAACCATGCACGACCCGGGCTAAGGCCCCTGCAGCTCATCATCCACTGTTGCCGCCGGCTGGCCGCTCAATTGCTCCGTTCCACCACAACCAGGCGTTCCCTCCAGCAGGCCTCACGGCGGCGTGGGCTTCTGGTGGAAAGTGGAACGCATGTTGCGGGAGATTTACGGAACCGCGGCCAAGGGGCCGGGGTCGAAGTCTGAGGTTACCAGAGACACGGAGAGCTTGAATTCATCATGGAAATGCCTTTCTCGAAGCCACAGGCGCCGAAACGCCGCGATCATGTGATCGCGGTGGATCTCGGCGGCCGTACCACCAAGGCGGTCAATGTGCAACGACGCGGGGACGCATTCGTCCTCACCAGTTATGCGGTTCTGGACGCGCCGGTTTCCGACCGGACGGCCTCCGCGGACGTGCTGGCCGAACATCTGAAAAGCGTCTGCGCCAACCTGGAAGGGCGCTGCAAGGCCATGAGCCTCGCGGTCTGCGTCAACGATTCCGTGGTCCGCCAGGCAGAACTCCCCACCATGTCGGTGGAGGACATGCGGATGGTCCTCAAGACCAACTCGCGGATCTATCTCCAGCAGGAATATCCCAACCACGTGTTCGACTGCCATGTCATCCCCTCCCCGGCCTTGGAGGCCGAGGGGCAAAAGCCGAAGCATAGTGGCCTGCAAAAGCAGAAGGTGCTGGTGGCCGGGGCCAGGGCGCAATTGCTGGACGAGCTCCAGGAAGCGGTGAGAGGGGCCGGGTTCGTGCCGGATCACGTGGTGCCCAACCTGGTCGGCCCCATTAACGCGTTCGAGTATGCCCAGCCCCAGGAGTTCGCCAACGAGGTGGTCGCACTGATCGACATCGGGTTCAACGGCTCAACGATCAGCCTCCTGCAACAAGGCGAATTGGTGATGACCCGCGTGCTCGCCACCGGTTCCGATCAGTTGACGTCCGAACTCGCGGAAAGCATGGGCATCAGCTACGCCGAGGCCGAGGGGATCAAGGTCGGCATGCCCGCCGAAGTCGAGGGGCAACTGGCCGGGCTGATCGGGCCTCTGGGCCGGGAATTGCGCGCCTCCATGGACTTCTACGAACACCAGCATGATCGCCCGGTCACCCGGGTGTATGTCTCGGGGGGTGCGGCGCGATCCGAACTTATCCTCCAGCTCTTGCAGCAGGAATTGATGGCCGAATGCAAGCCCTGGAATCCCACCAGCTTCATGGAAATCTCCGTGCCGGCCCAACAGGCGGCTGAACTGGAACAGGTTTCACCCCAATTGGCGGTGGCCGTTGGAACCGCCATGGCCACCCTCTGATTATGCCTATCCGAATCAATCTACTGGCCGAAGCCCAGATGGCTGAGGAGTTGCGCCGACGCGACCCCGTCAAGCGCGCGATCTGGGTCGGGGTGTTGCTCATTGCCGCCGTTCTGGCCTGGACCAGCGTGCTCCAGGCTCGCATCACCCTGCAGCGATCCCAAGTCAGCCGGCTCCAGAACAGTATTACCCGGATGCAAGCGGATTACAGCAGCATCGTCAACAATCAGAAGTCCCTGGCCGAAGCCCGCCAGAAGCTCGCGGCTTTGGAACGTCTCAGCACCAATCGATACCTCAGCGCCAACCTTCTGGACGCGCTGCAACGGGCCTATGTCCAGGATGTGAGGGTGATCAAGTTGAAGACCGACTTCAAATACGTCATGACGGAGGCGACCAAACCCAAGACGAACGCCTTCACAGTGATCGAAGGGAAGCCGGCCACCGCCACGGAGCAGATCACGGTGCATATCGAAGCGATCGACTCCTCCGCCAATCCCGGCGACCAGGTCAACGACTACAAGGAAACCGTCGCTTCGTTGGAGCATCTGGACGAGGTCTTTCGCGAAACCACGCCGGAGGTCCGCCTCACCGGCCTCACCCCTCCCCAACCCGACGGGAACGGGCGCCCATACGTGCTGTTCACCCTCGAATGCAACTACCCGGAGAAAGTTCGATGAAACATCTGTCCAAGGAAAAAAAGCAACATCTGCTGTTGGTCGTGCTGGGCACCCTGGTCATCCTGGCCGGCATCTGGTTCGGCCTGGTCAAATGGCAGCAGGGCCGCATTCATAAGCTGGCCGCAGAACGGAATGCCACCCAGGTCGAACTGGACAGCATGACCGACACCCTGGAACGCTCGGCGAAGATCGCCAAAGAGACCGAGGCCCAGCTCAAGGAACTGGAACGCGCCGAATCCCAGATGGCCTCCGGAGACCTGTACGCCTGGATCTACAACACCGTTCGCGGGGTCAAGGCCCGTCATCCGAATGTCGATATCCCGCAATACAGCACCATTCTGGTAGGCGAGACCACCCTGCTTCCGAAGTTCCCCTACCAGCAAGCGAGCATGACCATCGCGGGCAAGGCGTTCTACCACGACCTGGGCGCATTCGTTGCCGACCTGGAGAACCAACTGCCCTACGTCCGTGTTCAAAACCTCGAGATTGATCCCGCCCCTGCAACCGAGGGAGGCTATACCGAGAAGCTGGCCTTCCGCATGGAATTGGTGACGCTGGTCAAACCAAACGCGTAAGAACCTCAAGGCGCCCCTGTCGAACATGAAAACCATCCCCCCCTCTCCCGGCCTCCAGTGCGCTCAACCCATCCGAGTGGCCCTGGTGACCCTCGCGCTGCTGGCCGGGCCATCGAGTGCCACGGACAAAGCCACACCCAAACAGCCGCAGGCCACCACCCCAAGACCGTCGGCCACCTTCGTCCTGCCGAACACGCTCAACGAAGGACGCGATCCCTTCTACCCCAGCTCGACCCGCGTCATCGCCGCCTCCCGTCCCATCGAAAAGGCCGGTCCCGGGCCGGCGACGCTTGAACTCAAAGGGATTTCCGGCACCTCCGAACAACCCTTGGCCATCATCAACAACCGCACCTTCGCGGTCGGTGAGAGGGACTTCATCACCACCGCAGAAGGCCGCGTTTCCGTCGAATGCCTGGCCATCGAAGGGACCAAGGTTAAGGTCAGTGTCCAAGGAGAAACCCGCGAACTGGTCCTCCGCAAGGGCATCTAACCTCCCGCCAGCCTCGCTCCCGGGATTCTTCACCTCCCTTCAGATCCTGCCCAAGCCCGGGCGCATCCGACGCACGGTGCAGCCTAGACGACCGTACACGACCCGGCGGGGCTTTATAAGATTCGCGACGCGAACGCGATACAACTTGCCTTGATGGACGACAGACGCGGGCTTGGCACCACGACTGCTCCCCTGCACCCCAGGAGAACGAGGAAGGTCAAAGAAGCCCTCCTCCAACACACAATCGGAAAGACAATGAAACGAATCAATACATACGTCGTGCTGGCGGGAATGATGGCGTTGACCTTCACCCTCCAAGCGGAACCAACCACACCGCCGGCGGACCCGGCCTTCAACAACCCTGACCCTGTTCCGGAACAGTCGTCCCAGGTTCTGGACAGTCAGGAGCCAACCACCACAGCCTCCAAGGAAGCAGCGCTCTATGCGGCGGTTCGAGAGGAGCAGGTGGCCACGGCCGGTGAAACCGCAGTTTCTTCGGCAGCGCCATCCACAGAATCCACCTCAACGGCATCTCCCGAACCCGCGACGACGCCAGTGACCCAGGAAACCGCTTCGGTCCCGGCGGAGGCACAAGCGCAAGCCGTCGAAGCCGCGCCGGAACCGGCTGAGGCCACCGTGGTGATTCCACTGATCGTGATGGACGAAGTCCCCTTGATGGACGCGATCCGCAATCTGGCTCGTCAGGCCGAGATCAACTACATGGTCGATCCCAAGGTCCCCTACGGGCAGATGGGTGAAGACGGTACCGTGACACCGCAACCGATTCTCTCCATTCGCTGGGAGAACGTCACCGCGGAACAAGCCCTGGTGGCGGTGCTCAACAACTACAACCTCCAGATCACAGAGGATCCCAAGGCGAAGATCTTTCGCATCACCGTCAAGGATCCAGCCGCCCCGGACCCCCTGGTGACCAAGATCATCCAGCTCAAGTATGCCTCGCCCAGCAACGTGGTGTCCGCGGTCCAAAGCACCTTCACGGACAAGCGCAGCAAGGTGGTGGCCGACGTCCGCACCAGCCAGATCGTCGTGGTGGCGACGGAAAAGGAAATCGTCTCGGTGGAGACGATGATCGAACAACTCGACAAGCCCACCCGCCAGGTGCTCATCGAGGCCCGCCTCTACGAAACCACCGTGAATCCCAAGACCATCAAGGGCATTGACTGGACTGGAACCCTGAAGGATCAAACGGTGACCTTCGGAAACGACCCCTCGGGCAGCGGCAACCTGTTTGCTCAGACCGTGGGTCAAGGCATGGCGTTTAGTCCCGACACCTTCTTCCTGACGGCCGACGGACTCAGCATTGCGTTGAACTTCCTCAACGAACACTCCGAAAGCAAGGCGGTGGCGACTCCTCGGGCGGTCACGCTCGACAATGAGAAGGCGCTCCTGAGCGTAACCAGGGCCTATCCCATCTTCAAGAACACTGCCGGCACGCAGGGATCACCGGGCGGATCCGAGGTGACTTACACCAACCTGGGCGTCGTCTTGGAGGTCACCCCTCGCATTTCAGCCAACGACACGGTGAACCTCAGGGTGGTGCCCGAGGTTTCCGCGATCTTTGATACGACCCGCAAGATCGTCGCAGACACCGTGAACGAAGCCGACATTTATGACATTCGCCGCATCGAAACCCGCGTTCTGATCCCCAGCGGCAACACGCTGGTGCTGGGCGGCTTGCTGCGGGATACCACCCGTCAAAACAACATCAAGGTGCCGGTGCTGGGTGACATTCCCGGACTGGGCCTGCTCTTCCGGCAGGACAGCAAGTCCCGCGACAAGGTCAACCTGATCACGTTCATCACACCCACCATCGTGCAGGATTCGGACTTCCAGCCGACGCCTTCCGACTACTTGAAGAACAAGTTTGAGGAGCCGGACAATACGCAGTGGGGCGCCTGGGACAGTGGTAAGCCCAAGGATTGGAGCAAGCGCAAGGAATGATCAGTGATTAAGCAACTGTCCTGAGAACAGTTCATCACGAACACGAAACCGCCGCCCCCTGGGGCGGCGGTTTCCGCTTTTGCGGCAGGCTAAGGCGCCTGCTCTGTCCCCTGCCCCAACGCCCTCAGATACTCGAACGAGTAGAGCCCCGTCGAGTGCCCATCCCCCCAAACCGGCTGCAACGCGTAACCGCCCACGGGAAGAATCCGGGTCATTTGAAACGAGGTTGGTGTCAACGGGATTTCAGGCCCCCGGTGGACATTCCCCATTACATCCATCTCGCCCTTGCACCCGGCACAAGGACAATGCCGCCGCAGCGCCTCCAAACGGATGAAGGTCTCCCCGCCGTCCTCCCACTTGATGGCCAGTTCATCCCCCAACACCTGCAGATCTGCAATTCGCATCATGATGGTTCGGATTCAAACAAGGTCCAGCAACCGGTTCAACTCTTCATCGGTGTTGTAGAAGTGCGGCGAGACCCGGATGAACCTTCGTCCCCGCCGATCGGTTCTCAGGCTCGTCACCACCCCCTGCTCCAACAACTGCGCATGAACCCGGCTGACGTCCCGGTCGCCGGCTCGGAAGGAAACAATCCCGCTGGCCGCACTCTCTCCGGCTGCCGCATGCAACACCTCCCACCCGCGCGCTTCCAACCCGTCCACGAGCAGCGATCGCTGACGGAGCAATTCGACCGCAATGTTGCCCACTCCAACCTCCAACAGGAGCTCGAAGGCTGCGTTGAGCCCCACGATCCCGAGGAGGTTGTGAGTGCCCGCCTCATAACGCCGCGCTCCGTCCCTGAAGACCAATTCCTCCTGCGCCACAAAATCCGGACATCGCACATTGTGCCAGCCAAGCAGGGTCGGCTTCAATTGGTCCTGGACACCGGCACGAACGTAGAGAACACCCGCCGCACAGGGCCCCAACATCCATTTGTGCGCATCCGCAGCCAGAAAATCCACATGCCGCACACTCGTGGGAAAGGCCCCGACCGTCTGAATGCCATCCACACAGAACAACACCCCCCGGTCATGAAGCACCTGGCCGATGGCATCCAGATCGATCCTCCACCCGCCGATGAAGTGGCAGGAAGCCAGCGCCACCAGACGGGTCTGGGGATCCACCTGGGCCATCACTTCGTCAGGAGTGATCAGCCCAAGTTCCTGCGTCTGCAGACGGCGCACCTCCACCCCCCGATCGGCCAATGCCATCCACGGGTAAACATTCGAGGGATAATCATCGAAGTAGAGCACGACATTGTCACCGGAACGAAAGTGGAGCCCTGCCGCCACCAGGCTCAAGGCGAGGGAAGTGGGTCCCACCAGCGCAATTTCATCGGCTCCACATCCCAACAGCCTCGCGGCCAGCTCACGGCTCCGGGAGATGGCGGACGGGAAGAACAGGCTTTCCTGGTCGCCCGTGGTGCTGGCGGCGGCGCATTGGCAAATCGCCTCCGCCACCCGAAACGGGAGCGGACAGACCCCCGCATGGGCGAGGAACGCCTTGCTCTCAGCAACAGGGAACTCCCGCCGCCGCAACGCCTCATCCGAGTGCAGTTGAGAAAGGGTCACAGTTCAGAATGCCTGAGTCTCAGGAACCGAAACCGGCGTACGGTGCACTCAACCTCAACGAGCCGACTCGGCGCCGTTGGCACCCGCCAGTCCTCGACTCACCCGCACGCTTCGCCGGCACCGGTTCTGGAGCCAAAGCCGCAGGACCATCAGCACCGCCTCCCGGACAATGTGGCCCGACATCTTGGAATGGCCCTTGATCCGGTCGGTGAAGATAATGGGCACCTCCTCGATGCGCATCCCCTGACGCCAGAGGCGATGGGTCAGCTCGATTTGGAAGCTGTAACCATTGGACTGGATTTCATCCAACTTGAGAGCCTCCAGAGCCCGGCGCCGAAAGCACTTGTAACCCCCGGTGGGATCGGTGAAGGGCATCCCGGTGACGATCCGCACATACAGCCCCGCCCCCCGGCTGAGGATCAGTCGGCTCAAAGGCCAATTGATCACCCGGACCCCCCCCTTGTATCGAGTCCCCAGCACACAGTCGGCCTGGGCTGCCGCCTCCAGAAAGGCAGGAATGGCATCCGGATCATGCGAGAAATCGCCGTCCAGCTCGAAGATGAACTCGAAACCGTGCTCCAAGGCCCACTTGAACCCGGCAATGTAAGCGCGCCCCAGTCCGTTCTTCCGCTCGCGATGCAGAACATGAACCTCGGCATGCTTCGCGGCCAACGCGTCAGCGATCCGTCCCGTTCCATCCGGCGAGTTATCGTCCACCACCAGGAGATCCACCGGCACGGGCAAACTCAACAGCCGTTGCGCGAGCTTCGGCAGATTCTCGCTCTCATTGTAGGTGGGAACAATGACGAGTGTGTTGCTCATATGGCCACGCACGCGACGGGATAACGATCCAACCCCGTCCAGACAAGTCCCGGATCAGCCGACCACCTCCGACAGGAGTGGGCGGATCAGATAGACCACCCCCAGCGCCAGGATACAGCCGTTCAGAATCCTGCCCAAGCGTTCGCCTCCGCTCTCTCCCAGACGGGCTCCCATGAAAGCCACCCCCTGGGTGATGCCCAACCACAAAGTCATGCCCCCCAGGAAAACCGCGACCGCCAGCCCGGCCATCCCTTCAACCCCCAGCCGCGCCTGCACCCCCCCCAGAACCGCCAGTACCGCCGTCATGGTGACCAACGTGACCGGATTCAGAATCACCCCCAGCAAGGAAGAGACAAACTGGGCGGCCAGGCTCCCGTAGTCGTTCCCAGACCCCATTTCAACCGTACGCCCGCACCGGGTCATACCCCAGATTCCCACCGCCACCAGAAAAAGCCCGAGGCCCACCGTGAGCATCATTTCGTGTCCCGCAACCAATCGAGTCACACGGCTCAAGCCCTGTGCCGCCACCACACACCAGAAGGCCGAGGCCAAGGTCAGTCCACACGCGGACGCCAACCCCGCCATACGGCCGCGCGCCAAGGTGCGCTGAACACAAACCATACCCATCGGCCCCAGCGGGATCGCCGCCAGAAAGCCGACTGCCAAGCCCTGCCAAACCAGATGGGGTGTCATGCACAACCCGCAGGCCCATACCGCACTGCGACGCAAGGCCTGAAGGGCGGGCCGATTATGCGGATTCGTCCCAGAAAAACAAGGGGGTTCCGCTCCGTCTCAGCAATTCTCATTTTGGAGCGCGGGTCCCTCCACCCTCCGCAGTGGCCCTGCTACGGTGGACGGGCGACCCGCAGCAGCTTCGCCTGGAACAAGGCATCCGAAAGATGGAGAACGGCCTTCCGTAGCGGGGGTGCTGCGGCTCATGGAGCCGTATCTCCGGGCCAACAGGAGAATGGCTGGCTCCGTCTTGCAGGACGCGAAGTTGTGGCGGGGGCATCCTCGTCTGCGAATTCGAAGAATGCTCAGTCCAGTGTGCGTGGCGACCGGAAAGTGGCCCACACCCGCAGGGCGGAAGCCCCGCGCCCCATGCTCTCAAAACTCCTTTCCGGTGGCCAAACCGCCGCCGCTCGCCTGGAGTCATCCCGACAAACTCGATGAAAACCAGCTTCATCTCCTGGTTCAGGCGAGGCGCGGGAAACAGGCGGCTTGGGCAACCGGAGCATTGCTCGCCTATGCGCTCATCGGCTTCCTTCTGCTGCCTTGGATCCTGCACCGGGTGCTCCCGGAACAGGCCGGCCAACTCCTCGGGCGGCAGGTCACGATCGAGCAGATCCGCATCAGCCCGTTCGCACTGTCCGGTTCCCTCCAAGGCCTGAAGATCAAGGATCTCGACGGGACCCTGCTGCTGTCCTGGGACGAGGTGTATGGGAACTTCCAGCTCTCGTCGGTCTTCCACCGGGCGTTCACGTTCCGGGAGGCTCGCGTGGTGAAGCCCTACGTGCATGTTCAGATCAACCCGGATTACTCCTTCAACATCTCGGACATTCTCCGAAGAATCGAGGATCGCTCCGCACAGCGCCCACCGGAGGAAAACCGGTCCGTCCCCGCCCTGCGCGTGGAACGGTTGCAGATCACCAACGCGGCTGCCCGCGTGTCCGACCTGACCCTGCGCATGCCCTTCCACCGCCAGATCGGGCCACTCAACCTGGTGATCCGGAAGTTCCACACCCATCCCGACAACGAAAATCCCTATTCCATCGCCGGCTCGATGGAGACGGGGGAGCGCTTCGCGTGGAGCGGACGATTCTTCCTCTCCCCCCTGCGTTCCGAGGGCGAACTTCACATCGACAACGTACGCCTCGCCAACTACGCCCCGCTCTACCAGGACTTCGTCAGCCTGAACCTGTCGGATGGCCTCATCGATCTGGCTGCGCACTACCGCTTTGAATACGGAGGGACCAACCATTTCCTGGCCGTCAGCAACGCTGCCTTTCACCTGGCCAACCTAAAAGACAGCGCGACCACCGACTCCACCGCGAACGCCCTGGCGCTGGGCGATATGAAGGTCGCCGGGGTCGAGGCGGATCTTTGGAACCGGTCAGCCCGGATCAAGTCCGTCACAGTCCGGGATGGCGAAATCCTCGTGCGCCGCAACCGGGATCAAACCATCAACCTGATCCAGGAGGTCGGCGTGGAGCCCGGGCGACTCCACCTCACTGAAAGCCAGCAAGCCACACCCCGCGACGGCAGCAGAGCCTTCCTGCAATTGCAGTGAGCCCGCACCGCCCGGAATGGCCCTTTGCCCCTCTCTTCCCCCTGAACCTCGCAGCCGTGGACGTCAGTCGGCGACGCGGATGACCCGGAGGGACGCGATGTTGACGAAGTTGTAGGCGGCCGGCCCGCCCCCCGGGTGTGCCGTGTAACGCTCGTTCCCGGCCAGGCAGCTCATGTTCCGCGCACAGTCATCCTCGAAAATCCGCAGCGCATAGGTCCGGCCTGCCTTCAACCTGGCGGGGACCGCCGAAGACAACTCGAAACGCCGCCAGTCGCCGGACTGCGGCATGACGAGGTAGCCGGAGCCGACGACGGTTCCCGAATCGGCATCGCGGACCTCCAGCTTCTTGACGCCGCAGGTGATGCCGGTGTTGACCGGGCCGGCGCCGTTCGCGAATTCCACCCGGACGAGATGGTTCCCGCTCCGAACCGCGGTGAATCGGCTGGCTTGGAGTGTGTGCTCCGCCGCTCCCCAATCACGGAAGTAGCGCCCCTCCGTCAGGATGCCCCCCTGATGTTCGAGCGCCGTCGCGGGAATGATCCACTGGTTGTTGGTCGTGGCGCAAAACCTTGCGGGGGTCAGGTGCGAGGCCGCGCCCGTCGCCCCATCAATCGCCTCGACGGCATAAAAGTGCGCCACGCGATCGTAGTCCGAGGACTGAAGGTCCACCCAGACGTTGGTTTCGACGCGGGCGGCGCAGAGGCGTCCGTTGCGGTAGATGTTGAAGGTTGACAGGTTCGGGCCGCGGGCCAGGAATCGCAGTTCCAACCGGCCATTGACCGGCCTGAGCGCGCCCGCGCCGGTGTCGTCCCACTCCGGCTGCAGGGGACCATAAATGGACGGCAGGTCGGCCACCATGGCGGCCGGGACAACTGAGCCCGCGTGGGCACTCTCTGAAGGACTCTCCAATTCAATGTCCCACGTGCTGCGGGTTGGGAGGGAGGCGGACGCGACGAAGTCCGTCCCGATGAGCTTGCCGTTCAGTTTGATCCGGGCAATGCGGCACGGCGCGCGACCCTTCATTCCAGCCGGAGGCAGGTGAACCCGCACCTGCAACTGCTTGCCCTGGTAGGTGAAGTTGTCGAACTCCACCTGCTGGCTGGTCCCAAACGTTTCATTCCGAAGCCGGGCCGTCACGCATGGCAGGAAGCGGATGCCGTCCCAGGAGGTTTCCAGGCCGAACACCACATCCTGCACCATGGCGAGGTAGCCGGCGACCGACCACAGTTGTCGGCGGGAGTTGATCACCGGACCACTCAACAGGCCGTTGCTGACCTGTGCGCGACCAGTGACGAGGTCGAAGTTCTCCATGTTCGACAGGTTGAAGGCCGCGCCGCGCATCAACGAACGGATGCCCTGATCGACGACATCCGCCGATCCAATCCGGCGGCCGGCTTTGGTCCAATAGGCGGTCACGAACGGCCAGATGGCCTGGTTGTGATAAATTGGCACCGTGCGTTCCTGCGGCCAGACCACGGGCGGACCAAACGGCCCGCAGGGGTAACGGCCCAGGATGGACGCGGCCTGCTGGTCGTCGGCCACTCCCAGCAGGATGGCGAGAGATTCTCCGAGAAGATCATATCGATGCGTCCGGATTGCATGCGCCGGATCCGCAAAGAGGCACGTGCTGTAGAGACCGGCTTGCGGATCGTAAAGATGGCGGTTGATGGCGGTCCGCAGCGCCCGGGCCCAGCCGGCATAGCGCGCCTGCTCCTCGCGACGGTCCAGCCGGCCCGCATACTCGGAGGCCGTCTGCAACGCGAAGGCATACGCGGCGTTAACCGACAGCGCCTTGGACGCCGCAATAGCCAGCACGTTGTCCTTGGTCCAGCCCGGATAGGTCTGCTCGCGCCAGTCCAGAAAGGACTGCTCACCGCGATAAAGACCGTCCTGGGGATCGAAGATCACCCGGCGGTCATGTTCGAGGGTGTCGCGGAGAATGGGGTACACCTGTTGCAAAAACTCCGCGCGCCGGGCCTCCGGGAGGAACTTCAGCGTCTCGCTGGCGCCCAGAATCCAGACGATGCGGTCACTCGAAACCGGGTAACTGCCGCCGGACCCGGTGTCCTGCACCATCTGGTTGGGGAAGCCGCCGGGGACCGAGGCTTTGAGCCGGGACGATTTGAACAACAGCGAATTGACCGCGCGCTCGGGATCGAAGCCGCCCAGCGCAAGGTGGGCCGAGTAGGAGAGGTCACGGGTCCAGACGTAGGTCCAGAACTCGCCCGTCTGAAACGCCTCGAGCGGCGTGGGCGCGCCCCGGCCGTAGGCCCCATCCTTGATTTCGGACACCGAGTTCTGCACGGCTTCATGCACGGCCAACGCATAAAGGCCGTCGAAAAGCAGGTTCCCGGTGCGAAGCCGCGCATGGCCGGGCGTCTCGGCGAACGTGAGGGTCTTGTCCGGTGGCGTGTTGTCCCGCAACTCGGCGTTGCTGGTGAGCGTGTACTTACGCACTCCACCCTCCTCGCGGGCGCTGATGGTGGCGCGCAGCGGGCCTTCGACGAAAGACTCACTGGTCTGCGCCGGGGAGCTGGAGGGGCCGAGGCCCACCGCCCACAGCAAGGCAAGCACGAGCATCTGGCGGGGCGCTGTCAACCGCACCAACACGCTGACAGGAGGAATGGACGCGGATGATTGATTCACGACCCGAGGATAGTCCGCGCTTGGCAGGTAAGTCCATGACATGGCTTGGTCCAGATGAGCTTGCTCTTGATGACAATGTGCGTGGCAGCAGGATTGCCCCAACCTCACCCGTGCGAATACCGGTCAAGGCCCCAACTCCCCACCGGCTCATGGGGAGATCATACGGATCCAGGCCACGTTTGGGAATAGCTGTCCTCCGTCCGCACACCCTCCAACCTGCCAGCCTGACCCGACATGAGAATGGCGGAAACCCCCTTGACGGACCCCGCCTTGGGTGGCACGACATTCAGAATGAAGCCCCCGGAGGACGATAGGCAACGGAACATGGGGCGTGGACGGGCGTTCCGCGCTTCGCTTCTGGCCTTGGGAATCCTGTTCTGTCAGGCAGCCCTGCGGACAAAAGGGGTTCCGTTCGAGCTCCACCTCTACGAGCGCGGCGGTCACGGCCTGGGCCTCCACGAACGCCGCGACGCGCCCAACACACGGCACCCATGGACCGTTGAATGCGCGCGCTGGCTGCGCGAGCGCGGCTGGACCCGCTAACCCGTGCGACGGCATGGGGTTCGGCCTCTGACACGGACATGGAGCGGGAGGAGGTCCCGGCGGCCCCGGTGCTGACAAGCTCCGTCCTGGAAGACAGCGCCGGTTCCAGCCATTCGCAAGCTGACCTCAATGATGAATGCACCGTCCAAATGGCCGGGACAGACGCCTTCTTGCATTTTCAAGGCTTGGAGCCGCACCGCGCGCGGCGTATAAGTCCCTCAAGAATCTGCAGGCGCTTGGACACCATGAACAAAAAACACGTCGTCGTGATCGGATCGGGATTGGGCGGGTTGTCTGCGGCCATTTCCCTGGCGCAGGATGGCTATGCCGTCGCCATTCACGAGAAGAACGCGCAGATTGGCGGCAAGCTCAATGTGCTCAAGGCGCAGGGCTACAGCTTCGACCTGGGCCCCTCCATCCTCACCCTGCCCCACATCTTCGAGCGGCTGTTCGAGCGGTCGGGCCGCAAGATGAGCGATTACATCCCCATCCGCACCCTCCGGCCCCACTGGCGCAATTTCTTCGAGGACGGCACCGTGGTGGATCTGTATCCCGAACCGGAATTGATGGCGGAGGAGGCGCGCAAGGTGGGCGAGGACCCGGCCAACGTCGAGCGGTTCCTCGAGTATTCCTCCGGGCTCTACGACCTGGTCAACTCGGGCTATTTCGAGCGGGGTCTGGACACCTCGAACGAGTTCGCGAAGTTCTATGGCCTGCTGAAGTTCCCGAAGTTCGACCTGTTCCGCACCATGCATGGCGGGGTGAAGCGGTTCCTCAAAACGCGCCACCTCCAGGATGTCTTCGATTATTTCATCAAGTACGTCGGGTCCTCCGCCTACCACTCGCCGGCATTCATGAACTGCCTGCCGGCCATCCAGTTTCGTTTTGACCTGTGGTATGTGGACGGCGGCCTCTACCACATCGCCCTCGGGCTGCAGCGGCTCCTGGACGAACTGGGGGTCACCGTGCATCTCAACAGCGAGGTCACCGAGGTTCGGCGCGACGGAAGCCGCGTCACCGGCCTGGTCGCCAACGGCCAGTTCCATCCGGCCGACATCCTCGTGTCCAACATGGAGGTGATCCCTGCCTATGAGAATCTGCTGCGGGAAGACGAGGCCTTTCTGCGGTCGCTCGAGAAATACGAGCCGGCCTGCTCGGGGCTGGTACTCGAGCTGGGCCTGGACTGCCAATACCCCCAGCTCGCCCATCATAACTTCCTGTTCTCCGAACATCAGCGGGAACACTTCCACACCGTGTTCCGCAAGCGCCAGTTGCCCCCGGACCCGACCATCTACCTCGTAGCCGCGTCCCGAACCGACCCGACGGTGGCGCCGCCGGGTTGCGATTGCCTGAAGATTTTGCCGCATATTCCGCACATCGACGATGCCCACCCGCTGACGCGCGAGGATTACCTGGCGTTCAAGGAACGGGTGCTGGACAAGCTGGAGCGGATGGGACTCAAGGATCTGAGAAAGCACGTGGTCTTCGAGCATTGCTGGACGCCGCTGGACATCCGGGAGCAATACTACTCGAACAAAGGCTCGATCTACGGGGTGGTGAGCGACCGGTTCAAAAACCTCGCCTTCAAGGCGCCCAAACAGAGCGCGAAGTATCCGAACCTCTTCTTTGTGGGCGGTTCGGTGAATCCCGGCGGCGGCATGCCCATGGTGGTGCTCTGCGGACAGAACGTCGCCAAGAAGGTTGTGGCCTGGGACCGGGGATAGCGGCTGACCCTGAGAAACCGGTCAGGCTTCGCCGCCGAGCGCCTGCTTCAGCGACCGGCGGATTTCGCGCAGCCGCTGGGGGTCAGTCAGCTTGCGACCCTCACCATCCACGACGTGAAAGGTGTCCCGCGCCAGGGCCCCCTGGGTGCGCACGTCCGCCTGCTGAAGGTTGGCGCCCGCCTCCGCAATGGCGTTCAGAATGTCATAGAGCAGACCCATCCGGTCGGGCGTCCGGATCCGCAGCAGCGTGCTGGAGGAGGAGGACCGGTTGTCAAAGGAAAGCCAGGGCGCGGCGCGGCGGGGAGACTCCAGATACTGGTGCCGCGAACAGGCCCAGACGGAGGCGAAACGCGGTGGACTCGACAGCGCGCCGTCCAGCAGGAAGCCAAACCGCTTGAGCTTCTCGTCCGACGCCCGGCCCGGAGCATCCTGGTCGCGGATCAACAGCAGGTCCAGGACGATCTGGTCCGCGCGCGTGAACGCCCGCGCTTGCTCGATGTTCAGTTCCACCGCGCTGAGGCAGGCCGCGGCCTTGGCCAGCAACCCGCGCCGGTCCCAGGTGCAGAGCATCAGACGGGTCGAATCGCTCTCCGGGGAATGCTGCCAATCCAGGATCGGCAGGGTGGGCGGCACATTCGAGCGTGTGATCTTGCCCAGAAAGGTGTGGATGGTGGAAAGCCCCCAGACCAGCTCGCCCTCCGCAAGATTATCCCAGTAATGTGCCGGCATGCCCTCAAAGTGCGCCTCCACCTCGTCCGCGCCAATCCCGGCCAGCGGCTGGCGCTTCAGCCACTCACGCAAGTGCTCACGTCGCTTCCACCCGGCGCTTCGCGGCGCGGCTTGCTTTCGTCTTGCTGTTGTCCTGGCGGCCATGGCGGATGTTTTCCTCGTCCGAATCCTAGCACGGTCAGGGGTGGGCATGGCAAGACCGCCGAACGGCCCGCCAGGAATTCTCATCTTGGAGCGCGGTCCGCGACCCGCAGCAGCTCCGCCTGGACTCAGGCCGCCGGGAGGGTCCGGCTAGAATGCGCGTGCACTGAGGGCGGGCATGCGCTATTGGGTGGGCGGTGCAGTCCAGCCGTGCCATCCGGAACATCGCGCTCATTGGCTTCATGGGGTCGGGCAAGACCAGCGTGGGCCGGGCCCTGGCCGAACTGCTCGGATTCAAGTTTGCGGACACCGACGAACTGATCGAAGGCCGGGCGCGGAAACGCATCACGGACATTTTCGAGCAGGACGGCGAGCCCGCCTTCCGCGAGCTGGAACGGACGATCGTGACCGAGCTGGCCGGCTCCCACAACCTGGTGATCTCCACCGGCGGCGGATTGCCCATCCAGCAGTCGAACCTGGACAGCCTTAAGACGCACGCCCTGGTTGTTTGTCTCTGGGCCACGCCGGACAAGATTTTCGAGCGCGTGCGCAGCCAGTCGCATCGCCCCCTGCTCAACGTGCCTGATCCCCTGGGCCGCATCCGGGAACTGCTCGAGGCGCGCACGCCCTTCTATAAACAGGCGGATGTGCTGGTGACCACCGAGGGACGTCCGGTGCGCGAGGTGGCCCAGCAGGTCGCCAACCAGTTCCACCTCGCGCGCGCCGCCGCGTCATGAAGGAGGCCATCCGGAACCGGGCGCTCGAACTGGGGTTTGACGCCTGCCGGTTCACCACCGCCGCCGCCCCGGCCTCCGCCGGCCGTTTCCAAGAATGGATCGCCTCCGGCCAACACGGCGACATGACCTGGCTGGCACGCAACGCGGACAAACGCGCCGATCCACAGCGGGTCCTGCCGGGCGCCCGGAGCGTCGTGTGCGTGGCCCTGAACTATGGCCTGGGGCCAAGTCAGAACGCAGATGGCAGAGCGCAGAGTCCCGCATCCGACCCGCCAGCTCCAGTCGGCGGAGACTGCGTGGCGCGTGACGCCTCCGGCGGCGGCGCGGGTCAAACCAGGCGCGAGAGCGCCCGCACCACACGCAACAGGCATCAAGGTTTCCTCGCCCGCTACGCCCGCCATCAGGACTACCACGACGTCATGGGCGCGGGACTCCGGCAATTGGCGGAGTTCATGAACGAACTGGGCGGCGGCACCACGCGCACCCGGTGGTACGTGGACACGGGCCCGATCCTGGAGCGGGACCTGGCGCAGCAGGCCGGACTGGGGTTCGTGGGCAAACACACCAATCTTATCAGCCGCCGGTTCGGCAATTGGATCCTGCTGGGCGAGGTCCTGACCACCCTCGAACTGGAGCCGGATGCGCCTGAACAGAACCGTTGCGGCACCTGCGCGCGCTGCCTGGCCGCCTGCCCAACCCAGGCCATCACCGCCCCGTTCCAACTCGACGCCCGCCGCTGCATTTCCTACCTGACCATCGAACTCAAAGGCCCGATCCCGGAGGAATTCCGTCCCGCCCTGGGCCACCGCATCTTCGGCTGCGACGATTGTCTGGAGGTTTGTCCCTGGAACCGGTTTGCATCCGAATCGCGCCTGCTGAAGTCCTGTCGGCGCGCGGATCTGGACACGCCCGATCTGGTGGAACTGCTGGCGTTGGATGGGACGTCCTTCAAGCAACGCTTTCGGGGAACTCCGATGGAACGCGGCAAACGCCGCGGTTTGCTGCGAAACGTCTGCGTGGCCCTCGGCAATGTGGGTGACGCACAGGCGCTGCCCGCGCTGGAAAAGGCGTCACAAGACCCCGAACTCTTGATCTCGGAACACGCTCAATGGGCGCTGCGCCGGATCACGGAGCGACTCAGCGTAGAGCCAGGACCATGGTAGGGCCGTCGCGGCCCAGGCGCCGAAGCGCCAGCGCCCTACCAAACGCTGCGCTGTGCGCGGCCCGGCGGGGTCCGGCCTACTGCACCGCCTTGAGCTCGACGGCGGACCAGGGTTGGGTGCGGCCTTTGGTGGCGTTACGGGTCGCGGTGACCTGCTCGGTCGTCACCGGTGGAGCCTGGTTGCCCCAGGCGTTGCGCATGTAGGTGAGCACGGCAGCCAGATCCTCGTCCGGCAAGGCTGCGCCCATGGCCGGCATGGCCAGATTCCATTCCTGCCCCTTCACCGTGATCGGTCCGGCCAAACCCTGGAGCGGAATGCGAATCAACTGGCCGACATTGTCCGTCAGAACCCACTCGGACCCCACAAAGGTGGGGGCCTGGCCGGGTTTGCCGGCGCCATCCACGCCGTGGCAGAGGGCGCACACTTGTTCATACACCACCTTGCCGCGGATCAGCAGGCGGTCGCCGCCGGTGGAAGGTTGCAACGACTCGATCTGTTTGAGCGAGGTGAACGGCGCGTGGACGACCGGGTTGAACCAGGCCGCAGTCCAGTCGAAATAAAGCGCCCCCCCGAAGAACAGCAGGATTGGCAACACCATCAGCCACATCGGCACCGGCGCCGTCCCCACCGGCGGCTCGGTGTCCCGGCCGGAGCTGGCAGCGAAGCTGGAGGCGGTGGAATCGTTCATGGAACCGGTGTCGCGTTGGTCGCGGAAGCCACAGGAACCGCTGCCGGGGCGGGCGCGGAAAACGGCGCCTCGAAGAGCGGCACGTCCGTCTTCAAACTGAGCAGGTAAGCCACCAGCGCCTTTGCCTCGCCTGTGGGCACGATCTCAAAACCGGGCTCGGGCGCCAGATCGCCTTCCAGGACCAGAGCGTCCGGGGACGGGGTCTGACGAATCTTGCGCTTCTCGAACAGGAACCGGTAAGGCGGCATGCTGGATCGCTCCACCACCTTGTCCGGCGCATAAAGATGTTTCAGATGCCACACCGGGTCCGGCTGGCGCACGCCAATGTTCGCCAGGTCCGGTCCGAGGCGTTGCCACCCCAGCAGAATCGGCTGGTCCTGCAAGTAATCCCTCGCCACCGACCCGCGCTGTCCCCAGCCGCGCTTGATGTCGCTCCCCGTCGCCCGGATGCGAATCATCGCCTTGGCCCCGGCATCCTCCAAGGTCTTCTGGGCAAAGTCCGCGCGGCTCTTGTCCACATCCACGAGCAAGTCCCGGGGCAGTCCCACCAGGGGGTTGTCGGCCAGGCTCAGGTCCAGCAGCTTGAACGCGGAAAGCACCTGGGCCTGGTTCGTGCCGGCGCTGGCCAGGATTACATCCATTGCCGCCCCCTCCTGCCGGACCTGACGGCTGTGACAATGGTAACAACCGTTGGCGCGATACACCTGCGCCCCCTGCGCCGCCAAACCGGGCCGGGGCTGGGGATACAAGTCCGATCCACCCGTCACCATCCCCAAGCTGGCGCGTCCGATCTGGAGTTGGGGCACCAGGATGAAGCCCGCCCAGGAGGCGGACAGCGCGACGAACCCGGTCAGGAACAGCATTCCGGCGTGCTTCATGCCGGGCCCTCCGATGCCGCGGGGACGCCGCCAGGTTCATCAATGACCTGCCGAATCTGCGCCCGGACCAACCGGAGCACCAGGACCAGGACGTTCACGGGGAGCAACAGGTGTCCGAGGATGAGCAGCAACTGGCCCATGGACGCGACCCGGATGGGCATGAGCGTTCCAGCCGCCACGTCCACAAAGGGGATCCGAGCATCGGCCAGCCGGGTTCCCTGTTGGAATCCGCCCACGAGCAGGGGCACGACCACGAGCACGAGGCCGATGGAGGCCAGCCAGAAATGAATCCGCGCCAAGGCCGGGAACGGCAATGACGCACCGGCGATGCGCGGAAGTATCAGGTAAATCGCGCCCAGCAGCACCATGGTGCCGAAGCCCTGCACAAGCCATTGGAACAGGGCCGGCTGGACCAGGGTCAACGCGGCGGTCTTCCACAAGGCCGTGCTGTTCAGCACCACCACCAGCACGGTCCAAAGCACCCAGGCGCGGATCCCGAACCGCAGGCAGCGGGAGGGCTCCATCCCCGGCGCGGAACCGACCGGGCAGAGGCTCCGGAGGTTGAGCAGGACCGCCAGCATTGGCATCAGCAGGCAGACCGACATCACCCGGCTGATGGCCGTCATCCACGCGGGCACCGGGGCCTGCAACGGCACACCGGTCCAGGGACCGCAAAGGATGAGCGTGATCAAAGCGAACAGGGCAAGGTGCCGGCTCGGAAGCGCCTTCTGTTTGAGCACCGGGAAGAAGTAGAACCCAACAGCGATCCCAAAGAGGGCCAGCAACACCACCTGCAGTTGAGCCAGGGCCCACCCATGCACGGCTCCCTGCGCCATTCCCCGAACCGGCCAGAGTTGCAACAAGCCCATCGCGGTCGCGTAGATCCAGGGAAACCAGAGCAGGCTGAGACCGGCAAACCATTGAGCCGGATGCAGCTCGGGCACGGCCCGGCATCGGATCGTGTTCAGGCCCGAAACGCCCACCAGCACGGACGCCAGGAGCAACAGCCAGCCGGCGTAGAGCGGGAACTCGAAGTGCTCGAATCCGCTGGCATCCCCCGCGAGAAGTCCGATCGTTCCCACCAGGATCCCGAGGTTCCAGGCCTTCGCGCCCAGGATCACCAACGCAGGCTGCGCCAATGGCGTTCGACCGAGTCGCGCCAGGATCCACAGCGCTGCCGCCCAACCTGCCGGGATGCAAAACCCGTAAAGCAGGAGGTGGTTGGCTACTGGCGCCATCCGCCCGTAGCTCAACCAGGCGTAATCGGCGAACAGGGCGGGCGCGTGGAAGCTCATCGACGCCACCAGGTAAACCACGGCGGAAAGCGCCAGCCAGAACGCCGCCCCCGGATAGAGCCCCAGCAAGGGCCAGCGACAGGACCGGTCGATTCCAGTGGCTGGAAGGTCAGCGGCTGACTCCGGAGCAGAGGGAGCGGATTGGAGAGACGGACTCATCCGGGGCGTGGCCTACTCGAATTCGCTGGGCTTGGCCGGCGGCGGCGGGGGCACGAAGGTGGCCGCTTCGACCCGGTTCGACAGCTCCGCCCGGGCCTGGGCGGGATTCTGCCAGGCGGCGGCCGTCAATTCCACAGCCCGGTCCAAAGGCAGGCGCACGATCCCCTTGGCTTGGTCCACCCAGCCGTAGGAACCGAGGGCGGCCTGTTCGGCGGCGCGCAGTTCGGCGAGGTTGGCTGCGCGCAACGCCGCCCGCTCCGCGGTGAGCGACGGCGGGGTCGTGTAATGCTTCATGGCCCAGACCAGGGCGGCCACGATGAGCAAGGCGGCCACAGCCACCAGCGAGGTCAAGCCGCCCCTCACGCCGCGGCCGGTGGTTTCGTTCCCGCAACTCATTGTCGGCCTCCTTCCGCTTCCGGCGGGCTGTCCACAAAGTAATCCGCTTCATCGATGTCCCCGCCGGAGATGGGCGTCGCCACCGGATGCGAGAGCCCCATCGCCTCGATCAATCGCGGATCCTTGAGCGGGTACGGCGCCGCGCTGCGGTATTTCCTGAGGAACAGCTTGGCCAGCAGCCCGACCATGAAGGCGGTGCACCCGGCGTCCAGCCACATCCAACGCACCGGGTACCCCTCGGGATGCAGCGCGGGCATGATGTTGAACGAGAGATCGAAGTAGTGCATGGCCCAGGCCCAGGCGACCAGCGGCGCCATGACCAGCGGGGTGCTTTTGGCATCGATGCGCAGCAGGGCGAGGAATGGCAGGAAGAAATGGCCGAAGATGAGGATCAGGCTGATCCAGAACCACGTTCCCTGCTCGCGGATCCAGTACCAGAAAGTCTCCTCCGGGATATTCGCGTTCCAGATGATGAAATACTGGGAGAAGGTCACATAGGCGTAGAACACCGTGAACGCGAAGAAGAGCGTTCCCAGGTAATAATACTGGTGGTTGTGGAGCACGGGGGACAGCACCCGCTGCCGGTCCAGCAGGGCCATGATCATGTAGGCACTCACCAGGGTCAGCCAGACGCTGCCCGCGAAGTACCACACCCCGTACATCGTCGAGAACCACTGGTGCTGCAGCGCCTTCATCCACATCACCGCGGCGAGCGTGGTGGTGATGGCGAACAGGAAGATGCCCCAGTAGGAATAGAGCCGCATCTTGAAGGTGCACCGGGCCTCGCCCGTCTTGTCCTGCTCGATGGACCAGCGCAGCAGCCCCCGGCTCAACACCCACCAGACGACGAAGTTGAACACCGCCACCAGGTAGAACCCGGTCGTGGTGAACAGCGGCAGCTTGGCGTGCACGGCATGGTCGGTGTGCGGATCGTTCTGCATCCAGCCATAGAGATGCTTCGGCGCCAGGAGCGCGATGGGGATAAACAGCACGGCCATCCAGGGCGACAACAGCGTGGCCATGTGCTCGAGGAACCGCCGCTGCGGCACCGACCAGCCGGCGTCGAAGAGGTGATGCACCAGCACCAGGAACAGGGCTCCCACCCCCAGGCTCAGGCAGAACATGAAACCCAGCAGCCATGAGTGGGCGAATTGGTCGAGGTTCACCAGCGCCCCGGCGACGGCGAGCAGACCGCCGCCCACCAGCAGGATATTGGGCACCTTGCGCCAGCCCGAGAGATCGAGCGGCGGCGGCAGTTGGGCGCGTTGCTTGAGATCGCTCATACGCTATTTCCTCAGGGCCGCCTGGGCGGAGGCCGGCACATCCTCGGGGGTGCCCAACCGGGCCAATTGCAGGGCGCGCACGTAAGCCACCACCGCCCACCGATCCGGCACATCAATCTGGCCCGCGTAACCCTGCATCAAACCCTTGCCGTAGGAGAGGGTGTTGAAAATCTCGCCGTCCGGCATCTGCACCATCCGCTTGTCGTGCAGGTTGCCGATCACGGCCATGCCATACTTCCTGGTGATGCCGTTGCCGTCGCCCAGGGCACCGTGGCATGGAGCGCAGTTGATCGTGTAGCGCTCCCGGCCGCGTTCCAGAAGCCGCAGATCCACGGTCATCGGGTTCAAATCCACGAAGTTGGTCTTGCCCGGGAGCCGTCCGGTGTTGACCGCCGCGTCCTCGTAAGGGAACACGGGGCCGGCGGCGGTCTGGAGGGGGGTGCTGCGGGCGATGGTGCCCGGCACCGGCATCTGCGAGCTGCGTCCGTTGGCAAAGAACCCGTTGGGCGTCTGCGGCCGCAGCTTGAGCTGGCGATCCATGTCCGGAAACACCTCGATCGGGGTGCGCCGGCTCAGGCTGCCGCGAAACCCGGCGATGGCCACCACGAGCACCACGACCACAGCCAGGAGGGTCAGAAAAATGCGCATTATTCCTCCACCAGTTCGATGCGCGGGCTGCCGGTGGACTCCAGCAACTTGCGGGTTTCGGCCTCGTCGTACCTGGGATCCGCCGTCTCGATCACCAGGAAGAACTTGTCATGCGTCACCAGCTCGAAGCGCTTGTGCTTGAGCAGGGGATGATGCAGGCGCGGCAGGCGGTTCAGAATCAGCATGCCCCCCAACGCCCCAAAAGCGCCCAGCAGGATGGTCAGCTCGTACGACGGCGGGAAGGCCGAGAAGGGGCTGAACATCGGTTTGCCGCCAATCAATATGGGGTAATCGAACCGGTTCATGAACCAGATCATCAGCATGCCGGTCGTGTAACCGGTCACGCCCCCGAGGAACGAGAACCAGCCCACCTTCGAATTCTTCAGCCCCATGGCCTTGTCCATCCCGTGCACCGGGAAGGGGGTGAAGACGTCCCACTTGCGAAACCCGGCGTCGCGCACCTTCTCGGCCGCGTGCATGGCGCCGGCGGGGGTGTCAAACTCGGCGATGATGCCGTAAGCCGTGCTCATCCGTGATGTCCTCCGTGTCTGGCTCCCCCCAGCGGATGATGCGGATCCGCCTGCGGCGTCACGCCTTTGACCTCCGAGATGGCGATCACCGGCAGGAACCGCATGAAGAGGAGGAAGAAGGTGAAAAACAGTCCGAACGTGCCCAGATATGTCATCACGTCAATCAGGGTCGGCTTGTAAACCGCCCAGTTCGACGGCAGGAAGTCGCGGTGCAGCGAGGTGACCACGATCTCGAACCGCTCGAACCACATCCCCACGTTCACCAGGATCGAGATGACGAACACCACCAGCAGGTTTTCGCGGATCTTCCGGAACCAGAACAACTGCGGGATCACCACGTTGCAGCCGATCATCGTCCAGTACCCCCACCAGTAGGGGCCAAACGCGCGGTTGTAGAAGGCGAATTGCTCGTAGGGCGACCCGCTGTACCAGGCGATGAACACCTCCATGCCGTAGGCGTAGCCCACGATCGATCCGGTGGCCAGCGTCACCTTGCACATCAAATCCACGTGCCGGATCGTGATGATGTCCTCCAACCCGCAGATCTTGCGGATCGGAATCAACAAGGTCAGCACCATGCCAAACCCGGAGAAGATCGCCCCGGCGACGAAGTAGGGCGGGAAGATCGTGGTGTGCCAGCCGGGAAGCTGCGACACCGCGAAGTCCAGGGACACGATCGAGTGCACGGACAACACCAGCGGCGTGCTCAACCCGGCCAGGATCAGATACGCCTTCTCGTAGTTGCTCCAGTGCCGGTTCGAGCCGGTCCAGCCCAGCGAGAACAGCCCGTAGGCGAACTGCTTGATCTTCGTCTTCGCCCGGTCCCGCAGCACGGCCAGGTCGGGGATCAAGCCCATGTACCAGAACAGCAGGGACACGGTGAAGTAGGTGGACACCGCGAACACGTCCCACATCAGCGGCGAGCGGAACTGGGGCCAGATGCCGTTGGCGTTGGGAATGGGGAACAGCCACCAGGCAAACCACACGCGGCCGACGTGGATCACGGGGTAGATGCCGGCGCACATGACCGCGAAGATCGTCATGGCCTCGGCCGCGCGGTTGACCGCCGTGCGCCATTTCTGCCGCAGCAGGAACAGGATCGCGGAGATCAGCGTGCCCGCGTGGCCGATGCCGATCCACCAGACGAAATTGATGATCGGCCACCCCCACATGACCGGGTGGCAGTTGCCCCACACCCCCACGCCCGTGGAGATCTGGTAGGCGATCATCCCGAAACAGGTGGACATCATCCCGACACTGATGACGAACGCCACCCACCACCACGCCGGCGTGGGCCCTTCGTTGATCGCGCAAATGCGGTCGGAAATCCAGCCAATCGGCCGGTGGTTCCGCACCAGGGGCGCCCGCTCGAGCTCCTTCGGAACGGAAGGCGCCGATAGGGATCCGGAGAGGACTGTCGCGTCAGCCGCCATCAGTGGCCTCCTTTCTCCGCCCCGTGCGGAACGGCTGCGGCGGCCCCGTGCGGCGCGCTTCCATGGGATTCAAAGGGACTGCCCATCTTGGATTCGTATTCTTCGAGGCTCAGGGGGGACGGGCGGTAGTCGGGCATGGCCGGGTTCGGATTGCGCACCTTGGCCAGGTAGGTGAGCCGCGGCTTGGTGAGCAGGAACTCGAGCACGCTGTAATCGCGCGCCTGGCGCTTGAGCTTCGACACCCGGCTGTCCGGATCGGCCACGTTGCCAAACACAATTGCCCCCGCCGGACACGCCTGCTGGCAGGCGGTCTGAATGGTTCCGTCCGGCACCACCACGTCTCCGGACGCCCCCGCCTTGACTTTCTGCGCGATCTTGGCGGACTCGATGCGCTGGAGGCAGAACGTGCACTTCTCCATCACGCCGCGCATGCGCACCGTGACCTCGGGATTCTTCACCAGCTTGAGGAGTTCCCACTCGTCCTCGGGCCGCCGCCCGAACGGCCCTTTGTAGAGCTGATCGATCGGACGCTTGTTGTAATCGAAGAAATTGAAGCGGCGAACCTTGTACGGGCAGTTGTTCGAGCAATAGCGGGTGCCGACGCAACGGTTGTAAATCATCACGTTGAGCCCCTCGTGATCGTGCGCGGTGGCGTTGACCGGGCACACGCTCTCGCAGGGGGCGGCTTCGCAGTGCTGGCACATCATCGGCTGCGTCACCACCTGCACGTCGTCAATCCACGCCTCGAACTGCTGCTCGCTCTCCGGCGCCAGGATGGCCTGGTCCGGAATGCCGCGGTCGTTGTCGCGGCCGGCGAACTGCTCCTTGTCGGTGGTGTAGTAACGGTCCAGGCGCAACCAGTGCATCTCGCGTCCGCGCGCCACCTGCTCCTTGCCCACAATCGGGATGTTGTTCTCGCTCTGGCAGGCGACCACGCAGGTCGAACAACCCACGCAGGCGTTCAGGTCCACCGACATGCCCCATTGATGATGCGCCGACCGCGCGGCCTCATCGAGCGGGTTGGGATAGATCGGCGCCGGCCACTCGGGCGCGCCCTCCGGACGCGGCGGCTCGTGCAGTTTCATGCCGGACGCGAAATCCGGATGCTCGTTGAACTGCGCGAGGTTGGCCTCCCGGATGATCGGGCGGCCCTCCATGGACCAGTGTTCCTGCGGACAGGAAAGGCTGTAGGTGCGCCCCGTGCGGGTGACCTTGGCCCCGAGCGCGATGTGGGCGCCAGCCGAGGTCCGCACCGCGTAGGCGTTGTAACCGGTCCCCTGCCCGACGCGTCCCGACTTGCGGCGCCCGTAGCCCAGGGTCAACCCCAAAACGTGATCGGCCTGGCCGGGCTGGATCCAGATGGGCCCCTCGACGGAGTGGTCGCCCAACTGGATGGTCACCACGTCCTGGTTCTGACAGCCAAGCGCGCGGGCGGTCTTCCGGCTGACCAGGACCGCATTGTCCCAGGTGAGCTTGGTGATCGGGTCGGGCAATTCCTGCAACCAACCGTTGTTGTTGTAGCGGCCGTCGTCCAGGCTGTAATCCCGGCGGAAAACCACTTCCAGCGTGTCCGCGCCGGCCCGGCTCCCATCCGCCGTCGCCACCAGCGACCGGACCTTGCCGGCATTGAGGCTCACGTTCACGGGCTGAACCGTCGAGCCCGCCAGGAAGCCGTCGTGCAGAAACTTGCGCCAGGCGCCCTCGGCGTCCCCGCCTTGCACCAGCCCGGCAAACGTCTCGCGCACCACATCGTACGCCGACGCCGCGCCCAACCCGGCGAGCCGGGCCAGCACATCGAGTTCGGAAATGCCCCCAAACAGCGGCGCCATCAAGGGCTGGATGGGCACCAGGGTCCCGTCCGCCGTGCGCGCGTCGCCCCAGGTTTCGAGGTAATGCGCCATGGGCAGGTGCCACGTCACGCCCGCGGCGGATTCATCCTCGTAGTAGCCCAACCGGACCACCGTCCTGGCCTGGCGCACCGCCTCGGTCCACTTCACCTGGACCGGCGCCGTGTAGGCCGGGTTGCCCCCGAGAATGATCAGGGTGTCAATCAGCCCGGCGTTGAGCGCCCCGCCCAACTCCTCGACCGACCCAATCCCCTGCGGCGTGGCCGGATGGTATTCAACGGTCCGCCCCGCCCCGCCCAGCGTGTGGGTGATGGCATGAGCCAGGGCATGGACTGCCAGGGGTTGCCCGAGTCCGGCCACCACCAGGACCTGCCCGGCGTGCGCCTTCAAATCGTTCGCGCATTCCTCGATCCAACGGGGATCCACACCCTCGGCCAGCGCCTCCCCCACCGGGATGCCCACCGCCGCGGCCAGCGCCCTGGCCACGCCCAGGACCGCGCTGCTGGGGAGCCGCAGCCGATGATCGGCGTTGGCGCCGGTCAGCGTCATCAGGCTCTCGACCACATACAGGCGGTTCATCGTGTCGCCCGGCTTCTCGACGCGGCGACCCTGCGTGAACCGGCGGATGTGAGTGTGGGCGTCCTCCTCGGTGCCCATGAAATCGCAGTCGAGCGAAAGCACCACCCGGGCGGCGTCAAACTTGTAACGAGGCTGAACCGGCTGGCCGAACACCTCGGAAGCCGCCAGCCGATGCATGTCAAACCCGACCGGCTCATGCTCATACCAGCGGGCCCGGGCCATCCGCCCGCGCAACATTCCCTGCAAACGCTGGCGTGAAGGGCAGTTGCCCCGCTCCATCAGGAACGCCAGACCCTCGCCCTGGTTGGCCAGAAAGCGCGTCCCCGTCTGCGTGAGAAAGTCCAGGGCCGCCTCCGGCGCGACATTGTTGCCCCCGCGGGTGAAACGCTGCGCCCGATCCGGATCATACAGGTCCAAAATGGACGCCTGTGCAAAACGGTCCGTCCCCCCGCTGCTGTCCGGATGCAGGGGGTTGCCCTCGACCTTGATTGGACGTCCGTCGTGGGATTTCACCACCAACGGGAGGGCGCCACCCCGGGTGGGCATGGCGGTCGCATAGTACTGAGCCCGGCCATGCACATAGCCTTCCGGCTGCTGCGCAAAAGGCTCAAGCTTGAACTCGGGCCGCCGGCATCCGGTCAGGCCCAGCCCCGCCAACGCGAACGAGGCGGACATGATCTTGACGAAGTGCCGCCGCGACACCGGGTCCGTGAACTCGCTGGCGCCGGACGGAAACTCGCGCTCGAGCCACTGCCGGAACTCGGGGGTGTCGGCCACCTGATCCAGGCTGCGCCAGTAGGTGCGGCCCATCTCCGGTTCCGGACAAGCAGGAGGAATCGTCTTCATCGGTGGCAGGCAGAGCAGTGTTGCAGGGATTCAACCTTCCAGTCGTGCACGAACTTCTGCCCGTTGGCCCGCTGCAATTCGGCATTCTGCCGGGGATCCGCGCTCCACTGCCAGGTCAGGTCCGTCACCTTGTCCGGCGGACGGATGAACGCCGCCGGATCCCGGTGACACTCGAGGCAAAACGCCATCGAGAGGGGCTTGGCGTGGTACACCTCGTCCATCACGTTGATCTGCCCGTGGCAATGCACGCAACTGATCCCCCGATTCACGTGGACCGAGTGGTTGAAATACACGTAGTCCGGGGTGCGATGAATCTGGACCCAGGGGATCGGCTTGCCCGTGGCGGCGCTCTGGCGGACCAAGGCCAGCCGGGGATCGTCCTTGAGCACCTGGCTGTGGCAGTTCATGCACGTGCCGGACGCGGGCAGGTTGGAAAACCAGGACTTCTCGACGGCACTGTGGCAGTAGCGGCAATCCATCCCCAACTGGTCCACATGGATCGCGTGCGAAAACGCCACCGGCTGCACCGGCTGATAGCCGACGCGCGCGTACTTCGGCGTAAAATAATACCAGACCCCCGCCGTCACCCCGGTGCCGATCAAAATCAAGCCCGCGAGCATCAACAGCGGCAGCCGGTTGGTCCACTTGGGAAAAATGGCCGACATGTGAATCAAAAACGGTCAGACCGACACGAATTCTGATTGACCCCCTCACACACCCGTCAGGAGGCGCGCTGATTGTTCATTTCGCAGCCTGCCCGTCAAATGTTTTTTCAAACCAAAGAAAAACCGGGAGCGGCTTGCGCCGCTCCCGGTTCGTGTCTCGGGAAATCCCAGCTCCGGCTATCTCCTCAGCCTGAAATACTGCTGTCCACCCGAGGTGGGCACGTTGGTCGAGGACACGCCCCGCGCCTCGAAGAGATCCGAGAACGGCCCGGCCACGTTCGTGCTGCCCTGCATGTAGGCGCAGGGGAGGCCGGCCCACTGCAATTGCACGTTGCCGGGGGTCGAGGGCTTCGCAGCCAAACCGCCGATCGCGTCTTCTGTGTAATCGTAACCTGGAGTGCTGTTGATGAACTTGTCCACCGGCATGACGTAGTTGGTGACACCAGGCGTTGTCCGGATGTAGCGGACGTGGTCTTGACCAGACCCGGCTTCGTTATCCGCGCCTCCCAGCGAATACTTGTATTGCACCCGCAGGGCGCTGCCCGCCAGGAACCGGTTCGAGATGGTGACCGTGTGGATATCCGAACTCGGGCTCTTGGTCAGCACCAACTCCGCCATCGGCGTCGGACCCCAATCCGGGTCGGGAGTCCCCTGGGAATCCCAACTCACAAAACTCCCGTTGATGTACACCAGTTGCGACCCGCTGCCGTCGTAGTTCGTTCCGTCCGTCCCCTGCGCGCCCGCCATGTCGATCTGGAACGTCACCGCCGTGTTTTGAGCCAGGGAGTCGCACGGAGACTGATTGTTCCAATACCCCCAAACATTACCGACGTGCTGAACGCTTCACCCTTTGGGTGAACAAAACGGGGTTTTGGCGGTCAGTAGAGCATGGCCAAGTATCGCACGCTCAA
>JALOTZ010000079.1 GCA_025457615.1 Verrucomicrobiota bacterium
TCAGCCCGGGCAGCACCTCGGACATGGTTTCCAGATAAATCCGCTGGCGCGTGACCTCCTTGGCCTTCACGTATTCGGCGAGCAGGGCGTTAAACCGGGCCACATCGCCTTCCGCCTCGTTGACGCGACGGATGGCATACCCTTCGGCGGTGCTGATGCGTTCCTCGGCCTGGCCCCGGGCGCGGGGGACAAAGCGGTTGTATTCGCCGTTGGCCTCGTTGATCAGCTTCTCACGCTCCTGTTGGGCCTGGTTGACTTCGTTGAACGAGGGCTGGACGGGCGGCGGTGGATTCACGTTCTTGAGTTGAAGCTGGTCAATGCTGATGCCCAGTTCGTACTGGCGCACCTTCTCCTTGAGTTTGCGGAGGGCTTCGTTCTCGATTTCCTGGCGCCCGACGGTGATCACCTCGTCCACCGTCCGATCGCCGACGACCTCCCGCATCACGGATTCGGACACGTCCCGCAGTGTGGCGTCCGGTTCCAGAAACTTGAACAGATAGTCCTTCGGATTTTCGATGCGGAACTGGATGATCCACTCGACGCTGGCGGCGTTCAGGTCCCCGGTGACCATGCTGCGCTCGGATTCCTGCTCATCACCGCGTGAATTCTGCAGGGGGTTGCTGGCGCCGGGCGTGCCGAAACCGAACTCCTGCTTGAGTTGACGTTTGACCGGGATCTGATAGACGCGGTCAATGCCGAAGGGGAACTTGAACTGGAGGCCGGGATCGACGGTCTTGGTGTAGCGGCCGAAGCGCAGCACAATGCCCTGATACTCAGCCTCCACCTTGTAGAGCATCGTGCTCAGACCCACGAGCAGCAGCAGGCCCACCACGGCCCAGCCCACCATGCCCAGTCGGATTGTGTAGTATGTGTTGCCAACGCGGATTACCATGACGCAGCAACCATGCGGGTACAGCGCGGAGGCGTCAACCGATTCCGGTCCGATTCCGGTCCGACAAGACCGCCAAGCGGCGCATCTCGGCATCACGACCTTGGCGGAGTTGCACCCTATCAGTATCCCGCCCAATCGTTTGAGCCCGCGACGATTTCACTCGTCCTCGTGCTCGTCCTTCGTCCTCATCCTCGGTCGTTTGGTTGCGGCTGTGCTGCGTTGTGCCGTATCACGGAAAGGGATTCCGCAAGCCCGCTCGCAGTCCGCCAGCGTCTTGTGCCAGGGGAGGTTCTGCCGAGTGCAACTCGGCGATACAGCAGATTACCAATCTGCGCTAGAACACCTTGGGCGTCCGATCGCAAGCCGGTGGTAGCACCAAGGGGCACCCAGCCTTCTGCTCTCTCTGCTTCGTGGACTGCATCGTTCCGGCCCGCAGGGCCGCGTCCTCGGGGTGCCACGGCTGCTTGCCAGGTGACGGCGGTCAGCGCAGGCTGCCTATGTCATGTGCAACGCGATCGTCATGCTGTGGCTTTGTTGCTTCGCCAGCTTCTGTTCAGGTCAGACGCTCACCAAACCGGTGCCCGACGCGACACCGATTGACGAGGCCCTGGAGGCTTACGCCCGGCTGACGCACCGCACGGTGCTTCGGCCCACCTCGTTGCCCCGGGGGGACGCATCTATTCCTGCGGCGCTTCCTGAGAACACCAATGCTGCCCTCCGCGTTCTCGAGGATCGCGTCACGAACGCGGGGATCGCACTGGTGCGCGACGGCACGAAGTTCGTACGCGCTCTGCCCGCCGAATGGGAGAACACCCCCGGGCCAGCGTTTCTTTCCACGCTCCAGAGGCCGGAGGCTGGCGGGGAGAACATCCCTGCTGGCGAAGTGTTTTTTCCGGGCGCGGACCTGCACATGGTCCTGGCTGTTTATGCGCAGATCCGAGCACGAACCGTTCTGCGTTCGGCCACGATCAACCCGCGGCCCATCAAGTTCAGGAACGTGACCGACCTGACGCAGGAGGAGCTTGGCTACGGGCTGACGGTGGCGCTGGCGCTGAACGGAATCGCCGCGCTGGACGACGGCGATCGTTTCGTGCAGGTGGTCCCGGTGGACGAATGGAGGCACGTCGAGCTTCGTGCGCCCAGACGCACTCCTGGCGCAACGCTTCTTGACCCGAAAGTCCTGCCCACATGTCCGGGCTCGCCTCCGTGGAAGCGCACGAGTCCGCAAGGGCCGCCACCTCCGCTGAAGGGACTACTCGAGTATTACGGCTCGCTGTGCGCGAAGTCGGTGGTGGAGGAGGGATTGCAGGGAGACTGGCCCGTGTTCTTCGCGATCACCCAACCCGTGACCCGGGAGGAGGCCCGGTACGCCATCCTGACCAGTCTGAAGCTGGGTGGGTTGGCTATTGTTGACAGTGACGACCATTCCCTGCGGGCCATTTCGCTCGGCGAGTTGCGCGGGTTGCAGGTCCGCGATCCTGCCGCTGCAGCCAAGGTCCATCAGCCATAGCCCGACATGCCTTCTGCAATCACTCCAGCGCAGCGCCAGATCGGAAATCGGCGTGGCGGCGTGCATTGAAGCCTGCGCCACCGAACCTTGGCCTGTTGGCTTCCTCTGACCATGGCGAAACAAAGGGTGGGTGTTTCCCTCTACGGATTTCTCAAATCTGCACCTCGGGCGCAAGCGGGGCCTGGTCGGCGCGCATCACCAGCACCTTGTCCACCCGATGGCGGTCCATGTCGAGCACCTCGAACACGAACCCCTGCGACTCGAACGTCTCGCCCTCCTTGGGCACGTGGCCCAGCGACTTGACCACAAACCCCGCCAGCGTCTGGTAATCGCGACTGTCCTCATCCCCCAACCGCACCTCCGGCAGGATAGATTGCAGGCCTGCAACCTCCATCATGCCGTCAATCAGCCACGTGCCGTCGGCCCGCTGGTGAGCGGTGGGCCGGGCGCGTTCATCTTGGGAGGGCATTTCGCCCAGGATGGCCTCCATCACATCCCGCAACGTTACCAGCCCCACAATGCTGCCGAACTCGTCGGTGACCAGCGCAGTGTGGTTGCGCCGCAGCTTGAAGGTTTCCAACAGGCGGCTGGCGCTCTGGGTGGCGGGAACGATCAGGGGTTTGGTGAGCAGATCCCGCAGGCGCACCGCCGCGCCCGCGGCCAGATTGGCGTAGATGGCCTTGACGGAAACGACGCCGACAACGTTGTCCCGGTTGCCCTGATACACGGGGAAATAGGAGTGGTTGCTCACGACGATCTTGTGCCAGATGGCCTCGTGCGGTTCCTCGCTGTTGAGATACATGATCTTGGTTCGCGGCGTCATCAGGTCCCGGACCCTCAACTGGTCCAGATCCAGCACCCCCGATACCAGCTCGCTTTCCACCTTCTCGAAGGCGCCGGCGCGCAGACCCTCCTGCATCAGCGCCTTGACTTCATCATCGGTGACGCGGGCGGCCGGCTCGGCCCGCACGCCCAACAGCCGGAGCCCGGATTCGGTTGCGGTGCTTAAGAGCCATACCACCGGTCCGACCAGCGCCGAGAGCCGATGCATGGGCCGGGCCATGAGGATCGCGATGCGTTCGGGGTTGTTCAGCCCGATGCGCTTGGGCACCAACTCGCCGATGACCAGGGAAAGGAACGTGATCGTCAGCACGACGATGGCCAGCGCGAGAAACGCGGCGTAGGGCGCGAGGAAGGCCACATTCTGAAACGCCTCGGTGAGCATGGCTGCGAAGGTTGCGCCGCCGAACGCACCGGCCAGGATGCCCACCAGCGTGATGCCAATCTGCACCGTGGACAGGAAACGGGTGGGAGATTCGGCCAGCGCCAGTGCCGCTCTGGCCCGCGCGCTGCCTTCGTCAGCCAGCCTTCGCAACCGCGATTTCCGGGCCGACACCACCGCGATCTCAGTCATGGCGAACACACCATTGGCCACCAGCAACGCCAACAGGATGAGTAACTCGGCAAGAATCAGTTTCATCGGTATCTCCGCAAGAATCTAGGGCCAGAGGCCCGCGGACGCGAGCCGAACAAGCAAGGTGTCCCCGATGACGTGCGCACCCTGACACCACTAACGGACCGCGAGGTGTCTCCACTCCCGGCAGGCCGCAGGGATGTCGGGGGCGCTGCGGTTCGGGACAAACCGCGCTCCGCACCCGGGCCGTCGAGCGAGGAATCACCCGTCAGACCCAATTGCCTGACCGCGCGCTGCCGGAGATGGCTTCGATCACCTCCATGTTCGCCACTGCGTCCTCCAAGGGCGTGGGCACCGGGCCATCTTGCAGCACGGCGAGTGCGAACAGATCGCCCTGGATCGCATACTGGTCGCACGTTTCGAAGGTGATCTCCTCGACGTCCTGCCCGCGCTGATGCCACATCCGGCACGGTCGATCCGGGGGGGCATTGAAGGGGATTTCGATCTCGAGACGTCCCCGGGTGCCAATGATGTGCACTCGTTGGTAGGGAGCAAGCTGAGTCGCGCAGGTGAAGGTCGCCGTGCCGTGCTCGAAATCCAGGATGCCTGAAGTGAGCCGGTCCGTGCCGAAGGTCGGATCCAGTTCCTGAGTGCCAAACACACGGCGGGATTCGGCTTGAAACAGGAACCGCGCCAGCGAGATGCAGTAGCACCCGATGTCCATCAGGGCGCCGCCGCCGACCGCCCTGATGTTGCGGATGTTTTGCGGGTCCACATTCCAGTAGGCGAAGAAGGATTGGATGGTGCGCAGGTCGCCCAGCGCCCCGCGCTTGACCAGCTCCAGCGCGCGTCGCCATTGGGGATGATGGCGGTACATGAACGCCTCCATGATTTTGAGTCGCGGATGGCGACCTGCGGCGTCCATCAGCTCCCGGGCTTGCTGTGCGGAGAGTCCGATGGGTTTCTCGCACAGCACATGTTTTCCGGCCTGGAGCGCCTTGATCGCCCACTCCACATGCAGATGGTTGGGCAGGGGGATGTAAACCGCCTCCACGGTGTTGTCCTCCAATAGTGCCTGGTAGGAACCGTGTGCGTTCGGGATGTGCAGTTGCGCCGCCGCCTGCCTCGCCTGGGAAAGTTCGCGGGAGGCGATGGCGGCGACCCGGCCATGCTGACTGGCCTGGAGTGCGGGAATCACTTTCTGGATGCCGATTTTGGCGGTGCTGAGCACGCCCCATTTGAGTTTGCGTGGGTACATTGGGTCGAGATCCGGAAGGCCGCAGGGCGAGCGCTCAGAATTTGAGGCGATAGCGCCGGCCGATGTTCTCGACCGGAAGATCAACAAACCAACCCTGATTGTCGAGACCGGGGGGCGCCGACACTGTCACCCAAGCTGCCCCATCCTCGATGGCGGTCTCCAGGGTCAGGGCCACTCCGGTGTTGGCCCAGCGCAACCGGATGCCGGACGGGGTTGGCTGGATGGTCAGTCGCGGAATGAACAGGGCCTGCACCCACTGCGGATGGTCCACAAATGGATTCCGGTTGTGCTGAAACTGCGAGAACACCCGGTCATTGCGCAGTTGCTCGGCAGCGTCCACCGGGTCTTCCAGATGCCAGCGGACAAGCGTGGAGAGCTTGCCCATGAGGCCAGCGGCACTGTTGATGGAAGCTGTGTTGTCGGTAAGTTCCAGGTCCGGTTCGTTGGGCGCGTCGCCCTCATAACGCACCGCCATGTAGAATACGGCGCGGGCAATGTCGCCCCGCACACTGGCCGGGGGTTGCCAGGAGTCGTCATCGGAAGAGCAGAGCGGTGCTTCGGGATGCGCGGGAAAGGCGAAGCTGGCCGAGTTGGTGTCGCTCCAGTCGTAAAACTCGTTGCCGCGCGAACTGTTCACGTTCTGGTCCGCAGCTCGAAGATTGTGCAAATCGCTGTAGGCGGGCTGGACATCATCCAGCCCGTAGGAATTGGGCCACAGATGCTCGCGGTTCCAGGCCGGCCAGGTGGTTTTGGGTTCCGACCGGCGCGAGTAGATGAGCATCACGTGATTGGGGTTGACGGGATCCTGGTCGAGCACTTCCAACGCGTTCTGCGTGTCAAAGCTGGAACTGCTGTAGGGAATCACCGTGTGATCATCGACAATCGCATGCAGGGCGGTCTTGAGAGCGGAGCCGGTTTGCCCCACGGCGGAGCTGTAATAGCCCTGGGGTGGCGTGGCACTGGCGCTGACCAGTCCCACGACCAGCACGGCGAGACTGGTACAACCAAAATGCAACTGGCGGCTACACTAGCACATGCCGCCGGATTGGCAAAGCCAGGATCCGCCGCCAGGATCCGCCGCCCAAATCGGCGAGGGCGCATCCTCCCAAGAACACTCAGGGCGTGGTTTTGTGGCCCAAGAGCCTGGCGGGCAGGAAGAGGATGGACTTGATCAAGGCCAACGTGGCCTCAACCAGCCAGCCCAGCATCCGGAACGGAATGGAAAGCAACCAGAGCAGTGGCAGCAGGATCAACGCAGCGATGGCAACGGGCCATGACAGCACGAAGAGCACGCACCAGAGCAGGAAAAGAATGAGCATCTTCATGATCGATTGTGTTGAATTTGCGTCCGAATCCCCGCGGCGTCCAGTGCGCACTTCGGAATCAGGTCAGGCCGGGCACGGCGAGTGACAAAGTCGGTTGGAGGGGAGATGGATGATGATTGCCAAGACGATCACCGACTTGGCCAGGGGGCATTACAGCCAACATCCTCAGCCGCTGGGTGAAACGGCGGATCAATCCCCCGGGTTTGCGGTGAACGTGCTTCTCAAAGTCAGGCAGCGATTGCTTGCCGTCCTTTCGTTGAGCCTGGCTCTTGAACAGGAAAATGGCCAGCGAACGAAAGAGCGAAAGATTGCGCGCTGTGGTGGTTTCCCGGACTGGGCAGCGGTCCTCGTCCTGCGTGCGATCCCGGCGATAGTGCTGGCCGTTTTCGATGCTCCAGTGAGCGCGTCCGATTTCCAGCAGCCGGTCCGGACCGGCCTCCTGGGGTTGGTAGGAAGTCACCGCAAAGCGGGTGTCGTCGGTTTCTTTGACCACCTGGCCCCGACGCAGTTCCTGAGCGTGGCAATGGAGGCGCACGACTTGAGCCACTCCGGCCAACCCCATCGTCTTGGGGTCGGTGGCCACACACCACACGTCGCGCGTTTCAATGCGTCCGTGGCTTTTGTCCACCGTGCTGGCCTGAGGGGGGAAGGGCGCCGGGCAGCAGTTGCCCAGCTTTGGCCAGCGCGGTGGGCTGGTTGCCTTTTAAGAAGAGGAACAACTCCGCGCCGTTGCCTTGGGTCAGTTGGCGGCAATTGGCTTTGGTCGTGTGCGCCGCATCGGCCGTCAGACAGAGGCCGGCCAAGTCCATCTTGGGCAAATGGGCGGCCACCGCCGCCTCTTCGTTGGTATCCCGAGGCACGGCCACCTGGTCCACCAGACGCTGGCCGGTCGTGTGAAAATTGACGAGCATCAGGGCCTTGTCCGCCTTGGGCTTTTGCAGTTCGAGGGGGATTTCCGAGGGTTCCGCCACGGCCGCCTCGGCTTGCTGAGCCGCCGAACGGGCCGGGGCCGGCTGGGCGTTTTTGATCACCTTGCCGTCGACATGCACGATCTTGAGCGGCGCCGGATCCTCCGCCGCCATCCAGTCCACCAGCACGTTTTTGAGTTGTTCGGAATCAAACGCTTCGAGCAGGCGGCGGAAGGTTCGCTCGCAGGGCACCTCACACTCCCGCGGCCGGCCTGGACGCGGTCGGCAGCGCAAGCGACGTCGCTGGGCGTGATTGAGGCTCTGAGCAAATTCAGCAATCGCGTGCGGTCCCTTGCAACCGGCCGCCACGGCCAAAGCGATGAGGACTAAAACACCCGCCAGCTTGTGACGCACTCCCTTGGGATGGCGTGGATCGGTCATCCGCCGATGAAAGCACTGCCACAGCGAGTCCAACTGGAGGGTGCTGACGGGACACGCCGGTGGCAGCGGACCGCTCGGATCGGCCAAAGCCACTGGCAACTCCACCGCACGGGCCTGCTCCAAGGCACCCTTGCCCAACGGTCGAACCCACAGTTGTTTGGCATGCCGGGTGTCCGTGTAGAAGTCTTGCCAGTCTCGTCCATACCCTTGGGTTTCTCCCAACGGCTCCCAACCGGCCGCCTTGTAGCAGGTGCCCCGAAAACGTTGGGGATCCACGAAGGTTTCGGCCACCAGCACAGGATACCCAAAGCGTTCCTGCCAATCGGCCGGCAAACGCTCGCAACCCAGCTTCAAAACCCGCGAGGCCAGATTGGGCCATTGACCGGGAGCGGCCAGCACCAGAAAACGCGCGTTCTGGGCAATCAGATGCCGACGCTCTTGGACTTGGCGCGGACGCCAGTGCAACCATTGATCCCGAAGTTTGATGTGAAAGGCCGACGAACTGAAGACCAGCAGCGCGACCCACTGGTCTCGATATTCGGCAACATATCTCAGCACGCAGCCCACCGCGTTGGCATTCTTGAGATAATGCTTGGAGATCAACTCTTGATCAAAACGCTCCCGCTCCGATTCCTCCATCAACCGAACGGTGACCCTCTCCAGCAGCAAAGGTTCGGGGGGAGTCCCATCAATCCGAGCTTCGAAAAGGTGAACAGACATGCCCCATTCCAGCAAAATGGAACCAGGAGCGCCAGAAAAATAGCGCTAAACCTTATCACTCCAGTTCCTTGTCCCCCAGTTTGTCAACCGCCGTGTTCCCGTTGCCATCCCATGCCCCAGATCCGCGAGATCGTCCCTGGCGACCTGGACCTGGATTCGCCGCTCGGGCTCCGCCAGAACCGGCAACGGTGGAACGCGGTTCTGCTGGCCTGGTAATACGACGCGATCGAGTGGTCCTTTGTCCGCGTCAAAGTATCGCGGACACACCGGCGGGTCGGGTGAAGGCCACTCGCCGGATTCACTGCCGGGGTTCGGGTTGAATCTTGTCAGAGGGTGGCTGAACGGGCGGTTCCGGCGTCACATTCGCAGGCGCAGCCTTGGAAGCCGGGGGCTCCGGGGTGAAGAAGTCCTTGAACATCTTGACCGGGTTCAGCGGCGCGAGCAGGACGCGGGGCAGGACGTAATACGGGCGGGCGTTGGGCTCGGCGAGCGTGCCGGTGATTTCCATGATCATCAGCTTGCTCACCGGCGTGAAGATCAGGCTGACGGCTTCCCCAATGACAAAGGTGTCCCGCAACAGGTCCGCCTCGGTGGTGGCCTCGACGCGTCCCTGGAAGTCCACCGTCCCGTTATAGCGCAACCGCATGTTGCTGGAGCGAATCACCAGGTCCTCGCTGCGGATGACGCTGTTGGTGATGTTGAAGGTGCCGCTGGCGGCACTCGCGCGGCTCTTGCCCAACCCCGGCACCATGGTATCGAGCACGGGCGACACCACCCCGAAGACGGGGATGTTCCAGATGAACCCGTCCTTCAACGTTGCCGTGCCGTGGCCAAACCAGGAACCGAAATCGCCGGCGTTGGCCTGGGTGACCACCAGCGTGCCACTGAGCCTGCCCTCGAGATGGTTTGTGCTGCCGAACAGTCCGTTGACCAACGGTTGCAGGTCGGCCCCGAACACTTCGGTCTGCAAGGTGAAATCGGGCGCGGGTTTCTCCCGGAAGTCCAGAAACAGTCTGCCCCGCGCCGCGCCCCCGTACAGAATCGCCTCGAGGTTGGTGATGGAAACCGTCCTGCCCTTCCAGCGAACCAGCCCCTCGATTTCCGGCAGTTTGAATTTCCACCACTCGAACGGGCCACCCTTCAGCCCGAACCGCAGGTCTGCCGCGTCGATGTTCCCCAGCGGGATGGTGCCTTCCACGCGTCCTTCCGGCGGATTGAGGAAGCGATACGGCGCGATGGTCTGTACCACCTCCGGTCCGATCACGGTGGCCACGTCCATTGGCGGCAACGTCGTCATCCCATTGGACAGGAACGCCACGCGGTCAGCGAACCGGAACTCCAACGAATCGGCGGAAGCCTGTTGCTGGCCCCGGCGGGCCTGGAGTCCGGTGACGCGAAGCGTCTGGTGGGTGTAGTGGGCGCTCGCGCTCACTTCGTCCACCGCAACGCCACGAAACGTAACGTTGGTGGCGTGGAGCTGCGCGGCGAGGTTGAGCTGCGATGTGTCGCGCCAGAAACCGGTGACGGTGAAGTCGGCATGGGGCGGGCTCCCGAACTGGAGCTGGCCCAGCGTCTGCCGCGCGGCGACGGCGTTGGTGGGAAGCAGCGCCCACGCCGGCGAGGGGTCGGCACGCAGTTGCACGCGGAAGAGATACTCGGACGTGCGATCATTGTTGATGTGTTCGATCACCACCCGGCCATCCGGCTGCACCACCGTGAGGTCAGGCAGGTTCCAGAACATGTTCGAGTAATGGAGTGCGGAGGAGGCGGCCTGAACCGGCATGCGACGAAAGGTCCCCCGCCCCGCCTCAAACCGTCCGTCGAGGATCAGCGAGGGGCGAACATCCCCGGGCCAGGAGTTTGTGTCAGAACTCCAGCGCGGCAGGTGGACCGACCCGCTGCCGGTCACCTGCGGCGGCTGTTGCCACGTGTAACGATCCAACCATTCGTTGGCCACCTCGGGCAGGACGCCCGACAACCCTTTCGGATCGATGGTGGAGTCGCCCTTGAACTGCACCTGGCCGGTGGCCGCATCCACGCCGGCAGTCAGGTCCAGTTTACCTCCCGGCAACTCGACCGAGAGCGCTTTCAGTTCAAGTCGCGGCGATTGCCAGGTGAAACCCAGTGAGAGGTTGGTGGCGCCGAACGTGGGTTCCTGGAGTTCCTCCGCGGTCACCACGCCGGACATCCGCAGGCCATCCAGATGCTGGAGCAGTGGAGTTGGCACATGATCGAGCGCGGTGCCCGTCGGCTGGATCGGTGCGATTTCAGCTTCGGCGTCAATCCCACGGCCCCACCCCCACTGCGTGGTCACCTTTTCCGCGCTCAGTTCCAGCCGGGTCTGCTCCGGCATCAATTGCTCGCCCGCGAAGGTGAAGGTGGCTGTGCCATCGAGTCCGGTGAGATCCGCCAGCCCGGCTTTGGCGCGACCAATGGCGAAGTCAACCCTGCCCGACAACAACGCCCCGACCTCCGCCTGACAGTCCACGCTGGCATAGGCCTGCACGTCCTGAAAAAGGCCCTGCACGGTATGGATCTCTTGCGCGGTCAACTGGGCCTCGAGATGCGAACAATGGGAGTCCGGAGCGGGCATGATACTGAGTGTTACCTCCGCCTGCTCCCAACGGGCGTGCTGCCCCTCGGCCGCACCCGCCTTCAAATCCAGCCACGCGGTCGAAGCCTGCGGTTGGGCGCCGTCCACGTTGAACACCAACCGGAGCGCAGGGGGGCGGGTGAACGCGAAGGAATCGAGCAACTCGGAACATTGTCGCAGCAGCTTCGGAAGTGGACTGGGCACGGTGGTGGCCCGGGGTCGGAACACCTGCCAATCCCCCAGACTGCCGCCATTGGTGACCTGCCCGGAAACGGACAGCGCAATCAGGCCCAATTGGCCCTGAAGCGAGTCCACATGCCAGCCACCGCCGGACACAAAACGCAGCGTGCCGTTCAGGTTCGACACCGACAGCTCCGCAGACTCGCCATTCGTGGTCTGATAGGGCAACCGCAGCACGCCGTCAGTCAGCGCCACCGATTGCGGTTCCACGCGCAGCCGAAACAGGGCAGCCGGCGCGAGGTCGAGGTCCACCCGGCGGCCTTCCAGTTGCGGTGCGTTGGTGGCGGCAACCGGGCGCAGCACGACCTGCTCGGCAACAATGCCCTTGTACCAGGAGAGCCGCAGGCTGGAGAACTGAAGGTTGACCCCCTGGCGGGCAAAGGACTGCACCAGCGCGCGGCGAAGCGGCCCGGGCAGGCCAAAGTTATGCAGGCAGATCACTGCAACCAGCAGCAGCAATACAAGCAGCCAGCACCCGATTCGAAACCGGCGAAACCAAAGTCGCGCCAGTCTCCAGAATGCCCTGGGCTTGTGCGGATGCGACATGCGATCAGCGCAGGCCGGCGGGGGTCAGCAAGGCAAACTGCAGGGCGTCGTAGGCTTCAAGGGGAAACTCGAACACCCACTCGCGCCCGTCCAGGGTCACGGCGGCGTAGATGTGGCCGGAGGGCGCCGCGGTGCCCAGACGCACCGCCGGTCGCGTGCCGTCCTTCAAATCGATCAGCATCGTGCGGGCAGAGCCGTCCAGACCATACGACGCGAGGTTCACACCATTCCAGGCGGTCCACACCACCGCGTTGAGCTGGCTGAGCCGGGCGACGGCTTCCTCGACGGCGAACGGATTGACCAGTCCCTGGGAACCTGGCGCCAGCGACCATTCGTTCTTGCCCTTGTGCAACACCTGCCAGGAGCGCTCGCCTTGCTGAACCGAGACCGCGGTCACCTGATCCGTCTCGAACCGCCAGATGCGACGGTCGCGAAAGTCGCCGTCGCGAACCGGCAAGCCTTCCAGAGCCGTGGCCTCGAGGGCGTACACGGCGCTCTCGTCCCCACGCCGTACATTCACCTTGCCCTCCACCGGCGCACTGAAGTCCAACTGGAGCCCGGGCGCAGGGGGCGCGGGATTAAGCGTGAGGCGGAGCGCGGGTGTGCCCAAACCAAAGCTGGGCAGATCCGGTTCCGCCACCACGTCCTTGGCAAACTGCGCGATCCGCAGCTTGCTCACGCGGCCGAGGAATTGGTTCACGGTGTCGGAGTCCACCGCCCAACCCGCCGGTTCCATGCGCCAGACGCCGTTTGTGCCCAATTGGAGG
>JALOTZ010000018.1 GCA_025457615.1 Verrucomicrobiota bacterium
GGCTTCGGCCCCCAGCACCAGGTCCGCCACGTTCGTCACCGTGGTGACCAGGAGGTTCCCGACCGCCACGGTCAGGGTCCAGAACCCCATGATGATGCTTTTCATCGAGGGGGCGGCCTCGCGGTAGGCAAACTCGAGGCCCGTGGTGGAGAAGAGGACTTCAGCGATCGTGAGAACGATGTAGGGCAGAAACTGCCACAGCACGCTCATTTGTTCCCCGCCATCGATCCGCTGTTGGAACCACGCCACGATCACAAACGAGCCGCCCGCGAGAAACATCCCGCTGGCCATGCGCTTGAGCGGCGTGGCAAAGCGTCCGATCGCCGGATACACCAGCAGCGTCAGGAGCGGCACGAAAATCATCACCAGGATCGGGTTGGCCGACAGCATCTCCTCGGGGCCGAGGGTGTAGGTCCCGAGCCCGTAGGGAGCCATCATTTCTCCCTGCAGCACCCAGGTGGAAAAAGTCTGATCAAACAGCGCCCAAAAGACCGGCGCCGGTGCAAAGACCATCAGGATCGGGCCCACCGACCGCGCCGCGTCCACCTCGGCTTCGGTGAAGCGCGAGCGCGCGGTGTCCCAGAACTTCTGACCAACCGCGCGCCCGGCCCGGTGCCGCAAGGCATGCCAGAAAACCCTGAAGAAACCGGCGGATTTTGTCTGCGAAGCCGGCGGCACCCTGACGTAATGCTTCGTGCCCAGCCAGAACACAAACGTGGCCAGCGCCATGGCAATCCCGGGAATGCCGAACGCCCAGCCGTAGCCGGCGGTCTTGCGCACCAGCGGGATGGTCAGGAAGGCGGCGGTGGACCCCAGGTTGATGCACCAGTAAAACGCGGCATAGGCCTTCGGGAGCAGATGCTTCTGGTGCGGACCGAACTGGTCTCCCATGAACGCCGACACGCACGGTTTGATGCCCCCCGACCCGAACGCGATCAGCCCCAGCCCGACATACAGGCAGATCGTCTTCCCATCGATCGTATGTATCGCATCGCTCAAGGCCATCACCCCGTGCCCGGCACAGTAGAACAGCGAGATCCACAGGATGGTCTTGTAGCGGCCCCAGAACCGGTCGGACACCCACGCCCCGAGGACCGGCATGAAGTAATTGGCGAAGCTGAACAGGTGGATGATCGTGGTCGCCTCGTCCCGCGACATCAGCAGCACGTTGGTGAGGTAGAGGGCCAGGATGCCCTTCATCCCGTAATAGCTGTACCGCTCGGCGGTCTCGTTCCCCAGAATGAACCGGGCCTGGGACGGGAACCGCTCGTTGGCGGGAACGGCACGGGAAGGGGCGGCTGCGGTGGCTGGCGTTTGGCTCATCTGCGTCGGGGCCTTTGCCTAGCCAATCCACGCCCCCGGCGCGAGCACTTTCGATGGGAATCTCTCCCCTGAACCGCGTAGTCGTGGACGCCTGCCTGTGCGGGGCACGCAGACAAGTGAGTCCACGTACTCTTCGATATCCGTGAGCCGGCAGGAGGAACCGGGTTTACAGGATCAGGATGCAGATCATGGTTTCCTCGGGACGGATTGGGTGTTCGTTTGCGGCCATGACGAAGTTCACCCAGGTGTTGGATTCGTCCGACCAATTGGCCATCGAAGAGCAGGAGTCGCTACTGGAGGTGCTCCAACATCGGTGGGCGGAGCGCCGTCGTGCGGAACTGGTGGAGGCCGTAAAATCCGCCCGGCGCCAATTCAAGTCGGGGCCGTAACTTCCAGGTCGGTAATGAAATCCATAACCGGTGCTTCAAACGCCTCTGGCTCTGCGGGATTCCTTGCTCTTTTCCGGGCACGCTCAAACACTCCAAGTGGTTCCAAATGCAGAGGAGCATGAACCTCGCGGGACGAAGCAAGATGCAGAGGATCGGCCTTAGCGACGATGCGGCGGCATGCCGCATCTCTCAGGGCTCCGACATGCTATCACCCACTGGCTGGCTCGTTTCCAAGCCCTTCAGCCGCCGGGTCCTGGCCCGTGGAGACTCGCCAACCCAGCTCGGCGATGGGTTCGGTTCGTGGTTCTTGCGCGCGGTTTCAAACTCGTGGTCTCTTTGCGCGATCCTCGCCTTCTTCGTAGGCGCGGCCGGACACGGCTTCGCCCAGGCCATGACTCGCAGTGTGAATGGCCGGAACGTGCTCCTGCCGCTCTACGCCAATGATGCCAGCCAACCCTGCGCCCTGATCCACATCGAGAAGCTGCATCGGGATTACCAGACCCGCGGATTCTACCGGATTGGCCTTCTGCCCGCCGTCCGCGCCGAGGATGTTGAGATCGAGATTGTCAGCCCCACCCAGACCCGCACCGTGTTCAGTGACGCGGGCTCCAGCCTCCTAGGTTTGGGCGGGTCTGACCTTGTCGAATTGCGCGGTTTGCGGGTGCGGTTCCGCGGCGAGGCCGAAGCCCGGCTAGAAACCCGGCGGGTGTGCATCGCCAGGGACGGGGCCTGGGATCTTCTGGACGGGGCCACGCTCCGTTGTGATGGGGCCCTTCTCAACTTGCCGCGGTGCCGCCTGGCTGTTGGCGGTCCGGAGGCTGGCCAATTACTCGTCCACACGGGCCAGGGCCGTGCCGCCCACTCCCTCTTTGCGGACATCAAACCGGCGACATCGCCTCCACAACCCGCAGTGAAGCCATGAAACAAACCGTCACGATCCTCGGATGCCTGGTCTTGTTGGCCGGCAGTGCCACCGCCCAAACCTGCGATGACTATATCGCCCAGGGGCGGAGCCATCTTGCAGCTACCAATCTCGCCGCCGCTGAAGCGAGCTTCGAAGCCGCCATCGCCTCCTGCCCGTATCACCAGACGGCCAACGCCTTCCTGGCCGGCGTGCGGTTGTTCATGCTGCCGAACAAGCCCGCCGGGAGCAATTTCCTCACCCGGCTGGGGTTTCCGGCGACGAATCGTAGCCTGTATGCGTGGGAATCGAGCCTGTCCACCGACACGAACGGTGTGCCGCTGGCGCCTTCCGGGGTGAGCGCGGCGGAGGGCGCGGCCTTCTTTCGCACCAATCTTCTCCCCGCGCTGCTCCTCTCCGCGCAGAACTTGGCGCGCATTACGAACACCAGCTTCCTCCTCACGCTCAGCGCCAACGAAACCCGCGCGGCCGAGGAACTTACGCTGGATTACGCGGACATCCAGCTCCTGCGAGCGATGGCCAGCGGCCTCGAATATTTCGCCTACACCACCTATTCATGGAACCTGGACGCCCAACTCGCCACGCTCCGAGGGATTTATGAGGGGACGACGACACTGGAGGGTTTGTTGGCCAGTCACGCGCAACTGCTCCGCTATGCCACGACCAACGATCTGATCGCCGCCCGTGCCGCCTTTGTGGTGGCGGTGGATCGCTACGAGGAGGCTTCGGCCCTGATCCGGGCGCGCGATCCGGCCCTGGTCCGCCTGTTCAACTACAGCTCCTCCGACAGCGAGGACGAGCTGCGGTTCCGACAGACCTTGCAGGATCTGAAAGCGGCGCTGGTGGCGGCCACGCCTTGGAGCGCGGACACCAATTACAGCGTGTTTCTGGCGCCGCACTTCGCGGGACAAACCCCGATGCGATCCTTCCTTCCGCTGTTCCGCGAAAATCGCTTCGCGCTGGGCACACTGCCCGACCTGTCGTTTGCCGGCATGGTTTCCGGGCTGGCGCTGGATGAGGTCGAGGAATCGATGGCCGAAGTCATGGACACCGTACCCACACTGGGCGAGCCCATGCTGGACGGGTCGCGCCGGCCGAACGTTCCATTCCGTGTGCAACCGGGCCGGGGCTACGTCCTGCAGACCTCCACCAACCTGCTGGCGTGGCAGGAGATTCATGCCTTTGTGCCGTTCATCTGGGATGAGGGCTTCGCTGACCCCCAACCCGCGTCGGGGTCGCGCCGGTTTTATCGCCTGGTGGACGCCACCGGTAACATGCCCGTGCCGGTCAACGACACCTTTGCTGAACGTATCGCCATTTCCGGGTTGGGTGTTGCGGTGACCGGGTATAACTCCAGTGCCGGTTCGGAGCCCAATGAAACCTTGGATAGCTACTGTCCGGCGGGAAGGACCGTCTGGTATTCCTGGACTGCACCCATTTCGGGCCAGATCGTGATGCAAGCCACCGGCAGCCCTAACTTCTGGCCCAACGTGCGCGTATTCACGGGCTCGGACCTGGCCAGCTTGGTGTCGGTGGGGTGGGGGTGGTTCACGGCCAGCGCCGGTGTCACGTACCAGATCCAGGTGGACGGGTCGTGTTGGGATGCGGGTGAAGGTGGCTTCATCCTGATTGTCACCCAGCCGCCCGTGTTGGCACTGCTGTCACCGCCCAACGGGGCAGTGTATGAAGCACCCGCCACCATCACCTGCGAAGCCACCGCCAGCGATCCGGATGGCTCGATTGCCGGCCTGGAGCTGCAATTAGATGCCTGGCCTGTCTTCAACGACATCCGATCCTTTACCAGTCCGCCTTATGCCGTCACGTGGAGCAATCTGCCTCCGGGCAGTTATGGCATCTATGCGAGCGCTTCGGACAACCTGGGTGCCTACGCCTCAGACTACCGCTGGATACGCGTGCGTCCGCCCAATGATGACTTCGTCAACCGCCAGACCTTGGTCGGGGCAAATGTCCTGACGAACGGCATTACCGGCGGCGCCAGTAAAGAAGCGGGTGAACCCAATCACGCCGGCCATCCCGGTGGACGCTCGGTCTGGTGGAGTTGGCAGGCGCCCTACAGCGGCACCGTGACCCTCTCGACCTTCGGCAGCTCGTTCGACACGTTACTCGGCGTCTATACGGGCAGCGCGTGGGGGTCGCTGATCGAAGTGGCTTCAGACGATGACGGCGGGGGAAGCCTTAGCAGCCGGGTCGGGTTCAAGGCGACGGGCGGCGTCACCTACCAGATTGCGGTGGATGGTTACGCTGGTGCGTCAGGCAATGCGGTCCTGACCCTTTCGATGCCATGAACGTCATCGCTCACCCCCAAATCTGCCGATCCAGTGATCGGAATTGAATGGCCTCACCGATGTGATCGGCGGTGAGCCGGTCAGAGTTGGCCAGGTCAGCAATGGTGCGGGCGACTTTCAGGATCCTGCCGTGGGCGCGGGCGCTGAGGTTTTGCCCGGTCATGGCCATCTGGAGCAGTGTCTTGGTCGGCTCATCCAAGGCGCAGCACCTCTTGATATCCTTGGGGCCCCTGCGGGCGTTGCAGGTGACGCGCGGCTGGCCTTTGAACCTTCCATGCTGTCTCAGGCGGACGCCTCCGGCGACGGCGTCTTCAGCTCCAGATCTTCCAAGCAGAAGCGGCTCGTCTGGACGGACGATGTTCGCGAGCGGTGCGTTGACGCAAAGGGTGGGGCGTGGGACAATTTTATCGTTGAACACGGAAGAACTAGAGCGGCTGCTGGAGCCGTTTTGGCGGACCGATGACGGGCGGACCGCTCGTGAGCGGGCGCAGGCCTATGGGATCGACCTCTCGTTGATCACTGAGAACCTCCGCCTGACGCCGGAGGAGAGGGTGGACCGGAACCAGGCAGCCTTCGAATTGGCGGTGGACTTGCAGAAGGCTCGAGGCTGAAATGCAGAATCTCAAGGAGTTGATCCTGCGACTCAACGAAGCGGGCTGTCGGTTTGTGGTGGTGGGCGGGTTTGGTGCCGTTTCATTTGGCAGTTCTCTCGTCACACGCGATGTCGATGTCGCATGCGATTTGAGCCCTGAAAACCTGCTTAGGGTGTGGCAGGCGTTGCAGGGATTGAACCCGGTTCATCGCATGACCCCTGACCGGCTGCCATTCACCCGAGACCAGGCCGGGCGCGGTGACTGGAACAAACTTTACCTCACCACCGATCTGGGCCAGTTGGACCTGCTTGGCGAGGTCAAGGGAATCGGCGGTTTCGAACAGTGCCTGGCCAACAGCGAATCGATTCCCCTGGGCGGCACTGAAATCCGGGTGTTGACGTTGGACGCCATGATCCGATCCAAGCGCGCCATGGGCCGGCCGCGCGACCTCCATGCAGCTCTTGAGATCGAGGTCATCCGCGAACGGCGAAGCCAAGAAGATCGATCCTGAATGGTTTCCATCCCAGAGGTCACAAGGAACACCAATGAGAACGATTCGTGGCGACTTCGTGAGTTTCCCGGTCTGTGTGGTCTTTAGGCAGCTCACCCCCAAATCTGCCGATCCAGTGATCGGAATTGAATGGCCTCGCCGATGTGATCGGCGGTGATCCGGTCGGAGTTGGCCAGGTCGGCGATGGTGCGGGCGACTTTGAGGATGCGGTCGTAGGCGCGGGCGCTGAGGTTCATGTCCGTCATGGCAAACTGCAACATCTCCTTGGTGTGGTCGTCGAGCGCGCAGAACTGCTTCAGCTCTTTCGGGCCCATGTGGGCGTTGCAGGTCAGGCGGGGTCTGCCGTTGAAACGTTGATGCTGGCGCTGGCGCGCGGCGACGACGCGCCCGCGAATCTCGGCGGAGGTTTCGCCGGTGCGGTCGCCGGCGATCTCGCGAAACTTGACCGGCGGCACCTCGATGTGGATGTCGATGCGGTCGAGCAGGGGACCGCTGATGCGGCCGAGGTAGTTTTGAATCTCGCGTGGGGAACACCGGGATTCAGCCGGCATTTTGCCGTCCGGCGTGGGGTTCATGGCGGCGACGAGCATGAAGCGGGCGGGGAAGGTCATGGTGCCGGCGGCGCGGGAGATGGTGACGTGACCCTCCTCCAAGGGTTGCCGCATGGTTTCCAAGACGCTGCGCTTGAACTCGGGCAGTTCGTCGAGGAACAGCACGCCGTTGTGTGAGAGCGAGATTTCGCCGGGGGTGGGATTCACGTTGCCGCCGAGCAACCCGGCGTCGCTGGCCGTGTGGTGCGGGGTGCGGAATGGCCGGCGGAGGACGAGGGCCTGTCCGGGCTTCAGCAAGCCGACGATGCTGTGCACCTTGGTGGTTTCCAACGCCTCGTCCAGGGTGAGCGGCGGAAGAATGGTCGGGAGCCGTTTGGCCAGCATGCTCTTGCCGGTGCCCGGGGGGCCGATGAGCAGCAGATTATGCGACCCAGCCGCGGCGATTTCCATGGCACGCTTGACGGATTCCTGTCCCTTGACCTCGGCAAAGTCAGGCTCGTCATCGTTGGGCGCATGGTTGAACAGGTCCGCGAGGTTCACCTTGGTCGGGGCGATGCGGATCTGGCCTTCGAGGAATTGGGCGGCTTCGCGGAGGTTCTGCACGGGGATGACTTGCAGACCGTTCACCACGGCCGCTTCGGCAGCATTCTCGGCGGGCACCAGCAGTCCCGTCTTGCCCTCGTTGCGGGCTCGAATGGCGATGGGCAGCACACCTTTGACCGGACGCACGCCGCCAGTGAGCGCCAGTTCGCCGACGAGGACGAAGTTGTCCAGTTGATCGCTCTCGATCTGTTCGCTGGCGGCGAGGATGCCGATGGCGATGGGCAGGTCGAAGCTGGGTCCCTCCTTTTTCACGTCGGCAGGCGCCAGGTTGATGGTGGTGCGGCCCATCGGGAACTTGAATCCCGAGTTCGACAACGCCGTGATCACCCGGTCCTTGGATTCCTTCACCGCTGTGTCCGGCAGCCCGACGATCACGACGATGGTATCGCCGTAACCTGAGTTCACCTCCACTTCAACTGGATACCCCTCGATTCCGCTGACCGCAGCGGAACAAACCCTCGCTAGCATGCGGCCATCATTCCCGAGGGCAGCGAGTCGTGCAACCGGATTCTTCCTGCGGCGGCGAGTTCAGAGGATTCGGTTTGCCGCCTGCGGCCGATGCTTGGTAGGATGGGCGGCAGATTTCTGGAGAGCTTATCCATGGACATCAGCATTGCCGTCGTGCCGGTGGCTGGGTTGGGGACGCGGCTGTTGCCGGCCACCAAATCACAGCCGAAGGAAATGTTACCGGTCGGCCGCAAGCCGGTGGTGCAGTATGTGGTCGAGGAACTCACGCGCGTGGGGATGAAGCGGCTGCTGTTCATCACCGGACCCGGCAAGACTTCCATTGAGAATCATTTTGACCTGAACGATGAGTTGATTCAGGCGTTGCGCGAGAGCGGCAAGGAGGAGCTGCTCGAGGCGCTGGAATACGAGCGCGCGCCGGTGCAGTACTTTTACACGCGCCAGCGGGAGCTGCTCGGGTTGGGCCACGCGATCCTGTGCTCCGAGCCGTTCGTGGGCAATCAGCCGTTCGTGGCCGCGCTGGGCGATTCCATCATCGGAATGCACGCCAAGAGCGACATTGTGAAGCGCATGGGAGAATGTTTCACCGAGAAGCGAGCCGCGGCCGTGATCGCCTTCGAGGAGGTGGACCGCGGGGACGTTTACCAGTACGGCATCGCCAAGCCGAAAGGCGACGGCGACCTCTTTGAAGTTGCGGAGCTGATCGAGAAACCCTCGGTGGCGGAAGCCCCAAGCAACCTCGCCATCGCGGCCCGGTATGTGCTTGCGCCGGCCGTGTTCGATGCGATTCGGCGCACGCCGCCCGGCAAGGGCGGGGAGATTCAGGTGACCGACGCCATTCGCCTGATGATGAAGGAAGGCGGCAAGGTTTACGGCATCCGTCTGCGCCAGGACGAACACCGGTACGACATTGGCAACTTCCAGGCGTATTTCCGCGCCTTCGTCGAGTTCGCGTTGGCGGATGAGAAGCAAGGGGCCTCGCTGCACAAGCATCTGGAGTCGCTGCTGCATGCTCATCATTCGTAGGCGCGCTTACGCCCGGGCCGGGCTGCTCGGCAATCCGTCCGATGGCTACCACGGCAAGACCATCTCGGTCATCATCCGCAATTTCTGGGCGGAGGCGGTGTTGTACGAATGGGATTCGGTGGACATCGTGCTGGCCGGCGACGACCGCGCGCGCTTTCGTTCGATTCAAGATCTGGCGAAAGACGTGAAGCTGCACGGCTACTACGGCGGCATCCGGTTGATCAAAGCCACGATCAAACGTTTCGTCGAGTATTGCCAGGCGAACCAACTCAAGCTTCACGACCGCAACTTCTCGATCCGTTACGAGACGAACATCCCCCGGCAGGTCGGCCTGGCCGGTTCCAGCGCCCTGATCACGGCCGCGTTGCGTTGCCTGATGGAGTTCTACGGATTGGAGATTCCGCGCGAAGCGCAACCGTCGCTCATCTTGTCCGTCGAGCGCGACGAACTCGGCATCGCCGGCGGCCTGCAGGATCGGGTGATTCAGGTTTACGAAGGCCTGGTCTACATGGACTTCGATCCTGCGCAGGAACATCTTGTCGGCGGCCTGAAGTGTTACCGGTATGAACCGCTGCCGCTCGATTTGCTGCCGCCGTTGTATCTGGCGTATCACAGCAGTCTCAGCGAGCCGACCGAGGTCACCCACAACGACATCCGCGGTCGATTCCATCGCGGCGAGGAGAAGGTGGTCAACGCGATGAAGTATTTTGCCGAGATCGCCGCCGCCGGCCGCGAGGCCTTGTTGCAGCGCGACACGAGACGGCTCGCGGAGCTGATGGACGAAAACTTCGACACGCGCCGCCGCATCTTCAACCTCGCATCATGGCAGGTGCAAATGATCGAAGTCGCCCGGCAGTGTGGCGCGAGCGCGAAGTTTGCCGGCTCAGGGGGCGCGATCATCGGGGTGTATCACGGCAAGGAGATGTTCGCCGGGTTGAGCGCGAGGCTGGCCGCCCTCGGCTCGCGCGTCATCCAGCCGCAGATTCACTAAACCGCTTGCGCTGTCTGAAATCCCGTGGCTACGACTGACGTGGCGCCACTCGCCCCTTTTGTACGCGGCCATGGCAACGCCAAGAAGGATGCCCCGAGAACCTGGCGGCGGCTCCACTCACCCCTCGCTCGCGACCGTTCTCCAGCCGTAGGAGACGAATTGATAGTGGAACGTTCCGTCCTTGAAGAGGTCCACGAGGGCATAGCCGTAATCGAACCGCTCCAGGCGGATGCCTTTCCACCAACTGGCGCTGACCGCGCCGGTGCTGATGTAGGTGATGCCATCGTATTCGGCACGATCCACGAGGTGCAGGTGGCCGCTGAGACAGAGTTTGACGTTGCCCTGCCGCCGGAGCAGGTCGTGGATCGGTTTGGCGTCCAGATGAGTGAGCGCGCCGGGAAGCTCCAGATTGTGGTCCGGCGTTTCCTTGACGCCGTTGAGGACTGCCCCGGGCGAGACGATGGGGATGTGGCCCAGGACGAGGATCGGCACGCCTTTGGGCACGGACGCCAGATCGGTCTTCAGCCAGTCCAGTTGCTCCGCTCCCAGACGCGCACGGTAGGTGTCCTGGTAGGGCTCGATCGAATCGAGGACAATGAAATGCCAGCCGGCGCGGTCAAAGGACCGGTAGGGTGAGGCCAGGCCGAGCCCCTCGAGCGCCCACTGCTTGCCCCAGCGCGGCTCCCGGCCGGTGGTGCCGGATTTGGTGCGGTTCAGGCCCCAGCAATCGTGGTTGCCGATGGCGTGTTCGAGGGGCAGGGAACATTCGTCGCGCAGAAGCTTCTGCCACAGATTCCACTGCAGTTCCGTCCGATCCGCTCCGGCCTCGATGGCGTCCATGATGGAATCGCCGGTGTTAAGGATGAGTTGTGGCGCATCGGGCTGGGATTGCACGTGGTGCAGGCACTGGGCCAATCCCCGGGCGGCGCCGAGCTCGGGCTGCACGTGGACGTCGGTGATGTGCGCCAGCCGAAGCGAACGTCCAGCGTTGCTTGGCAAGGCCGCGCGTTGGTCATCTTCAGGAGCCGCGCCCAGCCGCGGTGCGGCCCAAAGGGTTGCTGTGGCGCCGCTCATCCATTGGAGCCAGCGGCGGCGGGAAATCGGATGGCGAGGCGACGAAGTGTTTGGATTCATGGGCAGTGGCGCAGAGGATGGCCTATTCCCGAGGCGCGTTCAAGAGCCGGGCGCGAAACAATCATGCAACTGAATGGCGAGGTGTGGGCATGGTTCAAGTCCGCGGCCACCACTGATCAAGCTGGAGATTCAGGGCGACCTTGGTGTGAGCCGGTGAAGAAGGACTTCGGACGCCGGCGCCTGCAACCGTTAACCGGAAAAGCAGCCTGCGGCGATCAGGCCTTGGGTTCCGAGGGCTTGGGCTTGACCGCGCGGGTAGGCGGCTTGGGCTGCAGCCGGGACTTGGGAAGGAAAGGCTTTCGGAACGCCTCGTCGAAATCGTAGCCGTGATTGAAATCGGCTCGACTGTCCTCCTCGGTCTTGGCCAGCAGCCGGTTTTCGACCATGTTGAACACCACTTCTCCGATGTCGCGTGTGTTGCGGATGCCCCATTCTTCGAGGACGGTGATGCTCATGGGTCCGAACTGCTGCAAGACGTGTTCACGAATGCCCTCGAGCAGTTCCTGTCCGGTGACGTGGCGGATCTGGCCGCGGCTCTTCTTGTGGATCTGTTGTTGGGTGTAGTCGAGCGCCTCGCGGAGCAGGCCGTACGCTTCCCGCGTGTAGCGCGGGTCGGCCTCCACGATTCGTTCCACCACTTCCTCGAAGTTGAGTTCCTGCATCGCTTAACGTCCGATGGCTTCCGGGACCGGGCCTGCAACCATCCGCTGCCGCCAGAATTTCGCGGTCCAGCCCACGATGAACAAGCCAATCAATGTCACCAGCACGATCCGTTCCCCTCGGGTCAGCCTGTTCACCTGGGGAATTGTAGCTTCAACCCGCCGTTTGGCAACGGCTGGTCCGAGGGTTACACCAGGAAGGGCGCCGCTGGGCACTGCGCCCCAAGGAACCACGAAGCGGCGGTGGCTCTTGCGCAAGGCTGCACAGCCATGAAGCAGATGCGCCCTCTGGCTGGTCGGAGCCGTGAACCCTTGCACTGTAGCCGCCGGACGTCAGTCGGCGCCCTCATCACGAACTGGACGTCGCCCTCAGCCATCCGGGCGCCCTTCCGGTCTCGGAGCCGGAGATCAGCGCGGGCTCAATTGTCTGCGTGCCCGCACAGGCAGGCGTCCACGGCTACGAGGTTCAGGGGTAGGTTCAGCCCACGACCAGGTTGACAAGGCGGCCGGGGACGACGATGCGCTTCCGGATGGTCTTGCCGTCCAGATAGGGCTTTGCTTTCTCGGCGTGAACAGCCAACTCCTCGAGCGCCTCCCGCGAGATGTCCGCCGGCACACGGAGCACGTCCCGGAGCTTTCCGTTCACTTGAACGGGGATTTCGATGGTGTCCTCGACCAGTAGATCCGGATTGTGTTGCGGCCACGGTTGATAGCTCAGGGCGAGGGTGGACCGGCGGGGGTCGCGGTGGTTGAGTTTGTCCCAGAGTTCCTCCGCGATGTGCGGGGCGAAGGGCTGGAGCAGGATCAGGAACTCGCGCAGAACCGAGACGGGGCGCACGGTCCAGGCGGTGGCTTCGTTCACAAAGATCATCAGGGCGGAGATGGCGGTGTTGAACCGGAACGCTTCGAGATCTTCCGTGACTTTCTGGATGCCGGTGTGCAACGCCTTGAGCTGGGCGGCGTCCGGTTGCACGTCCTGCACGGCGGCGTGGAGTCGGATGAGGCCGAGCAGGTCGGCTGACTTGTCCGTGCCTTCATGGCCTTCCGCGGATTCAGATCGGTGGCCACCGGGGTTGGCGAGAGTTGCGGCCTGCTCGAACTCGGTCTCGCTGGTCTCATCGACGAACAGGCGCCAGACGCGGCCGAGGAACCGGTAAACGCCCTCGACGCCCTTGGTGTTCCACGGCTTCACCATCTCGAGCGGCCCCATGAACATCTCGTAGAGGCGAAAGGCGTCCGCCCCGAACTCCTGGAGAACATCGTCCGGATTGACCACGTTGCCGCGGCTCTTGGACATTTTCTGGCCATCCTCGCCGAGGATGAGGCCTTGATTGACCAGTTTGAAGAACGGTTCGGGAGTCGAGACGTGGCCGAGGTCGAACAAAGCTTTGTGCCAGAACCGGGCGTAGAGCAGGTGGAGCACGGCGTGTTCGGTGCCGCCGACGTACAAATCCACACCCGGCATGATGGACGATTGCGGATTGCGGGTTGCGGGTTGCGGATTTGTGCCGTCCATCCAGTATTGCTCGGCTTCCCGGCCACAAAAGGCCTTCGCGTTTTTCGCGTCGAGGTAGCGCAGGTAGTACCAGCAACTGCCGGCCCATTGGGGCATGGTGTTGGTTTCGCGAACGGCGCCGTCCGCCACATGGACCCAGTCGGCGGCACGGGCCAGGGGCGGCTCCCCGGAGGTGGTGGGCTTGAAATCGCTCAACTCGGGCTGGAGCAGGGGAAGGTCGGATTCCGCAATCGCTGCGTGATGCAGTGTCCCGGAGGCGTCCTTGCGCCAGACAATGGGGAAGGGTTCGCCCCAGTAGCGTTGCCGGCTGAAGAGCCAGTCGCGCAGCTTGTAGTTGATGGTCTTCCTGCCCAGACCCTCGCTTTCCAGCCACGCGGTGATCTTGCGCTTGGCCTCGGGCGTGGGCAGGCCGGTGATGGAAATCTCCGGCCCGGTCGAGTTCACCGAGGTGCCGTCGCCGACGAATCCCTTCCAGCCGGTCTGCGCGTCGGGGGGCTGCACCACCTGGACGATGGGCAGTTTGAACTTGGTGGCGAACTCGAAGTCGCGGGTGTCATGGGCTGGCACGGCCATGATTGCGCCAGTGCCGTAGCTGATGAGAACGTAGTCGGCGATCCAGATGGGGATGCGCTGGCCGTTGACCGGGTTGATGGCGTGCGCGCCGGTGAACACGCCCGTCTTGTCCTTGGCCAGCTCGGTGCGTTCCAGGTCGCTTTTGCGGGCGGTGTGGGCGCGGTAATCTTCGACGGCGGGCCACTGCTCTTCGGTGGTGATCTGGTCCACCAGCCGGTGCTCCGGGGCGAGTACCATGTAGGTCGCCCCAAACAACGTGTCCGGCCGCGTGGTGAACACCCGGATGAATTCCGTGGATTCCGCGTTCCGCGCTCCGCTTTCCGCGATTTCAAAGTCCACCTCGGCCCCTTCGCTGCGCCCGATCCAATTCCGCTGCATGTCCTTGAGCGACTCGCTCCAGTCGATGGTGTCCAGGTCCTGCAGGAGCCGTTCCGCGAAGGCGGTGATGCGCAGCATCCATTGGCGCATGGGCTTGCGGATGACCGGGAAACCCCCGACCTCGCTTTTGCCATCGATGACCTCCTCGTTGGCGAGCACGGTGCCGAGTTCCGGGCACCAGTTCACCGGCGCGTCGCTCACGTAGGCAAGGCGTTTGGAATCGCGATAGGCGCGGCGTTGCGCATCGGTCTGGCAATCGGACGGATAGGGCAGTTGGCTGATCGGTTCGGCCCGGTTGGTCTCCGGGTTGAACCAGGCGTTGTAAAGCTGGAGGAAGATCCATTGGGTCCAGCGCACGTAGCCGGGATCGGTGGTGTCCACTTCGCGCGACCAGTCGTAGCTGAACCCGAGGCTTTTGATCTGGCGCTTGAAATTGGCCACGTTCTGTTGCGTGGTCAGGCGCGGATGCTGGCCGGTCTTGATGGCGTATTGCTCGGCGGGAAGGCCGAACGCATCCCAGCCCATCGGATGCAGCACATTGTAACCCTGGGCACGGCGGAAGCGGCTCAGGATGTCCGTGGCGGTGTAACCCTCAGGATGCCCGACATGCAACCCGGCGCCCGAGGGGTAGGGGAACATGTCGAGGATGTAGCGCTTGGGCGGCAGTTGCGCGGCGGTCGCGGGGCCTGACACCTCGTGACGTTGAGCGAAGGGGTGTTCCGGCGGAATGGTTTCCCCGGGGTTCCACGCCCGGAAAGCCTCGATGGCGTCCCAGTGCCGCTGCCACTTGGGCTCGATCAGGTGAAACGGATATTGTCGCCTCGACATAGGGCGCGGAATCATGCGGCAACCTGAGCGGTCCGGCAATGGCGCAATTGGGCGGATGCGCGTTGCCCCCAGCAACGATGGCTTGGAACGCGAATGGGTCCGGATTCGCCCGAATCAGCATTCGGAAAGGTGACCGTGTGTGGTCGCAACAAAGCGCGGGTCGGGATGAATCCCGGCCCGCGCTCCTGGGTGAAAGCCGGTCCCGGCCGATCCGGGACACTGCCCTGCCATCCTATGAACAACCGAGGCTTTCGCCGCAGTTGAGGCACTTGAAACAGGCGCCGTTGCGGACGGCCACATGGCCGCAGTTCGGGCACGTGGGGGCGTCCAGTTGGTTCACGAAGGATCCGGTCAGCGAGATCTGGCCAGCGTGGGCGGAAGCCGGTCTGGCTTCGCGCAGGGCCTGCAGTTGGACGACTTCGCTATCATCGGAGATGGGCAGGTCGGGCACGGGCCGGTTCACGCGCTTGCGCTCCTCCTCGGCCAGCCCGGGCATGGGCAGCTCCTGTTGTCCGCGGCTGGTGGAGTAGGCTTCGCGATAACCGGGAATGAACTGGAAGGCCATCCAGCGGAACACGTAATCGGTGATCGAGCTGGCGCGTCCGAGTTCCGGGTTCTTGGTGAAGCCGCTGGGCTCGAAGCGTTGATGCGCGAACTTCTTCACCAGCGCTTCCAACGGCACCCCGTACTGCAGCGCCATGCTGGTCAGTGTCCCGATGGCATCCATCAAACCGCCGATGGTCGAGCCTTCCTTGGCCATGGTGATGAACAACTCGCCCGGATGCCCGTCCTCGAACAGGCCCACGGTCAGATAGCCTTCGTGGCCGGCGATGTCGAACTTGTGGGTCAGGGCGGTGCGGGTGTCGCTCAACCGGTGGCGGATGGGTTTGCCCGCTTCCTCTCGCACCCGGGTCAGTTCGGCATCCAGTTGCTTGATCTTGGCCAGCAGCGAATCGCCGTCGGCCGCCTTGTCGCCGCCCTCGTTGGTCCTGCGGGTATTGAGCGGCTGGCTGCGCTTGGATCCATCCCGGTAGATGGCCACGCACTTGAGTCCCATCTTCCAGGCCTGGACGTAGGCGTCCTTGATGTCGTCGGTGGTGGCCTCGTTGGGCATGTTGACCGTCTTGCTGATGGCGCCGCTGATGAACGGCTGGGCGGCGGCCATCATGCGCAGGTGGGCCATGTACTGGATGCTGCGTTGGCCGCGGAAGGCCTTGAACGCGCAATCAAACACCGGCAGGTGTTCGGGCCGGAGGCCGCTGCGCACGATCCGGCCCTCGTCCTCGACGTCTTCGATGGTGTCGAACTGCTCGATGTGGGCGATGATCTTCTCGCACTCCGCTGGGGTGTAGCCCAGGCGTTTGATCGCCTGCGGCACGGTGCGGTTGACAATCTTGAGCATGCCGCCGCCGGCGAGCAGCTTGTACTTCACCAGCGCGATGTCCGGTTCCACGCCGGTGGTGTCGCAGTCCATAAGGAAGGCGATGGTGCCGGTGGGGGCCAGGACGGTGACCTGCGCGTTGCGGTAGCCGTGCCTCTTCCCGAGGCTCAGGGCGTGATCCCAGCAGCCGCGGGCTTCCTCTTTGAGATACCCGAATTCCTCGCTGGGATGGATGTCTTCCACCGCGTCGCGATGCTGTTGGATCACCCCGAGCATGGAATCCACGTTGTCCTTCTTGACGGGCTTGTCGATGCCGTTGCAGCGGGCGTCGCGATAGCCGGGGAAGGGGTCGAGGATGCGGGCAATCTCGGCGCTCTGCTCGTAAGCGTGGCCGGTCATGATGGACGTGATGGCTCCGGCCAGGGCGCGGCCCTCGTCGGAATCGTAAGGCAGGCCGTAGCTCATGATGAGCGACCCGAGGTTGGCGTAGCCCAGTCCCAGGGTGCGGAAGATGTGGGAGTTCTCGGCGATGGCCTTGGTCGGGTAACTGGCGTTGTCCACCAGGATCTCCTGCGCCGTGATGTAGATGCGCACCGCCGCCTTGAAGCGTTCGATGTCGAATCGCCCGTCCTCGAGCCGGAACTTCATGAGGTTGAGGGAGGCGAGGTTGCAGGCGGTGTTGTTGATGAAGACGTATTCGCTGCAGGGGTTGGTCGAGTGGATGGGTTCGGAGCCCTTGCAGGTGTGCCACTTCTGGATGGCGCCATCGTATTGCATGCCCGGGTCGCCGCAGACCCAGGTGCCCTCGGCGATCTTGTCGAGCAGCTTGGCGGCGTCCTTCTTCTCCATCGGTTTGCCGCTGGTGATCGAGCGGGTCCACCATTCGCGGCCCTCGAGGGCCGCCTGCATGAACTCGTCGCTGACCCGCACGGACAGGTTTTCGTTCTGGTACATCACCGACCCGTAGGCGTCGCCGTTGTAGGAGCCGTCGTAGCCCTGTTCGATCAGCGCCCAGGCCTTGCGTTCCTCCTTCATCTTGCACTCGATGAACTCCTCGATGTCGCCGTGCCAGTCCCGCAGCGTGTTCATTTTGGCGGCGCGACGGGTCTTGCCCCCGGATTTCACCACGTTGGCCACTTGGTCATAGACCTTGAGGAAGGACAGGGGGCCGCTGGGACGGCCGCCGCCGCTGAGCTTCTCGCGGGCGGAGCGGATGGGGGTGAGGTCGGTGCCGGTGCCGGAGCCGAACTTGAAGAGCATGGCCTCGCTGTGGGCCAGTTTCATGATGCTCTCCATGTTGTCCTCGACCGACTGGATGAAGCAGGCGCTGCACTGCGGATAGACGTACTGGGAGGAGGCGCGTTCGGCCTCGCCGGCCTGCGGGCTGTAGAACCAGTTGCCTTTGCAGGAGTTTTTGCCGACGCCGTACTCGTGGTGGAGGCCGACATTGAACCAGACCGGCGAGTTGAAGGCGCCGTATTGGTTCAGGCACAGCCAGGTCAGCTCGTCGTAGAACACCTCGCCGTCCGCCTTGCTGAAGTAACCGTCCTTGACCCCCCAGTCCGCGATCGTGCGGGTGATGCGATGGATGAGTTGCCGGACGGAGGTTTCGCGTTCGGACGTGTTCTGTTCGCCGTAAAAGTATTTCGAGACCACCACCTTGGTGGCGAGCTGCGACCAGAACTTCGGCACCTCGACGTTTTCCTGGCGGAAGATCGTCTTGCCGGAGTCATCGGTGATTTCGGCGGTTCGTTGATCCCACTCGATCTGGTCGAAGGGCTTCTGCTTCGCGTCGCTGAACACCCGGTTCACTTTCAACATCTCCTTTCTGCGGGCCGGCGGCGACTTGCGGCCGTTGCTGCGGGCCATGGAACCGCCTCGTCGTACCGGTCGGGCAGGAGCTGCCGACACCACCTCGTCACGTGCATCAATCATCAGAACAAGTCCTCTCTAGGTCTGAGTGTCCGATCCTGACGACAAACTCCCCGTTGACCAACCTTCAACAGAGACCGTCGCCCAGGCTCAACAAAAAGGCCGGAAAGACTGTCAGACCTGAGGCCACTTTCATTGAGTGACCCCCATTAGTAGGGGGACCGAGCGACCTTATCCCCTATATCTTGGGTCAACAAGGGTTTTTTCGGAAAAGTTACGCAAACGATATTCTCATCGGAAAACCGGTCGTTTGCGGCTTCCCATGCGGGGTTCCTGCACCTTTTCACCGGTGGTGAACAACCGGGTGTGAACAAGGTGGGTTGGGCGTCATGAACCGGTGCGGGAAGGGGACCTGCGAGGATGCGACCGCTCTGTGGAGTGTCCACCCTCCGCAGTGGCGCTGCTACGGAGGATGGGCGGGGACCGGTCACCGGTCTTCAATGCGGCTGGGTTGCTGGAGACGCGTCCGGTTGAGCGAGCGACTTGAAAAGCGCCGACCCGTCGGCGCACTCCAAGACCTGGCGGAACACTGTTGTTCAGGGACCGAGCTTCAAGCGATAGAACTGCCTCGGTTGCGCCGGGACGACCTGGTACGAATTTGTCGTCGTGGCCACATCCAACCAAGCCCCGGGCAAGTTGGTGGATTGCTGCAGGGTCCAACCCTGGTTCGGCGGCCAACTCAGCGTGAAGGTGCCGCCCGTGCCCCTCTGAAGGGTGCCGCCGTAAGTGACCGTGGTCATCCCCACCACGCGGTCGCAGTTCACCAGGTTGGTCCGTTTAAGCCGCAACACCGTCACGCCTCCCAACGACAGGCTGTTGCTGAAGGTCAAAGCCCGCCAGTCGTCAGGAGGAACCTATCCTCGCCGGGCCGGGTCGTGGCGCCGACGACCTCGCTCGGGCTTGGCGGTGCGCTCTTTTCGGCCGCGGACCTGGCGTTTGGGTTCGATGGTTTTCGGGCGCGGCTTGGGCACAAGCACGACCGGACAGCCTTCGAAACCGAACGCGCGCCGCAGTTCGCCGGCCAGGTATTTCTTGTAGGGATCGGAGAACAACTCGTCGCGGTTGACGAACAGCAGGAAGGTCGGGGGCGCCTGGCGGACCTGGGTGGCGTAGAAGAATTTGAGCCGATGCCCCTGGTTGCTGATGGGTTGACGCTGCTCGACGGCGTCACGCAGGGTGCGGTTGAGCAGGGCGGTGGGAATCTGCTGGTTCAACTGGGCGGCCACGTAACGGATGGCTTCCAGCAACCGGTCGAGGTGGAATCCCGTCCGGGCCGACGTGAAGATCACAGGGGCGTAATCCAGGAAGAACAGGTTCTGTTGCACCCACTGGCCGAATTCGGACAGGGCGGTCATGGACCGAGGGCCATGGCGGCGGATCGGATCGGATCGGCGTTTCACTTCCTCGCGCTGCGCCGCCTGCACGGCCTCGGAGACGAGGTCCCACTTGTTGACCACCAGCACGCAGGCTTTGCCGGCCTCGACGATGCGGTCGCCGATCTTCTTGTCCTGCTCGGTGATCCCCATCTCGGCGTCCATCACCAGCACCACGATGTCCGCCCGCTCGATCGAGTCCTCCGCGCGTTTCACGCTGAAGAACTCGATGGAATCGTTCACGCGCCGGGCCTTGCGCATGCCGGCGGTGTCGATCAACACATAACGCTGGCGGACCCCGTCGGTCTCGACCTCGAACGGGACATCGATGGCGTCGCGGGTGGTGCCCGGGATTTCGCTGACGATCACCCGCTCGCTGCGGGTCAGGGCGTTGATGATGGAGGACTTGCCGACGTTGGGGCGGCCGACGATGGCGAGGCGGAGGGGAGGGGATTGCGGATTGCAGATTGCAGATTGCAGATTGGAGTCCCCGGGGGTGGCATTTGGGAGGGATTCAGGAGGCGCGGGCTTGGGCAGGAGCGCGAGTGTGGCTTGCATCAAGGCCTCGATCCCTTCGCCGTGGATCGCTGTGACGGGGAACACCTGGTCAAAGCCCAGTTGAGCGAACTCGGCCACGCCGGCCTCCGACTGCCGATTATCCACCTTGTTGACGACCAGCAGCACGGGACGCCCGTAGGTGCGCAACCGCTCAGCCACCTCGCGGTCCAGCGGCACCACGCCCTCCTGCACGTTGACCACCAAGAGGATCACGTCCGCCGATTCCATGGCCAGTTCCACCTGCTGCACCGCGGCTTCGATGATCGCGTCCTGCGACTTCTCGCGCCGGCGCAGTCCGATGCCGCCGGTGTCCACGAGGGTGAACGGCTGTCCGTGCCACTCGGCCTCGGCGCTGATCCGGTCCCGGGTGACACCCGGTTGATCATGCACAATGGCGATGCGCCGCCCTGCGATGCGGTTGAAGAGGGCGGACTTGCCGACGTTGGGCCGGCCCACGATGGCGACGATTCCAGGCACCGGGCACAGGATGGGGGAGGGGACGGTGGGGCGAAAGGGGAAACGGAGGGAACCCGGTGCTTCTTTACACTGTCCGCGAGGCCAAATCGGCGGGAGCGCGGCGTTTACGCCGCTTCACCGTCCGCCCGGCCACCGGCCAGTAGTTTCGTCTTGATGCGCTCGAACCCTGAAGCGGCCTGAAGGCCGCGCGCCGGGACAGTGTCAAGAAGCGCCCCCCCAGACCGCTTCTCGAGAGTGACTTCCATTTTCGGCAGGGCACCGGTGCTCCGGCGCCCGGGCCGCGACGCAGCGCGGCCCCACCCATGCGGCCACTCCGGACCGCCTCTGACCTCAGCCCCGCCTTGGCCGGCGGGCGGGATAGCGGACTTTGGGTGTGGTCCTGGTTTCGGAGCGGGGGCTGGAGCCGTCGAGGGCGCGTTTGAGTTCGTTGATCTGGTCGCGGAGCAGGGCGGCTTTCTCGAACTCGAGGTGGTTGGCTGCGGCGAGCATTTCCGCCTCGAGTTCACTGATCGTCTCGGTGAGGTCCACATCCATTCCCGTTTCCTTGAGCATGTCCGCGGCCGCGTGCCGTTTCTCCTCGCGTTGCGACAGGCTTTCCTCGACGGCGCGCTGCACGCTGCGGGGTGTGATCTGGTGGCGCTGGTTGTAATCGAGCTGCTTCTCCCGGCGATACTCGGTGACAGCGAGGAAGCGCTTGATGCTGTCCGTCATCACGTCCGCATACAGAATCACTTCCCCATTCAGGTGGCGGGCGGCGCGGCCGGCAGTCTGGATCAGGCTGGTTTCGCTGCGCAGGAAGCCCTCCTTGTCGGCGTCGAGGATGGCGACCAGGGAGACTTCCGGCAGGTCGAGCCCCTCGCGCAGCAGGTTGATGCCCACCAGGACGTCGAACTCGCCCTTGCGCAGCGCGCGCAGGATCTCGACGCGTTCGATGGCGTCGATCTCGCTGTGCAGGTACCGGACGTTGACGCCGATCTCGCGCAGATAATCGGTCAGTTCCTCCGCGGTGCGCTTGGTGAGGGTGGTGACCAGCACGCGTTCCCGGGCATCCGCCCTTTTCCGGCATTCCTCGATCAGGTCATCGATCTGCCCTTGGAGCGGCTTCAGGGTGACCTTGGGATCGACGAGTCCGGTGGGGCGCACGACCAGTTCAATGACGCCCGGCCAATCAAATGCGGATTGTGGGTTGCGGATTTCGGAATGGGGGAGCGCGGGCGCTGTCGGGCTGCGCCCGGGGCAGGCGCGCTCCCCTTTCAAAATGGATGCGCCACCTTGTCTTGCCCACTCCAGTTCGCGCCAGGCTGGCGTGGCGCTGACATAGATCGTCTGGCTTTGCAGCGACTGGAACTCGTCGAACTTCAGGGGGCGGTTGTCAAGGGCGCTGGGCAGGCGGAACCCGTGTTCGACCAGGACGGTCTTGCGCGAGCGGTCCCCTTCATACATTCCGCCAATCTGCGGCACCGTGACGTGGGATTCGTCAATCACCAGCAGGTAATCCGGCGGCATGAAATCCAGCAGCGTGGTCGGGCGCGAGCCGGGCGGGCGTCCGGCGATGTGGCGCGAGTAATTCTCGATGCCGGAGCAGAAGCCCATTTCCTCCATCATTTCAAGGTCATATTCGGTGCGCATCTTGATGCGCTGGGCTTCGAGGAGCTTGCCGTGCTTCTCGAACCAGGCGACGCGCTCACCCAGTTCCTCGCGGATGGTGAGGAGCGCGCGCTTCATCTTGTCGCCCGTGGTGACGAATTGTTTCCCGGGAAAGATCATCGTGTTTTGCAGCGGTTCGAGCTTTTCGCCGGTCAACGGCTCGAACCGGGTGAGCCGCTCGATTTCGTCGCCGAAGAACTCGATGCGCAGGGCGTCCTCGGTGCCGGCGGGGGACACCTCGACCACATCCCCGCGCACCCGGAACTGGCCGCGTTCGAAGGCGATGTCGTTGCGCGAGTATTGGAGATCCACGAGTCGCGCCAGCAGCGTTTCGCGCGAGAGTTCCATCCCCACGTGCAGCGGGATGACCATCGCCTCGTAATCCTCCTTGCTGCCGATGCCGTAGATGCAGGACACGCTGGCGACGACGATGACGTCGCGGCGCGAGAACAGGCTGCTCATGGCCGAGAGGCGCAGCCGCTCGATCTCCTCGTTCACGCTCGAATCCTTCTCGATGAACGTGTCCGTGCGCGGGATGTAGGCCTCGGGCTGGTAGTAATCGAAGTAACTGACGAAGTATTCGACGGCGTTGCTGGGGAAGAACCCCTTGAACTCGGCGTAAAGCTGGGCGGCGAGGGTCTTGTTATGCGAGATGACCAGCGTGGGCCGGTTCACCTGCGCCACCGCATTGGCGATGGTGAAGGTCTTGCCCGATCCGGTCACGCCCAACAGCACCTGGTGCTTCGCGCCGGCGTTCAACCCAGCCACCAGCTTCTCGATCGCCGCCGGCTGGTCCCCGGCGGGTGGGAAGGGGGAAACAAGGTTGAACATGCCGCGTGCTCACACGGCCTCGTCACCCTGCTCGTCGGTGCGGATGCGCCAGGCTTCGTCGATGGTCGAGACGAACACCTTCCCATCCCCAATCTTGCCGGTTTTGGCCGCCTTGAGGATGGCGTCCACCGCCGGCTTAACCTGGTCGTCGGGCAGCACGGTGTCGATCTTGATCTTGGGCAGGAAATCCACGGTGTATTCGCTGCCGCGATAGATTTCCTTGTGCCCCTTCTGGCGTCCGAACCCCTTGACCTCGGTCACGGTCATGCCCTGGATGCCCAGCTCGTTCAGGGCGTCCTTCACTTCCTGCAACTTGAACGGTTTGATGATGGCTTCGATTTTCTTCATAAAACGGCGCGTGCGGCGGCTTAATCGTTGTAGGCGCGCTCCCCGTGCTGGCTGAGGTCCAGCCCCAGGGTTTCCTCCTCGCGATCCACCCGCAGTCCGATCACGGCATTGACAACCTTCAGCAACACCCAGGTGGCGGTGCCGGCGAACACCACGGTGAACAGCACGCCTTTGAGCTGGTTGAGAAACTGACCGGAGCCGCCGGCCAGCGACACCACCGCACCCTGCGATTGAAATGTGGAAGCGATGGCGCCATTGATGGCGGGACTGGCCAGCACCCCGAGCAGCAGCATGCCCGTCAGGCTGCCGACGCAGTGAACGCCGAACACGTCGAGCGAATCGTCGTAGCCCAGGCGCGCCTTGAGGTGGGTGACGGCCAGGTAGCAGACGCACCCGCCCGCCAGGCCGATAACCACGGCCGAGGGGATGGTGACGAAGCCGGACGCGGGCGTGATGGTGGCCAGGCCGGCCACCATGCCCGAAGCCGCGCCCAGCACGCTGGGTTTGCCTTTGAGCACCCATTCGAACGTGGCCCAGGCCACGGCGGCCGCGGCGGCGGAAAAGTGGGTGGCGGCAAAGGCGCTGGTGGCCAGGGCGCCGGCGCTGACGGCGCTCCCGGCGTTGAATCCGAACCATCCCACCCACAGCAGCCCGGTGCCGATCAGGCTCAACACCACGTTGTGCGGCATCATGGGCTCATGCGGAAACCCGTCGCGTTTGCCCAGGACCAGCGCGCAGACCAGCGCCGAGATGCCCGAGCTGATGTGAACCACCGTGCCGCCCGCGAAATCCAGCACCGGGATGCGGCCTCCGGCGTACCAGCAGAAGAGGCCGCCCTTGCCCCAGACCATGTGGCACAGCGGCAGATAGACCACCGTGACCCACAGCACCATGAAGAGCAGGTAGGCGCTGAACTTGATGCGTTCAGCCACGGCGCCGCTGATGAGCGCGGGCGTGATGATGACAAACATCATCTGGAACAGCATGAAGGACTGGTGCGGCACGGTGGCGGCGTAAACCGGATTGGGCTCGGTGCCCACGCCTTTCAGGAACAGGTATTGCAGCGGGTGGCCGAAAAAGGCGTTCCCTTCACCGAACGCCAGGCTGTAACCGTAAACCATCCAGAGCAAGGACATGACCCCCATGAGCACCAGGCTGTGCATCATGGTGGACAGCACGTTCTTGGTTCGCACCAGCCCGCCGTAGAACAGGATCAGTCCGGGCGCGGTCATCATCAGCACCATCCCGCAACTGATCAGCATCCAGGCGTTGTCACCGGTGTCGATCGAGGGCGAGGCGGTTGGAGGCGGTTGGGCGGCCTCCAGGCGGGCCACCCGTTCCTCGAGTGTCGGCGACTCTGGCGCGGCGGGGCACGGCAGGAGGGTTGCGGTGAAAACCAGGAGTCCGCACAGTAGCAGGAGATGACGCGCAGGCGTCCGCGGGAAATTCATGGGCCATACCCTGCTCAAAGGGCCTGCACCTTGTCAATGCGGCCTGCAGGGCGGGCCAGCCCGATTGCCTGGAGAGCGTTCCGGGACCGGGTAGGGCCGCAGTGCCCTGCGGCCAGGCGCCGGAGCACCGGACGCCCGAAGGTGGGGAGGGGCGCCAGGGCAGCGGATGCCTTGGCGAAACGGAAGCCACTTTCGAGAATCAGTCTAAGCCGGGCGCGTCTCGTCGGAGCCCCCGTGATACCGGATGACCTTCACCTTCTCCATCGTCACCAATCCGCCCTGCACCATTGAGTCCAGCAGGGGCAGGAAGGCGTTGATCTTCTCCTCGCTGTCCACGATCTCAATGACCAGCGGGAGATCCTCGGAGAGGCGCAGCACCTTGGCGGTGTGCAGCCGGCTCGAGCGCCCGAAGCCCATCGGTCCCCGCAGCACCGTGGCGCCGGCCAGGTGCAGTTCGCGCGCCTTGAGCACAATGGCTTCGTAGAGCGGCTGATGCTGCCAGCGGTCGGATTCGCCCAGGTGGATTCGCAGGAGGACGGCTTCGTGGGGGAGGTCCATGGTTTGTTCAGCGGTTGAGAAGGGCGGCGAGTGTGAAGCCCGCCCAGACGGCGATGAGGCAGAGGGCGACTGACAGGAGGATGTTGGCCGAGGCCATGAGCCATTCGCCGTCGCGCAGGAGTTCCAAGGTTTGCAGGCTGAAGGACGAGAAGGTGGTGAACCCGCCCAGGATGCCGATCATGAGAAACTGGCGCACCCCGGGAGCGATCAGGAACCGTCCCTCAGGCAGGCTCAGCGCGGCCAGGAAGCCGATGAGGAGCGAGCCGAGCACATTGACAGTCAGCGTGCCCCAGGGGAACGCCGCGTTGAGCCAACTGCAGGACCAGCGTGACAGCCGGTCGCTCAGATGATGGGCGACCAGGCCGGAGAGGAGGAAGCGGAAGGCGCTGCCCAAGCCGCCGCCCACCGTCACCCAGGCCACCTCGGCCAAGTTTGCACCCAGCAGTTTCACCGCGGCCCATTGTCCAGCGCCGGACCTGGTTGGCAACTTCATTTCAGAGTCCAGCCGGGTGCCATCGGAAGTGGCGGAACTTGACTGGCGAGGGGCAGAACTTATCCTGCCGCCCTCCTGCGGGAGATTTTTCTGAAACCGAACTCGAACACATGAGCAACATCATTGACCTCCAGGCGCGTGAGATCCTCGATTCACGCGGAAACCCCACCGTCGAGGTGGACGTGATCCTTGAATCCGGCGCGGCGGGCCGCGCGGCGGTGCCTTCCGGCGCCAGCACCGGCGAGCACGAAGCCATCGAACTGCGCGACGGCGTCAAGACCCGGTACCTCGGCAAGGGCGTGTCCAAGGCGGTCAGCAACGTGACCGGCAAGATCCGCCCGGCGCTGAAGGGGGTGGAGGCGATGGACCAGTTGACGGTTGATGCCACCATGTTGAAGCTCGACGGCACGGAGACCAAATCCAAGCTCGGCGCCAACGCCATTCTGGCCGTCTCCCTGGCCAACGCCAAGGCCGCCGCGGCCGAACTGGGCCAGCCGCTGTTCAAGTATTTGGGCGGACCCAACGCCAAGGTGTTGCCGGTGCCCATGGCCAACGTGATCAACGGCGGCGCGCACTCGGACGCCCCGATTGATTTCCAGGAGTTCATGATCATGCCGCACGGGCTGCCCACCTTCAGCGAAGGCCTGCGCGCCATCACCGAGATCTTCCACGCGCTCAAGAGCGTGTTGAAGAAGCGCGGCCTGAGCACGGCGGTCGGCGACGAAGGTGGTTTCGCGCCCAAGCTCGACAGCGTGGAAGACGCGATGGATTCCATGAGCCAGGCCGTGGCCAACGCCGGTTACAAGCTGGGCAGGGAAATCTATTTCGCCCTCGATGTCGCCGCGTCCGAGTTCTACAACGGCAACGGCACCTACACCTTCAAGAAGAGCACCGGCAAGACCGTCAGCGGCGTTCAGCTCGTGGATTTCTACGCCAAACTCTGCGCCAAGTACCCGATCGTCAGCATCGAGGACGGCTGTGCTGAGGGCGATTGGAAGCACTGGAAACTGCTCACCGACAAGATCGGCGACCAGGTGCAGCTCGTCGGCGACGACCTGTTCGTGACGAACGTGAAGTTCCTCCAGAAGGGCATTCAGACCGGCACGGCCAACTCGATTCTCGTGAAGGTGAACCAGATTGGGTCGCTCACCGAAACCCTGGACGCCGTCGAGCTGGCCCAGACCAACAGCTACACCGCCGTCCTCTCACATCGCTCGGGTGAAACCGAGGACGCGACCATCGCCGACATCGCGGTGGCGACCAACTGCGGCCAGATCAAGACCGGTTCACTCAGCCGCTCGGATCGGCTGGCGAAGTACAATCAACTCCTGCGCATCGAGCAGATCCTCGGCAAGAACGCTGTGTATGCCGGGCGCCAGGCGCTGCCCAAGGCGCGGCGCTGAAACCGGTGGGGCTGACCTGCCGGTTTGCCTTCGATGGCGGCGCAGCCACTCCGCCCTCCCCACCCAATTGAAATCCCGGAAGCCAGGTGACTGGCTTCCGGGATTTCCGCCTCAAACCGAGCGAACCTCAGAGCGATTGGGGGAGCAGAGCTAGGTCTGATGCGGCGGTTGACCTCACACGCGAAAAGACCTCCTGCAATCTTCTGCTTTCGACCGACAGACCAAGCGTGGTTTCCTCCATCCCATCCTGGCACCCGGACTTCGTGGTATCCAATGCCGGGCGTCATGTGGGAGGCTTCGGACTGGTGTCCATGTCTGCAATATCGGGCTTGCCATGACCAACGATAGGTCAGTCCAAGTCGAGGCTGCAAGACAGCCGAACGCTGCAGCCCATCCTGTGCATCCTGCCTTTCTGGAACGCGTAGGGCCCGACAGGCTTATCCCGTCACCGCCCGAGTTGATCCCTCAGCACCTGCACGAACACGAGAAGCACGCCCATGAGCGAGCCGCCCGCGATGATGCCGGAGGCAACCGGGAACGTGAATTCCTTGGCCACCTTCGGTGCCGCCGCCTGGACGCCCCACCCGATCAACGCGCCGATCAGGAACAGCAGGCTGTAATACCAGTGGAAGACCCAGGCCAGACCAAAGGCGGCCGCGGACGGCAGGTATTTCGTCTGCCGGGGAAACAGCTTGGGCAGAACAGTGAGCACAACCCCCACCGCGGCCCCGATGGCGATGGACCATTTCTTCACGGGCTGGAGCACCGCCAATCCTTCGCTCATGGCCCGGGCCACCGCCGCCCACGTCTGTGCCGCCGGCGCGGGGAACTGGTCGCCCCCGAGGCTGTCGGGTGTCTTCACCAGCAACGTGAAGGCGGTCACGGTCACCCAGGTGCCGATGAAAATGCCGGAGAACTGGGCGAGGAACTGTTTGCGGGGATGTGCCCCGAGCAGGTAGCCACTCTTGAGGTCGGTGAGCAGGTCGGCGGACGAGGTGGCCGCGCCGGCGGTGATGTTGGCCGCCATGAGGTTCACGTTCACGTTGCCCGGACTCAGCGCGCCGAAGGTCAATTGGGTGACCTTGCCCATCGCCCCCACCGGCGTGGTGTCGGTCTCCCCCGTCACCCGGCAGGCCACCACGGCGAGGAGGAAGGACAGCGCCACCGCGAGCACACTTTGCCAGACCGGCATGGCGAACGAGACGTGCGCCAGCCACGACAGCGCCACCAGCGACACGAGCTGCCCGGCCGCAAACCAACTGAACGGTGTTTCGATCGTTTCCAACTCGTCGGCTGCTGATGCTGACCGCGGCGAGAAGATCCGGCCCAGGCTGCGAAAGGCGCGGACAGTCGTTTTCCATTGGAGGAGGAAGGCCAGGATGCCCGAGCTGACCATGCAGGCGGTGCCGCCCCAGAGCGTCCATTGCACCAGGTCGCGGAACCCGCCCGCTTCGGACACCAGCCCGCGGGCCTGCAACACAGGAACGAACACACCCCAGCACAGGGTGCCGGCAACAAACATCGAGACGCACACGCGCAGTCCGGTCAGGGCGCCCGCCGCCACGAAGATGAAGTCCCAGGAAAACACCGTGGTCCGGCCGGCCCAGAGCGGATAGGCGCTTCCCAGCAGCCCTTCCTGGAGTCGGGCCAGCAGCGCCCCGCTGGTGAACTTTTCCCAATGCTGGTTGAGCGTGGTCAGCCCCTCCGCCCAAAACTTGTCCGCGGCGGCGATCAATCCGGCGACACCAAGCGCTTGGGCGGCGCGGAGTCCCTTGTCGCCGTGCGAGTGCAGGGCTTGGAGGGTTTCGGCTGCCGCGATGCCGCTGGGGAAACGGAGTTGCTCGATGTTGATCATCTGCCGCTTCATGGGTACAGCCATGGTCACCCCGAGCACAGCCAGGAAGAAGACCCAGGCCAGGGTGAGTCCGAAGCCAAGCGCCTGCCCGTTCAACAGGATGTAGGCTGCGAACGCGGACACCAGGGTGCCGCCGGTGGAGTAGCCGGCCGCGCTGGCGGTGGACTGCATGCAGTTGTTTTCGAGGATGGTCATCCGGGTCCTGGCCAGGCCGATCCCGTGCAGGGTGGTGTGGATGGCATACGAGAGAATGCACGCCGTGATGGCCACCCCAAAACCCCAGCCGGCCTTCAGACCAATGTAAAGATTGGTCAGCGAGAGCACACCCCCGAGAATGGAGCCCATCACCACGGCGCGGACGGTGAGCTGCGGCATCGAATCGCCCCGGCCCTTGTAAACCTGCTCAAACCATTGTCGCTCGACCTCCTCCGGGGTTCCCTGGAAGCCTTCGATTGGCAACTCGGCGGCATGAGGCGGGGTGGGCGCGTCAGGACCCAGTTTTGGCGCGTCGGACATGGGGGCGGATTCTGGCCGCTGGACCGAATCTGGCGAGGCTTTTCTGCGGCTTCCGGTCGATTTGGCCTGACTGGGCCTGATGTTGAATGGCAACGGCGGCAGGTTGTCCGTTGCCTAGGCCTGAAATCAGCCTCAAAAAACGGCGCTAAGGCCTGAAATCGACCACGGCTCTCGTGGAACCAGTTGGCAATCAAGAGCGTAGCCGGGTGACACCATGCGTCACGCCTTCGCTCCGGGTAGTGGCGGTGGCACTTTTTCCTTCCTCGCCATGCGTTTCCAGCAGCCCCCCTCGCTGAACTGCGTCCAGGCCCACTTCAGCCAGCGAATCAAGGCGGCGGCCAGCCAGAGCGCCCACGCAAGCATGAGCAGCCGGTAGAACCAGACCGACACCGACACCACAGACGCCTGCGGCAGCTCATTTCCGCTGCCCGGCTGGAACCAGCACAGGAACGTGCGCGACGACCCGTTGCCTCGGATGAACATCTCGGGGTTGCCAAGCAAACCTTCCCTGACGGCGGCTACGAGGATTCCCAGTGCCGCCACCGTCAGGCCCGTGAGGACGATCTGCAGCAAATCGAATCTCCAGGGTGAAAGCGCACCGGCGCTTTTCCCGCGCCACGCCACGAGGAAGAACCATCCGATCACCACCAGCGCGGCGGCGAAATGGACCTGCGTCAACCCGAGGGCGAGCAGCGTCCACTGCCAGCGGCTTAACGGCGAGAGCTTCAGCCCGCCGAGCAGCCAGGCGGCGAGAATGGAAACCGCGAGCACGGTCCAGAAACGCACAGCCGGCCCGCGCAAAGGTCCCGCCGCCCAGAGCACCCAGCGGCTTTCCGGCACCTGCATGACCGTGGTCATGTTCGCCGCCTCGACCGGCAGCTTCACCCTGTCCGCCGCCGCGGCGGTTTTCAGCGGCTGGTTTAACCGCCATTCGAGGTTCAAAGTCTGGCTGCCCGGATGCACCGGAACGATCAGCTTCGCGCCATCGCGGCGGACGGGAATCGCACGTCCGTCCAGCTTCAGCGAAGAGATCTCCGCTTGGGGATCGAGTTCCAGGATGAAATCGTCGCCCAAGCTGGCCTCGACGTTGAGCGCGAGTTTTGAAGTGCGCTGGCGGCTGCCGAGCGAAATCTCATGGTTCACGCGCCGCACCGTGATCGTCTCACCGCTCACCGCCTCGGGCTTGCTGAACGAAAGCGTGACGCTCTCGCCCGGCCACGGATGCCAGACCGGCACCAGGTTCTCCTCGCTCGTCTCGAAGACCGGCGCGAGTCCCGCAAGCGACGCATTCCAGACGGGAGAGGTCACGAGATGCCAGCATTCGACCCAGCGATCGGTCTTCGCGGCGGTCAGCGCGATCTTCCCGCCCACCGGCAATTCGCTGTCCCACACGAATTCCTGCTGCCCGGCGCCCAGCCGCACCTCCACAGAGCCGGCTTCGACGAGGACACCCGGCGTGATCACCTTCTCGCCCGCGAGCAGGGGGACGCGCAGCGAAATCGCCTTGCCTGGCGAGGAAAGCCGCGTCACCACGTTGCGGGCCTGCCACACGAGGCCGACCTCCAGATGGCGATGGACGGCCACGATCGCACTGAAATCCTTCCGGTCGTATTCCGCCTCACCCGCGGCCGCCTGACGCGGGCGCGCGAAGAAGACCTGGTTCTCCGGGATGCCGTTGGGCCGCACACCGGTCACCGTCCAACCAGGCGCGGTGATGGCCACGCGGCGCGGCTTCAATAGGAAGGTCCACTCCCATTCCGTCGCCGGAGGCAGCCATCCTTCGACGGTCACACGATGCACGCCGGCCGGCACGACCACCCAGAGGTAACCCGCGTCGCGGCGCAGGACGACTTCAGGAACATCATCCACCTTGACCGACACTGGTGACCACGAGGGCAGTTTGCCCGGGAGCGGCACGGCAACCTGGATGGCCGCATGCACCTCCGCGCTCATCGAGAGGTTCCCGTCGGCCACTTCCAGTTCCACAAACGCGATCTCCGCGGCGTGCGGGTAGGCGTCGGAAGGTTCCAGCAAACGGTCGCGCAACGTGTTCAACGTCTCTGTGTCCGGCCATTGCGCGAACGACTGTGCCGGCACCAACAACGCCAGAAGCAAAACCGCCGCCGCGGCGCCGGGAGCCTGGCGTGGTCCCTGGCTGGCCGGCGTCGGGTCGCGCCGCCGGAGCAGCACGGCCCCCAGCATCAAGAGCAAGGCAACGCGCACCACCGTGAGCACGCGGTGTATCGTCATCGAGATCATGAACGGGCGGATGTTCTCGTCAGAGGAAACCGGGCCGTTCCAAGTGCAACTCACCGAGTTCCAACTCCACTCCGGTTCAGCGGGGCCGGTCTGGATCTTGGCCTTGGCTTCATAGAACAGGTTGGCTTCGAGCCTCGATCGGCCTGCCTTTTCCGCGACGGAGGCCCCGCCGTAGAATCCGTTGCTGCGCGCTTGGGGCGGCTCCAGGGCCGCAGGCGCTTGCCCGACCGCTGCCTGGTCCTCCGCAGGAGCGGTGGGCACCGGGCCCATGCGGAATGAAGGCCAGTCCAAGAGCGGATGTGAACCGTAGCTCTGCCTCTGCGGCTCGAGCTGCGGATAGATGACGCTTTGCAGTTGCTGGGCGACAAAGGGCACCAGGCCGAGCAGCCACAAGGCGATGGCCAGATACCGCCAGCCGACCATCCATTTGCGCACGCCGCCTTCCGGCACGACGCGCAGAAGGGCCAGCGGCAACAGGAGAAAGAACCACGTGAGCCGCGGCGCGCCTGGTTCATGATAACCCAGGCCAAACGCCAGCAGCGCCACCACGCCGGCCTTCGCCCCCCACAGCTTGAACACCGCCAGCGAGAAAATCAGCAGCAGGAACAGGTCGAGCAACGTCCACGCGCTCAACCAGTCGCCCTCCACCCGGTCGGCCCCGAAGAGCGCGAACAGCCGCCAGCCCGGCGGCAGATTCATCGTGACGTGCAGCCCGGCGGCGGGCGATCGCCAGCCGGTGGCCGGGATGGCTTTCACCCGCTCGGAACGTCCAATCGCCTGCAGGTCCAGGTTCCGCGCGCGGACCTCGACACCGTGGGCGCCGTTGGCGGGATTGGTGGTGATCAGTTGCGCCTGCCCGCCAATCTTGGCCGCGCCCAACACCTGGCCTTCCGCGATGTCGAGCCGCCAGACCTGCTGCATGGCCCCGTGGATCTGGTCACGGAACGTCAGACCCCGGCCATCCTCGTCGAACCAGAACACACGGTTGATCCTCAGACCCTCCGGCTTTTGCAGCCCCATGCCGCGCATTCTTTCCACCAGCCGGAATGGCCCGTCGGTCGGCCACTGATAGACCGGCAGGTTGCGCCACTTCGGCGGAAATGTCGTTTGGGAAACATCCACCAGTTGGAGCCCGCCCAGCTCGGCCATGCGAAACTCAGGCAACGCGCGAAACCCCACCAGTTCCGTCGCCGTGATCGGCCGGGCACCCTGGGCAAACCTGATCTCGCCCGCATCCGTCGTGCGGAAGGCATCCAGGTGGAGGACCCATTTCCCGGCACGCACCTGCGCCTTCAGGCGGCCCTGGTCGTCCACCGCCACGGGCACGGGCGCCTGCACCGAAGCCAGGCTCCAGCCTTCGGGCACAACGTGGCCCAATTCCTCCTCGCGGCTCTTCCCGGAGACGCTGAGTTCGATTTCCGTGCGCAGCCAGAGCGGAATGCCGTCTTCCAGGAGGCGCCAAACCTGCGCGGTGACGGCATCCTTGTCGGTGGCCTCGACGCGGACGCGCTTGAGCCAGAGGTTACCCGTGTCGTCCCAGTTCGGGAGATCGACCTTCCGGCCTTCGAGGGCAAGCGAGAGCACACCCACTTCGCGCGGCACCCGGACGAGCTGCGGCATTTCGCCTTCCCAACGGAATGCGCCTGAAAGGGTGTGCTGTCCCGGCAGGAGTTCGACACTGGGCTGTCCGTCATGCTCGACCACAGCCGCGGCCGCGCCATCCGTGCGCACCTCGATCGGCCAGGTGTCACCGCCGCCGGGCAGCGGCACCCAGGTCTTGCTGAAGACCGTCACGCTCAGTTCCCACGCCGCGGATTTCTGGTCCGCCGAGAGCGACAGTTTGCCCGGCCAGAAGCAAACGTGGTTGCTGGCGTCGTTGAACGGCGTCGGGCAGTTGCGGTGTCTCGCCTCCCAAGTCGCCCAGTCCTGCCAGTCCTTGAGTTCTGCGGGGATCTGGCGTTGAGCAAGCGCGTGGTTGGGTAAGAGAAGACTGACTCCGAGGACGGCACACACCCGGCCCAGCAAGGTGAATGGTTTCATGGGATCTCGGTGCTTTGGTGTGCGCCGAGGGTAGTCCGGTGCCCGGCGCTTGTCCATGCGTCCTTCCGGTCCCATCCGGAGGAGCCAACGCAAGGCGGCCCTATGAGTCTTGGGCCCGCACGCACCAAGGCCCGGAATGCCGGACCGATTTCACAGAGCTTTGGGGTGGTAGAGCTGCACTGCCGCGCGGCCTGGGCGCCGGAGCGCCGGAGCGCCGGACGCCCGGTCTCCATGATGGCTACGACCTTTCCCAAACTGCTCCAGCCCGTCGCTTTTTGGACGTCCCCTGCCCGCCCGCCGCGCCACCTCGGCGCCTGTGAAAACCGGCTCGGAAAGCGGGCGCCTACACCGTCATGATCTCCTTTTCCTTGTGGGCCAGGTGATCGTCGATCTTCTTGATGAACTGGTCGGTCAGCTTCTGCACTTCCTTTTCCGCGTGCTCGACATCCTCTTCGCTGACCCCGCCCGTCTTGGATTCCTTCTTGATGTGCTCGATGGCATCGCGCCGGACATGGCGGATGGCTACGCGTCCGTGCTCAGCCATCTTGTGGGCGAGCTTGACGAACTCCTGCCGGCGTTCCTCGCTGAGTTCAGGCATGACCAGGCGGATGATTTTGCCCTGGATGGACGGGTTCAGGCCGATGTTCGCCTTCTGGATGGCTTTCTCGATGGGATGCAGGCTGCCGACGTCCCAAGGTTGGATCACCAGCATCCGGTGCTCGGGCGTGGTGATGCCGGCCACCTCGCGCAAGCGCATGGTCGAGCCGTAAACCTCCACCATGATGTTTTCCACCAAGGCCGGAGAGGCTTTGCTGGTGCGCACGCTGGCAAATTCGTGCTGCACCACCTCCTCGGTCTTCATCATCTTCTCCTCCGCTTCCAGCAGGATGTCGTCGAGTGGCATAAGTGTCCGCACCTTAGCAAACCGCTCGTCGCGTGTATAGGGGGCATTGTGCACAAGAGCGTCCGGGCGTGATTAGAAATGGGTGAGGGGGATCGGCCAAAGGAATGCAGAGGCCCCAGGCGCCGGTCGTCACCCTTCCAGCCCAAGCACTCTTGGAGTGCGGTGGCAGGCGAAGCGCGACACCGCTTTTCGCGGGCACGGCGGGGATGCGGACGCACGACAGCCCCTCGAAAGCGCCGTCCCCGCTCCCGCTCTGCCGACGCGCCCACAAAAGCACATCACCCCCCGCCTGACGTCACCCCCGACGCCTTCCCCAGCCACAGCCCAACACACAAGAACCCAGCCATGACAGGAGGAACAGGAAGGGCAGGATTCCGGGTTGCCCCATGGCAGTTTCCATCCTGTTCATCCGGTTCATCCTGTCTCCAGAACAAGCCGCGCCTGAAGACCTCACCCACCTCAATCACACCCGGCAGTGTCTGCACCCACTGAAGCCTTGCCCCCGGCGGGTGCCGCACACTAGCTTCTGCCCCGCCCGGATGCCAAGAAACCCGCGCTGACGCCCACGGGAGAATGCTGTCTGGCCCGGCGGACTGTGCATCGGAACCACATCCCTGATCTCATGAATGAAGTGCTGGTCATCGGTCATCGCAATCCGGACCTCGATTCCATCTGTTCCGCCATTGGTTACGCGGAGTTCAAGCGCCGCACGGGGCTTCCGGAGGCGGTGGCGGCGCGCTGTGGCGACACCAACGAGCGGATTGACTTTGTGCTGCAGCGGTTCGGGGTGCCCGCCCCCCGGTTTGTGGCCGACGTGTCTCCCCGGGTGCGGGATGTGATGCAGCGCAATGTCCTGAGCGCGCTGCCTGACACCCCGATGGCCGAGGCGCTGGATTGGATGGATCACAAGAACCTGCGTGTGCTGCCCGTCCTGGACCGGCAGCAGCGCTGCCTGGGCTTGGCGAACGTGTTCAAGATGATGCAATTCCATCTGCCGGGGCCGGATCGGCTGTTTGAATCGCGCCGCGTCCTGGCCTCCCTGCAGGGCGTTGCGCGCACCTTGGGCGCAAAGCTCATCCATGCCGAGGACCCGGACCAGGAAGAGGATCTGACCCTGATGATCGGTGGCATGTCCCTGGAATCATTCCAGCAGCGACTCCACGAGTATCCGCCACGCCAGATGCTGGTCGTGGTGGGAGACCGTCACGACGTGCAGCAACTGGCCGTCGAGGCCGGGGTTCGCTGTGTGGTGGTGACTGGCAATCTGGATATCCGCGAGGAAACCATCGCCGCCGCCCGGCGCCGGCAGGTGAGCCTGCTGTTGTCCCCCCACGATTCCATGACCACCGCCATGCTCTGCCGGGCCTCGATCACCATCAGTCACATGATCGACGAGGATTTCCTCAGCTTCCGCGACGATGAACCGCTCAAGTCCGCGCAGCGCGCCGCACAGCAATCCTATCTCCACGCCTTCCCGGTCCTCGGGGAGGACGGAACCACCGTCGGGATTCTCTCCAAGTCGGACTTCCTCAAGGAGGCCCGGCGCCGCCTGATTCTGGTGGATCACAACGAGCTTTCCCAGGCCGTGCACGGCGCCGACGAGGCCGAGGTGATCGAGATCGTGGACCACCATCGCATCGGGACGTTGATGACCTCCCGCCCGATCTATTTCCTCAACGACCCCGTCGGCTCGACGAGCACAATTGTGGCGGATGGATTCTTCCGCCACAGCGTACCCATGCCCAAGGAGGTGGCCGGGCTCCTGTTGTCCGGCGTGATCGCCGACACGCTCAACCTCAGTTCTCCCACCACCACCGGGCGGGACGCGGACGTGCTGAAGCGGCTGGAGGAATTGGCGGGTGTGAACGCCACACGCTTCGCCGAGGACTTGTTCCGCTCCGGCTCCATCCTGGTTTCGCGCCCGGCCGCCCAGGCGATCACCAGCGACTGCAAGGAGTACACCGAGCATGGCAAGAGGTTCAGTGTCGCCCAAATCGAGGAAATCGGGTTCACGCAGTTCTGGCACAGCAAGACAGCCGTGATGGAGGCGCTGCAAGCGTATCGAACCCAGCGGGGCTGCTTCTTTGCCGCCCTGTTGGTGACCGATGTCACCCGTCGCAACTCCCTGCTGCTGCTGGCCGCGGACAAGGAGATGATGGACACGATCGACTATCCGGAAATCGAGCCGGGGATCTTCGAACTGAACGACGTGGTGTCCCGCAAGAAGCAGTTGCTTCCCTTCCTGACCCATTGCCTGGACCAGATCCGCTGAACCGGCCCGTCACTTCACCCGGGTGCGAATCGTTGCCGAGAACCGGCCAGCCAGCCAGCTCCGCTGCGAATCCATCAGGCACAAGTGAATCCGCCCGCCCACGGCAGACTTCGAAACCTTGTCGAACTCGACCCACAACAGATACTTCGAACACACCGCTTCGCTCTTCTCGGTTCCGTCCGCCGCCTTCCAGAGTATCCGGATGGGCGGCTCAAACGGCGGATCGTCCGGTCCGAGACGGAAGGCCTTCCCGGGCACCAACTCCCCCCCCTGCAACGGGAAGCTGATCTGCAACCGAAGGGCCTCGGGTTGACGACCATCCTGGCGAAGAATCAGCCGGGTGTCCTGCCAGACGGCCGTCGTCAGGCTGAAATCCCATCCGCTCAAGCTCCCCCGCACCGGCCCCTCGACGAGCCTCAACGCCTCGGTACGTTCCGTCCATAATCGCGGCGTCGGCGGAGGCTCGGGCGCAGGTTTCGATTGACCGCGCTTGACCAGCACAATTGCCCCGGCCGCCACCAGAACGCTCAACAGGGCCAGGACAATGTACAGGGCCGGCCCTCTGACCCGTGGACGGTTGGCCGGTTGCGCACCGGGCTCAACCGCCGGGGTCGCAGGCACCCGCCGTGCGTCCGCCAGGGAGGCCGTGATGATCAGCTTGGTTCCGGTCCCCGTGGGCGCCTGCGGAACGGTCAACTTCTTGAAACAGCTCGGGCATTCCGTGGTCCGTCCCTCCTCCTCAACACCCGCCTCCAAATGCTGCCCGCACACCGGACAGGCAAACTTGAACTGGCTCACGGGGTCCACGCCCGAACGATTTCACACCCTCGCCGCCACGGCAACGCTGATTTCAGAGTGACTTTTGGAATTCGCGGACGCAATTTCCACCTCGTGGCGACCAAATCCCGACGATCACGCGTGGTGTCCCGCAGCGGACGATTCACCTCCGGCCCGGCCCGCGAGGTGGCGGCGTTCACCGAGAGTGTCTCCTTTGACCAACGGCTCTGGAAACAGGACATCCAGGGCTCGCTGGCTCATGCCGACACGCTCCGGCAGGCCGGCCTGCTCTCAAGCGCCGAATACGCCGCCATCGCGAAGGGCTTGCAAGCCATCGGACGCGAGATCGCCGCCGGAAAGTTCCGCTGGCGCCAGGACCTCGAGGATGTGCACATGAACATCGAGGCCGCCCTCACCCGGCGCACCCCCGCCGGCGCCAGGCTGCACACCGGCCGCTCCCGCAACGATCAGGTGGCGCTGGACATGCGGCTCTGGCTCAGGGACGAAATCGCCGGGGTGCAATCCGACCTGCGCACCCTCCAACGCGCCCTGCTCCAACTCGCCGCCCCGAACGCCGAAGTCTGGGTGCCCGGTTACACCCATCTGCAGCGGGCCCAACCCGTGTCCATGGCCCACCACCTCCTGGCCTACCTGGAAATGTTCGAACGCGATTTCCAACGATTGGCGGATTGCGCGGATCGCGCCAATGTCTGCCCGCTCGGCAGCGGCGCGATCGCCGGCACCCCCCTGCCCCTGGATCGGGAGCGCGCGGCCCGGTTGCTCGGCTTCGTAGATGCCCAAGGCAAACCGCGCGTGACCCAGAACTCGATGGATGCCGTCAGCGACCGGGATTTCGTGGTCGAGTTCTGCGCCGCGGGCGCGTTGATGGCCGTGCACCTGTCGCGGCTGGCTGAGGACCTCATCCTGTGGTCAAGCCGCGAGTTCAACTTCATCCGCCTGGACGACGCCTACACCACCGGCTCCTCACTGATGCCGCAGAAGCGGAATCCGGACATCGCCGAACTGACGCGTGGCAAGAGCGGTCGGGTGATCGGCAACCTCATGGCGCTCCTCACCCTGCTCAAAGGCTTGCCCATGACCTACAACCGGGATTTACAGGAGGACAAGCAACGGCTCTTCGACACCGCCGACACCATCCGCGCCTGCCTCCGCCTCACCGCCGGGATGCTGTCGAAAACCCGGGTCAACGCCGCCGCCTGTCGCCAGGCCGCCGCCGACCCCGCCCTCCTCGCCACCGACCTGGCAGACGACCTCGTCCGAAAGCGGGTCCCGTTCCGGGAGGCCCACCATGCCGTGGGCCGCGCGGTGGCGCTGTCCGAGCAACTGGGCGCCGACCTGAATCAGTTGACCCTGAAACAATGGCAATCCGTCCACCCCGCCTTCCAGCGGGATGTGACCGGCGCGTTCGACCTCGCGCGCGCCATGCAGCGCCGAACCGCGACCGGCTCGCCCGGAAGCGCGGCGGTCAAACACCAACTGACCCGCTGGACCCGGGTGTTGAAACCGCGCTGAGACCGGGCGGCGGCAGAGGTTTCCAGCTTCTTTGAGCACTACGGCCCGTCAAACGCACCAGGACCTCTTGCGCGACCTCCTGCGCCAGGTCTCGCGATCGTTCTATCTCTCGCTCCAGTGGCTGCCCGCCGGCGTGCGGGAACCCATCCGCCTGGCCTATCTCCTGGCCCGCACCTCGGACACCATCGCGGATACCACCCGACTGCCCGCAGACGAACGACTCGCCGCGCTGGATCAGTTCGGACGTCGGATTGCCGGCACGGATTCCAGCCCCGTGAATTTCCAGCCCCTGTCCGCAGACCAGGGCAACCCGGCGGAGGCCATCCTCCTCACCCGCACCGAGGAGGCGCTGACGTTGCTGAACCGGCTTCCAGAACAGGACCGCCACCTGGTCCGACAGGTCCTGGCCACCATTATCAGCGGTCAGTCGCTCGATCTCCAACGCTTCGCCAACGCCTCCGAGTCCAACGTCATCCCCCTCGCCACCGCCGACGACCTCGAGGATTACACCTATCGCGTGGCGGGATGTGTCGGGGAATTCTGGACCCGCGTCTGCTTCGCGCATCTCCAACCCCGATGCGAGCGCTCGGAGGCGGACATGATCCGGCTCGGCGTCCACTACGGACAAGGACTGCAACTGGTCAACATCCTGCGCGACCTGCCCCGGGACCTCCGTCAAGGCCGCTGTTACCTGCCTTTGGAACAGCTTCGATCCGTGAGCCTGGCTCCGCGGGAGCTGCTGGATGCCCGCTCGGAGCCAGCGCTGCGTCCCGTCTTTGACGCCTGGTTGGATCGGGCCCAAGCGCACCTGGACGAGGGCTGGCTCTACACGAACGCCTATCCGCACCGTCTGGCGCGCGTCCGGATCTCCTGCGCCCTCCCCATCCTCATCGGCTGGCGCACCATCGACCTGGTCCGGACCGGACGCGTCCTGGACCCCGCCACGCGCATCAAGGTGTCGCGACGATCCGTTCAATGGCTGGTGCTGCGGACGCTGCTGTCGCACCCGTTCGGCTTCCTGTGGTGCCGCCTGGGCAGGGACCGATGCGCTTGAGCGGGCACGCGCCCCTTGTTTCATGGCCCCGCCTGGCCCATACTCGCAGGCATGACAACCGGCTCCGGCAACAGCCATTTCATCCGCGAGGATCCCTGGCGCATCTTCCGCATCATGGCCGAGTTCGTGGATTCCTTCGAGACCATGTCCAAGGTCGGCCCGGCCGTGTCGGTCTTCGGCTCCGCCCGCATGAAACCCGGCCATCCCTGTTACAAGCAGACGGTCAACCTGAGCAAACGGCTGGCGCAGGAGGGGCTGGCGGTGATCACCGGCGGCGGACCAGGCATCATGGAGGCCGCCAACAAGGGCGCGGCGCAAGGGCGCGGACGCTCGGTCGGGCTCAATATCGAGCTGCCCTTCGAGCAGAAGCCCAACCGCTACGCCAACATGCCCCTGGATTTCCACTACTTCTTCTCCCGCAAGGTCTGCTTTGTGAAGTACAGCATGGGCTTCGTTTACATGCCGGGCGGGTTCGGCACCCTGGATGAACTGGCGGAGGTCGCCACCCTGGTGCAAACCGAGCGCCTGCCCCGGTTCCCCCTGATCCTCTTCGGCAAACAGTTCTGGAGCGGCCTGCTCCGCTGGATGAAATCGCAAATGGAGAATCACCACGGTTTCATCAGCCCGGGCGACCTCGACCTGTTCACCGTCACGGACTCGGCCGATCAAGCCGTGGAAACCATCATGGATTACGTGCGCCGGGTCGGTCCGCCCGACCGCGTGCCGGAGGCGTTTTCCTGAACGACAACAATTCCAGCCCTGGCCCGGGTCAGCCCGACCGGGCCCCCTGCGGCACATGCAGGACGTAGTCTCCCCAATCGAAACCGAGCACACGCCCGAATCGCTGGTGGACCAGCTCGCGGGCGAACCGGGCATCGTCCTGTTGCGCAGCGCGCTGCAGGATCCTGTCCAGGGACGCTATTCCTTCGTCACCGCCCGGCCGTTCCTGACGTTCACCAGTTGGGGCAGCCGGTGCGAGATGCGCACGGCAGACGAGGTCCGCCTCCTGTTCGGCAATCCCTGGCCGATCCTCGATTCGCTGCTCGCCCGCTGCGAGATCCTCGACGAAGTGGACGTGCCGTTCCCGCTGGGCGGCTGTTTCGGGTGCTGGGGCTATGAGCTGAAGGACGGATTGGAATCGTGCCTGACCCGGCGCGCGGTGAACGACCTGGAACTGCCTGACTGTCACCTGGGCCTCTACGACAGCCTCGTGGTGTTCGACCACGCCCTGGGCCTGACCCACCTCATCTCGACCGGCCTGCGCACCGACGGCTCCCGATCAAGGGACCAGGCTCGATCCCAAAAGGAGTGGTGGCTGAACCTGCTCACCCGGGCTCCGCGTTCCGTGCTCTCCGCTCCGCGTTCCGCGCTCTCCGCTCCGCGTTCCACCTTGAGTGCCGACGCCTACCTGGCCGCCGTCGAGCGCGCCCGTGCCTACATCCGCGCCGGCGACATCTACCAGGTCAATCTCGCCCGCCGGTTGACGGTGAAAGCCGGACTCGACCCCTGGGAATTCTTTCAGCGCCTGCAGGTGGTCTCTCCCGCCCCTTTTGCCGCCTACCTGGACTGTGGCGCATTCCAGATTGCCTCCTCGTCCCCGGAGTTGTTCCTGCGGTTGAGCGGACGTCACATCCGCACCCGCCCGATCAAGGGCACGCGGCCGCGCGGCGCCGATCCGGAGCAGGACACGCGGCTGGCGTATGAACTCCAGACCAGTCCCAAGGAACAGGCGGAACTGGTGATGATCACCGACCTTCTGCGCAACGACCTGGGGCGCGTCTGTGAGTTCGGGTCGGTGCGCGTGCCCGACCTGTTCCGGTTGGAACGATTTTCCCACGTGCAACACCTGGTCTCGACGGTGGAAGGACAGCTCCGGCCCGAGGTCACCCATCTCGGCGCGCTCGCGGCCTGCTTTCCCGGCGGCAGCATCACCGGTGCGCCCAAGATCCGTGCCATGCAGATCATCGATGAACTGGAGCCCGTGACGCGCGGCCCCTATACCGGCGCGCTCGGCTATCTCGGGTTCAACCGCGAAAGCCAGCTCAGCATCGCCATCCGGACCGCCGTGTGCGTCCACGGGGCGATTCATTTCCACACCGGCGCCGGCATCGTGGCCGACTCCGATCCCGCCGCCGAATACGAGGAGACCATCGCCAAAGCCCAGGGGTTTCGGATGGCGCTGCTCGCGGCCGGCAAGCGGCAACCCATGCCCAGCATCCAGCCCGCATGATCGTGTTTCTGAATGGCAAGCTGGTTCCGGAGCCGGAGGCGACCGTCCCGGTGTTTGACCGTTCGTTCCTGTATGGCGACGGGGTCTTTGAAAGCCTTCGCGTGAGCCAGGGCCAACCGTTTCGCTGGGCGCAACACCTGCGGCGCCTGGAAGATGGTGCGGCCGGGCTGCACATTGATCCGCCCTTTCCCGCAGACGAGCTGCGCAACGCGGTGGATCGTTTGGTCGATGCCAACGCCCTGCCCGAGGCCGTGCTGCGCATCACGTTGAGCCGGGGCGTCGGTGCGCGCGGCTATTCCCCGCGTGGCGCGACCAACCCCACCGTGGTCATGAGCCTGCATCCCCTTCCCGAAGCCGCAGGCCGTTCGGACCTGCGCTGGGCCCTGGCCACCTCGCGGTTCCGACTCCCACCCGACGATCCGTTGTCACGCTGGAAGACCGCCAACAAGCTGCTGCAGGTCCTGGCACGGGCGGAGGCGGAACAGGCCGGGGCCGATGAAGCCCTGTTGTTGAACGCGCGCGGCGAATTGTGTGAAACCTCGAGCGGCAACCTGTTCTGGGTCGAGGGAAACCGGATATTGACGCCCCCCGTCCAGGCCGGACTCCTGCCCGGCATCACGCGGGCGGTTGTCTTGGAACTGGCGCCAGCCGTCGGCCTGCTGCCTGCCGAGGAAAGCGGCACAGCGCGGCGGCTGGCCCAATCCGACGGCGCCTTTGTCACCCTCAGTTCTCTGGGGGTGGTGGAAGTGGGCGCAGTGGATGGACAGCGCCTCCGGTCGAGTCCGCACACCGCCGGACTCCGGATGGCTTACCAGGAACGGCTCGCCCAAGAGTGCGCAACGGGCTCCCCGTGAAGGGAACTCCGTGAAGGACCACTGACTTTGGGGACGCAATGAAGCATAGAAGGCTCCGTCTGAGACCCGGTCCGGCAGGGGTGTTCAAACCGGCGGAGCCAATGCGCCGCCCTTGCCGTGTCGGCTGTGACGGAGGCCGTAGGCGAAGTAGATGGCCAGCCCGATGACGAGCCACACGACGAGCCGCGCCCAGGTGTCCCGCGGCAGGCCGTACATCAGCCAGGCGCAGGTCAAGGCCCCCAGCGGGCACACCAGCCAGAAGGCCGGGGTGCGAAACGGGCGCTGGATCTCCGGATGCCGCAGCCGCAGCACCAAGACCCCCAGGCAAACGATGACAAACGCCAGCAGCGTGCCGATGGACACCAGTTCCCCCAACAAGCCAATCGGGAACAGACCCGCCATGAGCATCGCGATGAACCCGGTCAGCATCGTGGCCAGCCACGGCGTGCGAAACCGGTGATGCACATGGCTGAACACCGGCGGCAGCAGTCCGTCCTTGGACATTGAATAGAAAATGCGCGGCTGCCCCATCATCATCACCAGGATCACCGACGAGAGCCCGGCAATGGCGCCGATCTTGATGATCGGACGCAACCACGCGACCTGTGCGCCGAGGGAATCGATGGCGACGGCCATCGGGTCGGGCACGTTGAGATGGGTGTAGTTGAGGATGCCCGTCAGCACGAGCGCCACGGCCACATACAGCACCGTGCAGATGGCCAGCGACGCCAGAATGCCGATGGGCATGTCGCGCTGCGGCTTCCGGGCCTCCTGGGCCGCGGTGGAAACGGCGTCGAACCCGATATAGGCAAAGAAGATCACGCCCGCCGCCCGCAACACCCCGCCCCAGCCGAAGATCCCTTCCCCTTGCGCGGGGGGGACAAAGGGGATCCAGTTCTGGCGGTTGATGAACGCCGCGCCCACGGCGATGAAGGTGAGGATCACAAACAGTTTGACTGCCACGATGACATTGTTGAACCCGGCGGACTCGCGGATGCCAATGACGAGGAGCGCCGTGATGACGGCCACGACGATCATGGCCGGCACGTTCAACACCGCGCCGGTATGCACCCAACCTTCCGTGAACAAGCGCCACATATTCCAGCCGGCGTCGGCCGGCGCAACGTGGTTGTACGGCGCGCCGGTGTACTCGGGGGGAATGTTGATCCCGACATCCTTCAGGAACGACACGACATAGCCCGACCAGCCAACGGCCACAGTCGAGGCGGCGAACAGGTATTCGAGAATGAGGTCCCACCCGATGATCCAGGCAATGAACTCGCCCAGAGTCGCGTAGGCATAGGTGTAGGCGGACCCGGACATCGGCAGCATCGCGGCGAGTTCGGCGTAGCAAAGCCCCGCGAACGCGCAGGCGATTCCGGCCAGCAGGAACGAATACACGATGCCCGGCCCGGCGTACTTGGCCGCCGCCTGGCCCGTCAGCACAAAGATGCCGGCGCCAATCACGGCCCCGATGCCCAGCGCGGTCAGGTTGCCGGGCCCCAGGGCGCGATGCAGACGGTTGTCCGTGTGGGCTTCCATCTGCAATTCCGCCACCGTTTTCCGCCGGAGAAGTCTCTTCATTTCAAAGCGTCTTGCACCAGCCTTCGGAAGGTTACCGCGCCCGAATCGGACGAATCCTCAAATGGACTCTCGTCAAAGCAGGACGGGTGCGTGCGCGGCAAGGGTGCCTTCGCCGCCGCGCCCCCACGAGACATGGATCAAGTTCGAGATCCGACCCGGGCCTCCGGCCCGTGCTGGCATTCGCCCGGGTTAATGCTCCACCTGCCCCTGCCGAGTCAAGCCAATGTCCTGAGGAAGCCCGGCTTCGGGTGCATCTGGACACTGCTCCCGGAGCCTTCAGGCCGTTTCCACGTCCGAAGGGCACTCGATGAAGCGCTGGTTCCGCGGGCTTGCGAATGCTGAAGCGGCATCAATGCCGCGCCCCGGCCGGAATTGCGTTCGAGGACAGTGTCAAGATGCACCCCCCGGCTTCCAACCGTTTCAATTCCGAGTCAGAGGCCTCGCCGGAAGCATGCAGCACAACGAGGCCTTGCGCATCGATCAGATAAACATTGGGCACGCCCTTCTCCGGACGCAGGCACCCAAGAACAGCCCCGTTCCAATCCAGCAGCACCGGATACGATTCTGCGGATCGAAACTTGCCCCGCACCATCCCGCGCAGAACACCGGGCACCCCCCGCATGTCGGCCACCCCCACCACACTCGCCCGGGCGCTCCAGCGTTCACGGGCCGCTTCGATCCACGGCGTCAACCGTTCATACCCCTTCTTGTCCGCCGCGAGCAACACCATCGGGGCCGAGGCTGGAAAGGTGAAACGATGCGTGGCGCCAAACTGATCCTCGAGTTGAATCTCCTTGAGCTGGCAGGGCGTCGCATCTGCGGAATCCGAGGCTTCGCCCGGAGGCTTCCGACCCGCATCCCCACCGTGAATGCGCGCCAACCCGGAACCGAGCACCAACGCCGCCACACAAAACATTGTCGTGCGGCGCATCATCCAGCGGCCTTTCGGGTGCGCCATCGCGGGTCCAGCGGAATGTGTCGGGGCAGGCGCGCCGGCTCGCACCGCATAGGCGCGCCCCCGCCACTGGGTGGGCTTGCCGCGCACCGTCCTGGCGAACGCCACCCACTGGATGAACACGAAAAGCAGAACGGAGAAGGGATGCAACACCGCGCCCAACAACGATTGGCGGAACCGGATCGCAGCCCATAGCCGGGGCAACAGACCGAGCCCCGCGCCGGCGACCGACATCCAGCGCGCCTCTGACGAGAGCGTTGTCCAGGCCGCCAGCAAGGCCCAGGGCAACACCTGCCCGCCGAGCAGAAAGGCGCTCATCGGCGCGATCATCACGCGCGAGGCCAGCGCCTCGTGGGCGTTCTTCATCAAACCCTTCACCACCTCACGGGCCCCGGCATACATGCGGCACGAGGCCACGTCGGTGGCGTCAAACAGGTCTGTCCGGAATCCATTCTGCCGGAACAAGCGCGGCAGCCGGATCCCATCGTGCAAGGTGGACCGGATCCGCGCGTGGCCCCCCGTGGCATGGTAAGTCCGGGCCTCGGCGATGAACAACTGGCCGCACCCGGCCGCATAGGCGGGTTTGGTGCAGCGCCGCATCCGCCAGACCGGAAGGAACCCAAGCAACACAAAGTGCACCAGTGGAATGAGCAGCCGTTCGGAGAAAGTCCCGGTGATCTGCCGGGGCACGCCACTGGCCAAGGCCGCCCCGCTGCGCTGCATGAAGGCAACCATCCGAGGCAATGCATCCGGCGCCAGACGCACGTCCGCATCCAGGAACACCAGCCAGCCATGACGGGCGTGCCCGGCCAGGACGTGGCAGGCATGCGGCTTGCCGCACCAACCGTCCGGCAATGGCGGCGCCGCCTCGCACCGGACGCGTCCGTCCCGGCGTGCGTACGATTTCACAATCTCGGATGTGCCATCCGTGGACCCATCGTCCAGCACCACCACCTCGAACTCCACGCCGTGATTGGCCAGGATCGAGTCCAGGGCCGGCCCGATGTTGGCGGCCTCGTTGCGGGCGGGAATGAGGACGGACACCGCGGAGGGACCCTCGCGCAAGGCCGGGCGAGAAGCGCTTCGAGGCGGGCGGACCAGGAAGAAGTTCCAAAGGAACAGCCCGGCGGGAACCGCCGCCAACGTCAAACCTGCAATCGCCAGCCATTCGAGGTTCATAGAGTCCCGTGCTCCTTCTGAAACGGCCGGCCCCGCAACCGGGCCACGAGTGCACGCCAGGTGTCATAAGCCCGCGTCACTCCGCGGGCGCCCTTCAAGATAACCTGAAAATCCTCGGATCGCCGGCGCATGACCGCGACCGCCAGCCGCTCCTGCAAGCCCAGCAACTCGCGCTCGAACAAGCGGGTCCATGTCCCCTCATCAAACTCCTCACCGCGCTCGACCACAGTGGGCTGCCCCATCCAGACGAGCGCCTCGGGCAGGCGCTCCTCCCAAAACGTGTATTCGAGGGCAATGGGCAGAAACAGCGTGCGACGCGAGCGAGCCGCCAAAGCACCCAGGCCGCGGTGGAAGTGCAAGGGCCGCTCGCGCACATCGGCAAACCGGCCTTGCGGGGTGATCCACAGGGCGGTGCCGGGCTGATTCAGGATGGCCTGACTCGTCCGGAGGAATTGCACGGCACCGCGCGCATGCTGCTGTTCCACGCCGAAGAACCCCATGCGCTTGAACATTGCGTAGCGCTCGATGGCCCGGGCGTCCACGGGCGCGTAATGGGTCCGCCCCGGGGCCATTCGCTGCTGCAACAACATAAGCATCATGGGATCCCACCAGGAGGCGTGGTTCGCATACAGCACCAGCGGCAGATCCTCACGCACGGCGGTATGCCCGGCCAAACGCACGGTGTGAAAATGCCGCGAAACAAACCGGCGGGCATACCACCGGAACAACCCGAGCCAGACCGGGGAGACCTGCGGCAACGCAACCTGGCGCTTCGAGGGTGCGGCGTGTCGATCGGCACCGGGATGCAAGGGGAGCGCAGGGGCCGAGACGAGAAGGCCATTGTCCGATGTCTGGGGAACGGAAGCCTCCTCACGCCGGCTCCTGCCGCAAGTGGGAGTGGCGGTCGGTTGCGGGGCACACGCCGCACTCCCGGCGGCCTCGACGCTCTCGCCGAACGGAGCATTGCGGGACAATGGCTGAATCATGGCGCGGCCTTTCGGGATGCGGTGCTGGGCAAGACCGGACGGCGAGTTCGCCCGCCCATGCCATTCAGCATTCTCCAACCCGCCTTGATCCGGGCCAACCAACGTGTCCCATGCACCGCCAACAGATAGTTCTCGAACAAAGCAGCATCACTGGATTGTGCGGGTTCAAGATGCGGGAGCCAGGTGGTCCGGCGCACGGCGATGGCCTTGGGGGTGGTCATCTCGAGCAGCCCTTCCGCGCCGCGCGTGGCGCCAAATCCACTGCGCTGCCGGCCGGCGAAGGGCAGACGCGGGTCGGCAGTGGGCACGATCATGTCGTTGATCACCACCACGCCGGCCGGCACCAGACCCGCCAGCACCTCGGCTTCGCGGAGATTGCGGCTGAAGATCGCGGCCCCCAGGGCATACGGACATTGGCGCGCGAGCTCGATGGCCTCGTGATCATCGGCCACGGTGACGATGGACAGCACCGGAGCAAACACGTCGTTTTGCAGCAACCGCATCGCCGGGTGCGCGCCGGCCAGCACCAGCGGCGGACGGCAGCCGTCGGACTCGAGCAGGACCCCGCTGACCAGATGAGCGCCGCCACTCAGCGCCTCCCGGATGACCGCCGCCCACTCCGGCTTGAGTGACACCTCACCCTGATCCACGGAGTCCTCGGCAAAGGCCTGGGCGAGGCGGCCTTCCAGTTCGGTGGCGATCGAGCGGTGCGCGAATACACGCCGGGGCGCGATGCAGGTGGCCCCCTGGTTCAGCAGGGTCCCAAACCGCAGCGCACGCACCACGAGATCCAGATCCGCATCCGCACGCACCAAGGCGGCATCGCATCCGGACAACTCCATCACCGCCGGAATGAGCCGGCCGGCCAGTTGATTGAGGACGCGGCTCCCGGTCTCCGCCGACCCGGTGAGCACCACCTTGTCCACCCCGGCATCGATGGCGTGCGCCGCACCTGAGGAGGCTTCGGGCAGCACCTGGATCAGGCGATGATCCAGGCCGGCGTGATGCAGGAGATCGAGAACCCCACGCATCACCTCGCCGCCGCCGACGCCCGGCTTCACCACCACGGCATTGCCCCCAGCCAAGGCTTGAAGAGCGTGCACGGCGGGAAGGAACAAAGGATAGTTCGAGGGGCCAATGACCAGCACCACCCCGAAGGGCTCCCGACGGATCTCCGCCTTCACCCCAAACAGCCAGCCCGGCCGGCCTCGACGGCCCAGCCTGCGAGGGGCCAGAATCCGAGGGGCCTCGCGTTCGAGAAATTTCACCGCATCGAGCAGGGGGACAACCTCAGCCGTCAGCACTTCGCTGAGCGGCCGGCGACGAGACGCCGAGGAGAGGCCGGCCAGTCGCGGCGCCTGCTCGGCCGCCAATCCCCGGAATCTCCGGAGGATCTTGAGTCGTGATTTCAGCGGCGTTCCAACCCATCCCGGTTGAGCCGATCGCGCGCACTGCACCGCATGCAGCACATCGCAGCCTCCCCTCTCTGGCAGGCAAGAGGGCGCAGCAGGGACTGGACGGGAATCGATCACAACGCAGCCTGCGACTTCTGTTCAACGCCCGTCAGATCCCGTCCGACGGGCATCGCGGCGCCCGCGCGCACTCCAAGGTCCTCCAAAACCAGGCGACTGCTGATCCGGGCCGACTCGAAGATCACCGGCAAGCCACTTCCCGGATGCGTTCCTCCGCCAACCAGGTAAACGGAATCGACGTCTTCAAACCGGTTCCGCGGCCTCAGGTGAAGCAACTGATCGAGGCTGTGAGCCAGATTGAAGGTCGCCCCGAGGTGGATCTCGTAGCGGGTGTCCCAATCCGCCGGCGTAATGATCCGCTCGTAGCGAATCCGGCCCTCCAGTTCGCCATAACCAGCCTGGGCCACCTTCTCCAGGAGCAGGCTCCGATACCGGGCGCGTTCCCGGGCCCAATCCACGTTCGGGTGCTGGTGCGTCACGGGAGCAAGCAGGTAAAGCGCGCTGTGCCCCTCCGGAGCCAGCGTGGGGTCCGTCACACAGGCGTTCTGCACATAGAAACTCGGGTCGTCGCTCAGCACATGCCGGTTTTCAATGTCGTTCAGGTTGGACGCATAGTCCTTGGCGATGTGAATGGTGTGATGCGGCAAATCGAAGGTTCCCTCGACACCTAGATACATCATGAAGGTCGAGCAGGAGAACTTCTTGCGGGCGATCTTCCGGTCCGTCCAACGCCGGCGCAGGCGGTCCGGCACCATCCGCGTCATCGCCCGGGCAAAATCCGCGTTCACCACCACCGCGTCCGCCCGATGAATGCCAGTGGAAGTCCGGACGCCCACCGCCTTGCGACCGGCGAACAGCATCTCCTCGACGGGTTCGTTGAGACAAATCTCCACACCCATCTCCCCACAAATCCGGGCCATGGCCTGCGTCACCGCTGCGCAACCACCGATTGGATGCCAGACCCCATACTCGTATTCAAGGAAGGAGAGAATGGAGAACAGGCTCGGACAGCGGAACGGCGACATGCCGAGATACTTGGACTGGAAGCAAAACGCCAGGCGCACCCGGTCATCCTTGAAAAACCGCTTCAAATAGGTGTCCACCGACTGCGTGGGATGCAGCCGGGGCAGCAGCTTGAGCAACCGCACATTGAGAATGTCCTGCAACCCGAGATACGGCTGTTCCAGGCAGGGCTCGAACAGGTTCAGCTTGGTACGGTTCTCCCTGAGAAACGCCGCAAACCCGCCAGCGTCCTGCGGCGAAAGGGTCGCGATCTGGCGCGCCATCCGCTCCACATCCGGGGTCGCATCGATCTTTCCGCCCGCGCCGAACTGAATCCGATACTGCGGGTCCAGCCGCACCATCGGCACCTCCTCCCGCAGGTTTCGCCCGGCCGCCGCAAAGATCTCCTGCAACACGCGCGGATACAGAAAGAAGGTCGGACCGAGATCGAACCGATACCCGTCCGCTTCGAGGCTCGAAGTCCTTCCGCCCACGTGCGGCAACCGCTCGACCACTTTGACTCGAATCCCGGCGGCCGCCAGCAACATGGCCGTGGCAAGGCCCCCAGGACCGGCTCCAACAACAATCACCTGTTTCGTCATAGACTTAACTCTGGGCGTTGTGATGGTTGATTTCGAGTTCAAACGACGTGTGCTGGAATTCAACAGCCAACCGCCGTGCCCCCGAGATCTTTGACGCCCCACGCAATCGCTGATTGACTGAGACACTCGGCACAAACAACCGACAGGTATCGAGGTGCGGCATAGCCGACCTCGCCCCGCGAACTTTCTTCTCACAAATATGCATAGCGCTTCCTCCATCAACAGTTGTGGATGTCATTGTCCACAATATGTCTAACATACCCCGCGCTTGTCAAGAATCTGTTTATGGTTTGTTGCTCCACCGACATGTTTTACACATCATATTGGTATTCAGCATGTTACACAAACACTAATATGCCGATTGACATTAGATGACGCATGTGACTAACTTTTGTCACATTGTATGGCCGAAGCGATTCACACGATGAGGATGGTTTCCAAGCGGACCGGATTGAGTCCGCATGTGATCCGGATTTGGGAACGCCGCTACGGGGCCGTAACGCCCACGCGCACGCCGACCAACCGGCGGGTGTACCGGGAGGAAGATGTCGAGCGGCTGAAGCTGCTCCATGAGGTCACCACGGCGGGCCATACCATCGGCCAGGCATCCAAACTGAACAACGAACGGCTTCGCGCGCTGCTGCAGGAAAGCTCAACGGCGCCGTCCAGACCGTCCTTGGATAACGAGGTCATGCGGCATGATTGGGGCGGCAAACTCACCTCCCGCTGCCTGGGAGCAATCAAGTCGATGGATCTCAAGGAGCTGAATGCTGGGCTCCGGGACGCGGTCCTGAACCTGGGAACCCAAGGCTTGCTCACGCAGGTGGCCGCCCCCCTGAGCCAGCAGGTGGGCGAACTGTGGCGGGCCGGCGAGATCACCGCCGCGCACGAACACTTTCTCAGCTCGGCCCTGCGGACATTCCTGGGCCGGCACTCGCAACAGTTCACGGTGCCGCCCAACGCGCCGACCCTGATTGTGGCCACGCCGTCCGGACAGATTCATGAATTGGGCGCGGTGCTGGTGTCGGCCGCAGCGGCCAACCTGGGGTGGAAGGTGATCTATCTGGGCACCAGCCTCCCGTCCGCCGAGATGGCTGGTGCAGCCCGGGATCAGGGGGCCAAGGCCGTGGCGCTGAGCATTGTGTATCCCGAGGACGATCCCGCTCTGCCATCCGAGTTGCGTCAGCTCCGGGATTACCTGCCCGCCGGCGTGGAACTGATCGTGGGGGGACGCGGGGCTGCCGCCTATGCCGCCACGCTGGTCGAGATCCGCGCGCACGTGGCGCACAAACTGGAGGATCTCTTTCCCGCGCTGGAAGCCATCCGGAAGACCGCCTCACGCAATGGCGTCAAAGCCGGGTCTTGACGCCACACGCGCGCACCACACACCACCCGCGCACCGCCTCGAACAAGGTGAACCCGCCGCAAACCAGCAGGATCAAGCCAAGCCACCAGGCCTCCGTCAGCGCATACAGGGCCCCCAAGAGCAGCAAAATGGCCGCGACCCCACGAACGATCCGCCCGCGAGTTTCGAGGTTGGGTGCGAAGAACTTCGACATGCCAGACCCGTAACACACCCGATTGGAAATTCAAACCCATCATCCCATAAACCCAGTAGCCGCGCACGCCTGCCTGTGCGGGGGCACGCAGACAGGTTCTGTCGGCGCCATCCTCCCCGCTCGGAACAGCGCGTCGGAACCCGGGCGACGTTTTCAGAGCCTCCCCCCATGAAAGCATTCCTCTTCGAAGCCACCCAATACCTCCCCCGCCCTCGATCGGAGGTGTTCGACTTCTTCTCCGACGCCTGCAACCTCGAAGCCATCACGCCGCCGTGGCTCCGGTTCCAGATCCTGACTCCCGCACCCATCCGCATGGGCGTCGGGACCCTGATTGACTACCGGCTCCGCGTGCACGGCCTTCCACTGCGCTGGCGGACGCGCATTGCGGAATGGAACCCACCCCACGGCTTTGCCGACGAGCAAGTGCGGGGGCCCTACCGCCTCTGGCATCACGAACACACCTTCGAGGAAGCGGACGGGGGCACGCTGATGCGGGACTCGATCCGCTATGCCCCGATGGGAGGGACGTTGATCAACCGGCTGTTTGTCCGGCGCGATGTCGAAGCGATCTTTGCCTATCGGGAGCGGCGGTTGAAGGAGTTGTTCGCCTCGGGCGTTTTCACCGCCAACTAACTTGTGGTTCATAGCTCAAAGATTGCGTTTCGGCCAACGCCCGAACGCTTCTTGGTCAACGGAGCCTCAGGCAGGTCCACGCCCAGCAAGGCGGCCTGTGTCTGGTGCTCGGCGAACCCGGCACCGGCAAGAGCGTCTTGAAACAGGCGCTGCTCACCCACGACCCCAAACGGGTGATCACGCCCGTCGTGAATCGCACCCTCCACACTTACCACAACACGCTGCGCATCCTCTGCGAAGCCTTCCAGATCCAGTTCGAGGGCCGCGACCACCACTGCGAACGCCTCCTGGTACAACAAGCCTTCAGCGTCCACCGGGCCGGCAAGATGCTCGTCCCCATCAGTGACGACGCCCACCTCATGCCGCCGGACTGCCTGCGCAAACTGCGTTTGCTGTGCGAAGACTTTCCCCGCTCGCACAACCTGATCCTCATCGGCCAGCCGCCTTTGCTGCAATCACTCTCGCTGTCCATCAACGAAGAAATCCGCTCCCGCGTCACTTACTCGGCGCTGCTCTCCTGCCTGGCGCCCGACACCGTCGAAGCGTTCATCCTCGACCAACTGGATCGCGCCGGACTGGGCCACAACACCTTCACCCCCGAAGCGCTCGCGCTCATCGTCCGTTCTGGCGAAGGACTCCTGCGCCGCACCCGCAACCTGTGCCTGGGATCGCTCATCGAAGCCGTCCGCGACCAGACCCGCTGCGTGGACCTCAAACAGGTCAACCGCGTCCTCATTCAACCCCACTGGAGAAAAGACTGTGACCAACCCCTCGCTTAAAGGCCCGCGCTGGTCGCGTGAGCAAATCCGCGCCGCCCGCCTGGCGCCGTTGATCCCGCTGCTGGAAAAACGCGGCCTCCAACTCATCGAACGCGAGGCGGGCAACTATGTTTTGCCCGCCTATCCCGGCCTCATCGTCAAAGACAGCTACTGGCGCTGGCCCGAACGGGACCTGGCCGGCAACGCCATCGACTTCTGCATGCGCGTGCTCGGCCTTTCCTTCCACGACGCCATGCGCCAGATCACCGCTTAACTAAAGGGCCGCAGCCGCCATAAGTGTGACGCCAGTTTGGCCGAAAGCCGATGCACCGGCAGATAACGGCCCGCTATGATAGCAGTGCGGCCATGACCTCACGGCCCCCGGAAAAGTGCAAACATGTCCAATGGCGTCACAACGCTATGACCGCACTGCGGCAATTTGGCTGCAAAAGTGGATGTCAGTGCGGCAAACCTACCCAAAACGCTATGACGGCACTTCGGCAGTTCTTATGACGCCAAAAAAGTTCGTAACAGCGAACCGGGCGTGCTGAGATGAAACAGGCTCACCAAACCACGCCCCTGTGTTGACCGGGACAGCGCCACGAGGCGGGCAGGGCGTTTGGATGTTCAGTTGACGTAGGCTGAGCTTTCCTCGCACGAGAGGGTTCGCAGGCCGAGAAGCCGCGCCAGTGCATATTTCCATGGCACGGCTGGTGCATTGGTTGGCGTGTGGAGTTCATTTCGATCTCAGCCTCCAGCCCGATATTTGCCCGTTCAACATCCTGATGCTCCTGCAAAACACTCTCGCGTGCTAGCCCCGGTTTCCCGACTTGGCCCCCCGGGGGAAGTCCAATACAAGTCGGAGACCCAATGTCACTGCTGTTCTCACAACCAGCACGCCGGCAGCAAGCATCGTTGAAACCTGAAGCACATGCCAAAACCCATCAGCGTTCTTGAACAGCCCCGCCCCAATTGCCTGGAAGTGGAGAATTGCCCCGCCGGTCAGGACAAGCCAATCAACCGTCGTGCTCCAGAGTAGCCAGCAAAGGGTTCTAATCAGCCGAGCAGTTAACCTCAGGTTGGAGCAGAACAATAGATGGATGCCAGCGGCCACAAGTCCCAATACCAAACCAGTGCGCACCGAAAGCAGCCATGACAGGAAAGCGAGAATCAGCCCGTACTCGAATGTGACTGCGGAAAGAACAATGGATCGCTGTGCTCGCGATAACTGCGCCACTGAGATCTGCTTACCAATCATGTTATTGACCATGTTTGAACTTCCACGCGTTGTACGGTGGTTTCAGAGCTTTTATGATTCGATCGAGCTGCTCTTGAGCTTCCCTTTCGGACAAGTTATTCCCAATCGTGTCGTGCTGGAATTCCCCGAATGCGAAGAACGCAGCTACGTCAGCCCCTTGCCTCATTCGTGACTGAGGGATGAATATTTTTCCCTTCAGAATGGCGATGTGAGCTCCATGTTGCGCTCCCTCCCTCTCCACAATGTACACTTCTGTGGTTCCGTCCCGAATCGCATCCCTGGCCCTATTCAAGTCCGAGGAGCCTATCTTCGCAAAACCGGATTCGATCCATTGAATGTCCGCATCCGTCGCCTTCCGACTGTTGCTTATCAAGTCATTGCCAACCCTCAGGGCTTGCACTCCTCGTGAAGTCAGCAGTTGGTAGCCAACATAGGAAACGCTAGCAACGACTATAGCTATGCTGATGGCGATAAGCGACGCGCGCACCGTGAAGAACTCCCCGCTGGGGTCGGTGCCATTCACCGGGTCGTTGTGGACGTAGGTGTAGCGGTGAAGGCTGGGAGGATCGAAGATGCTCCCGGCGTAGGTGTCCCTTGTCCAAAACCGCCCGGTGCCGGGGTTCAGATAACGGGCGCGGAGGTAGTAGAAGCCGAGGTTCGGATCACGCTGTTCGCCGGTGAACAGGTAGTCGGTCTGCGAGGCCGCGTTGGAGGCGATGAGCGTTCCGAAGGCGTCGTAAGTGAAGGCGTTGGCCACTGTGGCGTTGGTCGTGGTGAGCAGGCGCGTGCTGCCAAGGCCGTCTTGGCCGAAGTAGTAGGTTGATCCGCCGACGTCTCTCTGGCTGATCAGATCCAGTCCGTAGGCATAGACCTTGGAAAGCGTGCCGTTGACGCTTTCCTCCAACACCTGCGCGTAGCCCGTGAGGTTCTGGCGGCACACCAGGTAGCTGTTGGTGCTCGTGCCCACAATCTTGCGCACGCGGTTGCCGTCGCCGTCATAGACGTAGGTGATGCTGGTGCCGCCCACCACGGCGTTGGTCAGCCGGCCCTGAACGTCATACCGATACGTGTTCCCAGCCGAGTTGGTCGTGCTGCCGTTGGCGTCGTAACTGTCGCTCGTGAGCCGGTCGTTGGAGGTGTAGCTGAAGGTCTGGTTGGTGAGGCCGCTGACGGTGCTGGTGCGATTAGTGCGGTTGCCGACGGTGTCGTATCTGTAGCTGATGCCGCCGGTCGGGGCGGTGCCGGTGATGGTTTCGTTGGTCAGCCGGTAGAGCGGGTCATATTGCCACGAGAATGTCCGACTGGCGGCGTTGACCGTCTCGCTGAGGTTCGTCCGGTTGCCGGCGGGGGCCAGCTTGTAGGCGAAGCTGGCGAGGGTGCCGCTGGCGGCGGTGACAGTGAGGTTGGTAAGCCGGTTCAGCGCGTTGTAGGCCCAGGTGTTGGTGACGGCGTTGGGCAGATGCAGGGTCTGGAGGTTGCCCACGGCGTCGCAGCCAGAACTCTGGCTTCCATTGCAGGGCGGGACCCCCATGGTTCGCTGGTCCAGTGCGTCGTAGACCCCGAATGGCATTATTTGAGAGTCCGCCTACGCGGCAACACAGCCAGCAGCACCGCCAGACTTTTGGTGATCGCTGTGGCGAGGAGTAGATGGATCAGGAATGGAGCAAACGTCAGAGCAGCGCCGTGGATTGCCTTTAGCGGTTGTGCTCCGGCCCCCCACGCCTTGAGTGCAATCAAGGCCATGCAGGCCATGCCAAAGGAGGCAGTGCCGAGCAAGGCGAGTAAAAGACCTAAGCCCAATGCGTGCCATAGACTAGCTCCACGACGGGCCAAGAAGAAGAGCAGCGTATTCGCGCAGATCCAAAAAGCCACAGTTCCCACACCGCATGGCCAATAGAACCAGAAGGCAAAGGCGCTAACAGCAATGCAATCTAGTGCAAGGCCGTAAGCAAGCGCTCGTTGCGCCTGTGTCTCAGTCAGGTTGGTAAGCCGGTTCAGCACGTTGTAGGTCCAGGTGTTGGTGACGGCATCAAGCAAATCATGTTGGGCGCCACCATGCTTTACCGTTTCTGACATGCAACAGCGCAAAACCACCCTCCCGGCTTGCGGTAGGGTCGCAGAAGCGCATCTCAGTTTGGTCCGGTCTGACAATTCTGAGCCCTCGCAGGTCCAATTCAAGCATTAGAGCCATCCATTTCTGGTCACTCCGAGCCTTGAGCAGCCTCCATTCTTCCTCAAAGAACTCCCCGATCTTGTGGAAATCTGGTCCTTCTTCAAATCGGCCACCC
>JALOTZ010000019.1 GCA_025457615.1 Verrucomicrobiota bacterium
GAGCAGATCGTCGGATTGATTCGAGACCCACCAGAGCGCGGCGCGTTCGCGCAGGAAGTAGCCGCGCAGATCGGGCAGGGGGAAAGCGGTTTCCTGGAACGCGAGTTCAGGCAACTCGACGCGGACCGGCACCGGTGGTGCGGGAAGACGTTCGATCCGTGCGGCGGCCGGGGTTGGTCGAACCGGCTCGGTTGTGTGCCTGGCTGTCTTGCGTGCGGCGGCGGCGCGTTGCTCGCGTTGACGGCGCTGCTCGGCGAGGCGGGCCATCGCTTCCTGTCGGCGTTCCTCCGCTTCGGTTCGCTTTTGTTCCTTGCGCAGTTGGCGGCGTTCGTAACTTTCGAACTCGGCCAGTGCCACCGGATCAGTTTGCGACATCACCCGCCCCGGCGGTGAGAACTGGAATCGCAACGCCTCAGCCATGCCCACCAAATTGTTCTCCACCCAGGCGAGCGGGGACTCGCGTGGTCCGAACGGCGGTTCCTGATCGATGATCGGCTTGTCCCCGCGCGGATTGGGCTTAATCCAGAACCCGGTGAAGGTGCTGCCGTTGGGGGGGAACTGCTTGATCCAGGTGTTGAGTTTGGCGCGAATGGAATTGCGATGGAACGAGGTCACCGACGCCTGCTGTTGCCCGTTGCTCTCCAGGGTCCAGGTCAATTGTTCCCCCCCGGTGACCCGCACCAGCACTCGGGCAACCACGCCTCGATCCCGTGGGGACCTCCAGACCAACTCGGCAAGGTTTTTGACTTGGTCGAAGGTCACGCGCAAGCTCAGCGGCGCGGAATCCAGACTCGATGAACCTTGCGTGTGCGGCATCCGGGAAAGGGTGCGGAATCCTTTGCGACCGAAGCAACGGAAAAGGCGGCGGGGGCGGGCACGCGAACGCCTTGGAAATCTGGAGCGCAAAATTCATTCCGCCCCGCTGGCAGACTGAAGTCCACGCGCGGCTGGACAGCAAAGGTGCGTCACCATGGAAATCAAGGCCCAGTCCCGGGTGGGGGAACTTGTCCGAGCGCAACAGTGACAACCGCGCCTCGCGCAAGGCTTGGGGGCGCGCGCTCCTGCTCCTATCTTACCGGTTCAAGGTGGATAAGATTCAGGCGAACGATGATTGTGAAGTTGCGCCGGAGTGGTGAGCTTGCCTGTGGGAAAGCGCCAGAGGGCTGGCGCAGTCCAAAACCTGGCGGATTCTCGGACGCCCCCAAGTTGCGCGAAGCGTCCTGGACTGCGGCAGTCCTCTGCCGCTTTTCAACGCGCCCATTCCTCCCCCAACGGCAACCCAGGCGCATGGATGACTTTGAGGCTGCTCCAGGCACCCGACGATTCGTGGTGGACGAACTCGGGTAGGTTTCCCTAGCGTTTGCCTCATGAATCCATCCGGCGCCGATCTGCGGAAGCTGTCGCCCGAACAACTCGAACAACTCGGCCAGGACAGCCTGCGCGAACATCTGCTGGCCCAGGCCGTGGTGGCACATCAAAAGTACTGCCCGCTGACCTTCGACAAGCTCGACGCCCTGCTGCACGACCCGGACTGCGTGCGTTACCCGGTCCGGCTGGTTTACGAGTTCGGGGAGATGGCCCCGCACCAGTTCGCCCAGCCGGATGTGGATCCCCGAAGCCAGGACCAAGGCGGACGGGTGCTGTATCTGCGACCCCTGTTGCGGGACCACCCGGACAAGGTGGTGCTGGCGGTGGCCTACATGATTCCCCTGATCAACTACGGCCAGATCATAAACGACGATCACTGTTGCCTTTACGGCGCCACCCTTCTGGGCCGGCTCGAATCGGAGTTCTACCGCGAGATCTGCGCCTTGGCCGACTTGGTCGGCGCCGAGATGCGTGTGCAACCTGAAGCCCGGCCCTGCACGTAGGCCGGGGACTTCGAGCCAAAGCCTGGGGTTTCTCAAGTGAATGCTCTCGGGACGCCGGCTTCAATCGGCGGCAGGCTTCCGATTGTGCCGTGGTTTGCACAGGCCTCGATGCCCGTCCGGCTGGCGCGGGTTGCTACCAAATGGATCTCGCGTTCCTGCGCGCTTTTCCCAGCCCATCGAGCCGCCCACACTCTGGCCCAAGCCAGAACCCGAGATTTGCCTCTGTGAATAGCTGTGAATAACTTTGTGTTGCCTTCTCAAAGATGGGTGGGACGGTAAACCCAGCAGTAAAACCGTAACCCTTAGCAGCACGGAAGTAATCCGTTCAAACCGCAGGTGACTTATGACGAAAGAATTTAGCAAGTGCAGTGCCTTCATGGGACTTTCCTTGGGCGTTGCTCTCTACATCGCTGGTTCGGCAACCCTTCCGGCGGATATTCCCACCATAATCGCCTATAAGGCGAATGCGCCGCAGGGAGCGGTGACCAATGCGTTTTCGGCTGGTGATTTCCAACAGACTTCGGAGGGCCTGCTGGCGTTGACTCATTCCGTCACAAACGCGGGAATTTGGGGTGGGACTGCGGATTTTGCGGTTCAAGAGCTTAGGTACGACCTGGATCCGATCGTCTATAACAACATCCTGATGTGGAATAATTCGGCGGTTGATCAGGCGTACGTCGTCACGATCACCCTACCAACCACGTTCGCGGCACCGAACCAGATTCGCGGGAGCATTGACACCTCGGTTATCGGCACCGGTACGCTAATCTCGGCCCCGGTGGGCGGTGCGATCTACTCGGCCTTGATTGATGGCAACTTGGTCGAAACCCTCCAAGATTATCCCTTCACCTTGGGAACGTCGCAGCCCGCTACCAGTTCCTCGGCCGCATTCGGTTGGGATCTGAGCAATATCCCGGTCAACACCTCGATTGGAATCAGGCTGGAATTCACCCTGTCACCGGGCGATTACGCCGCGATTATCAGCGACTTCGAGGTGGTGGACGTGATTCCCGAGCCCAGCACGTTCGCTCTGCTTGGTCTTGGGTTCATGACACTGGCCATGGCTCGCCGGCGCGCCTGAACTGTTCACCCCTTTCGCATCAGCCCGTCAACCACCTTCCGGTTGGCGGGTTTTTTGTTTTTCGAACCAGCCAGGCCCGGGGATTTACCGGTGTGCGCTCCGCATTCGTTGTTCTGGCTTTCCGGGCCGACTTGAGCAAGCTTGGAGTCGTTCAAACCAAACCCAGTTGAGTTTGAGCCACCAAGATCCGGGCGCGCCGCCCACGGACCACCGCTGCGAAGACTTCCTTTCTCCGCCCCAGACTGTCCCGGACAATTGCGAACTCCCGTGCCCCCTTTTCTGCCGCCTGGAGCACAAGGTTGCAGACGGCTGATTGGGAGAACCATGCAATCAAGGCGGTGATGGCCGGGTGGTCGTGAAGGGCTGTCGATTGGTGGCGAGTGGTCGAATCGAGCCCCCAAACGCAGACCGCCCCGGCTTCCCGGGGCGGCTGCGTGAACCCAATAAGGGGCGGTGAGACCCGGCCCCGCATTGAGAAAGGTCTTACTTCTTCGCGGCGCGCTTGTCCTCGATGGCCGCCTGGGCGGCCGCCAAACGGGCCACCGGCACGCGGAACGGTGAGCAGCTCACGTAGGTCAAGCCGATCTTGTGGCAGAACTTGACGGAGCTCGGGTCGCCGCCGTGCTCGCCGCAGATGCCGAGCTTGATGCCGGGCCGTGTCGCGTTGCCCTTCTGCACGGCGATCTTCATCAACTGACCCACGCCCGTCTGGTCAATCGCGGCGAACGGGTTGGTCTTGCAGATCTCGAGCTCCGCGTAGGGCGGCAGAAAGCTGCCGGAATCGTCGCGGCTCATGCCCAGGCAGGTCTGGGTGAGATCGTTGGTGCCGAAGCTGAAGAACTCAGCCGTGCTGGCGATCTCGTCGGCGGTCAACGCGCCGCGCGGGACTTCAATCATGGTGCCGACCATGTAGTCCAGCTTCACCTTCTTCTCGGCCATCACCGCCTTGGCGGCGGCATGGACGACTTCCACCTGGAGATCGAGTTCCTTCTTGAACCCGACCAGCGGAATCATGACTTCCGGTTTCACCTTGATGCCGGCTTTCTGGACTTCCGCCGCCGCTTCGAACACGGCGCGGGCCTGCATTTCGGAGATTTCCGGATACACAATGCCGAGACGGCAACCGCGGAAGCCGAGCATCGGGTTGAACTCGTGGAGTTCCTTCACCCGCTGCTTAATCTTCTCCACCGGCACGCCCATCTTGCTGGCGAGATCCTTCTGCGCCTTGTCCTCGTGCGGCAGGAACTCGTGCAGGGGCGGGTCCAGGAACCGGATGGTGGCCGGGAAGCCCTTCAGCGCCTTGAAGATCCCCACGAAGTCCTGCTTCTGGTAGGGCAGCAGCTTGGCGAGCGCGACTTTGCGGGCCTCGACGTTGTCGGCAAGGATCATCTCGCGCATGGCGTCAATGCGGTCGCCCTCGAAGAACATGTGCTCGGTGCGCGTCAGCCCGATGCCCGTGGCGCCGAACGCGATCGCATTCTCGGTCTGCTCGGGGGTGTCGGCATTGGTGCGGACCTGGAGCTTGGTGACCTTCGCGCACCAGTCCATGAGCGTCTTGTACATCTTGTAGGTTTCGCTCTTCTTCCCCTCGAGCGACTTCTCGATGACCACCTGGACGATTTCGGACGCCGCGGTCGGGAGCTGGCCGGCATAGACGTTGCCGAGGGTGCCGTTGATGGACAGGTAATCGCCTTCCTTGAACGTCTGGCCGTCCACCTTGAGCGTCTTGGCTCCGTAATCGATCTGCAACGCACCGGCGCCGCAGACGCACACCTTGCCCATCTGCCGCGCCACCAGGGCCGCGTGGGAACTGACCCCGCCCTTGGCGGTGAGAATGCCCTCGGAGGCAATCATGCCGCGCAGGTCCTCGGGGGTGGTTTCGTTGCGGACCAGCAACACCTTCTCGCCCCGGGCTGCAGCCTGATCGGCGCGGTCGGCGTTGAGATACATCTTGCCGGAAGCGGCACCCGGCCCGGCGGGCAGGCCCTTGGCGATGACCCTCGCAGCCTTCTCGGCCTTCTGGTCGAAAATCGGCGCCAGCAACTGGTCCAGCTGATCGGCCGGATTGCGCATAATGGCGGTTTCCCAGTCGATGAGCTTCTCCTGGACCATGTCCATGGAGAATTTCAAGGCGGCGAACGCGGTGCGCTTGCCGTTGCGCGTCTGGAGCATGAACACCTGGCCATCCTGGATGGTGAACTCGAAGTCCTGCACGTCCTTGAAGTGCTTCTCGAGGGTGCTGCGAATTTTGTCGAGTTCCTTGTAGGCGGCGGGCATCTCGTGGGCGAGCTGCGCGACCGGCTCGGGCGTGCGCACGCCGGCCACGACGTCCTCGCCCTGGGCGTTGATCAGGAATTCGCCGTAGAACTCCTTCACCCCGTTGGCGGGGTTGCGGGTGAACGCCACCCCGGACCCGGAGGTTTCACCGGTGTTGCCATAGACCATCGCCTGCACATTGACCGCCGTGCCCCACTCGGAGGGAATATTGTACTTGCGGCGGTAAACGATGGCGCGGTCGTTCATCCAGGATCCGAACACGGCACCCACCGCGCCCCAGAGCTGCTTCCACGGATCCTGCGGAAACTCCTTGCCGCCGGTGCGCTCCTTGATCAACGCCTGGAAGCGCTTCACCAGTTCCATCTGGTCCGCCGCGGTCAGCTTCGAATCCTCGAGGTCACCGTCATATTTCTCGTGCTTGTAGCCGTGGATGACGACCTCGAAGGGCTCGTGATCCTCGTCCGCACGCTTCTGCACGCCCATCACGACGTCGCCATACATCTGCACGAAGCGGCGGTAGCAGTCCCAGGCGAAACGCTCGTTATTGGTGGCCTTGACCAGCGCCAGAACGGTCTGGTCGTTCAGTCCGAGGTTCAAAATCGTGTCCATCATGCCGGGCATCGAGTCGCGCGCGCCGGAACGGACGGACACCAGGAGCGGCATGGCCGACTTGTCACCGAACTTGGTGCCCATGATTTTCTCGATGAACGCCACGCCCGCCTTGACCTGCGCGTCGAGGATCTTGGGATAGGTCTTGCGGTTGTCGTAGTAGTAGGTGCAGACCTCGGTGGTGATGGTGAACCCGGGAGGCACCGGCAGCCCGATGCGGGACATCTCCGCCAGATTGGCCCCTTTGCCGCCCAGCAACGGTTTCATGGACCCGTTGCCGTCGGCTTTCTTGTTGCCGAATGTGTAAACGTATTTGTTCGATTTCAATGCTTTAGCCATAGAATAGTGTAGGTGTCGTGCTTAGATTTCCTGGGAAATGTCCTCAGAAAAGGTGAGCAATTCTAAGGACCTCCGAACCGCTGTCAACGCATGTTTCCCCCTGCCCACCCATTCTGGCCCGGCGCGGCTCCCTGCGCCGCAGCACCCCCGCCGCGGAAGGCGATTCTCGATATTCCAGCGACCTGATTCCAGGCGAAGCGGCTGCGGGTCGCCCGTCCTCCGTGGCAGAGCCACTGCGGAGGGTGGACGGACCCGCGCTCCAAATGAGAAGGGCTGGCCCCCGGCAACCCGGCGGGGCACTCCCACGGGCAGCGTTCATATCTACGCATCTCGATATGATGATTTGACAAGGTGGAATTCCTCCTTAGGCTTTGACCCCTAAATGAATGCAGCCACCAGCCAGAGGGACCGGGGCGCGACCGAGGCGCTCCGCGCCCTGTTGCGTGAGCGCATTGTGGTGCTGGACGGGGCGATGGGCACGGTGCTGCAGGGGTACAAGCTGGATGAAGCCGCCTTCCGGGGCGAGCGCTTCGCCGATTGGACCGGCAAGGATCTCAAGGGCAATAACGAACTGCTCCAATTAACCCGGCCGGAGGTCATCGAAGAGGTGCATCGCCGCTATCTCGAGGCGGGCGCCGACATCATCGAGACCAACACCTTCTCGGCCACGACCATCGGCCAGCATGATTTCTTCTTCCGGCATGCCGAGGGGCGGAAGGATCAGGCCTATTTCGATCAAGTCATCAACGACCCCACCCTGCGGGAGCTGGCCCGGGACCTGAACCTGGCCGGCGTCAGGGTGGCGCGCAAAGCCGCCGACGAAGTCGCTGCGCGGACCCGCCAGCGGCGGTTCGTCGCGGGCACCATCGGTCCCCTGCCCGTCACCTGTTCCCTGTCACCGGACGTGAACGACCCTGGTTTCCGCTCCGTCCGGTTTACCCAGCTTTGCCAGGCTTACCGCGAACAAGTCGAGTCCTTGCTGGACGGAGGTGTCGATCTGTTGCTCGTGGAAACGATCTTCGACACGCTCAACGCCAAAGCCGCGTTGTTCGCCATCGAAGAGGTCTTCGCCGCCAGAGCCCTCCGCGCTCCGCACGCCGCGTTCCGCGTTCCAATCATGATTTCCGGCACGATCACCGACCGGGCCGGCCGCACCCTGAGCGGACAGACGGTCGAAGCGTTCTGGAATTCCGTGGCCCACGCCAATCCAATCAGCGTCGGGTTCAACTGCGCGTTGGGACCGGACCTGCTACGGCCCTACGTGGAGGAGATCGCGCGCCTGGCGGACACGCAGGTCTGCATCTATCCCAATGCGGGCCTGCCGGATCCCCTCTCCCGCACCGGTTTTCCGGAGACGCCGGAAACACTCGCCCCGCAGATCCGCGGCTGGGCGGAGAACGGCTGGCTGAACATCGTGGGCGGCTGCTGCGGCACCACGCCGGACCATATCCGGGCCATAGCCGAGGCGATCCGCGGCCTGCCGCCCCGAGCCATCCCCCACCGGGAGCCGGCCCTGCGGCTCAGCGGCATGGAGGCCTTCACCCAGACTCCGGAATCGAACTTCCTTAACATCGGCGAGCGCACCAACGTGGCCGGGTCACCCAAGTTCAAGAAACTGATCCTCGACGGGCATTTCGAGGAATCCTTGTCCATCGCCAAGCAGCAGGTGGAGAACGGGGCCCAGGTCATCGACGTCTGCATGGACGAGGGCATGCTCGATGGCGCGGCCGCCATGACGCGCTTCCTCAACATGGTCGCGTCCGAGCCGGACATCGCCAGGGTGCCCGTGATGGTGGACTCGTCAAAATGGAGCGTGCTTGAAGCCGGCCTGCGCGTCCTCCAGGGCAAGGGCATCGTCAATTCCATCTCGCTCAAGGAGGGCGAGGACAGGTTCCTGGAACAGGCCCGCCTGGTACGGCGCTACGGCGCGGCAGTGGTGGTGATGGCCTTTGACGAGCGGGGGCAGTCCGATTCGTTCGAGCGGCGGATCGAAGTCTGCAAACGCAGTTACGACCTTCTGGTGGAAAAGGCCGGCTTCCCGCCGCAGGACATCATCTTCGACCCGAACGTTCTCACGGTGGGCACCGGCATCGAGGAACACAACAACTACGCGGTGGATTTCATCCGGGCCACCCACTGGATCAAACACCATCTGCCCCATGCCAAGGTGAGCGGGGGCATCAGCAATGTGAGTTTCAGCTTCCGCGGGAACAACGCGGTGCGCGAAGCCATGCACTCGGCTTTCCTCTTCCATGCCATCCAGGCCGGATTGGACATGGGCATTGTCAACCCGGGCATGCTGGCGGTTTATGAAGAGATCGAGCCCGAACTGCGCGAACTCGTGGAGGACGTCCTGCTGAACCGGCGCGCCGAGGCCACGGAGCGACTCGTGAATTTCGGCGAACGGCTCAAGTCCCAGGCGTCCCAGGCATCGCAGGAGCCACAGACCGAGGCCTGGCGCCGTGAAGCGGTCGAAAAGCGTCTGGAGCACGCGCTGGTCAAGGGCATCGACACCTACATCCACGAAGACACCGAGGAAGCCCGCGCCAAGCTCGGCAAGCCCCTCCTCGTGATCGAAGGGCCGCTCATGAACGGCATGAATGTGGTCGGCGACCTGTTCGGCTCCGGAAAGATGTTCCTGCCCCAGGTGGTCAAGTCTGCCCGGGTGATGAAGAAGGCGGTGGCCTATCTGACCCCGTTCATGGAAGCCGAGAAAGCCGCGCAAGCGGCAGCCGGCCAGGCGGTCAAGGCCCAGGGCAAGGTGCTCCTGGCCACCGTCAAGGGCGATGTCCACGACATCGGCAAGAACATCGTGGGCGTCGTCCTGGCCTGCAACAACTACGAGGTCATCGACCTGGGCGTCATGGTGCCCTGCGAAAAGATCCTGGAGATCGCCTCGAAGGAGCAGGTGGAAATCATCGGCCTGAGCGGGCTGATTACCCCATCCTTGGACGAGATGCAGCATGTGGCGCGCGAGATGGAACGCCTGGGATTCAAAGTCCCTCTGCTCATCGGCGGCGCCACCACCAGCAAGGCCCACACGGCGGTCAAGATTGCCCCCAGCTATAGCGCACCCGTGGTGCACGTTCTCGATGCCAGCCGCGCCGTGCCGGTCGTCAGCAGCCTCATCTCGCCCGAGCTCAAGCCCGCCTTCGTGCAGCAGGTGCGCGAGGACTACGACAAGGCCCGCGCCGCCCACGGCGGCCAGCCGCAGAAGCTGCTCAGCCTCGATCAAGCCCGCGCCAACAAACCGAAGCTGAACTACACCGTCCTCCCCCACCCCGAGTTCACCGGCCTCCGGATCCTCACTTCCGGGCCCATCTCCGATCCCCGATCTCCCCTTTCCGAAATCCGTCTGGCAGACGTGGTTCCCTTCATCGACTGGACCCCGTTCTTCCACACCTGGGAGCTGCGCGGCGTTTATCCCAAGATTCTCGATCACGAACGGCACGGCCAGGAAGCCCGCAGACTCTTTGCCGACGCCCAGGAACTCCTCGCTGAGATCGTCAGCCGGAACCTCCTCCAGCTCCGCGCCGTTTACGGCTTGTTCCCCGCCAACGCGGTCGGCGACGACGTGGAACTCTACACCGACGAGACCCGCACGCAGCCACTGGCCACCTTCCACTTCCTGCGCCAGCAATTGGATAAGGAGGACGGCAGCCCGAACTGGTGCCTCGCGGACTTTGTGGCTCCGCGATCCTCCCCGATCTCCGATCTCAAGTCTCAGATTTCAACTCCCCCATCGCCCGCCCCCGCCGACCATATCGGCGCCTTCGCGGTGACGGCGGGCATCGGCCTGGACGACCTCGTCAAGCGCTTCAAGGCTGGACACGACGATTACAACGCCATCATGGCCGAGGCGCTCGCGGACCGTTTGGCCGAAGCCTTGGCCGAATACCTGCACAAGCGCGTACGCGACGAATGGAGTTACGGCCGGACCGAACTGCTCGGCACCGAGGACCTGATCGCCGAGAAATATCTCGGCATCCGGCCCGCTGCGGGCTATCCCGCCTGCCCCGACCACACGGAGAAGGGTATTCTCTGGGAACTGCTCGAGGTCGAGAAACACACCGGCATGAAACTCACCGAAAGCTTCGCCATGTGGCCCGGCAGCAGCGTCAGCGGACTCTACTTCGCCCACCCGGAGTCAAAATACTTCGCCGTCGGCAAACTCGATCGGAATCAACTCGAGGACTACGCCCGGCGCAAGGGCAAGACGGTGGAAGAGATGGAGCGCTGGCTCGGCCCCTGGCTCGGCTACACGCCGTGAGCCGGGACTGCCGGCTGCCTCCCATGACCCGCCTGGAAAAGTAACTGAGCATAGCTCACGTAAACCCCAGCGCGCGGCGTCCTTCTTCCCGGTCGTCCTTGTTGCTTTTGTCCTTAACGTGTCCGCCGCCCCGCGCCCGACCTGGCCGCCGTGGCTGTAGCCAGAGCTGGCGCTCCACCGCTTCGACGAGTTGGAGTGGCATCCACCCATGCGCACCAATTTGAACCACATTAAGTGGCCCACGCGACTCAGGAATCAATAAGTCGAAGACGTCCATTCGACAATCCGACCCAATAACTGCACTTCTTACAACGGCACTGCGGCACTTAACACGTGCACACCGTCCTTATCCCGGCAACTCCTTGGGTTGGCTCAGGAACACACGCCCATCTCCGAGCCCCAACAGTGGCCACCCGCCGTACGCCAAAGTAACTGTTACCCGGGAGGGTGATACCTAGCCCCAGGTAGGCGCTCATGGTTTGACTGTGATCATCGCTGACGCATATTGGTGGTGATGCTGCGATCGGCCAGCAGCGGCAAGGGGTCGCAGTGTGGCGAGGAGTGGCTGCTCACTTGTCTCGTCCTTTCAGACAGGGCGAAGCGTTTCGGACGTAGAGATTGGGGTCTTGGCATCAATCGTCGCCCTGTCATTGACGGCATGACCTGTTGGACATAGGTTCACGCTGTTGGCGGCAACCACGGGAAGTCGGGCACTAGTTAGGCAAGGGTTCGTAGGACGTGCACCATCTCCGCCCGCTGTTGAATGCGAACTCATTCAACACTGCATTCTGCCTTCTGAAATCCGACATCCTCTCGCCCCGGTGTCTACGGATGTCACACCCCTCCTGATAGAATCGGCGCATGAAAAATCCAGAGGACCGCACCTCGCGCCGGAGTTTCCTGGGGTTCCTGGCCAGGTTGCCGCTGGTCCCCGCATGCCTGCTCGCACCCAAGGCTCGGGCACTGTCGCCTGCCGCACCCCGTGCCTGCCTGATGAACGATTGTCCCATTGCGGGCTACCAATCGTTGAGTGCGATAGCCTTTGAGACGGCCAAAAGGCTTGCAGACAAACTTCGGTTCCGGCAAAAGGAAGCAACGCCAGAGAACATCCCGATCATGAAGACGCCGAGCTTGTTCTGCCGTGTTCTCTGCTGTTACTTCTCAGCCCACCTGGCGTTGCCCTCAGGTGTCCTGGCCCAGACACCCTTCTACCTGGACCCGCCCACCTTCCCAGCCACGAACACGGTGCGGGTGACGGTGGCGGACGCGCCGACCAACGTGGCGGTGACGGTCTATTCGACAAAGACAAGGCAACTTTCTGGTCGCTCCCAATGCTAGCACCGCAAGAGACAGGCGTGACGGCTGCTCAAGTTAGACAAGGCTTGGCAGCCTTGCGTGCCGCAGTTGATGCGGACTTAACAGAGATGTCATTCCCGAGGAGCTTGGATCGCGATCTGAACCGCGCGATTGTGCAAATGAGTGAGCGTCTAACGCCAATGGTGGCTGGAGGAGGTGTGGTGCAAGGGGGCAATGTGCTAAGGGAACATGTTGGTGCTGGGCGTTACGCCTTCAGGTTAGATCTCGAGAACCTCAGAGGACACAACTTGCGACAATGAAAGAACACAGCCTTGACCATCAAATGCTGCTCCTGTGGTTGGACCTGTCATCTGCAACGAAAGCTTATGCGGAGGCCAACGATCTAGTTTTGTCCGATATCGAACCTTGGAAGTGTGAGTCCGATGCCATTCAACTAATTTGGCAAAAAATCACGCACCCCGACCATCTAGGGTATTTGCATGATCACCTTAGGTGCGTTCAAGAGCAGGAGACCAATCCAAGGCTTAAAGCAATTCTCGTGAGGCGGGCTCAAGCTGCATTGGACGACTGCATGCTACGCTGCAAGACTGCGCAATGATCCTGAACAGCTTCGCCTACAAACTGGCACCAGCCGGCAACCGGACCAACCTGAGCGAGACCATCGGAGGCAACAACCGAATCTTTACGTGGCAGTATGATGCGCTTTACCGCCTGACCAACGAGACCATCACCGGCACCGCACCCGCCGGCACGATCAGCTACCTCTACGACGCAGTCGGCAATCGCACCAACCGGACCAGCAGCGTCAGCGGCATCACCAACCAAACATTCGCTTACACGGTCAACGACCGGCTGACCACCGACGGGTATGATGCCAACGGCAACACCACCAACTCCACCGCGAACACCTACCGGTATGACGTGGAGAACCGGCTGACCAACGCGGTGGTCGGTGGCACCACCATCACCTACGTGTATGACGGCGACGGCAACCGGGTGCGGAAGATCGTGGGCACGGCCACCAACACGTACCTGGTGTGCCGCCAGAACCTCACCGGCTACGCACAGGTGCTGGAGGAAACCGTCAATGGAAGCTTGTCCAAAGTCTATGCCTACGGGCTGGATCTGATCGCCCAGCGCGACGTTGGCGGATCAACCTACTAAAAAAATGAACTCCACACGCCAACCAATGCACCAGCCGTGCCATGGAAATATGCACTGGCGCGGCTTCTCGGCCTGCGAACCCTCTCGTGCGAGGAAAGCAAAGCTCGGCCTACGTCAACTGAACATCCCAACAGCTTGCCCACCTCGTGGCACTGCCTGTCCCGCCGTAGCAACTCTGCGAAGGCGGATGCCGGTCAACACAGGAGCGTGGTTTGACGAGTCTCTTTCACCTCAGCACGCTCCTTTCGTCTTCAGTCAGGGATGCGACCGCGCCAGTTATGTCGCCTGAAGGATTCCCATCCGCTTCGCTGCTGGCAACGGGGAACTTGTCTTGTCGCCCCCGCGTCACGATTGGTAACGTCCGGGCATGACGAAACGCGCTTCCTCCAGCCCGCGTACCAAGGAAAAAGGCGGCTCCACCGCCCGGCTGCGGGAGGAGCCACCACCCTACGTCACCGCCGGACGTCCGTCGGCGCTGGTGGACACCCGCGTCGTCTATTGCGGCGACAACCTGGAGCAACTCCAGAAGCTGCCCGACGCCTGCGTGGACCTGATCTACATTGACCCGCCGTTCAACTCGAACCGCAACTACGAGGTGTTCTGGGGCGAGACGAAGGAGAAACGCGCGTTCGAGGATCGCCACGCCAACACGCAGGCCTACCTCGACTACATGCGCCCGCGCTGCGTCGAACTGGCCCGCGTGCTCAAGAGGACGGGCAGCTTCTACTACCACTGCGACTGGCACGCCTCCCATTACGTCAAAGTCATGCTCGACCAGATTCTCGGGGAGAACAATTTCATCAACGAGATCGTCTGGAAACGCAGTGACGCGAAAAGCGATGTGGGGCAGGGCGCCAAGCACTTTGGACGCGTGCATGACAGCATTTTCTATTACGCGGGCAGTGCGGAGTACACCTTCAATCCCAAGTTCACGCCACTGCCTCAGTCCACCATTGATTCATGGTACAAGCACGTCGAGGAGGGCACGGGCCGGCGATACAACAAGGCCGATGTAACCGGTCCGGGAGGAGCGGCCAAGGGCTGCCCGGTTTACGAGTGGCATGGGATCACGCGCGCTTGGCGCTACAGCAGAGAGAACATGGAACGGCTGGAGCGGGAAGGGCGACTCGTTTACAGCAAGACCGGGATGGCTTACCAGAAGCGCTACCTCGACGAAAGCAAGGGGGTGGCGCTCAGCAGTTGGTGGGATGACATCGACATGCTCCGTGGGATTAGCGGTGCCGGGGAGCGTCTCGGCTATCCGACACAGAAACCCTTGAAGTTGCTCGAACGGATCATCGAAGTCAGCAGCCACGAGAACGACATCGTGCTGGACGCCTTCTGCGGCTGCGGCACCGCGCTGGTGGCAGCGCAGAAACTCAAGCGCCAGTGGATCGGCATTGACATCTCACCCACAGCCTGCCGCGTCATGGCCAAGCGCCTGCGGGACGTTTGCGGAGTGCCGGAAGATGAGTCGCTCTGGAAGGCCGGGCGCGGGTTCGTGGTGCGGGACCTGCCTTGGACTGAGGACAAGCTGCGCGCCATCCCACCGTTCGAGTTCGAGAACTGGGCGGTCATCGCCTTGGGCGGCATCCCGAACAAGACCAAGGTAGGCGATTACGGCATTGATGGCCGCATCTTTCCCGTCGGCGCCGAACCGGCGGCGTTGCGGGAAGGCGAACTGCAACTCACCGAGCGCTGGTATCCGATTCAGGTGAAGCAGAAGGACCGGGTGGGCCGTCCGGACATTGACGCCTTCCAGACGGCGATGCGCCGGAGCAAGCGGGACAAGGGCTTCTTCGTGGCGTTCGACTACACGGAGGACGCCTTGCGCGAGATTGACCGCTTCTTCAAGGCCGACCACGCCGTCATCGTTCCGCTGACGGTCCAGGAAATCCTGGACGAGCAGATCGCGAGGAAACTGGCTTAACAACAGTCCGTCGATATGGGTGAGTGGTCCAAAAAAGTTGGCGACCTCGGTGAAAAAGTTGCTGGCGGGTTCCTGCGTTTGATCGGCTGGGGGGCTGGCGATTCTGGCCTTGCGTTGCCGTGCACTCGTCCGGACACCCATCAGCGAGCCGACCATCCCCGCACGACCCACGGCATTGATTACCTGGTGCCGCTGCGATCAGGTTTTGAGAAAGGGGGAAGGAGATCGAGGGTGTCGGGGGCCAGGCGGACAACTTGGCCGAATTGGTGAACAATCCGGCCAACCAGGTCTGGAGGTTGGAGCGTTCCACCAACAGGCACGATTGGACTCCGCTGGCCACCTTGCGAGTGCATAGCGGAATGGCGCGGCAGGTGGCCATCGGCGTTGGCTGTCCCGGCAAGCTTGTGTTTTCATCGCCCGCGAAATAGATTCGCCGCATGAGCAGCGACGTCGTCCCGGTGGAAATTCGCGCCATTCGTCCCGATCGGTCCTGGTATGCCCTTTACCTGGGCGCGGATTCCAAGGTCTTCGTGATGGTGGTCGAATCCCATGTGGGCTCGGCCATCGAACGTTACCTGTTCGGCCAGAAATCCGACCGTCCGCAGACCCACGACCTCATCCAACTGGTTTTCAAGGGCCTGGGGGTCACGGTGGAACGGGTGGTGATCTCGGAGGTGAAGGATTCGGTCTATTACGCGCGCCTGATTCTTCAGCAGAACAACGAACTGGGACGCAAGGTCATCGAGTTGGATGCGCGTCCCAGCGATTGCCTCGCGCTGGCCACGGCCCTGAAACGCCCGATCTTCGTGACCCGCAAGGTGCTGGATCAGGTGAATGACCAAAGCGACAGCCTGGAACGCAGCGGCGATTGGGAGAACCCGCAGGAATAGGGCATGCCCCCCGCCACTTCCAAAGGCGCCCCATCCGTCTGCCTGATCCATGGCGAGGACGATTTCAGCGTCAAACAGAAGGCGCGCGCCCTGTTCGCCGAGTGGGCCGCCGGCCTCGAGAGCATGGACCAGGAGACCATCGACGCCACCGCCGGCCATTCGGAGGAAGCCCTGCGCGCGCTGGGCCGGCTTCGCGAAGCTCTCAACACCCTGCCCTTCTTCGGCGGCAGCAAGCTGGTGTGGTTCAAGGATTGCAACTTCCTCGGGGACGACCGCACCGCCTCCGCGCAATCGGTGACGGAGGCGCTGGGTGAACTTGCGGATGAACTCAAGGGGTTCTCCTGGCAGGGCGTCCGGCTCCTGATCAGCGCCGGCAAGGTGGACAAGCGCCGCACCCTGTTCAAGACCCTCGACAAACTCGGCGCGGTCGAGGAATGCCACGGGTGGTCGGTCAACGACAAAGACTGGGCCGCGCAAGCCGAAGCCTGGGCCCTGCAGGCGATCCGCTCGCAGAACAAGCAGATCCAGGACGACGCTCTCGGTGAACTGATCGAACGCGCCGGGGGGCAACCCCAGCAACTGGCCTCCGAGGTCGAGAAGCTCGTACTGTATGTCGGCCAACGGGCGGGGATCACCCGTCAGGATGTCGAGGCCATCTGCCTGCGCAGCAAACAGGCCCGAGCCTACGCCCTCGGGGACGCCCTGGGAGATCGCGATCTCCCCACCCTGCTCCGCCGGCTTGACGAGGAATTGTGGGAGGTCAAACTGGACACGCAAAAGTCCGAGATCGGGTTGCTCTACGGAATCATCTCGAAAGTGCGATCGATGTTGCTGCTCAAAGAAATGCTCAGACAGAAGTGGCTCCGGCCCTGCAAAGACTTCTCCTCCTTCAAATCCCAACTGGAACGCATCCCGACCGACCGCCTGCCCGAGGACCGGCGCTACAGCCCCTTGGGAGTGAATCCCTACGTCCTGTTCAAAGCCCTCCCGCAAGCCGCCCATTACACGACCGAGGAACTGGTGAAGGCCATGGGCCTGCTGCTCCAGTGCAACCGCCGCCTCGTCGGCAGCGGCATCCATCCGGCCCTGCTGATCCAGCAAACCTTGGTACAGATCGTCGGCACCGGGGCCCTCCCACGCCCGAAAGGCCGCCCCGCATGAACCGCCCGGCCCCCGAGATCCTGGTTTGCGCCGACGGCACCAGCGTCTGCATCCGCATCCGCGGACGCGCGGACGTCACCATCAGCGTGGGATTCAAGGAATTGCTGACGGGGCTCCATGAGCGGGGGTTTCAGCATTACGAACTGGAGTTGTCCGAGTGCCAGGTCATGGACAGCACGTTCCTGGGCGTGTTGTGCGGGTTCGCCCAGCGTCGTGAGGCCGGAAGCGACGGGAGGTACGAGAAACCGATTCTACTGAACGCGAACGAACGGATCACGGGCCTGCTCACCAGCCTGGGGGTGAGCGAAATGTTCGTGTTCCGGACCGGACGTCCGTCCGACGAGGGGCCCTGTGCAGCGGTTCCCCCAGGCCCGGGACGTCCGAGCCGCGAGGATCTGGACAGCACCTCGCTCGAGGCTCACCAGACCTTGATGGCCCTGAACCCGGACAACATCCCCCGGTTCAAGGATCTGACCGAGTTCCTGGCCGAGGATCTAAAGAAGTTGAGGAGCTCCCAGTGAGCGGCGCCTTCCTGGTGCAGGCCGGCCTGCTGGGGGCCATCGAAGGGATGGCCGCGCTCTGGGCGACACTCTTTTTCGCCGCCTGCGGCCTGGTGGCTCTCCTGCGCCTCAAGCTCAACGCGGAACAAACGCGCGCCAGGGAACTCGAAGTTCTTGTGGACTTCGCCGCCCGCCGGCGGCGTCTGGCCATGGAACTGTTCCAGGTCCTCGGGTCAGCCTTCGAGACCCGGGTCAGCCTGGACAACCTGCTTCGCTCCACCGCGGTTTTCTTCATGCGCATCGCCCAGGCCACCGGCGCCATCGTGTACGTGCTCGATCGCGAGCGGGAACGGCTGAAACCCGCCGCCCTCTGCGGCACGCTGGGCGGGTCGATCGGGTCCGGCGCCGCCCGGCTCCAGCAGGAATCGCCCGGCATTCCCCTCGGCGAGGGGATCCTCGGCGAGGCCGCGCTCTACGGCCGCCCGGTGTTCATCAACGATTGCTCGACCGACACGCGCCTGGAGTTTCTCGGCACTTCCACCCTGCGAATTGAGAACGCGATGGTGGTCCCTCTCCGGTTTCGCGACCGTTCCCTCGGAGTGCTGGTGGTGGTGAATCACATGGGCGAGGACGGCACCGTGGGCAAGCCCTTCGGCCGGGTTGAGTTTCAACTGCTGGAAGCGCTGGCCATGTACGCCGCCGGAGCCCTCTACCTCGCGCTCACCTACCTCGAGCAGGCCGAGAAACAGCGGCTGGACTTCGACCTGGGCGTGGCCAGCGAAATCCAGCGCATGCTCCAACCACAACATTCCCCGGTGCTGCGCAATCTCTCCGTCGTGGGCCAAAGCCGTCCGGCTTATCGCGTGGGCGGGGATCACTATGATTTCATCGAACTCGGCGGCTCCCGCCTGGGGGTGCTTATCGCAGACGTGTCCGGCAAGGGCGTCACCGGGGCGCTGGTCATGGCCATCTGCCACGCCATCGTCCGCACCCACGCCGCCCGCCATTTGCAGCCAGCCGACGCCGTCAAAGAATTCCGCCGGCTCCTGATCGAGGACATTCCCGAGGACCGGTTCATCACCCTGACCTACGGCATCCTCGACACCGAGACCCGTGAGTTCCGGTTCGCCCGCGCCGGTCACGATCCCCTGCTCTGCTACCGTGCCGCCTCCGGCGCGGTGGAGGTCCTGTCCCCCAAAGGCGGCGCGATCGGACTGGATCGCACTGACCGCTTTGATCGCAGCCTCGAACAACAATCCATCACCCTCGCGCCCGGAGACACGATTGTGTTGTTCACGGACGGGCTGACCGAGGCGGAGAATCCAGAGGGAGACGAGTTCAGTCTGAACCGGCTCAAAGCGTTGATCGCCGAGCGGGGAAGTTACACCGCCGCAGACTTGGGCCGGGTCATTTACGAGGGCGTGGAGGCGTTCGCCAAGGGCGCCCCTCCCTTGGACGATCAAACCCTCGTGGTGATCAAGGCCCGCTGAAGATTTCCCTTGAACCCGGATCCCTCCGCACGCCTTTTTCCACCCCGCCGCTCGGCCCATCCGCGCCGCGTGGTGGTGACCGGAGGCGGCGTGATCACAGCGCTGGGCCAGGGCTGGGCACCCAACGCCGCCGGATTTCGCGCCGGTCACTGCGGCATCCGCCCGGTCTCGCTCTTCGATGTCTCAGGCCAGCGGGTCAAGGTGGCCGCGGAGGCGGTGGTTCCCGAAACCATCCCGGGCTCGCGCCTTTCCCCAAAGCGTCTCTCCCGCTCGGACCGGGCCACCCGACTGCTCCTGACCGCCGGTCATGAGGCTTGGACCCAGTCGGGCTGGGAGACGACAGACCGCCTGCCCTTGATCCTCGCCACCACCAGCGGCGGGATGCCCCTGGGCGAAGCTTACTATCGCGACACCCTCACCCACCCGACGCATCGGCGCCAGCAACCCACGCGCATCCTCAGCTACCAGGCCCAGCGCCAAGGCATCGATCTGCTGGACTCCCTGGGCTGCTCCGGATCCGTCTCGATCATCGCCAATGCCTGCGCCTCCGGCTCGAACGCCATCGGTCACGCGTGGGAAACCGTGCGGTCCGGACAGGCCGATCGGGTGCTGGCCGGCGGTTACGACGGACTGTGCCATCTGGTCTTTGCCGGCTTCGACTCGCTGCAGGCGCTGTCCCCCACGCAGTGCCGTCCGTTCGATGCCGCCCGGGACGGGCTGGCCTTGGGCGAAGGAGCGGCCGTGCTGGCGTTGGAAACCCTCGAGTCCGCCCGCCACCGCTCAGCCGACATCCTCGGCGAAATCATCGGTTACGGTGCTTCGACCGACACGCACCACCTCACCCAACCGCACCCCGAAGGCGCTGCCGCGCTCGCCTCCATGCACCAAGCCACGCAGGTCGCCGGCATCCACCCTTCCGAAGTCCACTACATCAACGCCCACGGCACGGGCACCGTCCTGAACGACGCCGCCGAAGCCGCCGCCCTCAATGCCTGGGCTGGCGAGGCGGTTTCCCATCTCCACGTCAGTTCCACCAAGGCGTCCGTGGGACATCTGCTGGGCGCGGCGGGCGCCGTCGAAGCCGCCGTCTGCCTGATGGCGCTCGACGGACAATGGCTGCCGCCCTCGCTCTCCACAGTCACCGTCGATCCCGCCTGCCGGTTCCAGGTGATCACCCAACCCGCCCAAGCCAGCCTCAACATCGCGCTGTCCAACTCGTTCGGCTTCGGCGGCGCCAACGCCACGTTGATCTTCAGGAGGTGGACATGAGCGGCATCCGAGTAACCGGTTGGGGCGCGGTCTCGCCCGCAGGCTGGGGTGTTCTGCCGCTCATCGAAGTGTGCACGAACGCCCAGCCCTGCGAGACGGCACCTCTAACCTGTCCCGGCTGGCCGAAACCGATCCCCGTCCGCCGGGTCCCCCCTCCGACGCCACGACCGACCTTCCTGGCGCACCCACGCCTTCGACGCAGCAGTTCCATCTCGCTCCACACGGCGGCCGCCGCGCTCGAGGCGTTGGGGCCTCGACTCGAGGCGATCCAATCCGGCCAACGCAGACTGGGGATCGTGTTTACTTCGCTCACCGGCTGTGTTTCCTATTCGCGCCGGTTCTACGATGAGGTGCTGAAGGATCCCGCCACCGCCAGCCCGATCCTCTTTCCGGAAACCGTCTTCAACGCGCCGTCCAGCCACCTCGCGGCGTACCTAAACACCCAGGCCATCAACTACACCATGATCGGAGACCCCGGCACGTTCCTGCAAGGACTGGCCGTCGCGGCCGGTTGGCTCCTGGATGGACGGGTGGACCTCGGCCTCGTGATCGGCGCGGAGGAACTCGATTGGCTGGTCGCCACCGCCCAGCGCCGCTTCAGTTCGGACGTGGTGATCAGTGAAGGCGCCGGTGCGCTCGTGATCGAGCGAGCGGAGGCATCCGGACCCGGCATCGAAATCGACCGCATCAGCGAGCCCGTGCTCTACACCGCCGCAACCTCCCAGGCGGCCGCGGTCCGGCGGGTTCGGAACGAGGCGGGCGTGGACAACGCTGACACGGTCTTGGTGGACAGCCTGACCGGCGCCCCACACGTGGACCGGGCTGAGGCGAACGCCTGGTCCGATTGGACCGGGCCGCGAATCTCGGTGAAGAAGCTTCTGGGCGAACCCTTCGCGGCGGGCAGCGCCTGGCAATGCGTGGTGGCCGCCGAGCACCTTTCTCGCGGACGGCACTCCAGCGCCATCGTCAATGTCGTCGGCTGCAACCAGCAAGCCATCGCCGCCCGGCTGGTGGCCCGATAGCCCTTCGGGTTCCAGCTTGGGGTCGCATCTTCACATTCCATTTGAACCGCTTCCTGACCGGCCTCCGAACCTCGCCTCTCGCCGTGATCTCACGAATGCAGAATGCGGATTTCAGGCTTGTCCGGACCGGTCTTCCAGCACAGGCTTCGCGCTCGGGTTGGATTGGCAGCCCCTTCAACGAGACCATGGACGACATTGCCGCACTGAAGACGCGCATCAAGGAATTGATGGTCGAAAACCTCATGCTGCAGATTCCGGCCGCCGGGATTGCGGATGACCAGGCGCTGTTCGGCCCGGACAGCCTCGGTCTGGATTCGGTGGACGCCCTGCAACTGGTCGTGGCCCTGGACAAGAACTTCGGCCTCAAGGTGCCCAATCCGGAAGCCGCCCGCCTGGTGCTCGCGTCCGTCAACGCCATGGCGGAAGCCGTCCGACAGAAGCAGGCCGGGGGCTGAGCGCACACTTCGCACCGACCATGAGCCAACCCGAATACGACGCCATTATCATCGGGGGCGGCCCCGGCGGCAGCGCGGCGGCCACCTATCTGGCCAAGGCTGGACGCAAGGTGCTGGTTCTCGAAAAAGCCCGGTTCCCCCGGTTTCACATCGGCGAGTCGCTCCTGCCCTACAACCGCGAGGTGTTCGAGGAAATGGGCGTGCTGCCCGCGCTTGAACGAGCCGGTTTTCCCACCAAGCACGGAGCCCAGTTTCACCTGGGTAATTCCAGCGTGCAACTGAAGCTCAAGTTTCAGAACGGCGCCTTCACCCGCCACACCACCGCCTTCCAGGTCGATCGCGCCACCTTCGACCACATCCTGCTGCAACACGCCGAAGAATCCGGCGCCACGGTGCGCGAAGGCTGGACGGTCACCGACTTTCAGAACCAAGGTGACTGGGTCCGCGTCGAGGCGCGCAACGGCGACCCGCACCCACGCTCGTTCACAGCGAGCTACCTGGTGGATTGCAGCGGCCGCGCCAACCTGACGGGCAACCAGGAGCAGCTTCGCATCCCCCACCAGGCGCTGCGCAAGGTGGCGGTGTTCGGCCACTTCGACGGCGTCAAACTGGACGATGGCCCCACGGCGGGCGACACACTGATCATCCGGCTGGAGAACAAATGGTTCTGGATCATCCCCACCGGCCCACAACGCATCAGCGTGGGCCTGGTGATCGATCAGGAGGAGTTCGCCCGCAGCCGGCAATCCCCGGCCGCCGTATTCGAACAGGTGGTCCAATCCAGCGCCGAAATGCGCGACCGGATGAACTCAGCACGCCTGCTCACGTCCATTCAGGTCACCACAGACTTCTCGTATTACAACCGGCGCCTGGTCGGGCCGCGGCTGCTCCGGGTGGGAGACGCCGCCGGGTTCATGGACCCGATCTTCTCGGCCGGTGTCTATCTGGCCATGTATTCCGGACGTCTGGCCGCGCGGACGGTCATGGCATGCCTGGCGTCCGAGGGGAGCGCCGCGAAGCACCTGGCCCGGTATGAAAGGCGGATCTTCGCCGCGCTGCGTTATTACTGGGACCTGTCCCTGGGTTTCTACGACCCCGCTTTTCTGGAACTGTTCATGCAACCCCGCGAAGTGGCGCGCGTGCGGGACGCGATCGTGGCCATGCTGGCCGGGGAGATCGAAGGCGGCTGGAAACTGCGCTGGCGCCGTGCCTTCTTCTTCCTCCTCGTCCGCCTGCAACGCTACCGCGCGCTGGTGCCCCGACTCTCGTTCCACTGAACCCAAACTGGAGTTCGATGTCCGGTGTCTTGAATGTCTGGTTCCCTGCCAACCCTCGACCTGACCCTGCCTTCCCCCGCCGAGAACCTCGCGCTGGACGAAGCGCTGCTGCTCGAGGCCGAAGGGAGCCAGGGACCGGAGGTGCTCCGCTTCTGGATGTCCTCCACCCCGTTCGTCGTGATCGGACTCGGGGCGAAGGCGCGTGAGGAGGTGAATCTGGAATCGTGCTGTCGGCGCGACATCCCGGTGCTGCGCCGCTGCAGCGGCGGCGGAACCGTGGTGCAAGGGCCCGGCTGCCTGAGCTATTCGCTGGTCCTGCGCATCCCGGAATCGGGCCCCCTGGCCGGCATCACCGCCACCAATCGATTCATCATGAACCGTCACGCGACCGCGCTCGCGGCGGTCCTCGGACGGCATGTCACGGTGGAAGGCCACACCGACCTGGCCCTTGACCACCTCAAGGTGTCCGGCAACGCCCAGCGGCGGATGCGTCGTCACCTGCTCTTCCACGGCACGTTCCTCCTGGACTTCGATCTGGACCTGATCACGGAACTGCTGCCGGAGCCGGCGCTCCAGCCGGCCTACCGCCACCGCCGATCCCATCATCATTTCTTGCGAAACCTGAATCTGCCGGAGGCCAACCTGAAACAGGCCTTGCGGGAAACCTGGCAAACGAGCGGAGTGTTTGAGCCGATTCCCCGGCAGCAGGTGGCCGGGCTGGTCACGGAGCGTTATGGCCGGCCCGACTGGAACTTTCGCAGATGAGCAGGCCGGGGCAGCGACCGTTTCAGTCGTGACTCGCAGGCCACACACCAGCCCCCAGGAGAAAGACACGCTGTCACCACCCGGTCGAGCCGCGCGCACTTCGGGCAATTCCATTCACGCCCGGCCCTGCCCGGCTCGCGGGCTTGGCGACCAAATCCAGGATCACGGCTTCTTCACCTCCAACCGGAAGAATTCCGCGGTCGCGGCGGGATTCACCGGATGGGTGAAGGACTGGATGCTGGCGGGCAGATCAATTGCGCCGGGCAATGCGCTGTAGTTGCCGGCCGCGTTGGTGCTGTTCCGAACGGTATAGACCCGGCCGGTCACGGTTTCCCAGGTCATCAGCACGTTCGTCTGGCCCGGCCAGGCAAGACTGGTGAAGCGCAACTGGCTCGCCGGATTCGTGGGCACCAGGCCGGCAATGTACGATTGCCAGAGCGGATACCCGTTCGCGCCGGTGTTGGTGACGACGGTTTCCTGGTTGCTGGTGTAACCGTATTGCGCCAGCCACCAGTAGGGCGTGGGATGATTGGTGGTGAACCTTTCCGCGAACAGCGCTGTCACATTCAGGTTCGAACTGACGGTGACCGGCACCGGGTTGTTCGTGCCGTTCAAACCGCCGGACCAATGGTTGAAAAGGAAATACGGGGCGGGCGTGGCCGCAAAGGACACCTGGCCCCCCACGGGATAGAACCCGCTGGGTGGACTCACGCTGCCCCAGGTCAATTCGTTGACGCTGGTGAGGATTTGCGCCTGCAACGTGCCGCCCCAGGCCAGCGCGTAGTCCGTGCTGGAAATGGTGCTGGTGACCTCCAACGCGTAGCGCCCCGGTCCCAGCGAGGTGTAGATGTGCTCGACGTTCTGGAGCGTGCTGACACTGCTGTCCAGTTGCGTGCCCAAGGTGAACCCGGTGGCCGCGTAAAGCCGGAGATTCATGTCGGCCACCGTCACCTGCAGGTTGCCGAACCCCGAACCCACTCCGTCCGAGACCTTGCGGTTCCAGGTCAGGATCACGGAGAAATTCGTCAGCGCGAATCCAGTTGGCACGTCAAAAAAGTATCGCGCCGGGCTGGCGCCGGAGGTGGCAAAATCCCAGCCACGATTGGAGACGGTGACGGAACTGCTCGAGGCGTACTCGCCCGCCACCAGGAGGTGATAACTGTTCTGGATGTTAAGCTGCCCCGCGCCGTAGGTCTGGTCCAGCGGCTGCGTGGGAGTGCGCGTCCAACCCGGGAACGGGCTCTTGGTGGCGCCGGCCAACAGCAGGGCTTTGATGACTTCGGAGTTGGCCCGTGCGTTGACGAGCCCGGACGATCCGTCGGCGGTTTGCAGCAGCAAGGCCGCCGCGCCCGACACCGTGCCGCACGAGTAACTCACGGCATAAAAGGCGGACGGCGCCACGATCTCCGGCTTGATGCGCCCCGCCACGTCGAAGGTGGTGCCCCCCGAGCTGTGGTTGCCGCTGGGCACACCCACCGAGATCGCATTGTAGGCATGCGCCATCAACGCCGGCACCGGATTCGTGGTGAAATTGTTCACCCCCACCACGGCCACAAAACCATCCCGCTGGATGGCATAGTCGAAGCGGCGCAGGATCTCCTGGTCGGTGGACTGGCCGAAGGTGTTGTAAACCCAACTGTGGTTCTGAATACGTCGGTTTTCCGTGTAGGGTTCCACATTGGTGCCGTATCTGAGAAAGTCTTCTTGCAACCACCCGCTGGCGTAATACGCGTCGATCTGCGTCATGCCCGGAGCGACGCCATTGGTGCTTCCGCAATAACTGCGCGCCACGGTGGTCGCATGGCCGGAAACCCCACTGGCTCCGGACTTCAAGGTGACCGTCTTGCCTGCCAGCTCTCCGTTGCTGGCGTCGGCCGGGTAGTTGCCTTGTTGGTCGAGCGCTTCCACCTGGCTCACACTGATGCCCGCCCCGGTGGGAGCGCCGGCGCCGAGCTCCGCCAGCAACGCCGTCAGACCAATGTCGTCCTTGTGACCCGCCCACCCGGCCGGAACCGCGGCGACCAGGATCAAGCTCACCCCCACCCGCCGCATGAACGGCAGGCTCCTCACGTCTGTGGGGGGAGATGCGACCCACGCATCCGGTTTGGGTAACGACTTTTCTTGAACATGAGTACGGCTTGAATCGAGACTGACCCCAAACCCCACCCCCCGGCCAGCAGACCAACCCCAAGACCTACTTGCCCTTCAACTTGTCCAGTTCCGCGATGAAGGCCTTCGGGCCCCCTTTCATGTAGCCCAGTTCCCCCACCTGCTTCCCTTGACTGTTCAGCACAATGATCGTGGGATAACCCCGTACGCGGAATCGCTCCTGGAGGGCCTGGTTGGCCGCCTTGAGTTCCTTGCTTTGCTGCTTCTTGCGCGGGAAATCCACTTCCACCAGAACGAGGTTCTGGGCCGCATACTCGGCGAACTCCGGCTGTGAAAAGACTTCCTTGTTCAGCTTGATGCACCAGCCGCACCAATCGGACCCGGTGAAGTCCATCATCACCAGCTTGTTGTCCGCCTTGGCCTTGGCTTGGGCGTCCGGCAAACTCGTGAGCCAGTTCAACTCGGCCGCATTCGCAGCCACCACCACCATCGAAAACAGCAATGTCAGCATCCATTTCTTCATAGTCTTGATTCCTTTCGTCTGGCGTTAGACGGCCACCGTCGCGCCTTGTTCAATCCAAACCGGCTTGCCCGCGACCAGAGTCGCCACCGCCCGACCCCGCAGCGTCCAGCCGTGGAACGGGCTGTTGGACGATTTGCTGGCCGATTGCCCCACATCATAAACCCAGGAACGGTCCGGGTCCATCACCGTGATGTCCGCGTCCGCCCCCACACTGAGCGTGCCCTTGGACAGGTGCAGGAGCCGCGCCGGGTTCACCGTGAACTTGGCGATCACCTGGCTCAATCCGAGCCGACCGCCATGATAAAGCTGCATGAGAGACAGCGCCAGTTCGGTTTCCAGCCCGAGAATCCCGAACGGGGCGTAGTCGAACTCGACTTCCTTCTCGAAATTGCAGTGCGGCGCGTGATCGCTGCACAGGATCTCGATCGTGCCGTCGGTCAAGGCGTCCAGAATGGCCGCCCGATCCGCCGCCGCTCGCAACGGCGGGTTCATCTTGAACCGGGTGTCGTAGGCGGGCCAGGACGGAAGTTCCCCGCCGGAACCACCCATCCCATACACCCCCTGCCCATCCGCCGGCCAGAACTTGTGGGAGCCCGCCACCGCGGAATCGGTGAGCGTGAAATGATGCGGACACGCCTCGCCGGAAATGGGCACACCCCGGCTCCGGGCATCGCGCAACAGCCGCACGCTCCCGGCGGCGCTGAGGTGCTGACAGTGCACATGCGACCCCGTTGTCTCGGCCAGCAGGATGTTGCGGGCGACAATCAGTTCCTCGCCCGCCGCGGGCCATCCGCGCAATCCCAGCAACGTGCTCACATAGCCCTCGTGCATCACCCCCTCCGTCACCAGCGAATAGTCCTGGCAATGGTCCATCACCGGCAGATCGAACATCTGCGCGTACTCCAGCGCCCGGCGCATCAGTTCATGATTCTGGATGCAGTGGCCGTCATCGGTGATCGCCACCACCCCGGCTTTCTTGAGCGACCCGATGGAGGCCAGTTCCTCGCCGGCGATGCCCTTGGTGATGGCCCCCGCCACGAACACGTTCACCACGCCCCGCTGGGCCGCCCGTTCCTGGATCAATGCCACCGTGCCCGAGTTGTCGATGGCCGGGGAGGTGTTGGGCATGCAGACCACGGACGTAAACCCGCCGCGGGCGGCGGCGCGCGTGCCGCTGGCCATGTCTTCCTTGGCCGTCTGGCCGGGATCCCGCAGGTGCACATGCAGATCGATCAACCCCGGACACACCACCTGTCCGGTGACATCCATGATCTCGGCATCCGCCGGGGCCTGGGCGCGGGCCGCGGGACCGACGGCCGCGATCCTGCCCTCGCGCACCAAAACGTCAGCCGGGGCATCCAGGTGATTGGCGGGATCCACTACGCGCCCGCCGCGCAGGAGCAGCGCGTTCATTGGCGTGGGAGGATACGGCCCGGCGGATTGACAAGGCAAGCATGCGCGATATGATTCGGACGCGTTCCGACCAGCCGCTTTCCGGCGTCGCCGGAGGCTGGACCGCACCGGGGCAAGGCTTTGGCACACGGACGCGGGCGTAGTTCAATGGTAGAACGGCAGCCTTCCAAGCTGCACACGAGGGTTCGATTCCCTTCGCCCGCTCCATTCCTCCTAAGTTCTTGGGAGAGGAGCGGAACTCGAAACGGAGGCCGCATGAGGAGGGCAAACAGGACATCCGCAATGCCACGAACCGCGGGTCTGCGTCTGGGGTTGTGTTGTCAATTCGCCGCCGAGCCGATCAAGTTCCGCACGACGACGGCGACGGCGATGCTGCGTCTGGGAAGGCGCGATCGGCTGGCGCGGCTGGCGCAACTGTGCCAATCCAACGCCAAGGCATTGAGGCAGTCGCTGGAATTTTGCGCCGGTCACCACATTGGCGCATTCCGGATCAACAGCCAGATCCTGCCGGTGAAGACGCACGCGGAGGCTGGCTACCAGATCGAGGAGCTGCCAGGGAACGCGGACATCATCGCGCGCTTTCAGGAGTGCGGCGAGTTCGCCCGCGCGACTGATCTGCGGCTGTCGTTTCATCCGGACCAATTCGTGGTGCTCAATTCGCCGAACCCCCAAACGCTCGCGCATTCGCTGGCGGAACTCAGCTATCAGGCCGAGGTCGCGGAGTGGGTCGGCGCGGACACGGTGAACATCCACGGCGGCGGGGCGTATGGCGACAAGGCGGCGGCGCTGCGCGTGCTGCGCGAAAACATCGAGCGCCTGCCCGAACCGGTGCGGTCGCGCCTCACGCTGGAGAACGATGACCGGGTTTACACGCCGGGGGACTTGCTGCCCGTCTGCGCGGACACCGGCGTGCCGCTGGTTTACGACGTGCATCATCATCGCTGCCTGCCGGACGGCTTGAGCGTGATCCAGGCCACGGAACGGGCGCGGAAAACATGGAAGACCGAGCCGCTGTTTCACATTTCCAGCCCGATCGAGGGCTGGGACGGACCAAAACCGGAACGGCATCATGACTACATCAACGCGGCGGATTTTCCGAAAGCGTGGCTGGGCTGGCCACTGACGGTGGAAGTCGAAGCGAAGGCGAAGGAACTGGCCGTGGCCAAACTCAGCGCCGATCTTAATCGCCAAGCATAGTCAAATGTCACCAGCCAAGACCATCCTTGTCACTGGCGCGACCGGCTACGTCGGCGGCAGATTATTGCCGCTGTTGGTGGAGGATGGCTGGCGAGTGAGATGCCTGGCGCGGCAGCCGCAACGCTTGTCGTCGCGCGTGCCGGCGGGCGTGGAGGTGGTTGCTGGCGATGTGTTGGATGCCGCTTCATTGTCCGCGGCCATGCAGGGCGTCGAGGCGGCCTATTATCTGGTTCATTCGCTGGGCGCGACGGGCGATTTTGAAGCGCAGGACCGTCTGGCCGCGGAGAATTTCGCCGCCGCCGCTCGCGCCGCGGGCGTGCAGCGGATCATCTATCTCGGAGGCTTGGGCGCAGTTGAGCCGGACCTGTCGGCACACCTGCGCAGCCGGCACGAGGTGGGCGAGCGATTGCGGGCGCACGCTGTGCCGGTGATCGAGTTCCGGGCATCCATCATCATCGGCTCGGGCAGCTTGTCCTATGAAATGATCCGGGCATTGGTGGAGCGGCTGCCAGTCATGGTGACGCCGCGCTGGGTGCGGGTAACGGCGCAACCCATCGCCATCGGCGACGTGCTGGCCTATCTCCGGGCGGCACTGTCCCTCAAGCTGGAGGGCAGCGTCGTCGTCGAGATCGGCGGGCCGGACCAGGTTTCGTATGGCGAGCTGATGCGCGAATACGCGCGGCAGCGCGGGCTGCGGCGACTGATGATTCCCGTCCCGCTGCTGACGCCGCGACTTTCGAGTTTGTGGCTGGGCCTGGTGACGCCGCTGTATGCCCGCGTGGGTCGCAAGCTGGTGGACAGCCTCCGCCATTCGACCGTGGTGCGCGACGATTCTGCGCAACGCTTGTTTGCCATCAGACCGATTGGCGTGCAGGAGGCGATTGCGAGCGCCCTGAGAAACGAGGACTCAGCCTTCGCGCAAACCCGGTGGTCGGACGCATTATCCGCCGGGGGCACCCCCCGGCAGTGGGGCGGCACACGATTCGGCAACCGGCTGGTGGACTTGCGGTCGGCGCAGGTGGTAGTGTCGCCGGCAAAGGTGTTTACTGCTGTCGAACGCATCGGCGGCTCAAGGGGCTGGTATTATGCGAACTGGCTTTGGTGGTTGCGAGGCTGGCTGGACCTGCTCATGGGCGGGGTGGGAATGCGCCGTGGTCGCCGTGATCCGGAGCACCTGCGGGCGGGCGACACGCTGGACTGCTGGCGCGTGGAGAGCATCGAGGCGGGGCAGCGATTGCGCCTTTCTGCCGAGATGAAACTGCCGGGCCGGGCGTGGCTGGAGTTTGAGGTGCAACCGGATGGAAACGGGGCGCGGCTGCACCAGACGGCGACGTTTGATCCACTGGGATTATGGGGGCTGGCCTATTGGTATGGCGTCTGGCCATTGCACCAGCTTGTGTTCGCCGGGATGCTGCGCGGCATCGCCAAAGCGGCGGAGGAACGCAAATGATGTCGATTCCACCCAGCCTCTCCCACGGGGAGAGGAGGCGGGCAGCCCGTTAAAACACTTCCGTCGCCCTCAAGACGGGCGCTCCGGACGGCACGCCGAGCAGTTTCTCAGACAGGCCAGCCGCCAACCGGGGTTCCGGCCTGGATTCGGGGATAAAGGCCTCTGACAGCAGCCGGTCCAGTTGCCCCGCCAGGCACAAAGGCAATGACAGGAGTCGCAGCGTTTGCGACTCGTCCCCCGACAGTTTCAGGACTTCCAATGTCAGGGCAACATGCCCCGCGCCGGCACCGCTACGCAACCGTTGCGCGATTAGTATTGTCCCGCCGCCGCGCCCAGTTCCGCTTGGAGCAGCGCGGCGATTTCGATGGGCTTGCCATGAATCGCCCCCCGCTCTTCACGCTCCGGGGCCGACAAGCTTTGCTCAGCCGCCTCCAGCACCACCGTGGTCCAGAACCCCAGCTCGACCGGGTTCATCAGGCGCTGGCGTTCGGCCTCCTCCAACGTTCCGTTGCGCGCCCTGAGGATCTTCTGGTAGAGCCGTCCCGGATGGCTGATGCCGTAACCGGTCACCAGGCCGTCAGCCTCGAAATTGCGGAACAACGGGTTGCGCTCCTGAATGCCTTCCCGGCCCAGCTCGTGGTAACCGGGCATGTCGAGGTCCAGATCGAGCATCCCTTCCGTGCAAATGATGCGGGCCGACTGGACAGTGGTCGAGTGCGCCGCATTGGGCAGGTGCCAGCCCGTCACAATATGGGCCACCCCGCCGTTCTCGAACGTCACCTCCGTGTCACACAGGTCATAACCGTGGACCGCAATCGGCGCCAGGCTGGGCAGCTTCTGCCGCCAGCCATTGGCCCGCACCCGGACGGGCTTCAGGTTGACGATCCGGATGAACGCATCCGCCATGTGCACGGTCAGGAACGAGATCGGCGAGTTCTTCGCCGCGAAATCCGACGACGCAAAAAAGCGCGGGACATGGTTCGGGTCGGCCACCAGCAACTTGTCGAGCATGTACCACACCGCCGCCTGAAATGTCCCATACTCGCCCCGCTGATACCGCGCGGCGGCTTCCTTGATCCGCGGATCGTCCCGCTTGTGAAAATCCACCCCCAGCAACCGCCCGCTGGCCCGCGCCGCCTCGATCATCCGGTGGGCCGATTGGATCGAGTCCGACAGCGGTTTGGGCACCACGACATCCAACCCCGCCTCGAGCGCGTGTATCGTCGGCTGCTCGTGCAGGTGGTCCGGCGTGTTGACCTGCACCGCGTCGAGCCTCACCCGGTCGAGCATCTCCTCGTAGCTGCCGAACCGCCGCTCGGGAGGGATGGCGTACTGGTCGCAAAACTCGTTCAGACCCTTTTCATAGGGATCGGCCGCCGCCTCGATCGAGAGCCGGGGGGCATATTCACTGTGGAAATAGAGGTGACGATAGATCTCGCGCACGACGGATCCCGTCCCGATGACACCAATACGCAGTTTCTCCATAGAGGTTACGTGGCTTTGCCGCCCGGGCGGCCCGGGGATTCTTGATGCGGACGTGGGGCGGTCCCCACATGCTGCAGAATGAACAGCGCCAGGAACTCGGTGAATCTCACCATCTCGGCAATCTCAATTTGCTCGTGATCGGCATGCGCGTGGGCCAGATGCCCCGGGCCGCTGGTGAGCACCGTCAAGTCCGGGTGCTCCGTGGCAAACAAGCGCGCGTCGCAGGATACGTCCCAGCCCCGCACCGGTCCGTCATCCCAAATCCCCGACGCCCGGGCCGCGGCGATGGCATCGCTCATCGCCGGCGAGTCGGGTCGCCCGGCAAAGGCCGCGTTGTGCAGCTTGTCAAAGCTCACCTGAAAGACCGGGGACGCCGCATCGTTGCGGCCCATCCGCCCGAGATACCGCGCCGCGCCGCGCCACACCGCCTGCCGCAGCCGCTCCTGAACCTCGGACATCGGATGCGTTGGCAGGAACCCCTGCCCTCCCTCCATCACCAGGTGCGAGACATCCGCCCAGCCCGCCAGAGCCAGTTCCATGCTGGCGCCGGCCATCCGTTCCAAAGCCGCCCGGCTGGCGACCAGGGACCGCACCAACGCCGCCAGCTTGGTGATGGCCCCGTCATTCTGCAGAATTGAACCCATGTGGCCCGTTGAGCCGTGCACCGCCACCTGGTAGCAGCCAGCCGCCGGCTCCGTCAGATCGTAGTGGCGTTCGACCTTGGGCTTGCCGGTGGCCGGGTCGTTGACCTGGGTCTTGTCCCCATACCACCCGACATACTGCCGCAAGCCTTCGGCGAGCACGTCCTCGATCATCGCGCGCACGGGCGGCGTGGGCACGACGCCCTTGAACCGGATTTCGAACTCGACGCGCCCGCAGATGCGCGAGGGATGCTCACCCCAATGGCCCAGAATCCCATGACAGGTTTGCACCGGACGGTGAGGAAAGAGGTCGTGCCGGCTCTCGGCCCGCAGTGCCAGCCCCTCCCACTCGATCTCCTCGATGATGAAGGCCGACGCCTCGAACAGGTTCGCCCCCGCCAGGCGCGCCTCGACCTTGTACCAAAGCGCTCCACGGTTGCCGGGGTGGATCTGGCTCGAGCAGCATTCCAAGACCATCAAGGTGTCGTAACGCCGCCGCAGCTCCCGGTCCAGCGCCAGGGACAACGACCCGTTGCCGCCGGTCTCCTCCTCAATCACAAACATCGCGGTCAATGAGTTGGCCAGCTCCACAGCCCCCGCACCCCCTGCCCCCCGCACCAGCTTCATCGCTCCCAGCAGACAGACCAGCGGCCCCTTGTCATCGCAGGCACCACGGCCATGCACCCGCCCACCCTCGACCCGCGGCGGGATGTAGGGCGGCACCACGTCCACGTGGGCATTGAAGGCCAGCGCCGTCCCGCCGCCGCCTGCCCCTTCCACGGTGGCCACCAGGTTGGATCGTCCCGCGTATGCCTCCACGACCGGGATCGCCCCGGCACCGGTCGGACGCGCCGTGTAATAAGGGATCGAGTAGAACGGGTGCGCCGCGATCGCCGGGTTGATGGGTACGCGACGCAGGCCCAGGCCCGGCCATTGGAGCTTGCGCAGGTGTCTTTCGACGATGCGCAACGCCTCATCCTCCGCGGCGCGATAAGCTGCCACATCCGCTCTGGCCGTGGTATCCACCCGGCAAAGTTCCACCAGCAGATCCACCAGGTACTGACGAAACCCCTCGCTCCGGGCTTCCTGCTGGAGCTTGGCAATATTCATGGGCGCTTTGCGAGCAAAGGACTCAGCACCTTCGAAGCGCCGCAGCGAAGCATTCCTCGATCACCGCCATCGCCTCGCGCAGCGCGTCTTCCTCGATCACCAGCGGGGGACTGAGCTTCACGCTGGCGCCGCCGTAGCCCACCGGGGCGAACAGCATCACCCCGCTCTGCACCGCGCGCCCCACCACCTCCCACGCCAGCCGCGCATCCGGCTGCTTGCCCCCCGCTTGGACACAGTGCAGGGAGGCCACCAACCCGCGGCCGTGATGGGCCACAATCCGATCCCGAAACCGCCGCTGAATTTGCGCCGCCATGGACTGCATCACCGGACCCGTTGCCGCCGCCCGCTTCGCCAGCTCTTCCCCGAGGATAATTTTGAGGTTGGCCAGCGCGACCGCGCAGCAGATCGGGTTCCCCGAATGCGTGCTCGTCATCGAGCCCGGCGGAAACTGGTCCATGATCTCGCGACGTCCGATGACCGCGCTCAACGGCAGCGATCCGGTGATGCCTTTGCCACAGGCGATCAGGTCCGGGACAATCCCATAGTGCTCGAATCCCCAGAACCGGCCCGTCCGCCCAAACCCGGCCTGCACCTCGTCCATGATCAGGAGCGCGTCGTGACGGTCACACCATTGCCGCAACGCCTGCATGTACTCCGCCGGGGCAAAACTCGAATTGCCGCCCTGGTAGGTCTCCGTCAAGACCCCACACACCCGCCCGGGCGCAATGCCCTGGCGCTCGAGCGAACGCAGAAAGGCGGGAAATTCGTTGTCCTCCGGCGCACACCGCACCCCGCCGTCGGGGAACGGCACCTGGATGAAATGCTCGTCCGGATAGCCGATCCATTCCTTGAGCCCGGGGATGCCACCGGCCAGTTGCGACCCCAGCGTGCGCCCGTGAAATGCGTTGTGAAAACTCACCAGCACCGGATTCTTCTTGCCCGCCCGCCGGCCGTGCTCGCGCGCCAGTTTCAGGCACAGTTCGTCGGCCTCCGACCCGGTGCTCAACAACATGACCTTGTCATCCGGGCGCGGCGCCTGCTGCCGGAGCAGTTCCACCAACTCGGCCCGGATCCGGTGCGGAAAACAGTAGGTCGTCAGCAACGGCTTCCGGGCCTGGCTGACCATGGCCTCGACCATCGGCTGCCGCCCATGACCCGCGTTGGTGATCAGCACGCCGGAGGACAGGTCGATCCAGCGGTTGCCCCAGGCGTCGAACACGCTCGCCATCTCCGCCCGATCCCACACAATCGGCGGCTGGCCCTCCATGCAAAGCGGCTCGATCTCCCGCAACCGCTCCAGCAGCGGAACCGATTCCGGATGGGGAATCGGCGAGGCGATTCTCCGGTGTTTGGTCTCCACGCGCGGCACCTCGACCGGCGTGATCGAATAGGCATCTCCCATAGCGTTTAGTGTAGTGTCTGTTTGGGCTTTCGGATCCTAGGCCGACTCGCGAACCACCAGTTTGGGCTGCACCACGCGCGTCCGCTCCGCCCGGGACAACGGCTTTCCATCCAGCGTCGCCAGCAACAGATCCACAGCCGCCCTCGCGAAATCCACGTTGTTTTGATCAATGGTCGTCAAGGACGGATCGAACAGCGCCCCCGCTTCGAGGTTGTCGAACCCCACCACGGCCACCTCGCCGGGCACGTCCAGCCCGCGACGCCGCAGCGCCTTGATCAGATCAACGGCCCAAATGTCATTGGACGCCACAATGGCATCGGCACCCCCGCGAACCACGAGCGCGTCCACCGCGCCATCCAGAACCTCTCTCGAGGGCGGAAACTCGCCAGTCCCGGACCAAATCAACGAACGCGAGCGCTCGCCGTCCGGATCCCCGACACCGGCGAGGTAGCCGCGCCGGCGATCCTCCATCAGGCTGTCGGTCTCGGGAGCCGCATTGAGGGCCAAGGCCACCCGCCGGCGACCGCGCCCGAGCAAATAGGTCACCGCTTCGCGAACCCCCGCCGCGCGGTCCACATCCACGCAGCAGGCCCCCTGCACCAACGACACCGTCTGGAACACCAGCGCCCGGGTCTGCGCCAGCAGATCCATCACCTCCGGATTCGAGGGCATCAACGGATTGTGAAAGCAGACCAGCGCCCCGATCCCCCGCGACAGAAAATCGTTGATGTAACCCGCCGTATGCGCGGCGTCGTTGTGGAACTGCCCGATCATCAGCCGGTAGCCCCGCCCGTAAGCCTCCCGCTCGATCGCCGCCAGCCGCCCATAGTTGGCCGCCGTCGATTCGGCACCAATCATCACCCCGATCACATCGTGCTTGCGCCCCTTGAGCATCTGGGCCGCCATGTTGGGGCGGAACTGCATCCGGCGGGCAACCCGCCGGACCTTCTCGGCCGTCTTGTCGCCGACCCGGATGGTGCCGCGGGAACCGCCCCGCAACGCCACCGACGCCACGGCGATCGACACGCCGGCGCGCTCGGCGACATCGCTCAAACGGGGCGCCCGGAATTGCATCATGGCGCCAAAGAATCAGATTAAACAATTAAGCGCAATGATTAAATTATTAATCGATTGCGTGGCGAAAGAACCGGCTGCCGGCGGTCTCTCCGGTCATTGCCAGCCCGGCCCGGTCTGCCGAACAGCCAGGGTCCCCACCAGGTCCGAAGCCCAAAAGCCGAAGTCCGAAACAAATCCGAATGCCGAGGTTGAAGTCCGATGGACACCCTGGCCGCAAAAGCATTCAAGAGGAGGCGAAAGAGTGCAGCGCACCCACGCAGGTGTGCGGGCCGCCGGCAAACGCGAGAATGCAAAACCCGGTCATTTCCTCGCGGGTGAGCCGTCGGCACGCCCCCCCCCTCGATCAGGGCGTGGATCTGCCCCTGCATCCACACCTCACGCAGGCGGTTGAAGAAGGGCTCGATGCGCCGCCGGTATTCGGTGTGGTCCGGCGGGTTGGTCTCGATCGGCAACTGACGGACCGCGCGCACGGCTTCCTCCGAGGGAATCGGCACGCGAAAGGGCGCATCCGAGCTGAAGGTCTTCCAGTCGTGGGCCGCCTCGCGCACGTCCTTGTGGCGGAGGAGCATGGGCACCGGCTGGCCCTGGAACTCACAGTGTGCGGCCGGACCGGTCTCGCGGGCTTCCTGGAAGGGATCGGGCGTGGGGGGGCGGGGACATAATCAATGGATGGTGGGAGGGGAATGTGCATCGGGGTCATGCGCGTATCCACTGCGCGGTGCGCGGGTCGTAGGTTCGGAGGACACGGGCGGGAACGCCGGCGGCGACCGAATGGGGCGGCACATCCTTGGTCACCACCGAATTGCTGCCGATCACGCTGTGCCGGCCGATGGTGACACCGGGCAGGACGCACACGTTTTCGCCCAGCCAGACTTCGTCCTGAATCTCCACCGGACGATGCACCAGCGGTTGCGCCAGCATGGGCTTCGTTACATCTTCATAGCCGTGGAGATTGTCGGAGATGTACACCCGATCCGCGATCAGCACGTGCCGTCCGATTTTCATGTGCCCCACCACCATGATGTGGCTGTGGTAGCCGATCATGGTGTCCGCGCCGATCTCCAGGCGGGGGGTGAACTGCTGTCCGCTAAACGGATATTCCTTGAAACAATCAATCCAGGCATCCGCGCCGATAAACACCCGGTCGCCCAGGAAAATGTCGCCGGGATTGGTGCAGCGCATGGTGGCCTGGACGATGCAGTCCCGGCCCATCGCGCCAAAGCTGCGCCGCACCAGGCGGGTGTGGAGTTTGTGTTTCTTTTCCAGGAACCATTGCTGAAACTTGAAGTAGCTCATCGTGTATCCTTTCTCAGTCGGTGTTTCCCAAGGGTTTCAACAGGCGCCGCCCCAACAGCCAGGCGAGCACCGCGCAGACCAGCAGGGCCTGAAACGCCGCGGCGAAGTGGCCGGTCTTGAACAGGAGGCCGCTCAGGGGAAAGGCCACCGAGGGCGCGCTGAATTGCACGAGGCGAAAGGCCGAGAAATGGCCCGCGCGCCGCTCCGGCGGACTCAGGTGATACATCAGCGTTTCCAACCCGACCCCCAGCCCGCTGAAAGCAAGTCCCCAGCAGGCGGCCAGGCCGATCACCCGCCAGGCTTCCCGGGGCGAATGGCCGTTGCCGTCCTGGTCCAGCATCCGCCCGGCCTCGTCGTAAACATACGGCTGGACCGAGAGACGATAACGCCCATCCCGCTGAGCTTCGGAAGGCAACGAGACAATCCAGTCGCGGGCATCGCCCTCGGCCGGCGCAACGCGGGTCACCGCCAACCGCCGGCCCGTCGAGTCCTGAACCACGACATCGTTCACGTTGAAGGTGGAGGCATCCACCTTCCGGTTGAACCGGATCACCAGGCTCCGCCCTCCTTCAAGGCTCAACACGCAAAAAGAATCCCCGGAGCGGTCTGCCGTCTCGCCCTCGCCGGACGTCGCCGCAAATTGGCCCGAACTGGCCGTGTAGGCGCCGGTGAAGGTGTCGGCGCGGAATGCGGCGGACACCGGCCAGGCCGCCAGCACCAGACCCAACGGAAGGGCGGCGAAGCAGGCCAAAATGGCCCGGGGATAACCAAACCGTTGGCCGAGAAATCCAGCCAGCGCCGCTCCACAAAGCATGGCCAGGCTCTGGACCGTGGCGGCGGCGGAAGCCACCCAGTCCGGACAACCCCATTCCCGAATGCCCAGCAATTGGATGAATTGGCTGGGCAGGAGGGCGGCCATCCAAAGGACCAGCGCGGCGCCCAGCAGGCTGCGAAAGCGCGGATGGGTCCGCACCGCATGCAACGCCGGCTTCCAAAACGGTTCGACTGGAGGACTCGGAGCCGGGGTTTCGCGAGCGAACAGGGAGAGGACAGTGCCCGATAGGGCCAGCGCGTAGGCCGCCAGGAAAGCCACCGCATAACGGGCCGGCACGCCCACCGCGCTGATCACCCAGGTGATCGCCCCCGCCCCGGCCAACCCCAGCAACCCGGCCATCGACTGCTGCAGGCTGATGAACCGGCCGATGTGCGACTTGGGAATGCAATTGGCGATGTATTCGCTTTGCGGTCCCAGCGTCCAACCCGCAGCCAGCGGCCAGAAGATCAAAAGCCCAATCGTCGCAGGCAAAAGCCAGGCGAATGAATGCGTCCACAGGGCGACGACCACGCAGAGTCCCAGCAGCAAATCGGCCCCCAGATAAGGCATGGCCACCAGGAATTGCAGCCATTTTTTCCGGGGAAAGCGGCGGGACAGCCACGGCGCCAGGAAGTTCCCGATGAGGCACAGAGCCCAGGCCGAGCCGAGCAGGCCATAGGTCTGGTTGCTCATCCCCAGCCAGTTGACATACGGCACGCGTGTCACCCCGGGCATCGCCCAACCGAAACTGAAGACGGATGCCCCCGCCAGCAGCAGGATGAAGTTCCGGCGACTGGCCGCATCCCACGGCATGGCGCCCGGTTCCGCCGGGGGAAGGTTCACGCCCGCGTTCGCGGCGGTGGTCGCACAGGTTTGGGAACGGTTGGAAGTCATTGGGGTGTGCCAGCTACCTGGCGCCCAGCAACAGCCGGCGCATCAAGCGTGAAGTGCCCACCGGATCGCCGGCAGCAATCGCCTGGTCCAAGTCCGCCCGGTGCCGGTCCACGATGGCCTGAAACGCGACGAGCCATTGAATGCTCTCACCAATCGCTCCCGCTGCGTCTTCGCGATAGGGATACTGATCCATGGAGAGCCAGCCCGCGTAACCGCAGCGGTCGAGCCAATAGAGCAGTTCCAGAAACACCACGCTATGGACCGACCCGACAATCATGTCGTCGTCCCAACAGGCATGATTGTCGTTGAAATGCATGTGGAACAGACGGTTGCCGGCACGTTTGGCCAGCACCACCGCCTCGGCGGGGTTTTCTCCCGCGACGAAGGCGTGGCCGGTGTCCATGGTCACACCGACGTTGGCGCAACCGGTTTCCTGCGCCATGAGGATGGTGTCCGCCATGCGGGCCAGGTAACAGCGGGTGCGCGGTTCCTTGGGTTTGTATTCCAGGGCGAAGCGAAGCTGCGGATACGCTTTGGCCAGTTCCGCGACTGCCTCGCATTCCAGGCTGCGCTCCTTGTCGTAATCTGCGGCGAAGAGATAGTCATAGCCATCCTGCCCGGGCCAAAGGTTGAGCATGCCGCAGCCGATTTCGAGGGCGATATCGCACATGCGCCGGGTCTCGTCCACCGCCAGGCGGCGACATTTCGGATCGGGATTGGAGTAAGCCCCCTTGCCGAACTCGGGCCGGGTGAAAACATCCGGGATGATGGACACGCAGGCGATGCCCAGGTCGGCCAGGGCCTGCTTCATTTGTTTGGCGTTGTCGGGCCGGATGTCCCAGGTGCCCACCAGTTCGATGCCGGTGACGTGCGGGATGGCCGCGGCCGCCTTGAGCATTTCCAGCGCGGGCGGGTTGTTTTTGTAGCTTCGGCAGAACCGGTCGCAGGTGTTGCCGAGGTTTCCGAGGATGACGGAGTATTTGTGTGTTTTCATGGTAAGAAAGCTAGTGACAGGCAACGAATTCGATGGAGTTATGGTTCATAGTTCAACAACCGCGACCGCAGTGCTGGGGTGCGTTGATTGCGCGTGCGAATTGGGCGGGAGTGCCTTCGCCGCGGGCGGCATCATGCGCGAGTGAAGTTCCCACCGCCTTTGGCGATGGGTTGTGAGTCAACTCCAGCGCAAACCAATTTGAAGGCAGGTGATTCATGCAGGGCCTCTCTCACACGGTGTAAATTCCGCCATCCACGCGGATGGTTTCGCCATGCAAATAGCGCGGACCGAACAAGGCGAAGGCCACGCACTCGGCGACTTCTTCCGGTTTGCCCCATCGCTGTTCGAGGGGAATCGAGGCGGCGACAGCGCGCACGTGTTCCGGGGTTTTCCCGAGCGTGTCGGTAACCTCCGCGAGCAACTCGGTCTCGATGCCGCCGGGGCTGACGTTGTTGATGCGGACGCCGCGCGGGCCGGTTTCCGTGGCGACATGCCGGGTGAAACAGTCGAGAAATGCCTTCGACGAGGCGTAGAAGGCATAGGTCGGATGCGGGCGATGCGCGGCCACGGATGAGATGTTCACGACCGCGCCGCGGTTGCGCTCCAGCGCGGACAGGCAGACTTTGGTCATGAGCATGGGCGCGCGCATGTTGACCCGCCAGGTCTGCTCGATTTCCTCGGGTGAAATGTCGGCGAGCGATTTGTGCAAGGCCACGGCGGCGTTGTTGACCAGACCATCCAGCCCCTCGCACAGCCAGGGATGCTTGGCGAATCCCTTCAGAATGGCCTCGGCGTCCGAGAGGTCCATAACCTGGCTCTCGACGCGACCGGGATACTCCCGCTCGAACCCGGACGTGGTGGCGGCCAGGCGTTCCTCGTTGCGGTCGATGAGGAGAACCTGACATCCGCTTTCCAGCAGGTGCCCGGCGATCGCGCGGCCAATGCCGCGGGCGGCGCCGGTGACGATTATTCGTTGGGGAACGGGCATGGCAGGGAAACTGTATCGGATTGTTCGGGATGATGGAACTCGATTATGGCGGCAGGGTCGGGATCGTTTCCGAACCCCGGCGCCTGGGGCACGAATTCGCAGCCGCCCTCGATGCGCGGCGGCTTCCCGGAGAGGCGCCACCACGCGAGGTCCGAGAACTCGATCATCACGGTGCAGCCCAGACCGGCCGCGGCCTGGATGTTCTGCTCCATGATCGAATTGCCGTAATAAACCGGGAGGCCGTAATGCGCCCCGAGTTCCGCAATGCGCACCTGATGGGCCGTGTCCTGGCCGCTGCGGAAAAAATCATACAGGCGCGCCTCCGCCGCCCGTTCGTATTGTGCGATCTCCGTGAAATAATCATGCGCGGCGACGGGCACCGGGGATTGCACGCGCAGCAAGGCATATCCCTCCCAATCACCGCGCGGAAGCGGGTCCTCGATGTAACCGAGACGGATGCCGGCTTGTTCATAATCGCGCAGCCGCCTCAGGCATATCTCCGCGTCCCATGCCTCGTTGGCGTCGGCCGTAAGGGTCACGTGTTCGCCCGCCGCCTCGCGGATGGCGAGGAGGCGGCGGATGTCGCGTCGGACGTCCGGCGCGCCGACCTTGACCTTGATCCGTCCGATGCCCATCCCGGCGTATTTTGCCGCCAGCGACTGCGCGTCGGCTTCTGTGGATGGATAATCCAGCGTGCTGCCGTAGCACGGCACTTTCGTTTGGGGCACGGCTCCGCGCCTGCCGGCCAGCAGGGCCGCGACGGATTTCCCCGCCGCCTTGGCTGCCAGATCCCAGAGCGCCATGCGCAACGCATCCTTGAGAAAGCCGGCCTGCGATGGGTCAAACGCAAGCGCCTCGCCCAGCGAACGCGCGCCACGCAGGTGTGGCAACAAGCGGGAGGCCCACAACCCGCGGAGCGAATCCTCCGAGGGCGTGGGCGTGATCCACCAGCCGGTGCGCTTGAAATAGCCGACCGGTGTCGCGCAGGCATAGCCCCATGCGGCGGGCGCGGCATCCGCGTCCAGCCTCAGCGCGAGGATATCCATCACCTCATAGGCGCAGCCATTGTCACCCACGCTGCGGCCCAGCGGGATGCGGAGCTTGTGGACACATCCGTCGGTGATCGCGGGAAGTGGGATGGGAGTAATCATTCCGTTTCAAGCCGAGAGGCGTTGCATCACGGAGCGCACCATGCTCTCCACATCCGCGGGCGACGGGGCGGCGGACAAGGGAACGACTCCGGAGGCGGCGCGGCAGGAGCCGGCGGCTTCGGGAAACCCGCATTCGGCGAGCACGCAGGCGATGCGCGAGCGGACCTCCTCCATGATCGCAAGTTCGCCTTGCGAGAGCGGAAAGCGGGCGCGTCCGGGAGCGAACCCGCGCACCTCGTAGCCCGCGCGGAAGCCCTCGGGAAAATTCGGCGCGTTGACCATCAGGGAAAACAAGTCGAGCAGCTTGAACTGCGCGCGCTTGGCTTGGACCCAGTCGCCGGCGCGGGCATCCTGATGGATTTTCATGATGACTTCCGGCACGACCCCGGCGCTGGACAGCGTGCCACCGTCCCCGCCCATGAAGAGCGAGGCGCAGAGGAGTTCCTCCCAGCCGATGAGCACGGAGAACTCCGGGCGCTGCGGTTTGATTTCATGCAGCACCTGCTGGAAGCGCGGCATGTCGCGCGAGGTGTCCTTGGTGCCGATGACGCGCGGGCAGTCGAGCGCCAGCCGCTTGAGCACGGGCACGCTGATCTCGTTGGCAAAGGCCGGGATGTTGTAGATGACAATGTCGATCGGCGACTTGGCCGCCAGTTCGCGGAAGTAGGCTTCAATGCTCTCCTGCGTCAGCTTGTAATAATAGGGTCCGGTGATGGAAACCGCGCGGCAGCCGAGGTCGGCGCAATAGCGGCACATTTCCAATACCAGATCCACATTCGGCTCGGCGGCGCCGGCGAGGACGGGTTTGCCCGCTGACTCCTCGACGACGATTTTCAGCACGCGTTTGCGCTCTTCGTAGCTGAGGCGGATGAACTCGCCCATGCTGCCATTCGGGTAAAACCCGGTGACGCCCTTGCCCGCGAGCCAACGGATGATGCGACGGAGCTCTTCTTCGTGGATGCGTCCCTGCGCGTCGTAGGGGACGATGTTGGGGACAAAAATGCCGCAGAGATGCGTCATGCTTCAGAGGTGGTAAATGCGCTGCGCGTTGCCGGCGAGAAAGGCGTCCCGCTGCTCCGGCGCTGCGGATGAGAGATTCAAAAGGTCATGGGTCACATCCACCCAGCGCGCAAGCGGCACGGCGAGTGTGCAGACCGGCCAGTCGCCGCCCCAGACGAGACGCTCCCAGCCGAAGCATTCCACGACAGACCCGAACCACGGACGCACTCCCGCGGCCGTGCGCTGGTCCTCCGCCGCGTAGAGCAGCAAGCCGGACACTTTGCAGGCCACATTCGGACAAGCCGCCAGCAGGGCGATGTGTTTCCGCCAGAACTCCGGCGCGCGCGCGGCGATGTCAGGCACGCCGCAATGGTCGAGGACGAAGGTCACATCCGGGCATTGCCGCACCAGTGCAAGCGCGAACGGCAACTGGCGTTCCAGCACGCACAGATCGAACACAAGCCCGAGCGGACCGAGTCGCTTCACGTTTTCCACAAACAGGGACGATTGCGACAACCCATCCGGCTCGGTGTGCAGCACGCGGCGGAGGCCCTTGAGCGAGGGATGCGCCGCGATGCGATCGAGATCGCGGGCAAAGTCCACCCGCTCCGGCCAGACCGAGGCGACGACGCCGGCGATGCCGCTGGCGGGATCAGCCGCCAGATCGAGAATCCAATTTGCTTCCCGCCGGGTGCTATCCGCGTCCGCCGCGCATTCGACAAAGACGCTGCCGGTGATGCCGCAGTCCTGCGCCGCCGCGCGGTAGTCATCGAGCAGGAACGGACGGTTGAGCGCCGGGATGCCTTCCAGCCAGGGATACTTCAGCGCGGGCGGATTCCACAGGTGCTGATGGGTGTCGATCATGGCCGGCTCAGAATTTCCCGTATTTCAGATAGGCTTCCTGCGGGTCCACGCCTTGGAGGATCGCGGTGCGGACCTTGTTTTCCGTGCGCATGACCTTTTCGGTTTGGGTGACCACTTTGTCCACCAGCGCGGCGGGGATGATCACCGCGCCGTCGCGGTCGGCCAGCAGGTAATCGCCGGTCTCGATGCGCACGCCGCCGATTTCAATCGGCTCGCCGAAGGTCTCCGCGGCCCAGCGGCCGACGACATCCACGGGCGTCTTGTAGCGGCAGAAGACCGGGAAGCCGAGGCGCAGGATGAACTCCGTGTCGCGGCATCCTCCATCCACCACGTAGCCTTTCACTCCGCGATACGTGAGGGTTTCCGCGGATAGCTCGCCCATGTGCGCGAGCGTGGAATCGTTCGGCTGACAAACCACGATGGCGCCCTTGGGTGCCTTGGAAAGCAGGGCGGTCCAGCGGAGCAGCGTTTCATGGGCGTCGAGTTCCGGCGCGGGCCTGCCGCTCACGGTGTAGATCACGCCGGCGAGTTTGCTTTCCGGATTGAGCGCGGTGATTCCGGAAGGCAGCGCCTGACGGCGATGGCCCATGCCGCGCAGCACGTCATAGACGGCTCCGGTATAACAGGGGGCGAGACGGTCGGAATAATCCTCCACTGGTTTCCCGGCGGGTGCGGGTTTGCGTTTCATGGGATGGGATGGCGGGTGAGTTCGTTGTTGATGAGGCGCATGATGCCGGACGGGTTGGCATTCCGGAGTTCGGGCGGCAGCAGGGCTTCCGGACAATCCTGCCAGGTGACCGGACGCACAAAGCGCAGCATGGCCGCGGTGCCGACCGAGGTGAATCGGGCATCGGTGGTGGCGGGATAGGGTCCGCCATGGGTCATTGCGGGACACACTTCCACCCCGGTCGGGAAGCCGTTCACGATCAGCCGTCCCGCCTTGCGCTGAAGGACAGCCACCAAGTCGCCGGCTGCCGCGAGATCATCCGCGCTTCCGTGCAGTGTCGCGGTGAGTTGGCCGGTGAGGCTTTCGGCCAATGCCATCAGCTCGTTGGTCGAATCCGCGACCACCACAAGGCTGAAGGGGCCAAACACCTCGGTTTCGCGCAGCGTTGGCCGGGCGAGGAAACTGGCGGCGCTGGTTTGCAGCACCAAGGCTGCGCCCTCGGTGGCCTCCGCTTTGGCCGGAGTGCCGGCACGGGCAAGCACGCTCACGCCCGGCACGGCGGATAGATCGGCGGCATCTGCATGATAACTCTCGCAAATCCCCGGGTGCAGCATCGTCGCCGGGGCGGCGGCTTTGATGGCTGCGGCAAAATGTGCGAGGAAGTTGTCCAGCCCCGCCGAGCGGAGCGCAAAAACAAGACCCGGCTTGGTGCAGAACTGCCCGACACCCAGCATCACCGAATTTTTCAAGCCGGTCGCGAGCGCCTTCGTATCGCCGCTCAAGGCGCCCGGCAGCAGGATGACCGGGTTGAGGCTCGCCATTTCCGCAAAGACCGGGATGGGATCGGGACGCGCGGCGGCCACGTCGAACAGCGCGCGCCCGGCGGCCTGCGAGCCGGTGAAACCGACCGCCCGCACCCGCGGGTCACGCGCCAGCGCGGTGCCGACAATCTGGCCGCGACCATGCAGCATCGAAAAGACTCCCGGCGGCAGGCCGCAGGCGCGCACGGCGCGCGCGACGGCTTCGGCCACCATCTCGGAGGTGCCGGGATGCGCGCTGTGGGCTTTGACGATCACTGGATTCCCGGCGGCCAGGGCGGAGGCGGTGTCACCCCCGGCGACCGAGAAGGCCAGGGGGAAATTGCTCGATCCGAAAACCACCACCGGGCCGAGTGGCACAAGCATCCGGCGCAGGTCGGCGCGGGGCAGCGGCTGACGGTCCGGCTGCGCGGGGTCGATCCGCGCATCCACCCAGGATCCTTCGCGGACGACCGCGGCAAAGAGGCGGAGCTGGCCGCAGGTGCGCCCGCGCTCGCCCCTGAGGCGCTCCAGCGGGAGGCCGGTTTCCCGGTGCGCACGTTCCAACAACCCATCGCCAATGCCTTCGATTTCCGTGGCGATTCGTTCAAGGAAGGCGGCACGCGCGGCCGCAGCCAGTTTCGAGTATGGTAGAAACGCAGCCTCAGCCGCTTCCGTGGCGCGGCGCACATCGGCCCCGCCGGCCTGATGGATGGGCGGATCGAGCGGCTGGCGGTCGAGCGGGCTGATCGGCCGCGCGGTGTCGGCTTCATCGGCAGCGGGTTGGCCGGCGATGAGGGATTTTCCGTGAAGTGCTTGGATCATGGCATTCAGGCGACGGTGTTTTCGAGCGTGCCAATCGGCGGGATTGTGATGCGGATCGCATCGCCGCTTTGCAGGGTGAATTCATTCGGCGGCACGATGCCGGTGCCGGTGAGCAGAAAACAGCCCATCGGAAAGCTGAGTTCCCGGTATAGGTATTCGGCCAGCTCGGGGAACGGGCGTTTGATCCGGTCCACCGTGGTGCCGCCGGTGAAGACAGCCGAGTTCTGCCGCTGGATCTCCATCCGGATTTCCGTGCTGCCCGGCAGCGGCCCGGAGGCGACCAGCACGCAGGGGCCGATCGCGCACGATCCGTCATAGACTTTCGCCTGCGGAAGATAGAGCGGGTTCTCGCCCTCGATGTCGCGGGAACTCATGTCGTTGCCGATCGAATAGCCGATGATGTGTCCGCGCTTGTTGATGACCAGCGTCAGCTCCGGCTCCGGCACATTCCATGTCGCATCACGGCGGATGCGCACCCTGCCGCCCTGGCCCAGCGAGCGGTGCGGCCCGGCCTTGAAAAACAATTCCGGACGCGGCGCGTCATAGACGCGGTCGTAGAAATCACCGCCGCCGACCGAGGCGGATTCCTCCATCCGCGCGGCCTTGCTGCGCAGATAGGTCACGCCGGCCGCCCAGACTTCCTGCGCGGATGCCACGGGGAGGAATGCATCCGGGCGACTGATCTCCGTGTGATTGCCCGCCAGATAGTCCGCGAGGTTGTCATGATTCAACAAGTCGTCCCAGGGCAGCGGAAGCTGGAACAAGCGCTCGTGGTGTTCGAGGCAGGCGCCATTGGGGAGGTGATACAACTTCATGGTTGAATTCATGGACGTGTGAAGGAGATCGGAGTCGCGCCGAAAGCGCTGGATTCGTAGGCGGCCTCGACGAGGGCCATGGTTTGGAAGGCGTCCTCCACGCTGGTCGGCGCGGGCCGCGAGGGGTCCTCGAGCGCGATCATCACCGAGGCCATCGTGCCGATGAAGCCGTCCGGAAACCAGCTTCCCACAATCGGGATGTCGATCCACGGCGTGGGCCTGCCATCCTCGAAGATGCACACCTGAAGCTGGTCCGGCAGCCCCTTCGGATAATCCATGAGCAGCCCCATGCGCGCCTTGATCGCGCCCTTGGTGCCCTCCCACTTGATGTAACTTTCCTGGTGCTCGAGTCCGTAGGCATGGCCGTGGTTGGTCTGGATGTTGGCGCGCAGGGTGTCGCCGTAATCGAGGATGATCGAGGAACGCGTCGAGGCGAGTTTCTGCGTGAGCGGGTGTTTGACGCTCTTGGCATAGATGCCGCGGGGATTGCCGAGAAACGAGCGGACGACATCCAGATAATGAATGCTGTGGACGGCCATTTCCACGCGGTGGAGCGTTTCAAAGTAGGGCCAGAGGTGCCAGGGCGTGTCCACGGTCACGCGCACTTCCATGTCGTGAACCTCGCCGATTGCGCCGTCCTTGATGAGATGGCGGGCGGCGATCACATACGGGGCGTAGCGCAACTGGAAATTCACCGCCGCGGTGAGCTGTTTCCTGCGGCAGAGCGCGTGGATCACGGCGGCCTGTTCGAGGTCCTCGCCCATCGGCTTCTGGATCAGAACGCCCCGACCAGCGGGGATTTTTTCGAGTGTCGCGATGATCACCCCCGGCGGCAGGGCCAGGTCGAAGACCGCATTTGCCGGAGCGAGCGCGATGGCCTCATCCAAGGTGGCCGCAACTTTCGGGATGCCGAACTCCGCGGCCAGTGCGGCGGCCTTTTCGCGGTCGAGATCGAAGATGGCCTCGGTGGGAAAGCCCGCCTTCCGGTAGGCGGGCAGGTGCGCGTCCTTCACGATCCCGCCAGCGCCGATGAGCACGATGGGCCGCGCCACGGCGGGCATCGGGGGTGTCTGAATGGTTTTCATGGCGCTTCACGCGGTGTGAAAGACTTCCTCCATGCACGCCCACCACTCGCCTTCCGCGCGGTCGGGCAGCGGCGCATGGCAGGGTTTGCAGAGGCCCCACCACTTCTGGATGACTTCCAAAGAGGCCATGCGCGCCATGTCGCCGGCGAAATCGCTGCCGACATATTCGAAGTAGGAAAACAGGTAGTGGTTTCCGTCCGGCAGCTTGCGCAGATAGATCGAGTAGTTCGCAATGTTCACCTCGCGGATCGCGTCCACCACCTCCGGCCAGGGGTTGGCATGCAGGCGCTTGTATTCCTCGATCTTGTGCGGATGGACTTGAATGACGGAGCCGTATCTCTTCATGGTGGGTTTGTGGTTCAGGATGGTTGGAATTCCTTGCGGATGTTTTCGCTGTGCTGCCCCACGCGCGGGGCGCTTTGCGGGGACTTGTAGATTTCGCCGTCGATGCGGATCGGGCAGCGCGAGGTTTTCATTTCGCTGCCGCCGGCAAGGGTCACCGTCTGCTCCCAATCGAGCGCCTGATACGCCTCCTCCTTGCGCAGCGCCTCCCAGGACAACACCTCGGCGCACCAGTAGTCGGCGGGAACCAACCGGTCCAACCAGTGCTTCACCGGCTGTGTCGCAAGGTGGCCGACCAGGATGGCCTTGATCTCATCGCGTTGGGAAAACCAGCTCCCGGGATCCTGGTATTGCACCAGCGCCGGACAATCGAGCAACTCCCCGAGCCGGGGCACCGATCCCATCGCCAGCGCGAGCCAACGGTCGCGCGTGCGGTAGATCCCGTAGGGCGCGGCCAGATAGGCGTGGGCATTGCGGACCCGGCTGCGACAGGGCGGCTGGCCGCCGTCGTTCAAGTGCGTGGTCACCACCTCGAATTGCAGATCGAGAATGGACTCCAACAGACTCACTTCGACCAGGCCGCCCCTGCCTGTCACGCCGCGGCGCACGAGGCAGGCCAGAATCCCCTGCACCAGATGCGCGCTTGCGGTCAGGTCCGCCACCGACAGCCCCATGGGCACCGGGCCGTCGCCTTCGTCACCGGACAGCCAGGTGAGCCCGGACCGCGCCTGCGCCAGCAAATCCTGGCCCGGCAGCGCCGCCCACGGGCCGGTCGTGCCGTATCCGGTGACGACGCCATACACCAAACGCGGATTGAATTCCCGCACGGCCTCGTAACCGAGCCCGATGCGCTCCATCACTCCCGGACGGAAGTTCTGGATCATCACATCCGCCTTCTCGATCAGGCGCTTCACGAGCGCGAGGTCGTCCGGATTTTTCAAATCCGCCGCCAGCCCTTCCTTGTTGCGGTTGATCGAGTGAAACAACGTGCTGTCGCCCTCGATGCCGAGATTGGAAATGTAGAGCTGCCGGCAAAGCTCGCCCTGTCCGGGCCGCTCGATCTTGATGACGCGTGCGCCAAGATCGGCCAGCCGCATGGCTGCGGCCGGACCCGCGAGGAATTGGGAGAAGTCGAGCGCAAGCAGGCCGGCGAGCGGCCTGCCGCTGGACGAACATGAAACATTAAACATGGAACATGAAACGTTAAAGGTTTTTGCCGCGACTGCGGGTGCTGTTGGTTTGGGATGTCTTTTTGAGTTTCATGTTACGCCGCCCGGCGGCGGACCAACAACAGATGCTCACAGACGAGCACGGTCTCATCGTGCTGGTTGACGACTTCCACCAGCTCGCTGACCACGCCCAATTCCGGTTTCTTGTGGTCGCGTTTCTCCTTGATGCTCACCTTCACGCGGAGGGTGTCACCGATGAACACCGGCTTGATGAAACGCAGGCGGTCGTAGCCGTAGGAGAACGCCTCGGGGTTGATCACGCCCGCGGTCATGCCCACCGCCACACTGAAGATGAGCGTGCCGTGGGCGACGCGCTGTTTGAAGGGTTCCCAGGTCTTGCACCACTCGGCGTCCATGTGGTGCGGATAAAAATCGCCGGTCTGCCCGGCGTGCAGGACGATGTCGGTTTCGGTGATCGTGCGCCCGCCGGTTTGGCGGGACGCGCCAATTTCGTAGTCTTCGAAGAACTGGGATTGGAACATGGGAAAGTCAGGAGTTGCGGCACTCGCGGTAGAGTTGGTTGAGTTCGCGCGCGGCAGCGGAGGGTTTACATTTCCCGCTCATTGCGTCGTGAGCGACAGGCGTTCCAAGATCTTGGAACTTCATATAGCCCGGAAACTTGGGCCGCAGCAGGGCTTCGTCGAGCGTCTGCAGGCTGTCGCGGAAAAAGCCGTGACTGGCGGCATTCACGGCGTCGTTGGTCCATGCCGCGCGGTAGCCGGGCTGGCCGCCGGATTCGAAATAGACGCCCTTCTGCACATCCGGCGACGCCGAGAACATGGCGTAATCCATGCAGGCGCGCGGATGCTTGGTGTGCGCCGAAACCGCCACCCCGGCGCCGCCGAGTGTGGAACGCAGGCGCTTGCCGGCGAACTCCACCAATCCGCCCGCCTTGAGGGTGTGGCGGGCGTAGAGCGGACGGGAATAGTTCGAGTAACCGTAGGCAAAGGGGCAGTAACACGCGCGGCGGTCATCGTTCAGGGTCATCCATTCCGCAGTGCGAATCGGGTTCCGTTCGAGGCAGGCCGGATCGCACAGCGAAACGAGCTTGCGAAGCTCCTCCAGCGCGCCGGCCAGCACGTCGTCGGAAGCCATGCCATCCTCGCGGGTGAACGGAGCCTCGCCGAGCGCGGCGCAGAACATGTAGCTGTTCATCAACACATCGATGGGAAACGCGGCGACCGAGACAAACCCATCCCGGGCCAGTTCCAGCACGGCGTCCCAGGTGCGCGGCAGGGAAATGCCGTATCGCTCGACCAGATCCGGCCGCCAGGTGGCGATCGGCGTGGCGGCATCCGTCGCCAGCGTCCATTGTTTGCCATCGAAGCGGTAGCTCTCATGCGATGCGCCGACCGAGTTGGCTGCCTGGTCCGCGAGGAACTCCGCCGGGAGCCAGTCCTCGAAGGGCAACAGCAATCCCTCCGTGGCGGCCAGCGCGGTGTGCGGATGGTCCATCACGATGAGATCGAAGTTCGCCGCCAGTTCGGCCATCGAGGCATCGGCGAAGGCCTGCAGCGACCGCTTCTCCCACTGGATGGAAACGCCCGGATTCAATTCCTCGAACCGTTGCGCCGTGGCCACCATGGGCACAAATCCCCGCGTGTGGTTCCACGCGATGCCGCGTAAAATGATCTGACTCATAGGCCCTAAATTGTGGGAGTTTGATGGATAAGTTTCCCGGCGACGCGCAGTTCGACCGGAACAAGGTATTCGCGCACGGTTTCAAGCCGGATGTCCATGCCCAGTCCCGGGCGATCCGGGATAGGGATTTCCCCATCCGGCGTCGGCTCGATTTTTTCGACGGTCAGGTTTCGGGCCAGCGCGCTGCTTTCGGTCGGATACTCGCAAAGCCGCGAGCTTTCCATGCCGGCGAATGGTTGCAGCGAGGCGCTGAGGGCCAGCGGCGTGGTAAACGTGTGGTTGACGTAGGTGACACCGCTCGCTTCGGCATGGCGTGCGACTTCATAGGCGGACGTCAGCCCGCCGATGCGGCCGGCGTCGATCTGGACGTAGCCCAGACCGCCGAAGTCCACCAGATTGCGGGCCATGAAGGGTTCGTGCGCGCCTTCGCCACCGGCGGTGCGTAGCGGGGCACGCATCCGTCGCCCCAGTTCGTGGTAGGCATGCAAGGCGCCGGAAACAAACGGTTCCTCCAGCCAGAGCGCGCCGCATTCTTGGAGCACGGGCAGGCGTTTGGCGGCTTCCTCCACGTCCTCGCCCCAGATCGTGCCGGCATCCACCAGCAAGGCCACATCCGGTCCCAGCCCGGCCCGGGCGGCGCGCACATGCGCCTCGTCGGCCGCGAGGTGGGTGCCGAACGGCCCCCAGCCAAACTTCGCGGCGCGGAATCCCGCCGCGCGGACTTTCCGCGCTTTGTCTCCGGTTTCCACCGGCGTGTCGCCGAACAACTGGGAGGCGTAGGCGATCTTCGCAAAGGCGCGTTCCCAGCCCAACAGCTTCCACGCCGGCTCACCGCGTCGTTTGCCGAGCAAATCCCACAGTGCCATGTCCACGCCGGAGAGCGTGTGATCGGCCTGCAAAAGATCGAAACTGTTTCGCCTCACTTCGCCGGTCAGCGCACGGATGTCCGCCGGGGATTCGATCCGGCGGCCCAACACGGAATGGCTCACCGGCTTGCACGCGCTGTGCGACATCGGGCAGCACCACGCGGCAATCGACGCCAGCGGCGCGGCCTCGCATTCGCCCCAGCCGACAAGCCCGTTGTCCGCGATCACCCGCACCAGCAGGGCGTCCTGGCTGCCATCGCCGATGTCCCGGATGACCGGCATCGAGAGATAAAAGAAATCAACGGATTCGATTTTCATGGGAAATCAGGCCGGCGTGAGAAATCGCGAGCAATGACGCGGGCAACCGATGACACCGGGGCGTGTGCGGTAGAGCGCCCCGCCCATCGGGCCGGAGGGATCGAACGCGGGCGGCTGATCCTCGCTCGGCCAGTATTCGCCGGCGCTGGTGATGTAGAGATCCGCGAGATCCTTTCCGCCAAACATCACGCTGCTGACCTGCTGCACGGGGACGCGAAGCCGTCGCTCGACCTTGCCATCGGGATCGTAGCGGACGACCTCGCCGGCATACCATTGCGCGCTCCACACGAAGCCTTTCGCATCCACGGTCAGGCCATCCGGCAACCCCTCACCGCGCGGCACATCCACAAACACCCGCCGGTTTTTCAGAATGCCCGAGGCGGCGTCCACGTCGTAGGCGTAAATCTTGCGGTCCATCGTGTCGGTGAAATACAGCCTGCCGCCGTCGGGGCTGAACCCCAGGCCGTTGGAAAGCAGGATCCCCTCGTCGAGAACCTCGACCGCTGCGTCCGGCCGGATGAGATAGAGTTTCCCGCGTTTCTCCATGCCGTCCGCGCCCCAGTAAAAGGTGCCGCCATAGACATTGCCACGAGCGTCCACCGTGATGTCGTTGAAAACGAGCGCCTCTCCGTCGTGTTCGGCACACACGGTTTGCAGGTCCGTCCCGCTTTTCCAGAGCACAAGGCCCTTGCTGCCGGCGAGCAACAGCCGACCGTCGCCGTTGAGCGCCAGGCCGCACACCGGAAGCCCGTCCGCAAGACGCGCGGATTTTCCGGTCGCCGGGTCGTATTCGAAAATTCCGCCCGTGACGTTGTCCACCCACAGCAGGCGCCCTCGTGCGGCATCCCACAGCGGCGATTCCCCGTTGCGGTTTTTTTCGTCGGCTACGGTTTGGATGGCTGGTGCGGTCATGGTTGTCTGCTATTTTGGAAACCGGTGGGCGTTCACGAAGTCCCAGTCCAGGGTGACGCCGAGGCCGGGCGCGGTCGGAACGGCCACGCAACCGTCGGTCTCCACCGGCAGGCGTTCCCGCGTGGTCTGCCAGCGCAACGGCGACTTGCTGGTGGAAAACTCGAGGATTTCCTCCTTCTCCTGCGCGGCGAGGAAGTGGAGGTTCGCGGCGATTTCGATGTTCGTCTTGTAGCCGTGGGTGATGACGCGTTTTCCGCGTCCGAAGGCGGCGGCGGCGAGGCGTTGGATCCCGGTGAATCCGCCGACCATTGTAATGTCCGGCTGGCAGATGTCGGCGGCACCGGCGTCCATGAACGCGATGAATTCGTCCACATGCGTGAGGCCCAGATCGCCGACGCCGAGAGCGATCCCGTGTCCGGCCATCTCGCGGTGCCCGGCAAGATCGTCGAGCGGCAGCGGTGCCTCCAGGAACCACAGGCCGATCTCCTTGTAGAATGGATAAAGACTCAGCCCCTCGGCCACGGTGCGGTAGGCAAGCGCGGCGTCCACGATGAGCCGCGCATCCGGCCCGGCCTCCGTGCGTCCCGCCCGCAGCAGTCCGCCGGTCAGTTTCAAATCGTCAAACCACCAGGGATCGGCCACCAGCTTGAAGTTGCGCAGGTTCATCGCCTGCGCCTCGCGGACCTGACGCCTCACGCCGTCGGGGGTGCGCTCTAACGGATAGATCGTCCCGTAGGCGGCCAGGCGGTCGCGCTTTTTGCCGCCAAGCAGGGCGTGCACCGGCTGGCCGAGCGCCTGGCCGTGCAGGTCCCACAGCGCGAGGTCCACCCCGCCGAGCGCGTGCATCACGATGCCGCGGCGCCCGACATAGTCGGTGGCCTCATAAACTTTCCGCCACAGCCGCGCCGGGTCGTCGAGGGTTTCGCCCACCAGCAGTTCGCGCAGGCACATCGCATGGTTGTGCGAAGAAGGCCCGTTCACCAGTGCGACAATGGCCGGAGAAAACGATTCGACCTCGCCGATGCCCTGTCGCCCGTCATCGGTCGTCACGACGATCAGGCAGTCGTCGTATGACCCATCAAAGAGTCCGATGTTGGGGTCTTCGATTCGGAGATGAATCGCTTGGATGTCCGTGATTTTCATAGTCATTAAAACGTGATCGTCAGTCCGCCGTCCACGGTGAGCACCTGGCCGGTGAGATAGGTGGCGTCGGGACCGGCGAGGAAGGCGGCGACTCCGGCGATTTCCTCCGGCTTGCCCGGACGGCGCAGGGCGAGATGGCCGCCGGTGACGTAGTTGGATTTGAACCACTCGGATTCCAGTTCGTTGACGCCGTTGACGACGCTCATCGGGGTTTCGATGAAGCCGGGGGCGATGGCATTGACGAGGATGCCGTCCTTCGCGAGTTCGAGCGCCAGCCCGCGACAGAACGAATTGATCGCCGCCTTGGCCATCGCATAGGCGCTGGCATTCGGTTCGGCCCGTTCGCCGTGGATCGAGGTGATGTGGATCACGCGTCCGCCGGCAGACATCAGGGGCACGGCGAGACGGGTCATCAGCACCGCGCCATTGACCATGGTGTCGAATGGTCTGCGCCACTCGTCGAGTGGCGACGCCACGACGGCCGACGGTTGGAACGCCCCGGCAGAATTGACCAAGGCATCAAGGCGGCCCCAGCGCTCATGGAGTTGGTCGCGCAGGGCGGCGGCAACGGCCGGATCGCTGTAATCGCCGGCGCAGACGAGATGATCGCCCGCAGGAAGTTGTTCCAGCAATTCGCGCAGCGAATCCTGGCGCCGGGCGTTGAGGCAGACCTCCCAACCGTCCTTGGCGAAGCGGTGGGCGGTGGCGCGGCCAATGCCTGACGATGCCCCGGTGATGAGGACTTTCTTGCGGGATTTCATGGGTTGGAATTTCTGCAGGCATGGATGGCCACGCGGGTTTCGAGCGATTGGCCGGGCGCGAGCACCGTGCACTGGCCGAGTCCGTCCGCCTGGTTGACCGAGATGGGCATGGAAGTGCAGGGCTCGAGGATGGCCGTGAAGTGCCCGTCGAATCCGCCATACGAGGCGAACAACCAGGCGTAGGGAAAAACCTTCGTGTCGAATTCGCAGCGGAATTCCAACCCGGTGCCCGGACGCCGCCATGCCATGCGACCGGCCTCCAGACCGGACAGATAAAAGAAATCGCACTGGTCCCCCGGCTTCGGAATGACGTTGGCCGCCTGTCCCTGGATCTGCGGCCAGGCGAAGCGTTCGAGTGTGGAAAAGCGCGACCAGGCGAGGTCGGCCACCTGACCGTGGCGCGCCGGGCATTCGATCACATCCCCCGGCTCGATGGCCAGCGCGGCGTGTAGCTTCCACATGAAATGCCGCGTTTGCCCCGTGGGATTAGCGATCCGGTAGTGCAGTTCAATACACGGCGAATCCGCGGCCAGGGCCACCCGCTTTTCGTAGCGCAGGCCGGTGAGCGGCAACGTGCTGCGAAGCAGCAGGGCGCCGTCTTCCTTCGTGCAATCCAGCGCGGTCGTCCACAACTCGCCATGGTCCGGGCACTCCACGCCATCAATACACTCGGGGATGTCATTCGGCAGCAACTCGTCGATGCCGCCGAAGAAATTGGGATCGTAGGCGGAGCCCGGTGGCATCGCCTGCAAAGCAACCCGGGAGTTCCGCCAGAGGAATTCGTGTCCGGTCCTCTTCTCGATGAGACTGACCACGCGCCCGCCGATGGCGGGCGCGATATCGACCCGCAAATGTTCGGACTCGATCCGCGTGAGGCGGATGCCGCCGAGTTCCAGCGTGCTCGGTTGGAAGGTCATGAGCATTCAAGGCGAAGGCGGTAAAGCGGGCGCAAGGACGTGGACAGGCACGGACTCCGGGGCGCAAACGACCGGACGCCCCTCGTCTGGGGCCGTCCGGATTGTTGGCTCGCCTGCGCCGCAAGCGGTGACGTCCGAGTCACGCCGCGCCTCCCCCAAGACCTCCAGCAGGAGGGGAATCCGTTCGCGCCAGTTTGGGGGCAGATCTTCGGAGATTTCAAAAGCAAACGCCCGCGGCCCGGCGCGGCGCAGCTTGTCCGCGACAGCCTCGCGAAAATCCGCCTCGGGTTTGGCGTAGAGGCCCACATTCACATTGCCCCACAGCACCTTGTCCGGCCAGGCGGCGCGGCACTCCTCGTAGCGCATGTCGCCCTCGGGCGGCTCGGTGAGGGACTCGACCATGTGGAAGGGAGCCGCGGCAATCTGGTCGGCGATGAGGGAGAGCGCGCCGTCGTAGTGGACCATCACGCGCTTGCCTCCCGCCTCGAGGATGGGCACCCCCTCGCGATAAACCGGGAGGAGCAGTTCGGCGTAACGCGCGGGGCCGAGCATGCCGATGGTGAGGTTCTCCAGCCACTTCACGTAGCGGCCGGGTGCCGCCGCGAGGAGTTTCTGCTCGGCGATAAACTGCGTTTTCAGCGCCGCGCAAAGTTCGTGGAGTTCCTCGACCTCCGAGGCCAGATCCATGCAGAACTGCTCGGTGCCCGCAAGGTCCACGTTGATTTTCATCGCGGGCGTGCGGTGGGTCCAGTTGCCCGCGCCGGTGAGCAGGACCACCCCGCGGTCGCCGACGGCGGCTTCGGCCTCGTGGCAACGGTTGGGACGCGGGACGAGTTCGGTGTTGTCCACGATCCACTTCCAGGTCGTGTAGTCTGCGGGCTCCTTGATCCATTCCTCGTCATGCCAGCCATTGCGCGTAACCTTGCGCACGGTGCCGACCGGCGTGCGCTTGGTGTGGAGGCAAAGCACGTCGGCACCCTCGCGGCGCTCTTCGATGCTTGTCTCGACCCCGTGCTCGATCGCCTCAACGGCCTCGCAGTGATGAGTGACCAGCAGGCCGCGATCAAACAACTCCCGCCACTCGGGCCGGTCCATGGCGACGCGCAGGCCGGTGGATGTCGTGGCGCCGAGATTCCAGTCGTAGATGCTCAGCGGGGTGCGCTTTGGCGAGCCGCCTTCAAGAACGGTGACAAGGCTTTGCTTCATGTCTCGGGATCATTGACCCGCTCCGAATCCGGCGATCATCGCGCGGGCTTCATCCATTTCCTGCGGAGGCACCTTGCCATACATCATGATGCCCGAGGCGTCGCCGAGCTGATCGGCCAGCACTTCCAGCGAGCGCCAGCCCAGTGGATCCTGGTCGGTGAAAAACTGGATGCGTTTTCCGGCGGCACGGATTTTCCGATAGACGTCCGGCCACTTGGTCACGGGCGGCTGTCCGGCACCCGGCACCCACTGGATGCCTTTCAGTTCCGGGATCTCCAACAACGCGTCGAGATGTTTCAAGGCGCCGGGGCCGTCGAGATGGAAGAACGCGTTTCCAAGCCGGCGGCAGGTCGCCGTGATCTCGGGCAGCGCAAACCGCCGGAAGGCGTCCGTGCCGATCATGAACGAAAAATCGCACTGCAAAATGTAATAGGGCGTCTCCGAGTAAAGCGGCGTCCAGGCCGTGTAGCCGGGGTGCCCCTGTTGAATGATCGCGCTGATTTCCCCGAAATACTTCCACCACATGTCATGGGCCCGCCGGACGAGGCGCTCGACCTCTTCCGGCGCATCATAGAGGTCCATCGCCAGATTGCCGGGTTCGCGGAACGTGGCCACGATGTCGAGGTTGCCGCCGAGATCGGTCATGGACAATTGAACGAGGGCCCCGAAGCGGTCCGCCGCCGTGCGATAGATTTCGCACACCCGCCGGAACCAGCGGTTGTCGGGGTCGAACTCCATCCTGATCTCGCCCGGTTCGTTGCGCTCCGGCGGCTTGAACCAAACCGTCCCCTCGCCGTTCACCAGCTCCAGCCCCATGAAGGCGGCGACCACGCCGGGGCCGAAATTTGGAAGCACCCAGGGAAACGAATCGCCAAGAAACCACCGGCCTTCGAGATCGTAAAGCCAGACATCGACAATCTGATCCGGGCTGACGGCATTGTCATAAAAACTCGCGAAGGCATGCAGCGGCAGCACGGGCATCGGGCGGCCCGGATCGCGGCCATCCGCCGTGAGGTGGATCAGCGGCCTGGTGGATTTCCCGCTCCACCAATCGCGGTGCGCCTCCTCCACAGCCTTCCAACGGGTTTGGTCGAAATCAATGTTCATGGTGCGACGCGGGTCAGTGGATTTTTCCGGGCACGGGAAGGTGACGGCAACCTTCCTGCGCGTGGGCTTCCTCGATGAAGGCGAGCATGTTTTCCAGCGGCACGTCGCCTTCCACCGCATGGGAGGGCGAGAAGACATAGCCGCCGGCCGCGCCGCGCGCGAGCAGGTCGCGCGACTCCGCCCGCACCTCCGCGACTCCTTTGTGCGGCAGCGTGACTTGCGTGGACAACCCGCCCCAGAACGAAAGCCGTCCCCGGTAACGCTCGAGCAAACCGCGGATGTCCATCGCCTCGGGCTGGAAGGGATTGAAGAGGTTGAGACCGATGCCGGCGAGATCGTCGAACAATTCATCCACGTCGCCGCAGGAATGGATCACCTGGAATTTTCCCGCTCCCCTCACCTCGCCATACATGCGTCGCAGTCGCGGATAGATGAATTTCTTCCAGGCGCCGTAGCCCATGATCAGGCCGGCCTGCTGGCCCCAGTCGTCGCCGAAATACACGGCGTCGATATCATGCTCCAGCGCCCGCTTCACGAGTTCGATGTTGTGGTCGGCGATCGTGTCGAGCAGGTGGTGCACGAATTCGGGGTTTTCGATGAAATCCGCGAGCAGATCCTCGAAGCCGCGCATCGACCACGCGCGCTCGAACAGCGAGAAATCCACCGGAAACAACCGGAAACAATCGGGCCGCCTGCTGATGGCGGCGTCGATGCCGCCGAAAATGCGCGGGTCGTCCGCCGCGGGCATGGCCAGCCCGTCGAGCGTGGGTTCCGGCAAGAGGCAGTTCTCGACGACTCCGATGTCCTTGTCCTGCGTGCGGTTCCAAATCACCCCGAAGCGGTCCTTCACCCGTCCGTCGCCCAAATCCTCCATGATCCCCATCTGCCCGCCCACAGCCAGGATGTGACTGTGCAGGTGCGCGTCCAATGCGTCCGCCGCAACCCCGTAATGGGCGCACAAGGTCTCCGCCGCCTCCGAGGTGAACCAGAACGACCACGGAACGTAGGGCGGTTTCCCGCCGCGCAAAACGGTGCTCACCACTTCTCGTTTCGTCATAGCCAAATCATTCTCGCTGCGATGCGGAGCGCGCGCCCACTCCCCCCTCCGCTTGTGTGAAGCGTTGCTTCCGCTTCCCCCACGGTCCAATACCCGTCCTTTTCAATCAGCCAGCCACAGTTCGACCATGCGTTGGCTGGTGCGGAAGTTGAGTTCAAAGTTCGGGCTCCAGGCGAAATACTCGCCGCGCCCGGCGTTGGACCGATAAAGGTTGGCGAACACGACGCCGTCGGGTTTGACACCCCCTTCGACCAGCGCCGACAACGGGAAGGCAAAGCTCGCCCGCCAGGCAAAGCGGTCGGAGGTATCGGAGACGGCCACCGCGCCGCTGTCCCATTTGGCATCGGGCCGGTCATGGGCGACGGCGGCGACCTTGCCGGCAGGGTTGAGCATCAATTGCCGGGGCTGAGCCTGACGCGACCCGGCAAAGAACACTTCCCAATCGTCGCCGCCCCAGATGGCATCGTTACTCACCAGGCCGGTCGCGTCGCGCAGATGCTCGACTTTGACATAGAGAAACTCCCCGTCGTGCGCCCACCAGGCTTTGAGTTGCTGGCCGGACGGGTAGCCGGTGACCGTAAACCAGTCTCCAGTGGTTGCGGCGGCTGGTCGCCAATCCACCCGCTGGAGATCGCCTTGCGCCGAAGCAATCCGGGGCACGGCCAGCCGGGCCGGGGGCTGCGACTGAAGCCGTCGCCGGGCGGCTTCCTGCGGCTGCTTGGCAGCGTATGCGGCGGAGGCCTTGACCATCGGCTGCCAGAGTCCTTCCTCGAAGAGGGCCACCCGCTGCCGCGCCAGCGGCGTGTCGGCTTCCGCCTTGGCGCGGCTGATCAAACCGGCCCACCGCTCCATCCGCGACGGAGTGCCCAGGTATTCCCAGGCGATTTGTTCGGTTTGATGCCATTGGCCCGGCTTGTTCTGCACGTCCGGCGGGTAATTGGTGGAGGTCATGTACGTCTGCTCGATCTGCTGGTAAAGCTCCTGCATGGCCGAACCGGCCGCGCCGTAGTAGCGCGAGAAGAATTCGTGGATCAACTGGTTCGCGTCCTGATCCGGGTCGTCCGCCAGCTTCCAGGTCAGGTAGAGTTCCAACTGATCCATCAGGAAGGTCTGTCCAAATTCGCCGGAGTGCTCGAGGAAGATGCCCCGAATACCCGCCTGATGGTAGAGTGCCATCTGCTCCGCGACCGTGTGCGCGAAGAATCCGGGGAAGAACTGCCATCCCTCCGCCCAGGTTTGCAGCGCCGGGAAACAATAATACAGCCAGAGGTAGGTCGGACGCGTGACGCCCTCCCGGGTCCAGTCCGAGAACGTCTTCCGATCATTCTGCTGGAGAACCGGCGAATACCAGTTGCGCACTTGCAAACAGATCTGCACCGCGAGGTTGGGCTCGAGTGGCAGTCCTTCCGGATAATAGCCGTACTTGCTGTAGGCCAAGGTGCCAATGAATTTGCCGGGGTGGGTCTTGGCCACTTCCCGCGCCACTTGGTTGGCAAAACCGAAGATGTACTGGCTGGCCCGGCCATTGATCCACAGCGGATAGTTCTCGCCATAGCGGGGATCGAGTTGGGCCTGGCAGGCCGGGCATTTGCACCAGCTCTCACTGTCCTGCGGGACCACGGCGAAGACATCCCCCTGCCCCATCGCGCCCGGCTTCAGGCCCTTGCCATCAAAATAATCCCGCGCATCTTGAACCACCTGCGCCAGCAGGCCTGTGCTGCTAAAACAAGGCTGCGGTGGCCGCCCCGAGTAGCCCTGCGCAAACCAGTCGGGATGCCTGGCCAGATGATCCTCGAAATACCCGGTGAAGGAGTGGTTCACCTGATACGGCGCGCCCCCGAGCCGCAGCCGCAGCTTCCAGAGCGTCGCGTCGGCGTCCGAAATCGCCGGCCGGGCCGGACCCGGCAGGTAGAACGGCGACCACACCATCCAGCGATATTCCATCGCCGGCTTACGACGAAGGTTCGACCCGCTCACCGTCAGCGTGCTGCGGGGCTCCACGCTCGTGCCCAGTTCCCCCGGCAGATACCACCGGACACCGCACTGGCGTTCCAAAAAGTCGTAGGTGGCGTCCAGTGTCCCGCGATCTTCGAAATACCACGGCGGATCCACGACGCGCTGGAACCGGCTCTCGTCCCGCGGCGAACCCTGGCCCTCGTCGAAGTTCACCAGCAACGTCGTGTCCGCATCCGCGGCCAGCGGCTGGGCGTTCCAGGGTTCCTCCGTGCGTCGCGCCCGGCTTGAAACACGCAAACCATCAATCCGTCCGCGCAAGCCGTTGCGCACCTCCGGCCACTCACCCCAATGCTGGGGCGTAACGCCCCCCACACTCAGGGCTGCGCCCGCCAGGGCGGTGGGTTTGTAGCTCGCGGGCGCATAAGCCACGCCGTCCACCGCGAGCGTGAGGGTTCCCGCCGTCGCGCTGTGAGTGGCGCGGACAAAGTGCCACCCCTCCGCCAGGGGCGCGCTGACGGTCAAAGCCCGTTGCCCATCCGGTGAGAGCGCCGAATAGGCAACGCAATGGTTGGCCAGCGTTTGAACCAGGTGATAGGAAATGGGCGCCCGCCCATTGTTGTCCCGACCCTGCAGCCGGGCGATGGTGCCGTCGTCCACGAAGCCTTCTTTGGGCCGATACACCCACACTTCAATGGAGCCTTCCCGATCCTCGAAACCGGAATCCGGGACATAGAGGAACTGGCCGCGGTTGAACTCGATCGCGCCGCCCCACTTGCCTGAAACCCAGGCCGACTGATCAGGCCGGCGCTCCTCCTGGTCGCGTCCCAGCAAGACCACGGTGTCCGGACCCAATTGAATCGCGTGCTCCTGCGGGGCGAAGTCCGCACCCCGCAGTCCCTGGGCCCGGCTGGCCGCGCTCTCGCCCACAAGAATGCGCGGACCGGAAACCGTCGTCGCCTCCGTCACCACAGGCAGGTTCGTGCCGGTGATCTTGCGGATATGGTCGTTGAGTTCGCGGACGGCGAACGCCGCCGCCCGGCTGGGCGTCGCGCCCACCACAATCGTGGCCGCCGGAGCGCCTTCGCGCACCAGCGTCATGGGGGGTTCGGCAGCAGCCGTCCTGGGTGCAGGCGGGTGTTGCACGGGCTGCGGACCGCAACCCGCGGCCAGCAAGGCGATAGCTGCGGACAGTGTCAGTGCTTGTTTCATAAGAATCTTAGGTTTCATGTTTCAGGTTGGGCTGATTGACGCGGACCCGGGGGCTTGGGCCGGCTCGCGCTCGAGGACGCGCAGGATGTGGAGCACCAACAGGTTGGCCGCGAGCGCAATCACCGCCGCCACACCGAACCAGATGACTTCCCGCTCCATGCCCAGCCGCAGCGTCCAACCGGTGCGCAGCCACAACAGCGGCAGGGTGACCAGGGTTTGAATCCCCATCACCATGATCACGCCATGGTGCGGAATGCCGTAGCGCGTGTCGGCGCCGGCCGCGCGCGCGCGCGCATCGCGCACCACCCCCCGTACCTGCCAGAGCCAGCCGGCCAGGACCAGGCTGGCGGCTGGCAGAAACACCAGGGCATGCCACCAGAAGGCCTGCTGCATTCCGCGCTGCTGGAACAACCACAGGAACACCAGGAGCGAGACCAGGAACAGCCCGAAAGCCGCCGTGAACAGATGCAACGCCACAACCAGCCACTTCGCATGCACGGCCACCGGAACCGCCTTGTCCGACATGTCTTCGTACCCATCCGGACTCCAGGGTGCGGGGGCCTGATAGTGTTCATCCCCGCCGAGGCGTTTCCATTCCCGATAACTCAGCAGGGTGAACACGGCATAGACGACGGCCAGCGGCCAGATCCAGACGAAGAGGAAGCGATAGGCAAAATCGGATCCGTGGCAGAACCCTTTCACCAGGTCAATGAACACCCCGGCCAGCAACCCGGCAATGATCACGCCCACCGAGCGGATCACGGAAGCCGCCGAACAAAATTGCCCGTAACGCGAGGGCGGCAGCACGCGCATGTACACCGGCACATAGGCATTCTGATTGAGCGTGATGCTGAAGGTCTGGACGATGATGTTGCCCATGTTCAGCCAGAAGAACACCAGCGCCGGCACCGTCACCGGCACCCAAATCCAGTCCGAATAGTTGACGGTCAGGACCCCGAACAGCGCCAGGTAAGCCGTGATGCGCAACGGATGCCAGCGGTCCACGTAGATCGCCGCCACATACATCGCCGCCATGCCCGCCAGCAATCCCACCGCGGTGAATTTGCCGATCTGATCCAGGGTCAACCCCATGTTCCGGTAAAAGAAGACCTGAAAGATGCCGACCGACCAGGCCACGGCGGCGAAGGCTTGCATGAGGTAAAACATCCAGTAAAGCCGGTGCGAGAAGCATTCGCGCCCGAAGCAGCGCACCTCGGCTGCCAGCCGCTGGAGCCGGCTGCCTTGCGGGGCGGCGGGCGGCGGCGGATACTCGCCTTCCTTGACGCGCCAGCACATCAGCCCCATGCCCACCGCATAGAGCAGCGACGCCCCGGTGAAAATCTCGCGCATGTGCGTGTCCGCATACTTGAAAACAAACGCGCTGAACCCGGCGCTGGCCAGCGTGCCGGCCATGCGAAACAGCCCGAAGAACCGCCCGAGAAACTGCGCCGGCACCACGTCGTTGAACAGGTAGTAGAACACCGAGGTGACGTACATGTTGAAGAACGAGAACGAGACCATGAAGACCGCAATCAACGCCACGGTGACCGTCGCCGGCGCCAGACGCTGAAGCGCGGGAAGCCATTTCAACAGGCTGGCCGAAATCGGGTCCACCCAGCCCATCGCCACCAGGCTCACACACAGAAAGGGCAACGAACCCAGGACAAACGGAATCCGCCTTCCCCACTTGCTCCGGTAACGGTCGCTTTTGAAGCTGACCCACGGGCAGATGGTCATGTTGAGAACGGCTGGCAGGGTGGTCATGACCAGGCCCATGACCCAGTTCGGCGCCTCGAGGGCCTTGAGCTTGAGCGGCAGAATGGCGGGCACCACCGCTTCCATCAGGGTGAAACAGAACGAGCCCCAGAGCATCCAGGCAAACAAGCCGGTCAATCCCCGCACGGTGTAGCGCAGCGAACCGCAGTGATACACCTTGGGGGCCAGACCGCTGGCCACGGCGTCACTCATGCGCCCCCCTTGCTTCCACATTGCCCTGCCCTTCGACACTCGTCGCAGGCGGCACCGGATCTTCGACGTGATCAAACTGGTGATGCGACCAGGTGACTGTGAAATGGAACAAATCCAATCCCGCAGCCAACTCCAGCTCCGCCGCACGCGCCTTGGCCAGCGTAGATCGCCACAGTTCATGCGCCGTGTTCTTATCCCCCCGTGCCTTGGCCGCGAGCGCTCGCGCCAACTCTGTGCAGATGGTTAGATAACGCTCCAAATGTCCCCACGAATCGGCCTGGACCGGCTGGCCCAACTTCCGGTTCCGCCGCACCGTCTCCATGTGCTCGTTCACCAAAACCGGAACGGATTCCAGCAACGCCGCCGCCGACTCCGCAGATCGTTGGGCATCGCCGTTCAGTCGCTCGGGGTCAAAACGCCGCGTCAATTCATGCAGCAGTTTCGCCGCACTTTCCCAATCCGGTCCAAACTCCGCCGACAACGCCTCGCGCGCGATTCGCTCCAGCGGTTCCGCGGGATTCCACAAGCTGCGCCCCAGCACCGTCATCGGCAGGCTGGAGGGCGCAAAGAGCCGCTGCACTTGACAGCTCATAAAACCATTCAGGCCATGAACCTGGAGACACCCCGCATCTTCGTGCAACACTTGGGCAATCTGGCCATGACCAGGATCCTTGAAGTGCGCCCACATGAGGTGATAATCGAAATCAAACGTGTCCAGTTCCGGAAATAACCGCCGCCAGGCCTGCAGGAACGCCAGGTTCTCCCGCACGTCGCGCGGCATCACCAGCGCGTTGCGCTGGTATGCAGGCAACTCCCGTGTGGGCGCATCGGCCTTGGCTGGAAAAGGCTTGCTCCAAGTGCGCGTGATCGGCGCGAACATCAGCGCGAAGCGCGAGGGATTCTGGATGCGCTCGCGTTCCGGCGGCCACAGCAGGTCCAGATAGCAGAGCAGCACGATCCGCGTCGCCAGATGACGGGCCGCCAGCTCGCGGTCCAGATCATTGAGCATCATGACATAAAAATCGGCCGGTCGCGTGCCGGCACAGCGCGGGCATTCGCACTGGTTGTTCATGTCATCGGCCAACCAAAAGTGCAGGTAGTCCACCTCGGGATGCGCCGCGGCGTAGCGCACGATCTCGGCCACGATCTTGCGGCGCGCCTCGGGATGGCCGTAGCACAGGTTGGTGTTGAGCGAAATCCGGTTGAAGAAATCCCGCGTGCCCTTGATTTCGGCCAACAGCTCGCGGTTCTCCGGACGGATGGCGTGATCCGCCGGAATCCAAGACAAACTCGGCACGCCCACCGCCTCGCAGGTCCAGCCGTGCCCCACCGCGTGATAGAGCAGTCCGCGCTGTTTGACGGCGTCCACCGCCTCGGCTTTGAATCGGCGCGCCAGTTCCAGGTCAAATGGTTCGGGCGCAAGCGTGGGATTGCCCAGGTGCCGATACCAGCGTTCGTAAAAAGCGTAGGCTTCGCGGAATTGAATGAAATAGCTGTTCAGCCCCACACGAGGCAGCCAGTCAATCAGGTCCAGCACATGCTCGCGGCTCGGCGCACCCTCGATGCACACCCCCCGATGCCGGTTCACAGCCACTTCGCAGAGGGCAACGCGACAGCGTGAATATTCGGCGGCCGACAGTTGCGGAACCATTTCGCCCGCAGTCCCCGGCCGCACCCAGCGGCAGCCCGATTCCTGCAAGAAGCGATAGACGCCGAACAGCACCGACCGCCCATTGGTTCCCGCAATGAAGCCACGTCCGTCATGCACTTGGATCTCGTAGGCGTCGTCCCGTTCCGCATCCGGCACCGCCGGCAGGCGCGTCCGCGTCGTGTCCCGTGCCAGGCACAATTCGATGTTCCCGGCCCATTCGTCACCGGCCGGGACCATGCGCCCGAGGTAACGTCGCAGTTCAGCCCGCGCGAACGCCAAAGGCGGCGACTTCGCCTCGGCGGCCCGGGCGGGCGCGTCGCCTTCGCCATGGCAGCACGGAGCCTGTCTGGAGGTCGCGTCCAGAATCATGCGCAGCCTCGGCGTTCGGGCGGACGCACTCCGACATCCGCCACATCAATCGGCTGGAACCCCAGGGCCAGCGCCGGGCTGTCCGGCAGGAGCGTGAAGTCGCGCCCGGCATAGTCGGCGAAGCGCGGATCGGCGACGACCGAATGGCGCTCCAGCCCGGCCGCACGAAGTTCCTCGGTGGTCAGGGAGTTCTGTCCGTCCAGCGTGTCATGGTGATGGACCCCGCCTTTCGTGTTCCAGAGGACGTTGTGATCCGATGCGAAGCCGGGGTTCCGGAGGTCGCCCCATGGCAGGTTGCCGACATGGATCGGCGCGCCTTCGCTGACGACGATGTTTTGCTGGAACGTGAACGCACGGATGCCGGGAAGCGGCGCACCGAGGCACACGAGGCCGTCCCGCCCGGCTGCGAAGATGTTGTTACGGACGATGTTCTCGCGTCCGGGGTTTTGGAAATACCCGTGGGTGCTCGTGTTGTAGGTGATGTTGTTTTCGACGACGATGTGGGCGCTGCCTTCGTCGAGGTAAATCCCCCATCCGCCGTAGCTCGCGCGTTCCACATCGTGAATGAGGTTACCGCGGACGACCGTGCCCGGTTGGACCCCGAGCGTGTAGATGCCGCCCATGTCGCTGAGCCAGCCGAAGCCGAGGTGGTGGATGTGGTTTTTCTCGATGTGATTGTCGCGGTTGACCGTCTCCATCAC
>JALOTZ010000045.1 GCA_025457615.1 Verrucomicrobiota bacterium
CGCGGGGCTTGTCATCGGCCTGCTGCAGGCGGGCGGGAGCATTGCCGACATGGATCCTGGGAGCCCCTTCGTGTGGTTCTACCCCGAAGTCGAGCCACCACAGTTCCAGAGCGATGGATACTATTTTGGCGTGGCAGGCACGCATGTATTGCCCGGGCACGAGAGTTTCTCGACGACCAACACCACCCCGTTGATCCTCGCCGCTGTGGGGTCGCCCATTCAGATCGCCGGCTACGCCAAGCTGGCCCTTGCCAACGGCTACGCCGGGAAGTTTGCTTATCTCGGCCAGTACTTCGACAAGGCGTATAAGGCCAATCCGGACGGCACCCGCAGCACCAATGAAACCGGCTTCCTGTCGCCCTACGGCCAGTTCTTCCCCACCGAACCCGGACCAACCATCCTCACCACCCTGCCCGACGGCGTGAGCACCAATGTGGGCGAATGCACCGTCCACGTAATCGGCCTGAGCGTGGACGCCAACCACGACGGCGCCCTGGACCTCGCCTACACCGGCCCCGACCAGACCTCTCCTGAACACCCGATGGTGTTCTGGGCCAATAATGACTATGACCGGGGGCACGAGGTTGATTGCCTGCCAGTCTGTGATTGGGAGGAAGATGATTTGCTGTCGGCGGGCTGCCCCGCCCGGCCAAACACTCCGACGCCCGACTGCGACTTCCAAGAAATCCCAGGCTACTACTCGATCCCGTCCGCGCGAGACTTGGAAGACTACACCCGCCTGTGGATTCCGGGACTGGCTGCCCTCTACGAAGCCCACAGCAACCTGACGTTCCGGTTGACCATCGTGAGCGATGGAACAATGGGCAATCCGGCCATCAACCTGTTTCCGGCAGTTGAAACCAATGGCGCAGCGCTCTACCTCACCGATACGAACGCCGCTAATGCGCAAGTTTCCGCCTCGGTTTCTTACCTGGCCCGCGTTGAGTCCGATCAGCCGGTGCTGCTAAACGATATGTTCCTCCCGTCCGGGCAACCGAGCGACCACTTTATCCTCTGCGGCGCAAGGCGAGGCAGTGGTCAACTGGTGCTGACCGTCCTGGACGGCGCCGAAGTGGTGGCCGAAACCTCGCTCTACCTGCAATTCAATGACATCAAGGAGCTGTATGAGCGGTGGACGCTTGGGGACATCCCCAGCATGGAGCCCACAGACACTGCATTCCTTGCCGCTGATGAGCTGCCGGTGGTGGGTGCATTGCCGTTCCTTTACCCGTTGCCCGCTTCCAGCAACACCCCGTACATCTTGCACGTGCATGGATGGAATATGCAGCCTTGGATCAAGGACCGCTTCGCTGAAACCGCGTTCAAGCGCCTGTACTGGCAAGGCTATCAGGGCCGATTCGGCAGCTTCCGGTGGCCCACCGACTACGACTTCAACAGCGTGTGGGATGTGCTGTTCGATCCTCAGAATTATGACCGCAGCGAGTTACACGCCTGGAAGTCGGGCGAGGGCCTGCGAAACCTGCTGATGACGTTGAACACGAACTATCCGGGCCAGGTGAGGCTCATGGCCCACAGCATGGGAGGCATCGTGGCAGGACAGGCATTACGGGTCAGTGGCGCGAACCCGGATTTCGTCCACACCTACGTGGCAATGCAGACGGCGGTTCCCAGCCACTCCTATGATCCCTCGATCACCAACCGCAGCCTGGGTTTGTCCGACTCCGGCACGCCCAACCGCTACGCCCGTTACTGGAACACCAACTCGCCGCAGTACTTCGTGAACGTGGGCGGCGCCAGCCGGTACATCAACCTTTTTAACCGGGACGATTACGCTTTGGAGAAGTGGGAGTTGAATCAAGACCTCAAGCCCGACAGCGGCTACTCCTACGACGTCTGCTGCGGATCTGATGCTGACGGCGGATTGTTTCGGCGGGGTTCCACGGAGCTTCTTTGGCCCGCCGACGCATTCGAGTTGTTTTCGTTTTGTGTGGAAGCGCGCTGCTACGCTGTGGGAGCACAGACAGGCCTCGGCGGAGCATTCACGACCGATGGCCAAATCGACCTGCGCTTGTCGCCTTTCCAGTTCGGAGAAGCACACATCGGGCACAGTGCACAGTTTCGATCCACGAACATGCAGCGGTGGTCGATTTGGGAGGAGCTCTTATTCGCCACGGATCTCAAGGCACGCCAATGAAAACGAACTCTCGGCGGACACTGACGTTGGCATTGGGCGGGATACTGGTCGTTCTCGCATGTATCTGGCTTTTCAGGAGTCGGCCAGGAAACGATCACCCCCCCGCGATAGTAGCCCTGAACTCAACAAACACCGGCACCTCTAGCGATGATCAAGGCCCGCCGGCTCAGTCAACATCACCTTTGCAGAATGGATTGCTGCCGCAAACGTCTGCGGTCGATACGCAAGACGCGACAGACCTACAGAACCAGATAGCTCAAGCGGTGAGTGAGAAGAATGTGAAGATTGATTTTTGGGGGAGAGTGGTGGATGAGAACAACGATCCAATTCCTGGCGTAAAGATCACGTTTCGGGTGAGGGAATGGCTTTACTTGGCTGGTACTGGGCTTGCGTCACGCTTCCCAAGACAAGACGTTCTTAGTGATAACGATGGGAATTTTCGGGTGGTCGGCGAAAACGGCGACGTGTTGACACTGGAGTCGGTGCACAAGTCCGGTTATCGATTGTCACTCAAGAGCGACTTGGCATTCTCCTACGGCGAGAGTCCAGAGCCATTTCATCCTGACGCCTCGAATCCAGTCCTTATTCGCATGTGGAAGGAGATGCCGGCAGGAGGGCTTGTTTCCCTGCGAAAGCTGTATGGATTCGTTCCCGATGGGCGGCCCTATGCGCTGGACCTCGTATCGGGGCAAAAGCAGGAAGGCCAGACTGTGTCAGGAGACCTGCTCGTGAAGGTGACCCGCCCGAAGAGCATCGAGTCGCGTCAGCAATATGAGTGGTCACTTGAGCTATCAGTTCCCAGCGGCGGCCTGGTGGAAACAGAAGACGAGTCGGGGTTCTTGGCTCCGGAGAGCGGCTACCAGCAAAGCGTGGTGGTTCGACGATTCCCTGGCGAAGAAACGTGGACAGAATATCTAGCGAAGGATTATTTCATTTCCTCGCGAAACGGAACTGTGTTCGGCTTTCTCCATCTGCGGATTCGTCCGAATTACAATGGAGAAAGTGCCATATTCATCGAAGGCCGCCTTAATCCCTCTGGCTCAAGAAACCTGCAGCCTTAGCCTACAGCCTTGCACGTAGGCCACAGCGCCCAGTTCAGGTCAACGAACATGGAGTGAGCACTTTTCTGTGAAGGTGAAGGGATCAAACCATAACATTGTCGTGACCGCAAACGCGCGGTTGCACCGGGGCCTGAAGCAGGGACTTGCATCATCTGCCAGTGCGCAAGCACCGATTGGGGGGAAAGGAATGGGAAACACAAAAATATATGGTTTGACCCCATCCTTGTGGATCAGCGGGGTGCCCAGCCTGCCCGCTGGGCAAGGCTATACCGTCACTGTGGGGTTCTCTGCCTGGCAGGGCAACCCGGCCATCAACCTGTATGCGGCCTATGAGACCAATGGGGGCACGTTGTATCTGACCGACACCAACGTGGCGGCGGCCACGCTGGCCAGCCCGGCCCACAATCAGGCCCTGACTACCCTCAACGATGGCAGCCAATACACCTTCCCCGACGGCTGTTTTGACGGCGGAGACAAATACTTTCTGTTCGAGGGTGCAGGAGCAGGCGGAGGCACTTTGCTTCTGGAAATCATCCAGAACGGAGAGCAAGTCTATGGGACGACCATTGACCTCGATTTGCGAGACATCAAGGAGCTTTACGAACAGGCGCACGTGGAGGCGGTGTTCGACGACGTGCCCAGCACCAGCACCGCGCTCTCTCGCTCCGACCGGGCTCTGGACGACGGCTCCACCGAGGAACCGCAATTCATCGTGTTCGTCCACGGCTGGCGGATGGGCCAGTGGGACTACCACAGCTTCTCCGAGACAATGTTCAAGCGGCTGTACTGGCAGGGATACCGGGGCCGTTTCGCGGCGCTGCGGTGGCCGACATTGTCGCAAGATGACTTCGTGTTGCCACTGCTCGACTTGTTCACCTACAACCGGAGCGAGTTTCGCGCCTTCCAGTCCGGCGCCGCCCTGGCAGCCTACCTGAACGGGCTGCGGGGGCGTTTCCCCGACTACTCGATCAACGTGGCCGCGCACAGCATGGGCGGGATCGTGACGATGGAGGGTCTGCGGCTGCAGGCGCTGGCGGCGTTGCAGGACGCCGACAACGCCGTGCTCATGCAGGCCGCCGTGCCGGCGCACTGCTTCGATGCTGTGTATCCGAACTTCACGCCCTTAGTGAATGCGGAAACGAACAGCCCCACGCCGGACGTGTATCGGGGCTATCCGGGGAATGTGGCTGTGGCGGTTCGGGGCAGCCTGATGAACTTTTTCAACACCAACGACTTCGCGCTGGCCACGGGGATCATTCCCGGCATCAATCTGGAGGTGCATTGGGAGGCCAACCAGATTCGATGCAAGCCGGACACCGGCTATTTGTATGACGGAACCAACTGTTTCCAGCAGGTGTCGCTGGGCGTATTCCGCACGGTGACCGATCCCCGCGAACAAATGGCGCGCGTGGCCCGGCCGCGCTCCCAAGCGGTCGGCGCCGTCCCGGGCGTGGGTAGCACCCTGGCCACCGGGGCGGAAGTGGATCTGCGGGCTACGTTTGGTCTTGATACTGCGAGAGAAGACCACAGCGCACAGTTTAACTGGAACAACCATCGGGCGGTTGGTTTCTATGAAGCACTGCTCGAAGCGTTCTTCGGAGACCAACCATGAGATCGAAATTCTTGATCGTTGTCGCATTGGGACTGGTCGCACTTGGCATTGCGCTCTACTACGGCGGGTTCAGGGCCAAGAAGCAGCAAGCGACGCCGACAGTGGTGAGCACCAATGAAACGTCCCAGTCATCTCCCGAATCCGACTCAGGGCTTGCGCGTCCACAGGCCACTGCAGCGGCTGCAAAGCCGCCGCCAACCGCCCTGGACATCGCCAGGGCCAAGGCACAAGCCGAGGTGGAGGCGGCCATTGCCGCCAACCCGGACCCTGAGTACGCACGCTACTACTTGGGCCAAATCAGCCGGGACATCACCTTCGACTGGAAGCAGCCGATCAACTTCTACGGCAAGGTGGTGGATGAAGACGGTGTTCCTTTGGAAGGAGCGACCGCTTCGTTCGAGTGGACCACGTTGTCAGCGACAGGCACTGCCAACGCGGTCAGGACTTCCGATGCCCAAGGGCTGTTTGCTTTGGAGGGCGAGACAGGCAAACGGCTCTCCATTCAGGTCGGGAAGGAGGGTTATTACAGTCCGGCATTCGCCCGTCTGGCCAGCTACGAATACGCCAGTCCGTTCGAGGGGCGGTTTGTGCCCGATCCCCGGCGACCGGTGGTGTTCACCCTGCGCAAGAAGGGGCCAGGCACCGAGTTGGTCACTTCGCAGCGTGGCATGAAGAAGTATTTTGCGGTGGCGTTGCCGCTCGACGACACACCGCTTCAGGTGGACTTGCTGGCGCGCCAGTCCGGCCAGGGGCCGCTGATCCTCCGCCAGACCAAGCCCGCCTACGCAGACTGGAAGCAGGCTGAATCCTGGTCCTTCCGCATGGAAATCCCCGATGGCGGCTTCGTGGAGCACAAGGACGAATTCCCCTTCGAAGCGCCCGCCAACGGTTATCAAGCGGTCGTGCGGTTTGAGTTGCAGAAGGGCCAGTCCAACTGGACGACGAAGGTGAAGCGGGATTACTACATCCGGTTTGGCAGCCCGCCGCGCTACGGGCGGCTGCAGGTGGAAACGGACGTTTCACGCGACACAGTAGGCCTCCGCTATGCCATCAATCCCGACGGGTCGCGCTACCTGGAGTCTCGATGAGTTTGCCCACACGGACCGGGACCGTTCTTTCGCAGGCTCGGTGCGCGCCTTGAGATTTTCCCTCCGGGACCCTGACCAACCATGAGACCGAAATTCTTGATCGGATTGGGAGTTGGCGTCGCTGTGGTCATCGCCTTGTTATTGGTTTTCAAGAAACCCGGGTCACCTTCCAAGATCATCCCCCCAGACGCCGATGCTGAGGAAGCATCTGACACGTCACCCGAAGAACTGTTGGCGAAGCTGGTGGATGCAGCAATCCCCAGTTCGATGGACCAGCCCAAAGCGGGCGGAAGCAAGCCGGAAGATCCCGCCACTCGCGAGGACAGCACAACAGAGGCAACGTCAGCATCCGAAAAGGTGGAATCTTCCACCACTCGTCGAGCCCCCGATCGTCACGAGTCCCCTGATGCGCCGTCTCCGTCACAAGTCGCCCAGGAAATCAAAGCGAAGGCAGAACAGATGAAGCGTGATTGGGAGCGCGAAATAGAATTGTGGCAGTCGCCACTCGTTTATTTCGGCAAGGTCGTTGACGAAAACGAAGCGGCAATTCCAAGAGTGCAGGTTTCCTATAGTGCGCGCGCAATGAATGAAGCGCGAGAGGAGATACGCGATACAGGGACTGTTACAACGGATGGACGAGGGGTTTTTAAGATCAGTGGTATTAATGGTGTTGGCTTAATGATCGAGTTGTCACACCCGGATTATTACTCATACCCCGACAATTCGACTGGTTTCGACAAGAGAAGCGTCCCGAGAAGCGGTTACTTTTCCGACACCGAAGATAAAGCCGAGATCTTTCGGATGCACCGTCGGGGCAACCCGGTCGCGCTGATTGAACGGCACGGCGGCTTGCACACACCACCTGACGGGACACCGGCGACTTTTTCATTCCGGGGAAGAACAAGGGCAGAAATCATCGGCCAAGGACAGATCGAAGGATGGAAAAGCAGCCCCGATCCAAAGAGCAATGGGCGCTACGATTGGAATGTCAAAATCACCATGCCAAGTGGCAGCATTCTCGAATCAACGAACCGTTTTGATTTCGTCGCACCTGAACTCGGCTACCAGAAGAGCTGTGAAATCACGATGACGAAGGAAGACCCCAATTGGCAATCGCACATCGAAAAGCGATATTTCTTCAAACTCCCAGGCTATTACGTGCGAGGGAACGTTTCGGTGGACATTTATCACGATCTCTATTTTTCGATGCAATACTTCGTGAACCCCGACGGCTCGACAAATCTGGAGAACGATCCAAACCAGCCGTTTCAAGAGCCATAAAGCCGATGACGGCACGGGCCTGGGAAGGGGTCCCAGCAGACGGGCAAATGAGTCACCATGAAAGAGAAGAGACGAGTGCTGCCGATACGGGGCAGGGTATCTGGCTCAGGATATTGCCCCGCGTCAGGTATCCACGCCTGCCGGGTGCCCTTGCCCAATCGCTACGCCGGGAAGTTTGCCTATCTTGGCCAGTACTTCGACAAGGCGTATAAGGCCAAGCCGGACGGCACCCGCAGCACCAACGAAACCGGCTTCCTGTCGCCCTACGGGCAGTTCCTGCCCACCGAACCCGGACGAACCTTCCTCACCACCCTGCCCGACGGTGTGAGCACCAATGTGGGCGAATGCACCGTGCAGGTGATCAGTCTGAATGTGGACGCCAATCACGACGGATCGCAAGCGACGGCTGGAGAGGCTGGGCGAAGCGGTGGAGAAGACCGGCTGGAAGGTTTCCGGACGCCGTCAGGGCTGAGCAAACGCCTGGTAGAACCGACCTGCAGTCACGCCTGAATCCGCATCTGCGTAATCGAAGTAACCGTCGGGACCTGTGGAGTCGATCAACACCGGCGTCCACTGGCTGAAGTCGGTAGTTGAAAGGAGGACGAACACCCGGTCCGGCCCGCCTGACACCCGCAGCCGGAAGGGGTCACCTGGGTCGGACGGCCGGACGGTGAGGATGACGGGCGGGCTGAGGGCGTTGCGGAGATTGAGCCGACCGCCGGTGCGGCATTTACCGGCGAGGGCGGGCACGGGGTCCACGCCCGCCAGGAGTCTGGCGATGATCTGCGGGTGTGTTTCCCAAGGGTACTTTGCGAGCAACAGGGCGAGGGCTCCCGAGACGTAGGGGGCGGCGAACGACGATCCCGAGAGGAACGATCCACCCAGATAGAAGTCGTCGGCCAGCCAAAAGGTGGAATACATGGCCTGCCCGGGCGCGGCCAGGTCCACGCGGGTCGCCCCGAAATTGGATGGGCTGCCCAACTGATCGTCCCGCGAGGAGTAGGCGACGCTCACGACGTTGTCGAAGTCGAAGCACGCCGGATAGACGGGCTGTCGATCGAGGTCAGTGGAGGCGTTGCCTGACGACGCGAGGAAAAGGATGCCGGCCTGGCGGGTTTGCCACACGGCATTGGACAGGCCCAGCGAGAGCTCTTCCACCACCAGGCTGGCATTGATGAGGTGGGCGCTGTGGCTTCGCGCGTAATCGATGCACGTGATCAGGTCCGAAACGCTGCCCTAGCCCGAACTGTCGAGGCACTTGAGCGCCATGATCTGAACCGACCACGCCACGCCGACCACGCCTCTGCCGTTGTTGCCTCTCGCCCCGATGATGCCGGCAACCAGGGATCCGTGCCCCTCATCGTCCCCGGGATTATTGGTTCCGCTCAACGCATTCCATCCGTGACTGCCATCCAGCGGGTTGGTCCACAGGTTGGCCGCGAGATCCTCGTGCGTCGTGCGAATCCCCGTGTCCAGCACAGCCACTACAATGTTGCTGGCCGAGGTTCGAATGTCCCATGCCTCCGGCGCGTCGATGTCGGCATCCATCGTGCCGCCGTTCTGACCGGTGTTGTTCAGGCCCCAGAGCGTGCCGTCCAAGTACCTCGGATCGTTCGGTATGGTCACCGCCGCATGGACCAGGTAATCCGGCTCCGCGAACTCGACCAACCCGCTTTGCGCGTAGAGCTTGATCAGCGCAGGAATGCCCATCCCCGAAGGCACCGTCAGGATTTGCAGACGGCCAAGCCGGGAAAGGCACGCCGAACTCGAGCGCCGTGCCTGGCATGCAGCGCTTGCAGGGACTGAAGGGACACTCCCGGCCTCGGTTGCACCAGAATCCGGTCCAGCCGGTGCGCGGGCAGCGCGCCGCCTGGTCCCATCACGGGTTGGGCGGTCGCGGCGGTCCCAGCCATCAGCAGCGCTGAGATCCAAGTTCCGGTCTTGTGACACATCGGTGCGAGCCAGCTTGAGTCCGGATGAAGCAAGCAGCATCACCTCCGGCCAAGCTGTGGCGGATTCAACCGCAAAGACGCCGGACCAACAAGGCTGGATCGGCTGGATCGGCTGACCGGCGGCTCCGCGCGCTTTTGACTTCGGCCCGCCCCTTTCCTAGCCTTTGGCCATGAGAATTGTCCGCTACTCCGACCGGGACTGCGAGCAGCAACTGCGGGAGTTGACCGCGCCGTCCAGCCTGTTTGACCCGCAGATCGAACAGCGCGTGCGCGAGATCATCGAAGCGGTTCGGACGCGCGGCGACACGGCGTTGCTCGAGTTCACGGAGCGGTTCGATGGGGCGCGATTCGAGGCGGACCGGCTGCGCGTGGGGCCGGCGGAATCCATGGCCGCGTCCCTGAAGGCGGACGAATCCCTGCGCGCCGCGGTGAAGTTCGCGGACCGGAACGTGGCGGCTTACAGCAAGCGCTGTCTCCGCAAGAGCTGGATGGGAAAGAACGCGCAGGGCGCGCGGGTGGGGGAGAAGTTCGATCCCTTCCAGCGGGTGGGCATCTACATCCCGGGAGGCACCGCCCCGCTGGTGTCCACCGCGATCATGACCGTGACGCTGGCGCGGGTGGCGGGTTGTCCGGAGATCGTGGTGTGCACGCCTTGCCGCCGGGATGGGTCCATCAACCCGGCGCTGCTGTTCGCCGCGCGGGCGGCGGGCGCCACGGAGGTATATCGGGTCGGCGGCGCGCAAGCCATCGCCGCCATGGCCTTGGGCACCGAACGGATCACCCGCGTGCAGAAGATCTTTGGTCCGGGCAATGCCTACGTGGTGGCGGCCAAACGCCTGCTGGTCGGCCAGGTGGCGATTGACCTGTTGCCGGGCCCGAGCGAGTTGCTCGTGCTGGCCGATGATTCGGCTGACCCAAGGTTCATCGCTCTCGACTTGCTGGCCCAGGCGGAACATGGGTCCGGACACGAACGCGTCTGGATGATCACGACCTCGGTCAGACTGCTGCGCGCGGTCGAAAAGGAGATCGCGAGGCAGCTTCCCCGACAGTCCCGTCGAAATCTCATCCAGCCCGTGATCGAGCGGAACAGTTGGCTGATCCAGACGCGGACGATCGAGGACGCCATCGGACTGGCCAATCAACTGGCGCCGGAGCATCTCGAGGTGATGATGCGCCAGGCCGCCAACGTGGTGCCCCGGCTCACCACGGCTGGTGCCATCTTCATTGGACCCAACACCCCGACTGTGCTGGGCGATTACGTCGCCGGGCCGAGCCACACTCTGCCCACCGGCGGCGCGGGACGCTGTTTCCCTGGCCTGACCGCCGACATGTTCCAGCGCCGTACGAGCCTTGTGCAATACGACAAGGCGGCGCTGAAGAAGTCGCTCCAGGCCGTGGAGAAGTTCGCCCAGACCGAAGGACTCAGCGCCCATGGAGAATCGGCGCGGGTCCGGCTCGGGAAGTAGGACGGGCCGGGCGACGAAGCCAACCACCACCCATGAACCGAGCCCGCTCGATTCCTCTCCCTGGGCCTCTGAGCCCTCCCTGTCTCTGTGCAGGAGAAGCAGGCTTTCCATGAACACTCCACGCTTGTTGACCCGTCCCCTGGTCCGGTCCCTCCACCCCTACGTCCCGGGCGAGCAGCCGAAGATCAAGGGGCTCATCAAGCTCAATACCAACGAGAATCCCTATCCGCCTTCGCCCCGCGTGCTCGCGGCGGTGAAGGCGGCGGTGGATGGGCGGCTGCGCCTGTATCCGAACCCGTCGGCGGATGGCCTGCGGGAAAAGCTGGCCCGGCTGCACGGGTGCCGTCCGGACAACCTCGTCGTGGGCAACGGCTCGGATGAACTACTGGCACTGGCCACGCGGGCGTTTGTGGAGCCGAGGATCGTGGAACGCGGCATGCGGAGTGCGTCGCGATCGGTGGTCCAATATCTCACCCCGAGCTATTCCCTTTATCCGGTGCTGGCGGCCCTTCATGGCGCAGCGTCCAACGCAGTTCCATTTAATCCGGATTTCAGTCTGCCCAGCCTTCCGGAATTGAAGCGGGAGCGGGTGTGGGATTTCCGGGCGGCCCTGACCTTCATCACGACGCCGAACGCGCCGGGCGGACGCGGCTACCGGACGGACGAGTTGGAGGCCTTGTGCCGCCGGATGAAGGGTGTGGTGGTGTTGGACGAGGCGTATGTGGACTTCGCGCGCGAGCACGCCCTGCGCCTGGCCCTCGAGCATCCGCATGTGCTGGTGTCGCGCACCTTTTCCAAGGCCTATTCGTTGTGCTTCCAGCGCATCGGCTATTTCGTGGGGCATCCGGAACTCATCGAAGCCCTGCACAAGATCCGGGACAGTTACAACGTGAACGGCCTGGGGCAAATTGCCGCCGAGGCCACGCTCGAGGACCTGCCCTATTACCGCCGGAACTTCAAAGCCATCCTGGCCACCCGCGAGGAGACGTCGGCGCGCCTGGGCGGGCTCGGGTTCCAGGTGTTGCCGAGCGAGACGAATTTCATCCTGGCCCGGCCGCCCCGGTTTTCCGCGGAGCAGTGGCTGGAGAAGCTACGGGCGCGCCAGATCCTGGTGCGCTGGTTCAGCGCGCCGGAAGTGCGCAATGACCTGCGGATCACCATCGGCACGCCGGCGGAGATGGAGCGACTGCTCCGGGCGGCCGCGGCCATTCTGGGGGCGAAGCGCTGATTTCCTTTTCAGCGCCGCTCCCCCCGTCCCAGGATCCGCATGGTGCCGGTCTTGGGGATGATTCGGCCCAAGAATTTGGCCAGTCTCCCCGGCGTCCCCGCCTCATTCATGCCCTTCATGGGGATGCAAGGGTGACTGCAGACGGGGCAAAGCTTGTGGAGGACGCCGCCCTGCCGTTGCATCAGGTGAATGCAGGGGCCGCAAAACAGCCGGTGGCAGTGACTGCATTCCATGCTGGCGGGGCGCTCGGGGTGGTTCACACAGGGCTTTTCCCCGGGCGCAAGTTCCGGCGGTGCCGGCGGCTGCCAGACCGGAATGCTGACCCGGGGCGAGACCCCTTCGACACGACATTCAACCGACCCGATGCGGAGGACTTGTCCGGATTGGGCGAACGCCTCGAGGATCGGCCGGCCATCCAGCTCCGTGCCGTTGGTGGAGCCCAGGTCGCGAACCAGCAGCCCTTCCTCCCGCAATTCGATCAGGCAGTGCCGCGTCGAGACGCTCGGATGCGCCAGAACGATGTCGTTCTCCGGTCCCCGGCCGACGAGATAAGGCTTGTCCTCCAGCTCCCTGACCCGGTCTGGAGCTCCGTCGATGTGTATGATCAGCCGCGCCATGAATCGCCCCTTGTTTCCTGTGGCGGCAGCCTAGTCCTGGACCTCCGCAAGTCGAGGGCAATTTTGGTCCGACGCCACCGGCTTCGGTTGAACTGTCCCTGTTGCTTTCTTGTTTTCCAGCCATTCTCATTTTGGAGCGCGGGTCCGCGACCCGCAGCAGCCTCGCTTGGAACCAGGCCACTGGAAGATTGAGAACGGCCTTCCGTTGCGGGGATGCTGCGGCTCATGGACCCGCGCTCCGGGCCAAAATGAGAATGGCTGCTTGTTTTCACCCCCCCCGTGGCGTCATCCTGCGCGTCGCATTTGGATGGGCTGAATGTGACGCACGCATCGATGACTGAACCCGCTATCACGCCGGCACTGGTGGCCAAGCACAACCTCACCCCCGAGGAATACGCGCATGTCCGGGAGATTCTGGGGCGCGAACCCAGCTACACCGAGCTGGGCATCTTCTCGGTGATGTGGAGCGAGCATTGTTCCTACAAGAACACCCGGCCACTGCTCAAGACCTTCCCGACCAAGTCCCCGAAGATCCTCGTGGGGGCCGGCGAGGAAAACGCCGGGATCATCGACATCGGCGACGGCCTGGCCATCGCCTTCAAGATCGAGTCCCACAATCATCCCAGCGCGGTCGAACCGTTTCAGGGCGCGGCGACTGGCGTGGGGGGGATCGTGCGCGACATCTTCACGATGGGCGCCCGGCCCATCGCCGCCCTGAACTCGCTGCGGTTTGGCGAGCTCACGAATCCCGAGGTGCGCCGGCTCTTCTCCGGCGTGGTGGCCGGGATCGCGCACTACGGCAACTGCTTCGGCATCCCCACCCTCGCCGGCGAGGTCTATTTCGACAAATCCTACGAGGGCAATCCCCTGGTCAACGCGTTCTGCCTGGGCGTGCTGCGTCACGACCAGATCGCCCGCGGCGCGGCCAGGGGGATCGGCAACCCGGTGTTTTACGTCGGCCCGGCCACCGGACGCGACGGCCTGGCCGGGGCGGCCTTCGCCTCGCAGGACCTCACGGAGGAATCCGCCGAGCAACAACGGGGCGCGGTGCAGGTGGGCGATCCGTTCATGGAAAAGCTCGTGTGCGAAGCCTGCCTCGAACTGCTCGCCACCGGCGCGGTCGCCGGCATCCAGGACATGGGCGCCGCCGGGCTCACCTGTTCCACCTGCGAAACCGCCGCGCGCGCCGGCACCGGGATCGAGATCGAGCTGGACAAGGTCCCCCAACGCGCCCCGAACATGTCCAGCTACGAACTCATGCTCTCGGAATCCCAGGAGCGCATGTTGATCATCGTGCACAAGGGCCGCGAGGAGGAGGTCAAACGCATCTTCGACAAGTGGGACCTGCCCTGGTCGGAAATCGGGTTCGTCACCGACACCGGCCGCATGGTGGTCAAGCACGGCGGTCGGGTGGTGGCGGACATCCCCGCGAAGAAGATTGCGGATGAATCCCCCGTGTATCAACGCGAGGCCGTTGAGCCGGCTTACCTCAAGGAGGTGCGTTCGTTCCGGCTGGAGGGAATCCCTGATGTCACCAATGCGGCCCAGGCGGAGCAGATTCTGAAGCAACTGCTCTCCTGGCCGACCATCGCCTCGAAGAACTGGGTCTATCGCCAATACGACCACATGGTGCGCGACAACTCCGTCGTCTGCCCCGGCAGCGACGCCGCCGTGCTCCGCATCAAGGCCGACTGCGTGCCCCAGGACGATCTCAAATCTCAAATCTCAGATCTCAGATCCGACAAATACATCGCCCTGTCGGTGGACGGCAACGGCACCTACGTTTATCTCGACCCCTATGAGGGCGGAAAAGCGGTGGTAACGGAGGCGGCCCGCAACCTGGCCTGCTCGGGCGCCGTGCCCCTGGGCGTCACCGACAACCTGAACTACGGCAACCCGCACAAGCCCGAGCTGTTCTGGCAGTTGAAGGAGTCCGTGCGCGGACTCGCCGACGCCTGCCGCGCCTTCAACGCCCCGGTCACCGGCGGCAACTGCTCGCTCTACAATCAGAATCCCAGCGGCCCCATCGACCCCACACCGACCGTGGCCATGGTCGGCTTGATCGAGGCGCCGGAACACATCACCACACAATGGTTCAAGGATCCGGGCGACGCGATCATTCTCCTGGGCGCACCGGTGGATTTCGACGATCCGCTGCAAGGGCTGGGCGGAAGCGCCTACCTGCAGGTGGTGCACGGACGGAAGACCGGGTCGCCGCCGCGCTGCGAGCTCGAACCCGGACGCGTCCTGCATTCGACCCTGCTGGGCCTGATCCGCGCCGGCGGCATCAAGAGCGCCCACGATTGCAGCGAAGGCGGCCTCGCGGTCACGCTGGCCGAGTGTTGCCTGTCCCAACTCACCGCCCGCAACACCCCGCGCCTCATCGGCGCCACCGTGGACCTGACCCCTGTCGCACAGGCGTCGCGCCCGTCTCCGGAAGGGCCGGCAATGGGCGGAGCCGGCCCCGATGCGGCAGCCTCGGCCCGTCTCGACGCCCTGCTGTTTGGCGAGACCCAACATCGCGTCGTGATCACCTGCGCCGAACTCGACGCCCCGAAGGTCGTCGAACGCGCCCGGTTGATGGGCGTTCCGGCTGCGCGTCTGGGGACGGTCGAGGGCGACCGGTTGACCGTGAAAACCGCCGGCGGCGAGTGGAGCGCGCCGGTCAGCGAGCTGCACGACGCCTGGTGGAACAGCATCGCCCGCGCGATGAGCTGATCGAGATTCAATCGGCATCCCCAGACCGGCGGGGCCGCCCGGCGCCGCGGCCTGGTTGCCGGAGCGCCGGCACCCCACCGTCCCTGGCAGACCCGATCGGGAAGCGATCGAGGCAAGAAACTGCCGGAGAAAGCCAAAAAGGGTAAAGCGGCGGACCCCCGCGCCTTCCTAGGGTAACGGCACAGCCGTGAACCAACTTGGAACAAGACGTCTTGCGTTCTTGTATGCGCCAGAACTGGAAGGGCTCAGCTATCCGCCGGATTGCCCCTTCAAGACCCAGCGCGCCGGGTTGACGCGTGCGCGGTTGATCTCGTTCGGGTTGTTGGGCGACGTGTTGCACGCCGAAGCCGCCGCCCGGCCCGCCACCCGGGAGGAACTGCTCGAGATTCACGAGGCCGATTACCTCGATCAACTGCAGCGCGCGGCGGGGGGTGATCTCACCGTGGACGGGCTGCACATGGGGTTGGGCCAGGCCGACACGCCGGTGTTCCGGGACCTGTTTGAATATGGCGCCTGGGCCTGCGGGGCGGGTTGGGTTGCCGCGGATCTGCTGCTGAGCGGCCAGGCGGACATTGCATTCAACCTCTGGGGCGGATTCCACCATGCCCACGCGGCGAAGGCGGGCGGATTTTGTTATCTCAACGATGTCGCCCTGGCCTGTCACCATCTGGCCCGGTGCGGCAAGCGCGTGGCCTGTCTCGACATCGACGCGCACCATGGGGATGGCACCCAGGCGATCTTTTACCGGCGGCGGGATGTGCTGACCATCTCGCTTCATGAAAGCGGGCGGACTCTGTTTCCGTGGGGCGGGTTCGAGGAGGAGATCGGGGAGGACGAAGGCCTGGGATACAACGCCAACCTCTCGCTGCCGGCGGACACCTACGACGAGGCGTTCGTCCCGGCCATCGATCGCGCGGTGCTGCCGCTGCTGAAATCGTACGATCCGGACGTGATCGTGCTGGAGCTGGGCCTGGATATTCTGGCGGGCGATCCGCTGACGCACCTCCACATGACCAACAACGTTGTGGCGGACGTTCTTTACCGGTTGCTGGCTCTGGACAAGCCGCTGCTCGTGCTGGGGGGCGGCGGCTACCATGTCGAACACACCGTGCGCGGCTGGGCCTTGGCCTGGCGCACGTGCAGCGGCGACGAGGCCGCCGACGATTTCAGTTTCGGCCTGGGCGGGGTCATGCTCGGCAGTTCCGAGTGGGCCGGGGGCCTGCGGGACCGCGTGCTGCCGGTCATGGCCGAACAACGCCGGGCGGTGGAACCGCCCCTCGCGCAGTCCATCCAGCGGCTGCTCGCCAACCTTTCCCCGTATCACGCGCTGGGTTGCCGTGATCCGCGGGAATGCCCCGCCGGGGTGAAAGATTGACCGCCCGCGCGGATTCTGAGATTGAAACGGAACATCCACATCGAAAAAGGAAAGACCAGACAACTATGAGCGCACAAACCGCACCGGTATCCACGAGTTCGTTGCTGCAGGAAAACCGCACGTTCCCACCGTCCCCCGAGGTGGTGCAACGGGCCTACCTCAACGCCCGGCAGTACCAGCAGATGTACGAACAATCCATCCAGCAACCCGACGTGTTCTGGCTGGAGCAGGCCAAGGCGTTGACCTGGGTGAAGCCGCCCAGCGAGGCCCTCAGATACGTGTGGAACACCCAGGGCCGCAAGATCGAGCACACCTGGTTCAAGGACGGGCAATTGAACATCAGCGTCAACTGCCTCGACCGCCACCTGGCCGACAAGGGCGATCAAGTGGCCCTGATCTGGCAGGGGGAACCCGACGAGGATGTCATCCGCATCACCTACAAGGAACTGCATGCGCAGGTCTGCAAGTTCGCCAACGTCATGAAGTCGCTCGGGGTCAAGCGCGGCGACCGCGTGGCCATTTACCTGCCCATGATCCTGGAGCTGCCCATCACCATGCTGGCCTGCACCCGCATCGGGGCCATTCACTCGATCGTGTTCGGCGGGTTCAGCGCCGACGCGCTGGCGGACCGCATCAACGATTCCTCCTGCAAGCTCCTCATCACCTCCAACGTCTCCCTGCGCGCCGGCAAACACATCCACCTCAAGAAAATCGCGGATGAAGCGGTCAAGAAGACCTCCACCATCCAGAAGGTCGTCGTGGTGAAGCGCAACGAGGAACCGTGCGAGATGCAGGACGGACGCGACCTCTGGTGGCACGACGTGATGGCCAAAGCCTCCGCGGCCTGCGCGCCCGAGGCGATGAACGCCGAGGATCCTTTGTTCATCCTCTACACCTCCGGCTCGACCGGCAAACCCAAGGGCGTGGTGCACACCACCGCCGGCTACCTGCTCCACACCGCGCTCACCACCAAATACACCTTCGACATCCATCCCGGCGACGTCTGGTGGTGCACGGCGGACATCGGCTGGGTGACCGGGCACAGCTACATCGTGTATGGACCGCTCTGCAACGGGTTCACCAGCGTCATGTTCGAGGGTGTGCCCACCTATCCCGACCCGGGCCGGTTCTGGCAGGTCTGCGCCAAGTTCAAGGTCACCCAGTTCTACACCGCCCCCACCGCCATCCGCTCCCTGATCATGAAGGGCGAGGACTGGGTGAACAAACACGACCTGAGCTCCCTCAAGGTGCTGGGGTCCGTGGGCGAACCGATCAATCCGGAAGCCTGGATGTGGTACTACCGCGTGGTGGGCAAGGAGAAGTGCCCCATCGTGGATACCTGGTGGCAGACCGAAACCGGCGGCCACCTGATCACCCCCCTGCCCGGTGCCCACACCCTCAAGCCCGGCAGCGCCAGCCGCCCGTTCTTCGGCGTGGAACCGGTCATCCTGCGCGATGACGGAACGCAAGTCGGTGCCAATGAAGGCGGCAAATTGTGCATCAAGAAACCCTGGCCGGGCATGATGCGCACCACCTGGGGCGATCACGACCGGTTCATCGACACCTACTTCACGATGTATCCCAACATCTACTTCACCGGGGACGGCTGCCGCATCGATCCGGACGGCGATTATTGGCTGATGGGACGCATCGACGACGTTGTGAATGTGTCCGGTCACCGGATCGGCACGGCGGAAGTCGAGAGCGCGCTGGTCAGCCATCCCAAGGTGGCCGAGGCCGCCGTGGCGCCCATGCCGCACGACGTGAAGGGCCAGGCGCTCTACGCTTTCGTCACCCTCAAGGAAGGCATCCCGCCCAGTGAGGAGTTGAAGAAGGAACTGGCCAACCACGTGCGCAAGGAAATCGGGCCGATCGCGGTGCCGGACAAGCTCCAGTTCGCCCCCGGTCTGCCCAAGACCCGCTCGGGCAAGATCATGCGCCGCATCCTGCGCAAGATCGCCGAGAACCAGCCCGAGGCCATCGGCGACACCACCACGCTGGCCGACCCGAAGGTCGTGGAAGATCTGGTCAAGAACCGGCAATAGCTCCGGACAACACCCGTTGGAGGAGGAAGGGGCCGCTCCGCGCGGCCCCTTCGCCTTCTCCCGTCGCACTGGAGGGTGTCCGACATCCAAGCGGCCGAACTCCCCGGAGGGGTGCCGGCCCGGGAAAGAGCAGGAATCCCAATGCAATCCGGCTTCATCGCCATCGCCGCCATGTCACGCAACCGGGTGATCGGTCGCGGCCAGGAGATTCCCTGGCATCTGCCGGAGGATTTCCAGTTCTTCAAGCAAACCACCCTGGGTCATGTCCTGGTGATGGGACGCAAAACGTTCGAATCCATCGGCCGCCCGCTGCCCGGACGCGAGACCTTCGTGCTCAGTCGGACGGGGTTCCATCATCCCGGCGTCCGCTGTGTGGCCAGCCTGGATGAGGTGCCCGTTTCCACCGCACAGCGAAAGGTGTTCATCTGCGGCGGGGCCGAGATCTATCGCCAGGCGCTGCCGCTCTGCGCGGACCTCTACCTTACCCTCGTGAAGCGTGAGGTGGAGGGCGACGCCTTCTTTCCCGAGTTCGAGGACCGGTTCGAGCTGGTGGAGACACTGCGGGACACGCCGGAGTTCACGATCCTGCATTACCGCAACAAGAAGCTGGCGTGAGCGCGCCCACCCGTGCAGGCTGGCCCAGGAACGCCACTCACCCTCCCGTGCCCTGTCTGTCGATCGGGTCACCGTTCAACTGCCCCCGGCGCGCGGCCTTCAGGCCGCTTCCACGTCTGAAGGGCACTCGACGAAACGCTGGTTCCGCGGGTTTGCGAATGCTGAAGCGGCATCAATGCGCAATTCGCCCCCGCGGCGGGCGCATCAGCGATTCCGCAGGTGCAGAAGATATCGGAGGTTAACGTTGGGGTTGGCAAGGACTTGGGGCAGATTCGCATTACCGGGCAGATTCTTTTTGCTTGCC
>JALOTZ010000046.1 GCA_025457615.1 Verrucomicrobiota bacterium
GGCTTGGAGGGGAAGGAACGGAGAAGTGGAAACGGACTCAAGGCAGGTCGTTTTCATGCCGGGAGCTTACACCACCCTGCAAGAAACTGAGATGCGCCCCCAGGCCGCGAAAGCCGCCCCGCGTTCTTGATTTGGCGAGCGGCGGTGGATAGGGTCAACGCCTGAAAGCCCGCCGGCATGCGGGGCTTCGCACGAACAACGCACCACGCCCATGTCCTTCCTCAACGACCACTACCTGAAACTCAAAGCCGGCTACCTGTTCCCGGAGATCGGGCGCCGGGTGAAAGCCTTCACGGACGCCCATCCCGACGGGGCGCCACGATTGATCCGCTGCGGGATCGGGGACGTGACCGAGCCCCTGCCCCCCGCGGTCATCCGGGCCATGCACCGGGCGGTGGACGAGATGGGGGTTCGCGAGACCTTCCGCGGCTACGGTCCCGAGCAGGGCTATCCCTGGTTGCGGGCCGCCATCGCGAAGCATGATTACCGTGACCGGGGCGTGGAGGTGGCGGACGACGAGATCTTCGTCAGTGACGGGTCCAAGTGCGATTCAGGCAACATTCTCGACATCTTCGGCCCCCAGAACAAGATCGCCGTCAGCGATCCGGTGTATCCGGTCTATGTGGACACGAACGTGATGGCTGGCCACACGGGTCCGGCCAACGAGGAGGGCGCCTATGGCAAGCTCGTGTATCTGCCCTGCACGCCGCGCAACGGCTTCATTCCCGAGCCGCCCAAGCGCCACGTGGACCTGATCTACCTCTGTTCGCCCAACAATCCCACCGGCGCCGCCGCCACGCGCGAGCAATTGACGACCTGGGTGAACTATGCGCGGGAACACCGGGCGGTGATCCTGTTCGATGCCGCTTACGAGGCGTACCTCACCGATCCGGGCCTGCCCCACTCGATCTACGAGGTCCCGGGCGCGAGAGAGTGCGCGATCGAGTTCCGCAGTTTCTCGAAGAACGGCGGGTTCACCGGCACGCGCTGCGCCTTCACCGTGGTGCCCAAGTCCCTGTGCGCGCAGACCAAGACCGGCGAGGTCCAGCCGCTGCATCCGCTGTGGCTGCGGCGGATGACGACCAAGTTCAACGGCGTGTCCTACATCGTGCAACGCGGCGCGGAGGCGCTGTATTCGGACGAGGGCCAGGCGCAGGTGCGCGGCCTGATCGAACACTACCTGGGGAACGCGAAGGTGCTGCGCGAAGGCGCGCGGAAAGCCAAGCTCAAGGTGTATGGCGGCCAGGACGCGCCCTACATCTGGGTGCGCACCCCGAAGGGGATCACCAGTTGGGCGGCCTTCGATAAAATCCTGAACGAGGCCAACGTGGTGATCACGCCCGGCAGCGGCTTCGGCCGCAAAGGCGAGGGTTATTTCCGCATCAGTGCCTTCAACAGCCGAGCCAATGCCGAGGAGGTCGCCCGCCGGTTGCAGGAATTGAGGTGGTGACCGGACGGCCTGCCCTTCCCCCCCGGAGTGTGCCGGAGTCCCGCAACTTTTCCTAGGCAGCCGTGTATCAAATGGTAATGTCGGGGCCCTGACAAAATGCCGTTTGTGTCGCTAAGAGATTTCCTGGACCAGGCCGGGCTGGCCAAGCCGTCGGAGTTTGAGGAGTTGGGCAAGGCGTGGCGGGTGGCGGTGACCAATGGATCCCAGGAAACGTTGCTGAACTTCATCGCCCGCGAGCGCGGGGTGGCGGAGGACGTCTTTCTCAAACAACTGGCCCAGTCCCTCGGCTGGCCGTATGTGGACCTGCCCAAACTGAGCCTGGGTCCGGAGGTTCGCAACAAGCTCACCACCAAGGTGGCCTTCCAGCATACCGTCATTCCCACCGCGCTGGAGAATGGCACCCTCCAGGTCGCGGTCAGCAACCCCTTCGACAGCGACATGCTCACCGCCGTCCGGTTCTCCGTGGAGGGCCCGGTCCAGTTCGCCCTGACCCCCCGCCTGGAGATCGAGAAGGCCCTCAAAAAGTATTATGGCGTGGGGGCCGAAACCCTCGATGAGATGGATGAGGACGAGGAATCGGTGGACCTGGACATCGCCTACGACAAGGACATCACGGAGGGCGAACAGGAGGCCAGCGTCATCAAGTTCGTCAACCAGATCATCTGGGAGGCCTACAAGGATCGCGCCACGGACATCCACCTCGAACCGCAGGAGGATGAGCTGCGGATTCGTTACCGCATCGACGGCATCCTGCATCAGACGCCGATGCCGCCGCAGTTGAAACGGTTCCAGTCGGCCATCCTCTCGCGCATCAAGGTGATGTCCGGCATGAACATCGCCGAGAAGCGCCTGCCCCAGGACGGGCGCATCAACGTGCGGATCAAGGGTGAGGAGATCGACATCCGCGTCTCCACGGTGCCGACGGTTTACGGGGAGAGCACCTCGCTGCGGTTGCTCAGCCGCGGCAAGATCTTTCTCAGCCTGGACAAGCTCGGGTTTTCGCCGCAGGACGAGACGGCCATTCGCGAACTCATCGTCAAGCCGCACGGGATCATTCTCATCACCGGTCCGACGGGCTCGGGCAAGTCCACCTCGCTTTACGCGATGCTCAGCTCGATCAACTCGGTGCACAAGCGCATCATCACGGTGGAAGAACCGGTCGAGTATGAACTGCGGGGCATCAACCAGATTGCGGTGCGTCCGGACATTGGTCTGACCTTCGCCATGGGGTTGCGCCACATCCTGCGCCAGGATCCCAATGTGATCATGGTGGGGGAGATCCGCGACCTGGAGACCGCCGAGATCGCCATTCGCGCGGCGCTGACCGGGCACCTGGTGTTCAGCACGCTGCACACGAACGATTCGCCCAGCGCGTTCACGCGGTTGATCGACATGGGCATCGAGCCCTTCCTGGTGGCCTCGTCCATCGAGGCCATCATGGCCCAGCGCCTCGTGCGCACGATTTGTCCGGCCTGCAAGACCGAGCAACCGGTGGAGCCGGCCTACCTGCGCAAGATCGGCTTTCCGCCGGACGAGATTCCGACGGCCAGGTTCTGGCATGGTGCGGGGTGCGAGGCCTGCCGGCAGCTGGGTTACCAGGGGCGGCTGGCCATTTATGAGTTGCTGGTGGTGACCGAGGCGTTGCGACCCCTGATTCTGCAGCGGGCCCCCGCGTCCACCATCGCCCAGGCGGCGATCGATGACGGCATGCGGACGCTGCGGGTGGACGGTTGGAACAAGGTGCGCAACGGCATCACCACCATCGAGGAAGTCCTGCGGGTCACCCAGATCGAGGAACACCTCGACGCGTTGGTGGGGGGGCAGACGCAGATGATGGTCAGGAGCTGAAATGGGAGCGAAGAAGTGGCCATCCTGCAACGTGTTCCAGGCGGGGAGCGACCGGCACCGGGTCTGGCGGTTTGATCTCAAAGGGCGGCGGTATGTCGCGCGGGGGACGGAGACCTTCCCGGCCGGGCAGCCCTTGCCGACGGGCCAGACCGGGGGTGGCTGGCAATCCCTGGTGCAGCCAAAGTTGAATGTGGCGTGGCTGCCCGCCAGCCAGGTCTTCTTGCGCGTGGTCCAGTTGCCCCAATGCTCGCCGGAAGAACTGGCCCCGATGGTCGAACTGCAGTTGGAGAAACTGTCCCCGCTGCCCACCAACCAGATGGTTTGGAAAGTGGACAGCTTGGGCGACGGCGAGGCGGGCCTGCAGACCGTGCTGGTCACGATGGCCGAGCTGGATGCGGTGGAGAAATTTCTCGGGACCCTTGAGGCGGCGCGCCTGTTCGTCAACCGCTTGGATGTTCCCGCCGTGGACCAACTCCTGGCGCTCAAGCCGGAGTCCGACGGCGCCTGGATTCTGCCCGGATTGACCGGGGTTCCCCACAAGGCTTTGGTGGCCTGGTGGTTCGGCGGGCGGCTTCGCAGTCTGGGTTTGATCGAACTCCCGGCGGAGGGAAATCGCGGGGCGGCGCTGCGCGACCAGTTGCTGCAGATGGCGTGGGCTGGGGAGATTGAAGGGTGGCTGGGCTCGGCGCCACGCTGGCACCTGGTGGTCGGACTCGAAGGGCAGGAGCCATGGCTCACGGTGCTGAATGAAGGGTTGCAGGGGCAGATCGAGGTGGTGGCCGCCACCGAGCCTGGCGAGCTGGCTTTGTCCTGCGCCAACCGTGCGGCTCAGTCCGGAGCGAGGGTGCGCGGGCTGCTGCCCGAGGCCTACGCCACGCGCTACCGTCAGCAAGCGACGGATCGTTTGTGGATGCGCGGCCTGGGCGCACTCCTGGTGCTCTACCTGGCCGGGCTCCTGGCCTATTTTGCCGTGCTGGGCGTTGAAAACTGGCGGCTGGGTTCGGTCCAGAAGGAGGTCAGGCAGCTTGGACCGGCCTACACGAATGCCCTCGAATTGAAGGCAACCTTTGATGTGCTGAACGATCTCCAGGAACTCAAGTACGCCGCGCTCGACTGCTGGAAGTTGACGTCCGAACTGGTCCCCAGCGGCGTGCAGCTGGACGGATTGAACTTCAGTGACGGCGCCAAGCTCACGCTCAGCGGGACGGCCCCCGAGGATGCGGTGTCGGACCTCATCGATTTCTCGGCGGCCCTGCGCAACGTGAAGGTCGAGGGCAAGCCCTTGTTTCGGCCCGAGGAGGGCGAGCAGTTGAGCTACAAGAAGAGCCCCCGGGGGCCCGAGGTGAGTTGGAACTTCACCCTCGTCCTGAAACGATCGGAGGTGCGTTGAGCATGGCCAACACGCTCAACCTGCGCCCGTCCGAACGCCGCCTCCTGGTCGGGGTGGGCCTGGTGCTGTTTGTAGTCGTGAACATCTGGTTCGTCTGGCCCCACTTTGGCGACCTGCGAAAAGTCCGGAGCCAACGGGCCACGGCGCTCGCCAAGTTGAAACTCTACAAGGACGAAATCGGCAAGAAGGCCGAGCGCGAGGCGGAGGTGAAACGGCTCGAGTCGAGCACCGCGGGCGCGCATCCCCAAGACCAGGCGATCGAGTTGCTGCGCGCCATCCAGAAGCAGGCCTCCGGGCACAGCGTGAGCATCACCGGCAACTCCCGGCAGATGACCCGCACCAACGAGTTCTTCCTCGAACAAAGCCAGAACATCACCACCGTGTCCGGGGAATTGGAGCTGCTGGAGTTCCTCTACGACCTGGGCTCCGGCAACTCGACCATCCGCGTGCGCGACCTGTCCGTCCGGCCAGATCCCCAGCGCTACAAGCTGTCCACGAACATCAAACTGGTCTCCAGTTATCGCCTGGAAACTCCCGCGGGCAAAGCCGGCCCACGCCCGCGCCCCACCGCCAAGAAAAAATGAAAGGCTTTCCCGTGCAGAATCCACTCCCCTGCCTGCTGTCCGTGGCCGTCCTCATGACCGCCACCGCCCAAACGCCGTCCCCGGACGCGCTGACGCCCGACCAGGTGCAAGCCCTCAAGGAAGCCGCCCTCCAACAAGCGGTGCCCTCGCCGGCCCCCGCCCTGCCGGGCCCGGCCCCGAGCGCGGGTGCCACCACGGTGACCCCGACCCCCCCCGCCGCCGCCGAGGTCCCCAAGGGCACCATCAAATTCCCCGGGGCCGACCTGGACATGGTCTTGGAAATCTACGCGGAACTGGTGGGGCGTACCATCCTGCGTCCCGCCGCCCTCCCGGCGGGCACCATCACGTTGGTCACCCAGACCGACCTCTCGAAGGCCGAGGCGATTCAAGCCCTGGACGCCGTGCTGGCCTTGAATGGCATCTCGATGATCAACATCGGGGACAAGTTCGTGAAGGCCGTACCCATGGCGCAGGCCGGCCAGGAGGGTGCGCCGGTCAGCAGCCTGGGCGCCGGGACGCTGGCCGATCTGGGCCAGTACGTTTCGCATGTGGTCCAGTTGAAATACGTCAAGGCCGGCGAAGTCATCCCCGCCCTCCAGCCCTTCGCCAAGATTCCCAATTCCGTGCTCGCCATCGAAAGCAGCAACATCCTCATCCTCCGGGATTTCACCGAGAACGTGAAGCGGATGCTCGAAATGATCGAACGCATCGACGTGCCGGTGGACTCCGATTTCGTGTCCGAGGTGATTCCGATCAAGTATGCGCTGGCGGCCGACATCGCCAGCGCGTTAAACAGCCTCAGCACGGGGGGGGCCAGTGCGAGCGTGGGCAGTTCGGGTTCCAGCCGCGTGGGAGCCTCCGCCCGGTCCCGCACCACCGCCATGCCCGGCGCCAACCCGTACGCCCCCCAGCAACCGCAGACGCAACGGACGACGATGCCCGGCCAGGCCGGCGCGCCCGCCGCCGGGGGCAGCTTCACCGACCGCCTGCGGTCCATCATCAACAAGGCCAGTGTCTCCGGCGATCTGGAGATCCTGGGGCAGACGCGCATCATCGCCGACGAACGCACCAACTCGCTCCTGATCTTTGCGGGGAAACAGGACATGGCCATGATCAAGGACATCATCGGCAAGCTGGACGTGGTTCTCGCCCAGGTGCTCATCGAGGCGCTGGTGATCGAAGTGTCGCTGGATGACAGCTTCGAGTACGGGGTCAGCTATCTCCAGACGGGCAAGGAGTTCAACGAGGATTGGACGGGCGCCGGCGGCGTGTTCAACAACGTCAATCTGATTGATCCCAAGGGCATTGCGGCCAGCACCAACTTGCTGGGTGGCTTCAGCTACTACGCCAAGTATCAGGATGACTTCCTGGTGGCCGTCAAAGCCGCCGCGTCCGACGACAAGGTCAGTGTGCTCTCGCGTCCGCGGGTGCAGACCTCGCATGCCGTGGAGGCGACGCTGTTCGTGGGTGAGACGCGACCGTATCCGACGGGCAGCACCTACGGCGGGGTGTATGGCGGCTACTCCTCGATCCTGCAGTTGAACATCGGCATCACGCTGACCGTGTTGCCCTTGATCAACCCGGACGGGTTGGTGGTCATGGACATCGTTCAATTGGTCGAGTCCTTCGGTGGCAATGTCACCATCCAGAACGTCGGCGATGTGCCCCGCACGTTGCGCCGGGAAGCCAACGCCAAGGTGGCGGTCCGGAGCGGTGAGACCATCGTGCTCGGCGGATTCATCAGCGCCGACAAGACCGCCAATGAATCCGGCGTTCCGTTTCTCAAGGACATCCCGGGCCTGGGGCTGCTCTTCAAGGCTCAGTCCGAAAAGAACTCCCGGCGGGAACTCATGATTTTCATCCGTCCCACCGTGCTGCCCACCCCGGAGATCGCGGCCCGGGTGGCCATGGAGGAGAAGGAGAAGATGCCGGGCGTGCTGGGCGCCGAGCGGGAATTGACCAAGGACTACGACAAGGCCATGCGCAAGGTGAGCGAGGATGCGGGCGTCAAGACCGAGGGCAAGGGCAAGCTGAAGGAGAATCTTGAGTCCGTGGAGTAGCCCGCCGCTGCAAAGCCTGCCCGGGAGGGTGCGGCCGCGCTGCGTCGCGGACTGGGCGTGGGGGCACCGGACGCCCTGCCAACGCGGAAGCCAACCGCCCCGCGCTGCCTCGCAGGCCCCCTTCCTGGTTTATCCAGTGCCGTTTTCAGGATGATGGCTTGATATTGTCGGAAAAAACCGGCAGAAAATGCGGGCTTGGAGTTGCCCCCGGGCTGCGTTGTGGCGCGAACGGAGTGGCACTCAGGACCCAGACCTGAACACGATGGTGCAAAACAGCAGTCACATGACGGGTGGGCTCCCCCCAAAACAGGGGCTCTACGATCCGCAATTCGAGCATGACGCCTGCGGCGTCGGTTTCGTGGTCCACATGAAGGGGCGCAAGTCGCACGACCTGATCCGGCAAGGGCTCCAGATCCTCGTCAACCTGGATCATCGCGGCGCCTGCGGGTGCGAGGCCAACACCGGGGATGGCGCCGGCATTCTCCTCCAGATGCCCCACGCGTTCATGGTCAAGGCGGCGGATGCAGCAGGCCTTTCCCTGCCGGCTTACGGCCAATACGGGGCCGGCCTGGTGTACCTGCCCAAGGACCCCCAGCAGCGCGCCGACATCGAGAAACGCTTCGAGCGCATCGTGCTCGAGGAGGGTCAGCGGGTGCTGGGCTGGCGCGACGTGCCGGTGAACAACAGCACGCTCGGCGCTTCGGCCCTGGCTTCCGAACCGGCCATGCGCCACTTCTTCATCGGTCGCAACGGCAACGAGGGTGTGCAGGACGATCTCGGGTTCGAGCGCAAGCTCTTCGTCATCCGCAAGCGCGCCGAGCAGGCCATTCGTTACAGCGGCCAGGTGCCGGGTGGCCCGATGTTCTACGTGTGCAGCCTTTCCTACAAGACGCTGATCTATAAAGGCATGCTGACGCCCGCACAGGTCGAGGAGTATTTTCCCGACCTGAGCCAGCCCGGCATGGTCACGGCGTTGGCGCTGGTGCACTCGCGCTTCAGCACCAACACCTTCCCCAGCTGGGACCGGGCGCACCCGTACCGCGTCCTCGCCCACAACGGCGAAATCAACACCCTGCGCGGCAACATCAACTGGATGCACGCCCGCCAGGCCCTCTTCGCCAGCCCATTGTTCGGAAACGACATCCACAAGATCCTCCCGGTCATCGACACGGACGGCAGCGATTCAGCCATGTTCAGCAATTGCCTCGAGATGCTGACCCTGACGGGCCGCGACATGGCGCAGGCGATCATGATGATGATCCCCGAGCCCTGGGAGAACCATGAGAGCATGGACCCGGAGAAACGGGCCTTCTACGAATACCATTCCTGCCTGATGGAGCCCTGGGACGGCCCGGCCTCGATTGCGTTCACCGACGGCAACCAGATCGGCGCGGTGCTGGACCGGAACGGGCTGCGGCCTTCGCGCTATTACGTGACCAAGGACGATCTGGTCATCATGGCGTCCGAGGCCGGGGTGCTGCCGGTCGATCCTAAGCGGGTGGCGATCAAGGGCCGACTGCAACCCGGCCGCATGTTCCTGGTGGACCTGAAGGAGGGGCGCATTGTTGCGGACGAGGAACTCAAGAAGCGTTACACCAGCGCGCAGCCCTACCAGCAGTGGCTCGATGCAAACCACGTCCTGCTCAAAGACCTGCCCGAGCCGTCCGAAGTGCAGGAAGTGGATCACCAGACCGTGCTGCAGCGGCAGAAGGCGTTCGGTTACACCTTCGAGGACCTGCGCTTCCTCATCGGGCCCATGGCCAACGATGGCGTGCAGCCGCTGGGGTCCATGGGCAACGACACGCCGCTGGCCGTGCTGTCCAACCAGCCGCAACTGATCTACAACTATTTCAAGCAGTTGTTCGCCCAGGTGACCAACCCGCCCATCGACCCCATCCGCGAGGAGATCGTCACCTCGACCGAGACGATGCTGGGGTCCGAAGGCAACCTGCTCGAGCCCAAGCCGGGCAGCGCCCGGATGATCCGCCTCGAGCACCCGCTGCTCACCAACGAGGAACTGGAGAAGCTCCGGCACGTGGACCGGCCGGGTTTCCGCGCCACCACGCTGCCCATTCTGTTCAACGTGAACGACGGGCCGCCGGGGCTTGATCGCGCCATGGACGCGCTGTTTGCCGCGGCGGACAAGGCGATCGAGGCCGGGCACAACATCATCATCCTGTCGGATCGCGGCGTGAGCGCCCACCTGGCGCGCATCCCGGCCCTCCTGGCCACGGCGGGGCTGCACCATCACCTGATCCGGCGCGGCACCCGCACGCGGATCGGGCTGGTGCTCGAGTCCGGCGAACCGCGCGAGGTGCATCACTTCGCGCTGCTCATCGGCTATGGCTGCGGCGCCATCAACCCCTACATGGCCTATGAAACCCTCGACGACATGATTCGCGAGGGATTGCTGACCGGCCTGGACCACAAGACGGCGATCAAGAAGTACATCAAGGCGGCCGTGAAGGGCGTGGTCAAGACCATGGCCAAGATGGGGATCTCGACCGTGGCCAGTTATCGCGGCGCCCAGATCTTTGAAGCGGTGGGCTTGAACAGCAGCGTCATCGACAAGTATTTCACGTGGACCCCCTCGCGCATCCAGGGCGTGGGGATCGAAACGCTGGCGGAGGAGGTCTTGCGGCAGCATGCCGAGGCGTTCGGCGAACGCGACGCCAAGGGCGACGTGCTCGACACCGGCGGCCAGTACCAGTGGCGCAAGGATGGCGAGTTCCATTTGTTCAACCCGGAATCCGTCCACAAACTCCAGGCTGCGGCGCGACTGAACAGCTACCCGCTCTACCGGGAGTTCGCGGCCATGATCAACGAGCAGTCACAGCATTTTTGCACGCTGCGCGGGTTGCTCGAGTTCAAGAAGGACCGCCAGCCGGTTCCGCTCGAGGAGGTGGAGTCCATCGAGGTCATCACGCGCCGGTTCAAGAGCGGCGCCATGAGCTATGGGTCGATCAGCCAGGAGGCGCACGAGGCGCTGGCCATCGCCATGAACCGCCTGGGCGGACGCAGCAACACGGGCGAGGGCGGCGAGGATCCCGCCCGCTACAGTTGGACCAACGACCGGGGCGATTCGAAGAACAGCGCCATCAAACAGGTGGCTTCGGGCCGCTTCGGTGTGACCAGCCATTACCTCTCGCAGGCCCGGGAACTGCAGATCAAGATGGCCCAGGGCGCCAAGCCCGGCGAGGGTGGCGAGCTGCCCGGCAAGAAGGTCTATCCCTGGATTGCCAAGGTGCGCGGCACCACGGCCGGTGTGGGGCTGATCTCACCGCCGCCGCACCATGACATCTATTCCATCGAGGACCTGGCGGAGCTGATTCATGACTTGAAGAACGCCAACCGCGAGGCGCGCATCAGCGTGAAACTCGTGTCCGAGGTGGGGGTGGGCACGATCGCCGCGGGGGTGGCCAAGGCGCATGCGGACGTGGTGCTCATCAGTGGTTACGATGGCGGCACGGGCGCCTCGCCGCTGTCCTCGATCAAACACGCCGGGCTGCCGTGGGAATTGGGTCTGGCCGAAACCCATCAGACCCTGGTCCTGAACAAGCTTCGCAGCCGGATCTATGTGGAAACCGACGGCCAGCTCAAGACGGGCCGGGACGTGGCCATCGCCGCGCTGCTGGGCGCCGAGGAATTCGGATTTGCGACCGCCCCGCTGGTGGCGCTGGGCTGCATCATGATGCGGGTCTGCCACCTGAACACCTGCCCGGTGGGCGTCGCCACTCAGGATCCGCGTCTGCGCAAGAACTTCACGGGCGCCGCGGATCATGTCGTCAACTACCTCCGGTTCATCGCCCAGGAACTCCGGGAGATCATGGCCAGCCTGGGCTTCCGGACGGTGGCTGAGATGGTGGGCCGCACGGACGCGCTGGAGCCGCGCAAGGCGATCGATCACTGGAAGGCGCGCGGGCTGGATCTGAGCCCCATTCTCTATCAGCCGCCGGTGGGTCCGGAAGTGGGGCGCTCTCGGCAGATCGATCAGGATCATGGGCTGGATAAGTCTCTCGACCTCACCAAGATTCTCGATCTCTGCCGGCCGGCCATCGATCGGGGCGAGAAGGTCACCGCCGAACTGGAGATCAAGAACATCCACCGGGTGGTCGGCACCATCACCGGCAATGAGATCACCAAGAGGCATGGGCCGGACGGGTTGCCGGACGGCACCATTCACCTCAAGTTCCACGGCAGCGCCGGGCAGAGTTTTGGCGCGTTCGTGCCCCGCGGCATGACGCTGGAACTCGAGGGTGACGCCAACGACTACTTTGGCAAGGGACTGAGCGGCGGGCGACTGATCCTCTATCCACCGCAGCGCTCCACCTTCGCGCCGGAGGAGAACATCATTGTCGGCAACGTGGCCTTTTACGGCGCGACGGACGGCGAGGCGTTCATCCGTGGCATGGCGGGCGAACGGTTCTGCGTGCGCAACTCGGGCGTGAACGCCGTGGTCGAGGCGGTGGGCGATCATGGCTGCGAATACATGACCGGCGGACGCGTGGTGGTCCTGGGCCGCACCGGACGGAATTTCGCCGCCGGGATGTCCGGGGGGATCGCCTACGTGCTGGATGAGCAGGGCGACTTCGAGCAGCACTGCAATCTGCAACTGGTGGCCCTCGAGGAACTGGAAGAGCCGTCCGAGATCGAGGAATTGCGCTTGCTGATCAAACGCCACGCCGATTACACCCACAGCCAGCGGGCGTACAAGCTCCTGGCCCTGTGGGAGGATTACGTGCCCAAGTTCGTCAAGGTCATGCCCCGCGATTACAAGCGCGTGCTGCTTTCGCTCAAGCGAGTCGAGGAACAGGGCCTCAGCGGCGACGATGCCATCATGGCCGCGTTCGAGGAGAACGCCCGGGACGTGGCCCGCGTGGGCGGGGGCTGAGACTTAACACAGAGACGCAGACTCAAGATGGGCAAACCGACTGGATTCATTGATTACGTGCGGGAGGCGGCGTCCGAACTGGACCCGCAGCAGCGCATCAAGAACTGGCAGGAATTCCACCGGCACTGGCCGGAGGAGGAGCTGCGCCGGCAGGCGGCGCGCTGCATGGATTGCGGCACGCCCTACTGCCATACCGGCATCCTGCTCAAGGGCATGGCCAGCGGCTGCCCGATCAACAACCTCATCCCGGAATGGAACGACCTGGTCTATCGCGGGCTCTGGCACGAGGCGCTCGAACGGCTCCATCGCACCAACAACTTCCCCGAATTCACCGGCCGCGTCTGCCCCGCCCCTTGCGAGGGGTCCTGCAACGCCGGCCTGGTGTCCGCACCCGTCACCATCAAGGAAATCGAGTGCACCATCATCGACAAGGGCTGGGACAAGGGCTGGGTGGTGCCGCAGCCGCCCAAGGTCCGCACCGGCAAACGGGTGGCGGTGGTCGGATCCGGCCCCGCCGGCCTTTGCGCCGCCGCGCAACTGAACCGCGCGGGGCACACGGTCACGGTGTTCGAACGGGCCGACCGGGTCGGCGGCCTGCTCATGTACGGCATCCCCAACATGAAGCTCGACAAGAAGACGGTCGTGCAGCGCCGGATCGGCCAGATGGTGGCTGAAGGCGTGACCTTCATGACCAACACCGAGGTGGGCGTCCATTACCCCGCCGCGAAGCTGATGGAAGAATTCGACGCCATCGTCCTGTGCACCGGGGCCACCCAACCCCGCGACCTGCCCATCGAGGGACGGGATCTGCAGGGGATTCATTTCGCCATGGATTTCCTCACCGCCAACACCAAGGCGGTGCTCGACGGCCACAAGAACGGCAATTTCATCAATGCCCAAGGCAAGGACGTGATCGTGATCGGCGGTGGCGACACCGGCACGGATTGCGTCGGCACCTCGATGCGGCATGGCTGCAAGACCGTCGCGCAACTGGAGATCCTGCCCAAGCCACCGGCCGAACGGGCGGCGGACAATCCCTGGCCGGAATGGCCCAAGGTTTATCGTATGGACTACGGGCAGGAAGAGGCGGCGGCGGCCTTCGGCAGCGACCCGCGCCGCTACCTCACCACGGCCAAGCGATTTGAGGGCGACAACCAGGGACGCGTCAAAGCCGTTCACACGGTCGAGATCGACTGGGAAAAGGATGCGCAGGGACGCTTTGTACCGCGGGAGGTCGGTGGGACCGAGCAGGTACGGCCTGCGCAACTGGTGCTGCTGGCGATGGGTTTCCTCGGGCCGGAACAGCCATTGCTCGAGCAATTGGGCGTGACCCGGGATCCGCGGTCCAACATTCAAGCGGCCTTCGAGAAGTACACCACCAACCTTCCCAAGGTGTTCGCCGCCGGCGACTGTCGCCGCGGCCAGAGCCTGGTCGTGTGGGCCTTCAACGAAGGCCGCGGCGCCGCCCGCGAAGTGGACCGCTTCCTGATGGGCGAGACCAGTCTGCCCTGAGCTCCGAGGCGGCCCGGCAAGCGGGGAAGATGGGGCTGGGGCTGGCAGCGCATTCACCGCTGCGTCGTCCTGATCGGGGAAGCCTGAATCGACGCATCCTCTCAATGCGGATGGCTCGCAGGGAGAGTCCTTTAGACGCTTATTTCGCAAGCAGGATTCGCAAGCAAGATTTGGCTTTGAGAGAGGCAGGAGATAGACCAGGAACAAAGCGTTGGAACGGTTTTAGTGGACCAAGAATGTAACAACACAGACATGTATTTTGCGTAGCTTCGGCTACGGGCCGTCAGAAAACCGCGAATTTTCCTGGCCTTACAGTGACCAACCGGAGCCGCGCCCACTCGGGCGCGGCTTGGCGCGCTCGCTGTGAAGGCGCTTCGCTGTGCCTCTGACGGGGCGTGTTAGGTCCGCGCCCCTCTTGGTCTTTTGGTCTCGTGCGCTGCTGCGTGGAATCAACACCACAACTCACATGAAAGCCCAATGTGCAGCATCCCTGTTCGTCACCAGCCTTGTTGCTCTTGTCCTGAACCTGTCAGCCGCCCCGCGTCCGGCGTGGCCGCCGTGGCCGGAGCCAACGCTGGCTCTCTACCGGTTCGACGAAGTGGACTGGCATGCGCCGATGCTCCCGCCGGCCATCGGCTTCGAAAATGCCACCCTCCAGGAAAGCTGGAGCGAATACGCCCTGGTCCGGGATGGACTTTCCGTCGCCCCCGTGGCGGTTCCGGTCATCGACTCAACCGGACGCAGAACTCTGGCTCCGGGCACCGGTGCGGTGCGCTTCTGGTTCAGCCCGGCCTGGAGTTCGGTGGAACAGGGTGGAAAGGAGCCGGGCGGTTATGCGCGGCTGCTGGAACTGGTGGATCTGAGCGGCAGCGCGCCCCAGACACGCTGGTCGCTCTACCTGGGAGAGGCAGGCGACACGCTCTACCTGAGCGGTGTGGGAGCCGACGCCAAGGCCATGGACTTCCTGAAAGCCGGGGTGAGCTTTATCGCCGGGGACTGGCAACTGATCACGCTCAACTACAGCCCCAAAGGCACCGAACTGTGGCTGGACGATCAGTTGGCGGCTGAAGGGGAGGGTTTGCCCGCCCCCGCCCAGGGGCAGGAGCCCTGGCTGGGATTGATCATTGGCAGCGACTTTGGCGTGAGCGCCCCGGCCAATGGCCAGTTCGAAGAGTTGACCACGTTTGATTACTGGCCGGATGCCCAGCAACTGGCATTCTATTTCAACGGTGTGGGGCGGCAGGCGTTCCTGGGGCCGGTGGGTTCGGAGAAAGAGGAGGTGGCAAAGCGGGAACTGCTGACGGCGGCCTTTCCCCAACCGCTCATGCTGGGAGAGGATGAGGGGTCGTGGATGCAGATGGATTTCAGCTACAGCACCAACGAGCTGTGGCTGGAGATCACGGGGGTTACGAACGGTGAAGCGGAGTTTGTGATTCACTCTCCATCGGTCGAGCCCTACGACCTGTTCATGACCACCAATCTCGCCGCCGATGTCCCAGGGTTGAACCTCACGAACTGGGTGTGGGAAGTCAGAGCTTCGGCGGGTCAGACCAACCCGCCGCCTGCTCCAGCGGCCAGCGAGATGGCCTTCTACCGGTTGGGCACGACCAACGACATGGACAGTGACGGGTTGACGGATGCGTTCGAGAGCCTGGTCAGCCACAGTGATCCGAGCGCGGCCAATCCGGACGGCGACGATCTGAACGATTACGAGGAATACCGGCTGGGCCGCAATCCCAACGCGGCGGGGACGGTGCCGGACACCAACGCCGTGATCCGGTTGGAGGTGTTCACCCGGTTGGAATAGGGCATCTGCGAATTTCGGAAGCCAAAGGCACAGCCATGAAACAAGCGCGACGAGTGGGTGTGGTGGGTCTGATTGGGTTGATGGTGATGAGCCGAGTTTGGGCGGATTCCTTTCCGTCCTCGGGCTTCACCTATGTCTTGGAGAGCCGTGCGGGCAGTGCCACGGCGCAGAAGTGCGGCTTCGAGATGACGACGAACTGTTGTTCACCCGTGCGCGCCCACTACCGGCAGTTGGAGACGTGGACAACCATCGGGTTCAGCCGGTTCTGTTCCATGGATTGCAGTTCGTGCGGGTGGAACGGCACCTACAGCGATCACACCATCCAGCGGCTGACAGCGCCTTCCTGCGAGATTACCAACCTGTTGTGCGAAGGCAGTTTTGCGTTTGATGAGGACGGAACTTATCAAGGCTCGGGGACGCGGGACTGCGATGGCTGGACGGTGGTCTACACCGGCGTTTATGGGTCGGCGACGAACCACTATGACACCTTGCCGCACCGTGATGCCTCAGGGGCCGGAGTCTATTTCTGGGGTGACATTGATTACGACTCGTGGTGGTGGTGGAGCTGGAATACCCGGTACACCAACTGCAACGAATCGCTTTGCACCTCGATCATGGCCTGTGAGTATTGGTGGAGCGATGGAAACCTGAACGGAACCAATGTTGTGCGTTCGTTGTATTCCGACGAGTTCACCACCGCGGACTTGGTTGCCAGCCTGACGAACAGCCTCGACACCGAATGGAAACCTTGTGGTGATGCCTCACCCCATGCGACAGCGGAGATTTCCGAGGATGAGACGGTGGCCACGGGCACGGCGGTGCAGGTGCGCTTCAAGGTGTTTGCGCGTCCGGGCGAGAAGTGGGAGATCGAATACTTCTCCTGGCGCAAGAGCGCGCCGACCAATGCCGCGGTTTGCGTGGCCACGAATGAGTTGCGCGGCATCGGGACGGGCGGATGGGAATACGTCGTCGTGGACGTTCCCGCCGCTTTCTCGACTTACACCACCAACGGTTGCGTGCGCTATCTGGGAGAAGAGGCGTGGATTACCGTGGGCTGCGGGAGCGGCGCAGGCTGTGCGAGCTGCGATCGTGCCCCGGGCTCGGTGGATGCCACGCTGGGCAGCGTCCACGTCTCGATGGGACTGGGAGCCAGTGCAACCGGGAAGGGAGCGGGTGCATTGTTGCTCGCGGCTTCCTTCCCCTCGGAGGCCTTGGGCACCCCGGCGGTATTGGAGCCGGCTGGCGATTTGGAAGGTGGCGAAGTTCTGCGGGATTCGTCCGGCTTTCTGCGTCAGGTACGTGCCACGCTCTGTCTGGCGGACATTGTTTCGCTGTCCCCCACCAACTACGTGGCCTCCTTCTACGCAAGCAGCCAGTTGGGCGGGATGGATACAAATGGATTCTACGATACCAGTGGTTTGACGCCGTTTTCCACCTGCACGGTGGCGCGGATGGAGTCAACGAACCATCTGCGCGTAACGGCCGAGAACGGGGCCAGTCAGGTTTATGACTATACTTGGTCGGATGCCGATCAAGGCTGGACGCTGGTGTCGGGGGGCGGTTTGCGTTCCGAAACCCAATCACGGGATGCCTCCGGATTGACCCTTACAAAGACGATCCGCAACGCGGGAGCCCAATTGATTCGCCAGGAGACATTGACTTATGTGGACCTTTCCGGGCTGGGCCAGGTGCCTGTGCGCCGCGTGCTGGGTACGGGCGCGGAGGCGCGGACGAACCATTGGTTTTACCATGACAACCCGGCCACGGACGGCACGAACTACGGCAAGGTCCGGCTGGAGATCGAGCCGTCCGGGTTCTGGCAGCGTTACGAGTACACTACCAACGGCCTGCTCACCAAGGAAGTCTCCCAGTTCATGAACGCGGCCACCAATGCCGCCGACAGCCAGTGCCGCGTGGTGGAATACGACTACACGTCGCTGACCACGAACGCGCTGGCCTCGGAGCGGAGGATTGAAAAGTTGCTGGGCCAGGAAATCGGGCGGCAATACACACTGGAACTTCCCGGCGAACGACGCAGCATCCAATGCCAGAGCGCCGGAGCGGCGTGGAACAACGAGAGCAATCTGGTGACCGTGACCACGCTGGCCACCACCCCCGGCTTTGAAGATCGGCCCGCGAGCGTGTTGCATCCGGATGGCACGATGGACGTTTACACCTACGAAGCCAGCGGCAACCAGCGGACGGTGACAATCGCCAGCGGCATCCCGGATGGCAGTGGCACGAGCATTGTGGACGGCACCCGGACCGTCACCACCACCGGAAACACCGGCGAATTGCTCTACCGGAATGTTTACAGCCTCTCGCCTGACTGGGACGAACTGTTGGTGGATTCAGACTGGTATGTGTATTCTGACCTGAACCAGTCGCACACCGTCCATCACCTCGACGGCACCACCGAACTGGTGCAATCCGGCTGCTGCGGGCTGGAACTGACGCAGGACCGGGCGGGCACGTTGACACACTACTACGTGGACGCCTTGAAACGCCCCACCGCCACCCGGCACGCGGACATCATCACCTCGAACGTGCTCGATGCGGCGGGCAACGAACTGGCCACCTTCCGCATCGGCACCAACGGCACCCTCGTGACCCTGAGCCAGTCCGCCTTTGACACCGCCGGGCGATTGACGGCCAGCACCAATGCGCTGACCGGCGTCACCAGCTACGCGGAAACCCGGAATGGCGCTGGCGAGACTGTTCGCACCATCACCTACCCCGACACGGGCACCCGCATTGAAACGGATTACCCGGACGGCACGCGCAAGAGCGTGACTGGCACGGCGGTCTTTCCCGTGCGCTACGAATACGGCGTGACCAACGACGGCGGCGTCTGGCGCGCCTATACCCGGGAAATCAAACTCAACACCAACGGCACCGACACCGCCGAGTGGACGCTCAGCTACACCGACATGCTGGGCCGGGTCTGCAAGACCGTGTATGCGGCTGCGAGCGGCAGCCCAACCAGTCAATCCCACTACAACAACCTCGGACAGTTGTGTAAGGCCGTGGACCCGGATGGTGTGGTCACGCTCTACGCCTACAATGACAAGGGCGAGATGGAATACACGTGCCTCGACTCGAACCGGAATGGCGTGATTGATCTTGGCGGCCAGGACCGGATCACGCGCACCATCAATGAAGTGACCAACTACACCGACCTGTGGGGCTCGGCAACCGTGCGACGCACCTTGACCTATCAGTGGACTGAAACCGGCCCGGTGCTCGTCAACGAACGGCTGGCCACGGTGGACGGCCTGCGCACGGCCAGCATCTCCCATGGGCAGACGCACCAGATGCAGACCGTTTACCAGGGCAACGGCGCCCGGCAGGTCACCGCCACCGCGCCCGATGCCACCTTCAGCGTCAGCCAGTATCAGGATGGCCGCTTGATCTCCACCATCTGGCATGACGCCTGGTGGAACCCGCTTCAAGCTGTCTCCAACACCTACGACGCGCATGGCCGGCGCGACAGCGTGACCGACGCGCGTAATGGCACCACGCTGCTGGGCTACAACGCCGCTGACCTCGTGACCACAAACATCTCGCCCGATCCGGATGGTGCCGGGCCGGGCCTGCCCCAGGAAACCATCACCCACTACAACACCTCCTTCCGGGCGTGGCGCATCGTGCAACCGGACAACACCAGTGTCACCAACGAACACTTTGCCACCGGCCTGCTCAAGAAGACCCGGGGCAGCCGGACCTATCCGGTCGAATACACCTATGATTCAGCGGGCCGGCTGCAAACCATGAAGACATGGACCAACGCGGCCACCGCAGCGGGCGCTGCCGTGACGACGTGGGTTTACGACGCCTATCGCGGCTGGCTCGCCAAGAAGGTGTATCAGGGCGAAACGGACAACACGGCGGACTACGAAT
>JALOTZ010000047.1 GCA_025457615.1 Verrucomicrobiota bacterium
CGTGTAATCCGTGGTCAATCCCTTCCGTTTCCGTTCGAACAGCCAACAGCAGGAAAAATAACCACGGATCACACGGATGACACGGATGGGGAGAACTGGGATCCCTTTTTATCCGCGCAATCCGTGTAATCCGTGGTCAATCCCTTTCCGTTTCCGTTTGAACAGCCAACAGCAGGAAAAACAACCACGGATCACACGGATGACACGGATGGGGGAGAACTGGGAGCCCTTCCTATCCGTGCAATCCGTGTAATCCGTGGTCAATCCCTTCCGTTTCCGTTCGAACAGCCAACAGCCGGAGGAATAACCACGGATCACACGGATGACACGGATGGGGAGAACTGGAATCCTTTCTTATCCGTGCAATCCGTGTAATCCGTGGTCAATCCCTTTCCGTTTCCGCTGGATGGGGAGAACTGGGATCCCTTATTATCCGCGCAATCCGTGTAATCCGTGGTCAAACCCCGTCCCAGTTCGTGGGTGGCGTCGGCGGTGCTCGGGCGCAGCCACGTGCTAGTGTCTGGGCGTTTTCGATGGAATCCAACGCCTCACGCCTGTGGGGGGTGCTGTGGCCGGGGACGGCCACACTCCTCGGAGAACGTTTCGCCTGCTGGTTAACCAATTAACCTCCAAAGTCTTTGCGCGTGCGCAGGGCGGAAGTTAGCGTCAGCCAACGGCTTCTGCTTGCGGTTTTGTCCGCCGGGCGCAGGACGGAAACGATTTGACGTAAACACATGAACCACATGAACCAGCTTCCGACCACGCGTTGCCAGCGGCGTCTCGTGCGATGCCTACGCCCCGCCCTGATCCCCCTCGGCTTGATCCTCACGCTCGTTTGCGCGCGGGCGGGCATCGAAGTCTGGCCGAGCCAATACAAGATCAAGCCCTGGGAAACCAACCGGCTCACCGCCGCGGATGTGGTTGGCCCCGACGGCATCGTCTATCCCAACTGGACTGGCGTGGGCGTCGAGGGCGGCATCCCGGCGATTGACCTGAGCAGCAACCCAGCCGACGGCACCATCCTGTCCATTGGCGGTTATTCCTACCGGGTGTGCCGGGTGGCGGGCACGGACAACACCGCCGTATCCACCGCCCTCACTGCGGCCGCCAGTTACGCCAACGGCGGCAGTCAGCGGGCCATCGTCTATTTGCCGGCGGGCACTTACACTCTGACGCAGAATTTCACGGTGAATGAGACCGGCATCGTGATTGCCGGGGCCGGCAAAACCAGCACGGTCATCAATCTCACCGCCACCACCGGCAGTGGTTCGTTGTTCCAGTTTCATGCCGGGGTCAATTGGGGCAGCGGAATTTCTGGCGCCGCCACCTTCCTTCGGGGCAGTTCCAACGCGGTGTTCACCACCGATCCCGCCTCCAGTGGATACGCGGTCGGCAAATGGGTGCGCATTCTCGCCACCTCGGAAACCTCCAGCAACAACACCATGCGTCTCCGCTACGACAAGCCGGAGATTGGCGTCGTCTGGACCGACGCGCTGCAGCACTTCGGCCGGGCATTCCTGGCCAAGATAACCGCTGTGAACAGCGGCACCAAGACCGTCACCTTCGACCGGACCTTGGCGCACGATTACTACCTCGACGAAAGCCCGCAGATGCGCACCTGCGCGGTGATCGAATATTGTGGTTTGCAGGACCTGACGATCACGACGGCTTCGAGCAGCGTGACGCTCGAGCCGGTTTCCTTCCAGCGCACCGCCAATAGTTGGCTCAAGGGTGTCAAGTTCAACAAGGCCAAGAACTGGCCGGTTTCGTCCGCCACGGACAGCCGGATTCGCTGTGAGATACGCGACTGCGATTTCCTGGGGACCTTTGCGGACATCAACAGCGGCAGCAATGCCTATTTGGGCTGGGGGCAACTGGACATGGACTGCTTGATGGACAATTGCACTGCGCAGGGCTTGCGCCACATGGCGATCTTTCAGATTGCGATGCGTTGTGTGGTGCGCAACTGCACCTTCTCGGGAACCACCGTGCGCTCGCCGCAGCACCATGGCCGGCTGCCCTTGGAAAACCTGATCGAGGGCTCCACCTTCAGTTGCGGCGGCGAGTCGTTTTACACCGACCCCCCCCATTCGTTGATTCACGGGCCCAACGGTCCGCGTAACGTCTTTTACAACAACCAGGTCACCGCCGGTCGCGCCGTCATGCAGCTCATGGGTGCGCAGGAGAATCCCATTCTCGTTTACAACCGGCTGGTGCTCACGGATACGAGCACGTTCAAACCGGCCCTGTGGGCCTTCGACCGTTCGTTCGACGGCATCCTGCGCGGCAACTCCCTGCAAGTGCATGCCAGTTCGCCGGTGGCTGTGTTTGAGGACACCACTTGTCCAGGGTGGGAAATGTATGACAATCAAATCTACGGGAGCAAAGGCTACCTTTGGGCCGGCGACTCCGCACCCGTTGTGGCGGCCAACAATCGCTACTATTCCTACGGCACGCCGGCCAGCACCACGCCGGAGGTCGCTTCGATTTATCTCTGGCAAAAAACCAACGCCAACTCCGCGCGACTGGTGCTCGTCCTCACCAATCGTGTGGTGTCCGAAAACAGCGGCACCATTTCCGCCCGGGTCGTGCGCGTGAAGGCGTCGCTCGGAGCCGCTGCCACGGTCAATTTGAGCGCGGACCTTGGGGGTGTGTCCATCCCGTCGAGCGTGACCATTCCCGCCGGCGCAGCTTATGCCGACTTCACAGTGACGGGCACGCCGGTGTCCGGCGGCGAGAAGACGGTGACGATCACCGCCAGCGCATCAGGGTTGCTGTCGGATACCGAGCAGGTGTTCGTGCTGGACCAGGATGTGGCGCAGCCGAATTTTGGCCAGGGGAAATATCCCACGACGCCTGCCGGGCTCCCGGCGAACTGGCATGCGGCCGACTTCGGTCAGTTCACGACGTCGGGAACGGCGGCCTACAACAGCACCAACGACATCTGGACGATTCAGGGCGCGGGACTCGCCACGAGCGCAACACATGCCACCCTGGCCCAGAGCGGACGGCGGTTTGTGTATCAGACCGTTGCCGGCAACGGAGAGATTCGCGCCCGCCTGGTCAGCACCAGCGGCGACAACCAGGTGGGATTGATGATTGCGGACGATCAAGGGCCGATCACCGAGTTTCTGTGGGTTCAGCCGACCGGCAGTGTCTTGAGCACTGGCGAGCGTTGGGATTATCACGCCAGCCCGCAAGGGTATGGTTCCGCGGGCGCCAAGACGGTTCCGATCTGGCTGCGGTTGACCCGGACCAATTCCGTCTTGTCCGCCTACACCTCGACCGACGGCGTCACCTGGACGCAGAAGGCCAGTGTGGATTTTTATGACCAGACGGACGTGAGCTATTGTTCGCAGTCCACGCTGGATACCAACATGCACTTCGGCATGTTCGTGAACTCCGGTTCGGCCACCACCCTGGCCACCGCCACCTTCTCCAACGTCGTTGTCGGTGGAAGCATTGTTTCCGCGACCGCCAGCGTGACCCTGAGTAATTTAAACCAGACCTATGACGGCACGGCCAAGGCTGTCTCGGTAACCACTGCCCCGCCCAGCCTCCCAGTGAGTGTCACCTACGACGGCTCAGCCAGCGCGCCCACCAATGCCGGCAGCTACACGGTGATCGGGGTCGTCAATGACCCGGATTACGCGGGCAGCGCGACCAATACGCTTGTCATCGATCAGGCCGCCGCGAGCGTGATTCTGACCAACCTAAACCAGACCTATGACGGCACGGCCAAGGCTGTCTCGGTAACCACTGCCCCGCCCAGCCTCCCAGTGAGTGTCACCTACGACGGCTCAGCCAGCGCCCCCACCAATGCCGGGAGCTACACCGTGATCGCCACTGTCACCGATCTTAACTACAGCGGCATGGCGAGTGATACCTTGGTTATTGCCGCCGCACCGCCGGCGACACCAACAAATCTGCTCTTCGTAGTTGTCGGCACAAACCTCGCTTTGTCCTGGCCGCCCGAATATCTCGGCTGGCAGTTGCAGTCCCAAACCAACAGCTCGTCCGACGGGTTGGGCACGAACTGGGTCACTTTGCCAGGTTCCGACCTCCTGACCACGACCAATGTGCCGATCGATCCCAGCCAGCCCTCAGTCTTCTACCGTTTGCGCCTGCCATAAGCCGTTGGAAGGGAAAATGATTCCACAACTACGAGCCGCATCAAAGTCCATCCCGCCGGTGGCACACGCTGCTGCCGGCGCCGCGCTGGATCTTGCAGTCATCAAGGCGCGCCGCAACATCCGGATGCTTGCCGATCAGCCCCAGTGGGGCGGGTATGCGGAGGACGGCAACTACTGGCGGGGTGGGGGCGACTTTTTCAACATTGCCAACTGGACCTCGTCGTTCCACACCGGCATGGCCTTGCTGGCTTGGAGCCATACCGAGGACTCCCGCTTGCTGGACCAGGTGCTGCGATTGGAACCGTGGTATCGACGCAAGGTGGTCGAGCATGGCGCCGACACCATGCACGACCTGGGCTTCCTTTACTCGCTCTACTCGGTCGCGCTGTACAAGATCACCGGGGATCCGATACATCGCGATACGGCCGTGCGCGCCGCCGGGTTGCTGGCCGGACGCTTTTCGCCCCGTGGCCGCTTCATCCGGGCGTGGGGCCGCATGGACGATCCCGACCCGCAAACCGCCGGTCTGGCCATCATCGATTGCCTGATGAACCTGCCGCTGCTCTACTGGGCCGCGCGGGAAACCGGGCAAAGCCGCTTTTCGGAGGTTGCGTTTCAGCACGCCGAGACTACGCGGGCCCATTTCATCCGGTCGGATCATTCCGTGTCCCACGCGTTCCGGTTCGACCCTGCCACCGGCGCGCCGATCGGGCCGGCCAACGACGGCGGCTTCAGCGTTGCCAGCCACTGGGCACGGGGCACGGCCTGGGCCATTTACGGCTTTGCGCTCAGTGCCACCTACACGGGCGAGCGGGCACATCGCGATACCGCCCTGGAACTGGCCCAAGTGTTTATCGCGCAGTTGGATGACGAGGTGGTTCCCGTCTGGGATTTCCGGCTGCCCCCGGGTGCCCCGCCGGTCCGTGATTCCTCGGCGGCGGCCATCGCCGCCTGTGGTCTGGCGGAACTGCTCGATCACGGTTGCGACGAACCGCTCCTGCGTGCGGCGCATCGACAGTTGCTGGGCCGGCTCTGTTCGCCGGATTACCTGGACGCCGATGAGGCCCAGGCCGGGCTGCTGCGCCGAGGGCAGGTGGGGTCAGGCATTCCGGGTGTTGCCCGGTCGGCTTACACCAGTTGGGGGGACTACTTCTTCATGGAAGCCCTGGCCCGGGATCTGGGTGTCACCGAGCCGTGGTGGTGAGCGGATGGCCGGTCTGCTGATCTTCCGCCGCCGTTGAACCCATTCGGGTTGGTGATCATGAGAGGGACGGACGCGAGTCCGTCCCTTTCGCTTTATGCGTCCGGCCGGGCGCACTTACGGGTTGGTGGACTCCACCAACCAGCCCCAAGGCAAAGCGATGACATTGTTGCCCAGAGGCCTCGCCTTGCCCGCGTGCAGCACCACCCCGCGCACCAGACGCCGCTTTCTGGTGAGCACCCTCTTGAGCGTTTGAATCCCCGCCGCATCCGACACGTTGACCTGCTGGCTGGCCTTGATTTCGACGGCGACCAGCTTTCCGTCCTGCTCCAGGATGAAATCCACTTCATGACCCGCCCGGTCGCGCCAGTAGTGGATCCGGCGATTGGTGGGATCCAGGGCGCGCCACGACTGAAGCGTCTGGTAAATCGTTTGCTCGAGCCAGAAGCCCGAATCCAGCCGCTGATCGACGTCTTCGGCATTGCGAATGCCCGCCAGCCAGGCGGCGAGCCCGCAGTCCGACCAAAGCAGTTTGGGCGCTTTAACGATCGAGGAGGAGGGATTGGCGGCAAGAGGCCGGATCCGGGTGATCAGGCAACCCGTTTCCAGCAGGTTGAGATAACGATGAGCTGTGGGATGGCTTAACGCCGCGTCTCGGGCCAGATCGGCTTGATTGAGCAGTTTGCCGGGCTCCCGTCACCACGGTCACCGGCAGGACGTTCAAGGCCGATTCCAGGTTGCGGCGGTTGCGACGAACCGCTCCTGCGCGCGGCGCATCGGCTGTGGCTGGGCCGGCTCTGTTCGCCAGGTTAACCTGTTTACCTTCCCCGAACTTGTGACAACAGGTTGGGGTTGCGATAAGAATGTCAAGCATGAGGACGCACGTGGCGGCTTCATGGGTAGTTCAGTCCTAACGTAAACCAAAAGCAGGAGTTCAATTATGAGATTATCCGCATGGATCACAGTACTGGCCTTGGCCGTCGGCAGCCCGTTTGTCGGGGCGCAAACCCCGGCCCTTTTTCTAACCGGTTACGGCACCACCATTCGAAACTCGACGGATGGCGGCATGACGTGGAGCACCTGGGCATCGCCCTCGGGCGCCTCGAACCTGCGTGCCATCACCGTGGATCCCGTCACCGGAACTGTCTTTGCCCAGGACCGTTTTGGGCTGGGTGGAACGCTGACGGCCACCAAGTTTGCGGCTTTTGATACCTCGGGAACCTTGCTGGCCACCACCACCTATGACCGCACCGGGGAAGGGTCGGAAGCGGCCGCTGGCGTGTACAACGGCTATGTTTATCTCAACCACGGACTGGCCGGGGGCACGGCCGCCCAACGCTTCGGCTACTCGACCTTCGTCGGCAACACCTTCCAGAGCGTGCCGCTGGCCAACGCGCAGGGGGGCGACTGGCAGGGCAACGACATGACTTTCGCCTCGAGCCTTGGCACCACCTACATGTTCGTCAATGGCAGTGGGAATAGCGGCATCCGGCGCTGGGATTTGGACACCGGCACCGGCTTGTTGAGCAATCCGACGAGCCTCACCCTGTCCGGCACCACCGCAGACACGGACCTCGCCTTCACCGGCAGCGGGCGGTTGCTGGTCATCAACAGCAGCGGGCTCTGGTTGTCGGCGGCCAACAACATCGGCAACACCAGCATCACGCTGAACAAGGTTTTCACCTTTACCAGCACCGAGAATTCCGCCACGGGCGACATGGGCAGCGGCGCCAAAGACCTGGTCCGGTTGGGCAATACCCTGTTTGCTGTCAACAGCACCCGGCTTTACAGCTACACCCTCGATGACGTGAACGGCACGGTGAGCTTCGGCAGCGCGGCGTTGCACGGATTCAATACCGCCAACGTCCAACTGGCGGGCTACCTGGTTCCCGAACCGTCCACGTTCGCCCTGGCCGGTCTCGGCCTGGCGGGCCTGCTGATCTTCCGCCGCCGTTGAACCCATTCGGGTTGGTGATCATGAGAGGGACGGACGCGAGTCCGTCCCTTTCGCTTTATTCGTCCGGCCGGGCGCACTTACGGGTTGGTGGACTCAACCAACCAGCCCCAAGGCAAAGCGATGACATCGTTGCCCAGAGGCCTCGCCTTGCCCGCGTGCAGCACCACCCCGCGCACCAGGCGCCGCTTTCTGGTGAGCACCCTCTTGAGCGTTTGAATTCCCTCCGGCAAGCGGCCAGGAGCATGATCTGCGGTTTGCCCCGGCGCGGGGGAGCCTGGATGCTTGCCACTCTGAAGCACCGCATCCATAGTCTCGACCGTGCAACTTCATAGACTTGGCCGCTGCGTCCTCGGATTGGGTCTCGCTTTGTTGTGGGTGCCAGCCTCGAAGCTGGGCGCGGCCGACCTGTCCGGGACCGTGATCACCCAGGCGGTGCAGTTGCGCGGTCTGACCCTCGAACAAGCGGCCCGGGAGATTCCGGTGCGGTTGCGGGGGGTGGTGACGTTTCATGACTCGACCCGGGCGGCGACGTTCATTCATGACGACAGCGACAGCACGTTTGTGTGGGTGAAGACTGAGGATCTGCCGGTCGAGCCGCTGACGGCCGGCACGGTGGTTGAGGTGGAGGGAGTGAGTGCCCCGGGGGATTTCCATGTGTGTGTGTCTGGGCCCAAGTGGACGAGCGCACAGCTGCGGGTGATCGGCCGGGGTGAACTGCCTGCGCCCTTGGCGCTGACGGCGAATCAATTCATGGAACCCACCCAGGACCAGCGCTGGGTGGAGGTGGAAGCCGTCATCAGCCAGGTGACCTTCGAGGATGGTTACTCGGTTCTCGAACTGGATGTGGGGCGTTGGCGGGTCAAGGGAGTGGTGGCGGGACGCGCCACCGGGCAGCCCATTTCCTGGCAACTGGTGCAGGTGCCTGTGCGGATTCGTGGCGTCGTGGGCAGTATCTTCAACAGTGACCGGCAGTTGACCGGCCGCATCCTTTGCATTCCGGGCGAAGACGCCATCCACCCTTTGGGGGGGGTGCTGTCGCCGCGGGCCACCGAGGCCGTCCTGCAAACCCCGGCCACGCTGCTGCGCACGGACCGGAATGGCGGGCTCGAACCGGTGCGGGTGCTCGGGGTGGTGTCCTTTCTACAGCCGGGCGAGGGGTTTTACATTCGGGGGGAGGATGGCAGCCTGTGGGTGCAGACCGCCCAGCAGACCGACTTGTTCGCGGGTGCGGAGGTGGAAGTCACCGGCCTGCCCATGCCGTCCCCCTTCCGCCCCTTCATCCAGGGCATCCAGGTGCGGCAATTGAATTTGGTCGCGATGCCGACGCCGATCCATTGCCGGGCAATCGAGCTGTTTTCCGGCCGGCTGCACGGTGAGTTGGTGTGTCTGGAAGCGGAGTTGGTGGAAGCCTACCGCGGTGCGCAGGAGGTGTTGATTCTTCAGTTGCGGGAGGGAAACCGCATCCTCCAGGCCCGGATGACCCTGCCCGGGCCGGGGGATCTGCCCATTGCTCCGGGCAGCCGGCTGCGGGTGACCGGGATCTGCGAAGCGCAGGCGGCGCACCAACTGTGGACGCCGCAGGTGGCTGACAGGATTGAAATCCGGATGCGTTCCCTGGCGGACGCGGTCGTGCTGGCGGCGCCGCGCTGGTGGAATATGCAGCGATTGCTGGCGGCGGTGGGGGTGTTGCTGGCTGGACTGCTTGTGGTGGCGGGCTGGGTGGTCTTGCTGCGGCGGCGTGTGATCGCCCAAACCCAGATCATCCGCCAAAAGCTGGAGCGGGAGACCCTTTGGGAGGAGCGCTCCCGCATCGCCCACGACCTGCACGACGACGTGGGCGCCAGTCTCACGCAAATCTCGAACCTCGGCGAACTGGCCGTCCGGCGCGCCGCCCAACCGGAGGAACAAAAACGCCACCTGACCGCTCTCATCCTCAAGGCCCGGCAGACTGTTCAGGCGCTGGACGAGATTGTCTGGACTATCAGCCCGCGCAACGACGCCCTGCCGCGGTCCGGCAGCTATTTCTCCCATGCCGTGCGGGACTTGCTGCAGGGCACCGACATCCGCTGCCGTCTGCTCGTGCCCGATGAACTGCCGGAAGTCGAGATCACCTCGCGCTTGCGTCACCATCTCCTGCTGGCGGTCAAGGAAGCGGTGCGAAACGTCATCAAACATTCCCGAGCCACGGAATTGCGGTTTCAGTTGGCGGCCAGCGAGCGGGAGTTGACCCTCACCATTGCCGATGACGGGCAGGGGTTTGACCCCGAAACCGCCGATTCCCGGCGCAATGGAATGTCCAACCTGGCGGACCGGTTGCGGGAGGTCGGCGGGCGTTTCGAAGTGCAGACCCAGCCCGGCCAGGGAACCACCGTCCGACTGACGGTCCCGCTGGGCCGGGCCAATAGCTGAAATGAGTCATGGCCAGATTGCGTCCCCCCATCAACAATAGCGTTGTGGGTACAACGGTTGCCATCGTGGAAGACCATGCCGACTTGAGCCGGAGTTGGGCGGAACTGATCGAAGACACGCCCGGCTACCGCTGCGTCTGCGTCTGCGACAGTGCGGAAAGGGCGCTGCGCGAGATTCCCCACCACAATCCCGATGTGGTGCTGATGGACATCAACCTCCCGGGCCGGTCCGGCATCGAGTGCACCGAGCAGTTGAAGTCCAAACTGCCCGGGGTGCAGGTGCTGGTCCTCACAGTCTATGAGGAGACCGACCGCATTTTCCGGGCGCTCAAGGCCGGGGCCAGCGGTTACCTCCTCAAACGCACCAGCCCGGAGCAATTGATGGATGCCATCCGGGACGTCAAACAGGGCGGGGCGCCCATGACCCCCGAGGTCGCCCGCAAGGTGGTGCAATCGTTCCGTAAACCCGCCCACGAGACCGTGGTAGAAGCGGAGTTGACGTCCCGCGAGGAGCAGATCCTTCGCCTGTTGGCCGAAGGATTTGTCACCAAGGAGATCGCCGACAAACTGGGGATCAGCTTCTTTACCGCCCAAAACCATCTGAAACGGATTTACGAAAAACTGCACGTCCACTCCCGGACCGAAGCGGTCATCAAGTACCTGGGCGAGCAACCGGCCTGAAATCGCACCCCCTCTCGGGCCCCGCCCGCTTTCGCCCCAACCTGCAAGGAATCATCATGAATATGGAAACCCAGTTCCCACTCAACCGACGTGACTTCATGGCCCGCACCGCCGCGGTGACCGCGGCACTGGCGGCGGGCTCCGCCCTGCCGGCCCGCGGCAAGCCGGTCGCGGAAACCAGCCGGGCGCCTGAGGCCCTGGCGTTCCCCAAGGGGTTTTGGTGGGGCACGGCGACCGCCGCCTATCAGATCGAGGGCGGGGCGAACGCCGATGGCCGCAAGCCCAGCATCTGGGACACCTTCAGCCGCCAGGCCGGCGCCACCAAGGACGGTCTGACCGGGGACGTGGCCTGCGACCATTATCACCGGTTTGAGGACGACGTGAAGCTCATGGCCGATCTGGGGGTGAAGCACTATCGCTTCAGCATCTCCTGGTCACGGCTCATTCCCGACGGGCGGGGGGCGTTGAACCCCAAGGGCGTGGACTTTTACCGGCGACTCGCCGAGGCGCTGCGTGCGCATGGCATCACCCCGCACGCCACCTTGTATCACTGGGACCTGCCGCAGGCCCTGCAGGATCGCTACGCCGGCTGGCAGAGCCGCGAGGTGACGAAAGACTACGCCGACTATGCGGCGGCGGCCGCGCGGTCGTTGGGCGACGTGATTACCCACTGGATCACGATGAACGAGATTTCCTGTTTCGCGTTCTGGAACGGTTACAACCTGGGCAAGCCCGGGCATCACGCGCCGGGGATCGAGTTGAAGACGCGCAAGGAACGGGCGCAGACCGTGCACCACGCCCTGGTGGCGCACGGCCTGGGCTGCCAGGCCCTCCGCGCCAGTTCGCCCGGACGCTGCCATGTCGCCACAGCCGAGAATTTCACCTCCTTTGTGCCCATCGTCGAGACGGAGGAGCACCTGGCCGCCGCCCGGCGGGCGTTCGTGGCCGAGGAACCCAACGCCTGCATCCTCCTGCCGCTGCTCACCGGCGCCTACAATCAATCCTGGCTGGAGGGGCAGGGCGATCAGGCGCCGGAGGTCGTCGAGGGCGATCTCGAGACGATCGGCCAGCCGTTGGATGCCCTCGGTTTCAATTGCTATTCCGGCATTTACGTCCGGGCGGCGGACAACCGGCGGGGCTATGAGTTGATCCCGATGTTCGACAACTTCCCGAAGGGCAACATGCCCTGGCTGAACATTGTGCCGGAGTCCATTTACTGGGGCGTGCGGATGGTGGGCGAAGCGGCGGGGCAGGCCCGGCTGCCCGTGTTCATCAGCGAAAACGGCTGTGCCGACGGCGCGGCGGCCAATGCCCGGCACGAGGTGGCGGACGTGGACCGCATCATGTATCTGCGCGCCTACCTGCGCAGCGTGCAACGTTTGGTTGCCGAAGGGCACCCGATGGTGGGTTATTTCCCGTGGAGTTTGATGGACAACTTCGAGTGGGCCGAGGGCTACACCAAGCGGTTTGGGTTGGTGCGGGTCGATTATGCGACGCAGGAGCGGATCCCCAAGCTCAGCTACCATTGGTATCGGCACGTGATCCAGGCGAACCGGGTGGTTTGAGCGCCCCCGGGCGCGCGTCTCATGAAGCTCCTTCCTGCCCTGTGCCTGCTGCTGGTGTGCGGTCAGGCCCCGGCCCCCGGGGCGCCTGATGCCCATGAGCAGGCCCGCCAACTGGGCCGCGGGTTGAACGTGCTCGGCGATGACCCGATCTGGATCAACCCGGCGAAAGGGCGGTTCAAAGACGTCCATTTCCAGCAGATCCGGGAGGCCGGGTTCAATCATCTGCGCGTCAATCTCGCCCCGTTCCGCCAGATGAATCCCACCAACCACTGGACGTTGGAACCGCGCTGGCTGGACACCTTGGACTGGGTTTTGAAGCAGGCGCAGGAGCAGCGTCTCCTGGTCATCCTGGACTTGCACGAGTTCCTGGCCCTGGGGCGCGACCCCGCCGCCCATCGCGAACCGTTTCTGGCCTTCTGGCGCCAGGCGGCCCGGCATTGCCGCGCCGCGCCCGAGACGGTCCTGTTCGAGATCCTCAACGAACCCAGCGAGAAACTCACGCCGGCGCTCTGGAACGATTACCTCCGCGAGGCCCTGGCCGTCATTCGCGATTCCAATCCTCACCGCAACGTCATCATCGGGCCGGGCGAGTGGAACGCGATCAATTCCCTGCCGTCGCTGAGTCTGCCTCCGGACGATCCTCATCTGATCGTCACGATCCACTATTACCAGCCCTTTGCCTTCACGCATCAAGGGGCGTCGTGGGTGAACCTGACGGACAAGGTGGGCGTGGAATGGACTGGCACGGCGGAGGAACGCAAGGCCATCGGGGACGACTTTGCCCGGGCCGCAGCCTGGGCACGCCAGCACCAGCGGCCGCTTTACCTGGGCGAGTTTGGGGCCTACGACAAGGCGCCGATGGACTCCCGGATTCGCTACCTGGAGGCCGTCGCCCGGGCGGCCGAGGCGCAGGGTTGGAGTTGGTCCTATTGGCGATTCGGGCGGGACTTCGTGGTTTACGACACCCGGCGGCAGGCGTGGGTCGAGCCGATCCTGCGCGCGTTGATTCCCGCCGACGCCTCCCAGTCAAGATAGCTGAATTGAGCTATGGAAGCCGGACTCGGACGTCGATATGGTGGAGTTGAACTCAGTTCAAACCGCAGTAACAGAAAACCAGTAACAACACAGTAAGAACACCATGAAAACTCGCAGACAGAGCTATTCAACCTTCCGCGCCATGTGTCATGCAGCCGGTCTGGCCGTCGTTCTGGGGGTTGCCACCTCAGCGCAGGCCAACATCCTGCTCAACGAAACCTTCGACACCGACGTCAGCGGTTGGTATTGGAATACGGGCAGCTTCATTTCAAATGCGGGCGAGGCCGACAGTGGGGGCACCAGCTGGAACCAGCTGTTCACAACCTCCTTCGCCCCGACAACCCTGGCCGCTGGTGAGAAGTTGAGCGTGTCGTTCAACTACACGCCAGTCACCACCACCATGACCAGCCTCCGGGTGGGATTGTGGAATGGCGCTCCCGTGACGGCGACTGGCTTCACCCCTTTCACCGGCTCAGGTGAGTCGCGCGATTGGGGCGGCTACTACGCGCGGATGAACACGACCGGCACGCTGCTGCGGTTCACCCCGGGGACACCGACTTACGACAACCCCGTTTCCGACGGCACCACATTGAGCAGCGGAAGCGCCGTGTTCGCGGCAGACAACACCCAGCACGCGGTGCGGCTGACCCTTGAAAACACCGGCAGCGGGGTTTCGGTCAAGCTGGAGCATGGCAGCAGTTTTGGCAGCCTTTCGACGGTGCTGACGGGCACCGATACCACGGGCCTGATCACTTCCGGGTTGCAAAATGTCGGCTTCTATCACAGCGATACGGCTGCGTCCGTTGTCAGGTATGACAACGTGACGGTGGAATATATTCCGGTTCCGGAGCCCACGACTGGCGCGCTGCTGGCGTTGGTGGGAGCCGGCTTCTTCGCCCGCCGGGTGAAGCGAATGGGTTCGGCCTGTTAAACCTGCTGTGCTGCGCATGGCGGCAGGCGATGAGCGCCGCCATGCGCGCCAACCTTTATGACCATGACACGATGCAGTGCACGAAACGCTGAGGCCGGTCGTTGGAAGAGCGGCTTCACCTTGATCGAATTGCTGGTGGTGATTGCCATCATTGCCATCCTGGCGGCCATGTTGCTGCCGGCCTTGTCGAAAGCCAAGGGCAAGGCCATGGACGTGCGGTGCATCAGCAACCTCAAACAACTGGGCTTGGCGGAGCAGCTCTACTTGACGGATAACATGGGCGCGCCCTTCAAATACCCCGGTATCAACAAGGTCTGGCTGGACGTATTGAGCAGCAGCTACGCCAACGCGAACGAGCTGCGGTTGTGTCCGCGCACCCAAAACCCCTTGGGCACGGCACGGAGGTACCCCGACCGCGGCACGATCGACCAGACCTGGTTCTGGTACGTGTCGGGCAACAGCAATCACTGGGGCAGCTACGCCTTGAACGGCTGGATGTATGCGGGCGGCTGGCAGCAGTATGGGCTGAGTGCCGATGAGTCCAAGGCCTTCAAGAAAGAAAGCCAGGTGAGGCGACCCACGGAGACCCCGACCTTTTCCGATTCGGTGTGGCCGGATCTGTGGCCGCTGGCCACCGACCGGCCCACCGGCAACCTGCAGGAAGGTGCGGTGGTCACTGGACAGAGTATGGGCCGCATCATGATTGCCCGGCATGGCAACCGGCCATCGTCGGTGCCCACGGCCTATCCCACCACGCAGGAACTGCCCGGCGCAGTGAACATGGTGATGTTTGACGGACACACCGAGGTCGTGAAGCTCGAACAGCTCTGGGAGATCTATTGGCATGTGGGCTATGTTCCGCCGGCCCGGCGTCCCAGGTGATTCCGGAAAAACTCATCCCCTCTCGCTTTCGAGTTGAGCACACCCTTTTGAAGCAGTGAAGCCTTCACGTCTCGTTATGAATATCCACAATCGACGACCCTCCCACTATCGGAATCCCATTGGCAGAATCCTTCCGGGTTTGTTGTTGCCATGCCTTGCGACCGTGGCGTTTGCCGCGGCAACGCTTCAGCTCGAGTTTCGTTACGAGGACACGGGCACCACGACCACCAACAGCGGCCTGATGGGCGGCTCCGCAAGCCTGCTGAATTCGACTTCGGCAGCGACAGATCTGCACGGTGCTGCCGGTTCGGGCCTGTTGGGTGGGGCCGATCAGGCGCTGGATCTGACCTCCGCCACCGGCATGGGAAGCGGCTTCACCGGGCCTCGCGCCGTTTGGGTCAACAATACAAAGGCGACCAATGTCTCGTGGACGGCGATGACGTGGTACAAGACCGCCAGTACGGCTCCCTTGGGGACCAGCGCTCGAATTGCCATTTTTCAAGACGATACCTTGCAGGTCTTGGGCGGCAGGAGCGGAACACCGGGCGAAGCCGCCGTGTTCGGGCCGGGCGGCCCCGGGACCGTGAACTCGGGTGTCAACACCTATACCGAGACGCAAAGCTGGGTCTTTCTGGCGACGACTTACAGTACCGGGGTGGTGAGCTTCTACAAGGGTACCCCCACCACCGCGGTCACGCTGGTTACCAATGCAGCGTTTACCACGGGAGCGGCCAGTCCCCTGGCGCTCAACAACCTGATCATCGGCAATCGGACTGCGGCAAGCCGCCCCTTCGACGGCTATCTCGACAACACGCGCTTTTGGGATGACGGCGGCGCGGGGGATGACAGCGGGGCATTGAGCGAGGCGGCTTTGGAAATCATGCGCACCCTTGACCTTGGGCTGCCAACACCCCCCCTGGCCAACAAGCCATTGGTGTCGCCCGGCACCACGGTGTGGGAGGGTACGACGGTAACCTTGACGGAGATCGCCGGGGCCGGGGTGCCGACCTCCTATCAGTGGCGCAAGGACGGGACCAACATTCTCGGGGCGACCAGCAGCACTCTGGAGCTGGCCAGCGCCACCCCTCAGGATTCGGGCAGCTACGATGTCGTGGTCGGGAATGACGCCGGAAGCACCACCAGTCCAGCCGTGACCTTGATGGTGCGCTCCAACATTCCTCCCACCTTCCTCAGCCAGCCCGCTTCGGGCACCCGCTACATTGGCGGCTATCTGCATTTCGCCCCGGTGGTGGATGGTCCGCCTCCGTTCAGTTACCAGTGGCGCTTCAACGGCAATCCCATCGCGGGCGGCACGAACCTGGTGCTGCACATTTCCAACCTGGTCGCAACCAACGCGGGCACCTACAAGTTGTATGTGACCAACGCCTTCGGCAACGCAGTGGGCAACGACATCACAATTGCCACCATCGCGCCCGCAGCCGGCAGCTACGAGGAGATGATTGTGGCGGCGCAACCCACCGGCTATTGGCGGCTGAACGAGGGACCCACTCCTGCCACCGGCTTCGACTACGCCGGCGGCAACGATCTCACGCACACTGGCGTCGTGCTGACGAATGGTCCGCGGACCGGCGACGGCTTTCCCGGCTTGGGCAGCACCAACGGAGCCGCCTTCTATGACTCATATCTAAGTTCCGGCAGCGAGACGGTAGGAACCCTGATGAACAACCTGACCAGTTTCACGCTCTGCGGTTGGTTCAATATGGCCTACGCCCCGCCCGCACGGACGGCTCTGTTCGGCCAGGATGGGCAGGCTGAGCTGGGCTTTCCGACGGCCGACAAACTCGAGATCTATGTGGCCGGCGGGACGACCGCTTCGATCGACATCACCAACTTCACCCTCGGCCAATGGTATTTCATTGCGGCTGTGGGTAACACCGCCAACAACACCGTGAAGCTCTACCTCAATGGCAACGAGGTGGCGTCCAGCGTCGGTAGCAAGAGTGTACGTTCCACCACGACGCCGTTCCGGGTTGGTTATGGCGTGCTTGATCCGGGCGGGAACTGGTTTGACGGGGCCATCGACGAGGTCGCGCTGTATGGTCGCGCCCTCTCACCGACGGAAATCAGCACCCTCTACTCCAAGGCATCCGGGGTCGTGCTGGCTCCTGGCATTGTTGCTCACCCGGCTCCCGTCACACGCTGTGTGGGGGCCAGCGCCAGCTTCAGTGTTCAGCCGAGCGGCACGCTGCCCCTGACCTACAAGTGGAAGAAGGGAGCCTCCTATCTCAGCAACGGCGGCCGGATCTCAGGGGCCGATACGGACACGCTCACCATTAGCGGCATTCTTGTGGGCGATGACGCGGATTACTCCGCCGAGGTCTCGAATTCCGCGGGCTCAGCGACCAGCAATCCGGCGCATCTCACTGTGGTGCCCGGGCCCGCCGGCGCGTATGGGGCGAAGGCCGTGGCCTTGGGGGCCTACGCCTACTGGCAACTGAATGAGGGTTCAGGCACCGCCTATGACTACTGTGGCGGATTCAACGGCACCTATGGGGTGAACTCGCAGCAGGGGCCCGGCCCCCGGAGCCCAGCTCTGGTGGGCTTTGAGTCGACCAACAATGCCCTGGTTTGTGCATCCCTCAGCGGGTCGGCGGCGGTCGTGGTGCCTCCGCTGAACCTGAATTCGGACGTGTGCACGATCACCGCATGGGTCAATCCGGCCAACGCCACCAACACCTGGCGGGGATTGTTCTTCACCCGCGGTGGGGATCCCGACACCGGCGGCCTGTTCCTGGCCAGCGACAATGAGTTGCGTTACACCTGGGCCAACGAGAACTACAGCTGGGCCTCCGGCTTGCTGGTGCCCACCAACACCTGGTCGTTCGTCGCCGTGGTGATCCAGCCCACCAACGCCACGATGTACCTGGGCACGCCCATGCAGGGACTGGTGACCGCGGCCCAGGTCGCGACCAATATCGTGCAGGAATTCGGAAGCGACGCCTACATCGGCCAGGACAGTCCAACGGACGGATACCTGCTCGGTTCGGTGGACGAGGTGGCGGTATATCGCAAGGCGCTGACGCCGGCTGACATCGAGGCGCTCTACGCCAACGGAAGCGGGGTTGTGCAGTTGGGAATGTCGCGTTCCGGCGGCAACCTGATCCTCTCGTGGCCGGCTGGAACTCTCCAGTCCGCTGACGAGGTCAACGGCACCTACACCGATGTGGGCGGAGCCAGTTCACCCTGGCCGGTGTCGCCGACGGCGGCGCGGAAGTTCTACCGCGTCCGGGTGCCATAATTGTTCAAGACCATTTGGGTTGGGGTTCAACTGGCGGCCGGACCTTGGGTCCGGCCGCCTTGCTATTCACGGGGACCTGCTCGCGGTTCGGCCTGCCGTTCAAGGGAGGCCTGTCTGCGTGCCCCGCACAGGCAGGCGTCCACGGCTACGGTGTTCAGGGGCAGAGGGCTCGCGAGTTGGTTTCTGATTCCGCGCTCCACCCAAAGCGCCAGAGGGCTGGCGCACTCCAAGGCGCTTCGCGCCACTCGTGGGTGGTCAGCCAACGCGCCAGCGTCTTGGACTGCGGTGGCCCTCCACCGCTTTCACCGCCGTTACGGATGAGGCCCGCCACGCAAAGCGCCAGAGGGCTGGCGCACTCCAAGACGCTTCGCGTCACTCGTGGGTGGTCAGCCAACGCGCCAGCGTCTTGGACTGCGGTGGCCCTCCACCGCTTTCACCGCCGTTACGGATGAGGCCTGCCACGCAAAGCGCCAGAGGGCTGGCGCACTCCAAGACGCTTCGCGCCACTCGTGGGTGGTCAGCCAACGCGCCAGCGTCTTGGACTGCGGTGGCCCTCCACCGCTTTCACCGCCGCTACGGATGAGGCCCGCCACGCAAAGCGCCAGAGGGCTGGCGCACTCCAAGGCGCTTCGCGCATCGAACCCTGAACCGATGCAAAACGTCCAACATCCAACGTTGAACGTCCAATGCGGCAACGATTGGCAACCCCTTCAACGTTGAGCGTTGAGCGTTGAGCTTTGAGCGTTGAGCGTTGAATGTTGAGCGTTGAATGTTGAATGTTTGAGCGTTGAATGTTGAATGTTTGCCGCGGTTTATCGGGAGCCGGCCCGATCCTTGGAGGTTGCCGAGACCAGGTGCCGCTCCGCAAAGTCGAGGAACTGCTCCCAGTCATACGCGGTGACATCGTGCCAGCCCGAGCGGATGTGGTAGCGCAGCACGTCGCCGGTGGGCTGATTCAGTGGAGGAGGGGAATCCGCTCCGAAGCCCGCCCGCCCGAACAATTCATAAACCGGGCTCGCCGCTTGGGCGGCGAGGAATTCTCCACGCGGATCCGCCCAGAGATCCTTTTCCGCACTCGCCACATAGACCGGTCGAGGGGCGATCAGCGCGATCAGTTCATGCTGGTCCACCGGCAGATCCGCTTCCCGGTGGTTGTAGTTCTTGAAGTTCCCGGCAAACCAGTGGGGAAAAGTGGTGTTGATGTCCGCGATGGTCTCGCCGAAGAGCCGTCGGCTCAAGGCCGCGCCGCCGCAGCCCGAGTTGTTCGAGATGACGGCCGCAAAGCGTTCGTCCTGCGCTCCCGCCCAGAGCGCCGCTTTGCCCAGGCGCGAGTGCCCCATCACCACCACCCGGCGCGCGTCCACGAGGC
>JALOTZ010000048.1 GCA_025457615.1 Verrucomicrobiota bacterium
AGGACCGTGGCTGGCTGGACCAGGTGAGTTTCTATACCAACAACACTCCACCGATCATTCCCGTGGAACCGGATCCGACCGTCACGGCCGGGCAAGAGGGGGCGGTCACGCTCAGTGTCAGGGTGCTCGGCACGGGCCCCGTGAGCTACCAATGGAAGCGGTTCGGCACCAATCTGGCCTTCGGCAGCCGGTACAGTGGAACCCAGTCCAACACGCTGACGATCTCGCCCCTCAAGGCCTCGGACATCGGTCCTTACACCTTGTACGCCAGCAATGCGTACGGAACCGTCCTGAGCCAGCCGATCATGCTCATGACCTTCGACCAGGTCCTGGATACGAGCGCATTGCAGTGGACCTACGGAGGCGATGCAAAGTGGCAAGGCCAGACCAACGTGACCCACGATGGCGTGGATGCGGCCATCTCAGGTTTGATCCAGGACAACCAAGTCAGTTGGATCCGGGCCAGTGTTGTCGGACCAGGCACGCTTTCCTTTTGGTGGAAGGTGGACTCGGAGGTAGGCGCTCCGATCTCGGGTGACGGATTGGGTTTCCACCTCGACGGAGCTCCGCAGGTTTACCTGTCCGGCCCGGGAAAGAATTGGACCAATCAAGTATTCTCGCTTACCGAGGGCCAGCATACGCTGGAATGGCAATACACCAAGGACGCCGAGATCAACTTGGGTGAAGACCGCGGCTGGCTCGACCAGGTGACGTTCATCCCGGAAGGCCCCCTTCCCTTCACCGTCCTGCCCGTTGGATTCTCCGGGGGCGCTTTCCAAGTCAATCTCCAGGGGGAACCGGGGCGCGTTTACCGCCTCTATTGGTCCAGCAACCTGCTGAACTGGCTTCCGGTGCAGACCAACTCGGACCCGTCCGGGCTGGTGCCGTTCACGGACCCCTCGGCCCCCGGACGAGCCCGGAGCTTTTACCGGGGTGAAACGGACGCCAACTGACTCCGGCCGGGAAGGCTGCGCACGGGCTCAGGAACCGGTGGTGCCCCCGCCCACACGCACCGGCGGCAGCTCATGGAGCCGTGCCCGAGAATGCAGGTCCCGCCAATAGTCTTGACCTGGGTGGGGCCATTTCTGATTCTCTCGGGCGACAAGCAATTTCATGCTCGCACAGCTTAAGAGCCTGTTTTCCAACGATATTGGGATTGATCTGGGGACCGCCAACTCACTGGTCTATGTCCGGGACCACGGCATTGTGTTGCGCGAGCCGTCGGTGGTCGCCATTCAGGCGGGCACCACCAACGTCCTGGCCGTCGGCGAGGAAGCCAAGCGGATGCTGGGTCGCACCCCGGGCAACATCGTGGCCATCCGGCCCATGAAGGACGGGGTGATTGCGGATTTCGAGATCACGGAGGCGATGCTGCGGCACTTCATCCAGAAGGTCCACCATCGCAAACTCATTGCGCCGCGCGTGGTCGTGGCGGTGCCTTCGGGCATCACCGAGGTGGAGAAGCGGGCGGTGAAGGATTCCGCAACCCATGCCGGGGCGCGGGAGGTGTATTTGATCGAGCAGCCCATGGCCTCGGCCATCGGCGTCGGCCTGCCGGTGCATGAACCGGCGGGCAACATGATTGTGGATATCGGCGGGGGCACCTGTGAAATAGCCATCATCTCCCTGGCCGGTATCGTGTTCAGTCGCAGCCTGCGGGTGGGTGGCGACGAGTTTGACGAAACGATTGTGGCGCACATGAAGCGCGCCTACAACCTGATGATTGGCGAACGCACAGCGGAAGAGATCAAGATTCGGATAGGCTCCGCCTTTCCGCTGGAGCAGGAACTGACCATGGAGGTCAAAGGACGGGACCTGGCGGCCGGACTCCCCAAGACACTGAACATCCGTTCGGAGGAGATCCGCGAGGCCCTGCAGGAGCCGGTTTCACAAATACTGGAATCCATACGCATCACCTTGGAGCGTTGCCCGCCCGAACTGGCCGCGGATCTGATCGATCGCGGCATCGTGATGGCCGGGGGCGGTTCGCTCCTGCGCGGCATCGACCGCATGGTGGCCCAGGAAACCGGGCTGCCGGTGCATGTGGCCGATGATCCCCTGAGCGCCGTGGCCGAAGGCACCGGCCGGGTGTTGCAAGAACTCCAGTTTCTGAAACGGGTCTCCGCCAAGTCCTGATTCCTCTCCTGCGTTCTCCATTCGCACGTGATGGATTGCCTCGGCCCCTGGGGGGGCCGTGAGCGGCCCACCCTGACAGCTCCAGGCTGCCGGGGGAAAGCCCGACGCGAATGTTAACGCGAAAGCATTTCTTGGGAATCGTGGTTGCCGTGGTGGCATCGCTGGTCCTGCTGGCGTTGCCGACCCGTCTTTCCCTGCAAGTCAGGTCCACCCTGACCAACGCCTTCCTCCCCCTCTTTGGCCTCACCCGGGCGACGCACACCGTCGGCGAGCAACTCAGCCTCAAGCTGATCCCGCGCAGCCAGTTGGAGAGCGAGTATGTCCGCCTGGCCCGCGAGAACAGCCAACTGCGCGTGCAACTGGCCACGGCGGCGGAAACCGCCCGTGAAAACCGGAGTCTGCGCGCCCTGCTGGGCTGGAAAGCGTCCACCCCCTGGAATCTCAAGCTGGCCCAGGTGATCCTGCGCGATCCAGCCAACTGGTGGCGCGCCGTGCAGATCAACCTGGGCAGCCGCGACGGTGTGCGCTTGAACGCCACGGTGCTGACACCCCAGGGATTGGTGGGACGCGTGGCCTCCGTGGGTTTCGATCATGCCCAGGTGGTTCTGCTGGGAGACCCCAGCTGCAACGTGTCGGCCATGGTGGGCACCAACGAGCGCAGCGCCGGGATCGTGGGCGCTGCGTCCTCCCTGGACAGTTCAATGGTGGAAATGACTTACCTGCCGCGGCACGCCGATATCCCGGCGGGCGCCCCGGTCCACACCAGCGGCCTGGGCGGCGTATTCCCGAAAGGCATCCTGGTGGGACATGTGGTCGATACCCAACCGGTCGAGTATGGGCTGCACCTGGCGGCGCGGCTTCGTTTGAGTGTCAACCTGTCAGCTTTGGAGGAAGTATGGGTGATCGTTCAATAAACGCCTTTCGCATCAGTGCGGTGATCCTGCTGGCCCTGACCTTTGTCTTTCTCCAGGCGGCCTTGGGCTGGCCGCGCCAATGGCTTGGCGCGCAGGTGGACCTGTTGCCGCCCCTGATGGTGTTCACGGCGCTGCGGCTGGGCCTCGGCTCCATTCTGGGCCTGGCCTTCATCGGCGGCCTTTCGCTGGACGCGCTTTCACTCAATCCACTGGGCGCGACTCCCCTGCCCCTGTGCCTGATCGGCCTGGGGCTGCACCTGAAGCGCGATCAGCTTCTGCGCGACGAAGTCTTTGCACAGACACTGTTGGGCCTGGCGGCCGGCGCGGTGGCGCCGCTGGGGACGCTGCTGATGATCCTGACGGCGGGGGCCTCGCCGCTCCTGGGACCCGGCATCCTGTGGGACCTGGTCGTCTGGATGGCGGGGAGCGCGGTCGCCACTCCCCTGATCTTCCAATTGATGCGCATCCTGGAAAAGGCCCTGACCTACCAACCGCATTCCCAACCGTCGTTCCGTCCGGACCGGGAAATCCTCCGGGGCCGCCACTGAACCATGATCATCCTCGATCCACTCCGCCAGACGAACCCGCAGATCCGGCTGCTGGCCGGCGTGGTGTTTGCCGGCCTGGCGGTGTTGGTGGCGGGGTTGTGGTGGTTGCAGGTGGTCAAACGCAAGGAATTCCAGGCCTCCCTGGAAACCCAGTCCTACCGCACCACCCGCATTCCAGCCACACGGGGAAGCATCCTCGACCGTCAGGGAAACCTCCTCGCCGAAACCCAGCCCCGCTATGCCCTCACGCTTTACCTCGATGAGATTCGTCCCCGCTTCGCCGCCGTCTATGACCAACTCACCCCCCGCGTGCTGGCGTCACTCGACGCACAGCGGCAACAGTATGAGGCCCAGGTCCAGCGGGAATTGACCTCCGCCGAACGCCGCCGGTTCCGCATCCGGGGCCAGCTCAAGGCCGAACTCGAGCGGGCCGCGCGCTTTCTCGCCACCAGCAATCTGGTGGCGGAAGTGGCCGCGGCGCTCCGAACCCCCATCACACTCGATCCGGGGGAGTTCCACGAGCATTACGAAACCCGGCGCGCCCTGCCCCTGCCTATCCTGTCCAATCTCTCCCCGGCGCAACTGGCGCGCTTTGCCGAGTCGAGTCGTGCCTGGCCGGGGCTGGAAGTGGAAGTGCAGCCGGTTCGGGTTTATCCGCAGGGAGAAACGGCCGCCCACGTGGTGGGCCATCTGATTCGCGATGATCGTTCGGCGACGGGCGAGGATGCGTTCTTCTGGTATCGCCTCCCGGATTACCGGGGCATCGTGGGCGTTGAGTACGGGTATGACGCCGAACTGCGCGGACGCGCCGGGGCGAAGTCGGTTCTGGTCAACAACTTCGGCTATCGCCATGAGGATGCCGTCTGGATGCCGGCCGAGCCGGGGCAGGATGTGGTGCTGACGCTGGATCTCGAGGTGCAACGCGCCGCCGAGCGCGCGCTTCGCCTGGTAGGCCACCCAGCCCTGGGCGCCGTGGTGGTGATGGACGTGCTCTCGGGCGACCTGCTGGCCCTGGCCTCGGCTCCGTCGTTCGATCCCAATCTCTACGTGGACGGAATTTCGCCGGCCGAGAATGCCTGGCTGAAGGACGAGAACCTGCGTCCGCAGATCAACCGTGCGACCCAGGACAACTACGCGCCGGGATCGATCTTCAAGACGGTCATCGGATTGGCCTGCCTCGAAGGCGGGCTTGATCCCAAGCAGACCGTTTACAACCCGGGCTATGTCATGGTGGGCCGACGGCGGGTGGGCGACACCGCGCCGCCGGGGGCCTACGACTTCAAGCGCGCCCTGAAGCTGTCGTGCAACACCTACTTCATTTCCAACGGGCTGGGCGCGGGCATTGACCGGATTTTGGCCCTGGGTGAACGGCTGCACCTGGGGCAGAACACCGGATTGAAAACCCGGCAGGAAACCGCAGGCATCTTTCCCGACGCGCGCCGTCTGGCGAGGGGCTGGTCGCCGGGAGACACCGCCAATCTCTGCATCGGCCAGGGCGCGATGGCCGTGACCCCGTTGCAGATGGCCGTCATGACCGCAGCCATCGCCAACGGAGGCAACGTGCTCTGGCCAAGGCTGGTCAAAGCCATCATCCGCAAGGATGACTCGACGGGCTCCACCGTGACCGGCATGCCGGAGGGACAAGTGCGGGATCAACTCAACGTCCGGCCCGAAAACCTTCAGTTGCTCCGCGAAGCCATGCTGGCGGATGTGGAGGATCCCGACGGCACCGGACGGGCCGCCGAATTGGAATCCGTCCGGATCTGCGGCAAGACCGGCACCGCGCAGATCACGGATGTGAACAATCGCGTGGTGGGGCACACCACCTGGTTCATTTCCTACGCCCCGTACGAGCGTCCGCGAGTGGCGGTCGTGGTCATGGTGGAAGGCGGAAGGTCGGGCGGCGGGACGTGCGCCCCGCTGGCCCGCGAGATCTACAAGGTCCTGTTCCCGGAAGTCCCGAAGGAAGTGGCCCGGAATCGATAATATGCGCTGGAACAAAGAGTCTGGATTCTGGTTGCGCCTGGATCACCTCCAGGTGGCCGGCCTGGCCGGGCTCATGCTGGCCGGACTCGCCTTCGTTTACAGCGCCACCACCGTGGCCAGCGCACCCGGACTCTGGACACAATACCAGGAATCCGCATGGAGCGAGTTCGTGTCGTGGTTTGGCCGCCAGTTCTTCTTCCGACAGGCAGTCTGGTATGGAATCGGCCTGGCCCTGGCCACCGCGGTTTGTCTGGTGGATTACCGGATCCTGGCGCGGTGGGCGCCCATCTTCTACTGGGGTGCCATCGTGACCCTCCTGCTCGTGCTCCTTCCCGGGATCGGTTCAGTCCGGTTTGGGGCCCGGCGCTGGATTGACCTTGGCCTGTTCCAGTTCCAACCGTCGGAGTTCGCAAAGCTGGCATTGATCCTGGCACTGGCCCAGTTCCTGAGCCGGCCCGAGGAGGAACTCCGTCGGCCCTGGGTGCTCTCCCAGGCGCTCGGGTGGGTGTTGCTGCCCTTCGTGCTCATCATGAAGGAGCCGGACCTGGGTTCTGCGCTGGTTGTCCTGCCGGTGGGACTGGCCATGATGTACGCCGCCGGGGTGAACCGGCGGAAGCTGGCGGGATGGGTGTTGGGGGTCGCGCTGGCTGGAACGCTCCTGCTGGCGGACATGCTGCTGGCCCCACCCCACCCGTTCCAGCTCCAGTTGCATGATTACCAGCGGCAGCGTCTGCTGGTGTACTTCGGGATTAACGATCCTCCACCGCCCGGTGCGTCGGCGGCGGAGGTCGCGCGCCTGCGACAACGGCAGTTGGACGTCTCGCATAATGTCCGGCAGGCGCTCATCAGTGTCGGCTCCGGTGGGCTGACTGGCAAAGGCTGGCGACAGGGCACCCAGAACAACCTGGGGTACCTGCCGCGCGCCGTGGCGCACAACGACTTCATTTTCTCCGTCATTGCCGAGGAAAGTGGATTCGTCGGAGGGGTGATGATCATCACCCTGTATGCGGTGGTCCTGTTCACCGGGATCCGGACCGCAGGCGAGGCGCGCGACCGCCTCGGTCAATCCCTGGCGGTGGGCGTCGTGGCGCTCCTGTTCAGCCAGGTCTTCATCAACATCGGCATGAATATTCGCATCCTGCCCGTGACCGGAGTGCCACTGCCGCTGCTCAGCTACGGCGGATCCTCAGTGATCAGCTCCCTCGTCGCCATGGGCTTGCTCCAAAACATACACATCCATCGAAAGACCTATTGATATGAGTCAAAACCGATACTCCCGCCGCCGCCGCGGCGGCATGCGGTTCCGGCCCGCCGCCGGACTGGCCAACGTCTCCAAGAAAGACCTCCGCGAGGCCAACCTGGCCCGCGCCGAGGCCATCGCGGACAACACCATGACCGACCGCGTCTATGAACAGTCGCATGACGCGGAAATCGACCGTGCGGAAAACGTCGCCGCCGGCCTGCCCCCCAACGTGAGCGACGCCCAAATCGAGGCCCAGGCGGCGGCCGAAACGGAGGCGCCGGAAACGGAGGCGCCCGCCGCCGCGCCCGCCCCCGAACCCGACAAGCCCTTCCAACCCGTCACGGTGGTCGAGTCCCACCTGGGCGTGGTCGGGAAAATCGCCAGCGCCGCCACCGCCATCGTCAAGAAGGTCAAACAGATGATCCGCCCCGAGAAGAAGGTGCACAAGGAGGTCATCATCAACTCGGAGACGCTCGAAACGCGCGTGGGCGTGCTCGAGGACGGAAAGCTCGAGGAATTCACCATCGAACGCACCACGGACGAACGCCTGGTGGGCAGCATCTTCAAGGGACGCGTGCGCAACCTCGAGGACGGACTCAAGGCGGCCTTCGTGGACATCGGCTTCGAGAAGAACGCCTTCCTGCACTACTGGGACATCGTGCCCAACAACTTCGACAGCAGCGTCGAGCTGGTGGAACGCAAGGTCCGGCGGCGCGACCGCCCGAAGATCACGCAGAAGGACATCCCGCGCCTTTACTCCCCGGGCAAGGAGATCATCGTGCAGGTCACCAAGGGCCCCATCGGCACCAAGGGGCCGCGGGTCACCACCAATCTCGTGCTGCCCGGCAAATACCTGGTGCTCCTGCCCAACTCCGACCAAAGCGGCATCTCGCGCAAGATCGAGAAGCCGGAGGAACGGCAGCGCCTCAAAACCATCCTCCGCGACCTCGCCATCCCCGAGGGCATGGGCGTCATCATGCGCACCGCCGGCGAAGGCCAGCAGAAGCGGTATTTCGTCCGCGACCTCGCCATCCTCCTCCAGGAATGGACGGCCATCCAGGAGCGCATCAAGTCCCAACCCCTGGCCACCTGCGTGTTCGAGGAGCCGGACCTGATCGAGCGCACCGTGCGGGATTTCCTGACGGAAGACGTCGAGCGGATCATCGTGGACAACCCCAAGTCGCACGAGCGGATGCGGGAGATGGTGTCGCGCATCTCCAAACGCTCGGCCGCCAAGGTCAAGCTCTACGGCGAACCCCAGCCCATCTTCGACCGGTTCAACGTCACCCGCCAGCTCGAGAACGCCTTCACCCGCGTCGTGCACCTCCGCAGCGGCGCCTACATCGTGGTGGATGAAACCGAAGCCCTGGTGGCGATCGACGTCAACACCGGCCGGGCCAAGGGCGGCAAGGACCAGGAACAGGCGATCCTCAAGGTGAACCTCGAGGCGGCCGAGGAGATCGCCCGCCAGTTGCGCCTCCGCAACATGGGCGGCCTCATCGTCCTGGATTTCATCGACATGAAATCCCGCCGCGATCAGCAGATGGTCTATCAGCGGATGAAGGATTCCCTCCGGCGGGACAAGGCGCGCACGCACGTGATGCCCATCTCGCAGCTGGGCCTGATGGAGATGACCCGGCAGCGCCACACGGAAAGCGTGCATCAGGCCGTTTACGACGATTGCCCCTACTGCAAGGGCCGCGGCCGCGTCAAGAGCGCCCTCACCATGAGTGTCGAGATCCAGCGCAAACTCACCGAGATCCTCCGGCGCCGGCCCCGGGACGAATCCGACTTCCAACTGCGCATCGTGGTCAACCCCACCGTCCTGAGCCGGCTGCGCAAGGAGGACGAGAAACACCTGATCGAGCTGGAGAAGCGCTACTTCGGCAAACTGTCCTTCCGGGCCGACCCCGCGCTGCATGCGGAGGAATTCAAGGTGGTCAACGTGGTCACCAACGAGGAACTGGCCAGCGCCAATTCGTAGCCCCCGCGCCTTACACCCGTCTCTCCCTCACCCCGGTGAGGGAGAGAACCGATAATGATCGAAGCGCGGAACTCCAACCCCGGCACTCCGCTGGCGCGCAGCACATCGCCCACCTCGTGCCGGCGGCGCAAGTGGGCGCAGAGTTCCTGCCGGTCGTCGCCCAGTCCGCCGGGATGGATGATCCGCCCGCGGTGAAAGTCGCCGGGTGATTTGAAGTCTCAGCCCTTTTTCCGCTTAGACTTCCACTCATCCAACACGGAGAAGAAGCTCAGGGCTTCCGTGTCGTTCGGGTTGGCGAGCAACCTTTGTTGCATGCGCAGGGTTTCGATCTCCGTCACGTCCTCCTGCTCGGCCACGTAGTAGAGCGGTTTGGGTCGCTCGCCGTAGATGGCGTAACAATACCAGTTCATGAGGAAAGGCTCGCCGCTCTTCCGGTAGTTCCAGGTCTGGCCGTGGAACACTTCGCGGTTCAAAAGCTTCAGCTTGATCGAGCCGACCACGGCGCGGTCCGTGTGCTTGCCTTGCAGAAGGCGCGGGGTCTTGCCGGCAAGTTCGTCCCGGCCGTAACCGGTCATCTTGAGCCACGCGGCGTTCACATAGATAATGCGCGGGCCCGTCGGACCTTCCAGCGTCGTGTCAGTGACCATGATTCCACGTCGAAGGTTTTCCAGCACAATCAACCAATCGAATTTGAGTTGCATAGTTCTTGTCCGTTGTCCGCCGTCGCCTTCACTGGCTCAGGCACTGCTGCCCAATCTGCCCGGCGTGTTCATGAATGGCAAGCCGGTCATCCTTGGCCGGGATCTACGCAGCGCCGCGTTTGTTTCAACACCCATTGCAACTGGCGTTTCCGCTGAAACTGGCTCGGCTCCACCAGGGCTGTGATGCTACAGCTCCTACCTGCGATAAAACTCCCTGGGCGTGACGACCTCCACGCCGAAGGGCGTTTCTTGATCCTAATCCGCGAAGACTCAGCGGCTGCGCCTGCCCTCGGCGTCGTAGTGGACGACAGTGAAAAGCGCGCAACCTCTGGTCGGCTTCTTGTAGATGGAAACGACGCTTGACCCGCGCTTCACGCGCACTGGAAAGCGCACCCGCTTCATGAACGCTCCACGTTTGGATCGTCAGGAAAGCGGGTGCAAAGCGGTCATGAAAAACCCTGTGGCGAGAACATCGCCTTCGTAAGTGGTCGAGAATGATGGAGACAAAAATGGAGCGAGCGAAGGGATTCGAACCCTCGACATCAACCTTGGCAAGGTTGCGCTCTACCGGACTGAGCTACGCTCGCATCAAGAACGGCCAACAAGCTAGGGTGCATTGCCCTTTTTGCAAGCCCTCATTTTAACCGCGGCGCCGCCGCGAAATCCACCGAACCGAGGCCCGCCTGGAGTTCCACTCCACCCGCCTCCCGCGCAAGGTGGGACGCAACGAGCCCTGGCCCGGCGGCAGCGGACGAAAATACGAGCATTGCTGTCTGAACAAAAGCCCGTCTTGACCCGCCTGGCGCACCCCGCTTCTTGCCCTTTGGTTCCGCAGACCGGACTTGGGGCATGCTTGACCTGGGTCAAATACTCGGCCCGGCCATCACCGTAGGCTGTCGGCACAATCATGAACCGTGAGGGAACAACGCATCGCCAGGAACGCCTGGGCCGTTGCCGGCTTCTGCGGGGCCTGGTTGGCTCGTGTCTCCTGCTGGTTCCCATCGCCCAGGCCCAAGAGTCCACTCCGCTCGCCCTTCCCACCGTGGCGCAGCCTCCGGCCCGGCAGCCGGCGGTCGGACTGGCCTCCGACACGCATCTCGACAAGACCCCGCCGCGCCAGACGCAGCGGCTCGACCTGGTGCGGATGGGCTGGACCTACAACTGCATGGAGTGCCACAAGCTGCTCAAGGCCCGCTGGCACTACGACCGTCCGCTCAACGAGCACAAGGACATCCACCTCGAGCACGGCAACAACCGCTTCTGCCTCAATTGCCATCATCCCACCAACCGCAACGCGTTCGTGGATTACGACGGCTCGGAGATCAAGGAGTCGGATGTGGTGTTGCTCTGCGCCAAGTGCCACGGCCCGACCTACCGCGACTGGCAGGCGGGCGTGCATGGGCGTCAGAACGGGTATTGGAACAAGGCGCTGGGCGACAGCACAAAGCTGCGCTGCATTCAGTGCCACGATCCGCATCAGCCGGCGTTCCCGTCCATGAAACCGCTGCCCCCGCTCCGCTATCCGGCCCGGGCGGCCGGCGGTTCGGCCCGCCATCCTTCGTCCACCGCGGAGGCCCACCATGACTGAGCACAGCTCGAACAACGTCAGCCCGAAAACCATCGAGCAGGTGTATCAGCCGATGACCCGGCGGACCTTCCTCAAGGGCAGCGCCGGCGCGATGGTGGGCCTGGCCGGCCTGGTCGCCGCGCTCAAGCCCTTGCTCGCGCTCGAGAAGGGCGAAATCAGTCTGGACGACCTGTTGCAGCGGCATTACCGGCAGCTCAGCCCCGCGGACCTCCAGCGCATCATGACCCAACTGGAGGACAAGTGCGCGGCGGAATACGGCGTGCGCCCCACCCTGCAGGATCTCAAGCCCCTCGAAGGCGTCCAGTTCGCCTATGCGCTCAACCTGACCCGCTGCATCGGGTGCCGCAAGTGCGCCCACGCCTGCCTGGCCGAGAACAACCAGTCGCGCGCCGGCGAGGACGACATCAGCATGTCCTACATCCGCGTCCTCGAGATGCAAAAGGGGGCGATCAATCTCGAGACCTCGACGGTGTATTACGATCCGGAGACGGTGCCGCAGAAGGACAAGTATTACATGCCCGTGCAGTGCCACCAGTGCCAGGAGTCGCCCTGCACCAAGGTGTGTCCGGTCCAGGCCACCTGGCAGGAGAAGGACGGCGTGGTGGTGGTGGACTACAACTGGTGCATTGGCTGCCGCTACTGCATGGCCGCCTGTCCCTACGACGCGCGCCGGTTCAACTACCAGAAGCCGACGCTCAAGCCGGAGGCCATCAACCCGAACCAGAATTACCTCAGCAACCGCATCCGGCCCAAGGGGGTGGTCGAGAAGTGCACGTTCTGCCTGCAGCGCACCCGCGCCGGCAAGTATCCGGCCTGCCTCGAGGTGTGCCCGACCGGCGCGCGGGTGTTCGGCAACGTGCTCGATCCGGACAGCGAGATTAACTACATCCTGAACCACAAGCGGGTGTACATCCTCAAGGAAGAGGTCGGGACCCTGCCGCGGTTTTACTACTTCTTCGACGCATGACCGACTACCTCACCTTTCTCTGGCGCGTGTGGCGGTTGTCCTGGCAGGGCGGCTGGAAGTTCTACGTCTGGATGATCTTCCTGAGCGTGCTGGTGCTGGTGGGGTTGAACGCCTGGGCCCGGCAGTTTGTCGAGGGCCTGGCCACGACGGGCATGACGGACCAGGTGAGCTGGGGCGCCTACATAGCCAATTTCACCTTCCTGGTCGGCGTGGCGGCGGCGGCGGTGATGCTGGTGATCCCGGCCTACATCTACAAGAAGGAGCACATGCACGAGGTGGTGCTCTTCGGCGAGTTGATGGCCATCGCCGCCATCGTCATGTGCCTGTTGTTTGTCACCGTGGACCTCGGGCATCCGGACCGGTTCCATCACATGATCCCGCCCTTCGGCATCTTCAACTTCCCGGGCTCGATCCTGTCCTGGGACGTGATCGTGTTGAACGGTTACCTGCTGTTGAACCTGCACATCGCCGGCTACATGCTCTACTGCCGCTATCGCGGGAAGGCGCCCACGCGCAAGTTTTACATCCCCTTCGTGTTCCTTTCGATCGCCTGGGCGGTGAGCATCCACACGGTGACCGCGTTTCTTTACGTGGGCTTGGCGGGCCGCGCCTACTGGCATCATCCGCTGGTGCCGGCGCGCTTCCTCGCCTCCGCCTTCGTGGCGGGCCCGGCCCTGATGATCCTCACCTTCCAGGTCATCCGCCGCGTGATGCGCTACTACATCGGGGACAAACCGATCTTCACGCTGCGGATGATCATGACCGTGGCCATGCTCATCAACATGTTCCTGCTGGGCAGCGAGCTGTTCACCGAGTTCTACTCGCCCACCCAGCACGCGGCCGCCGCGCATTACCTCTACTTCGGCCTGCACGGCCACGACGGGTTGGTGCCGTGGATCTGGACGGCCATCGCGCTGGATGTGATCGGCCTGCTGTTCCTCGTCACCCCGCTGAGCCGGCACATCGTCGGCCTGAACATCGCGTGCGTGACCTGCTTCGTGGGCATCTGGATCGAGAAAGGCATGGGGCTGATCATCCCCGGCTTTGTGCCGTCACCCCTCGGCCAGTTTGTCGAGTACTTGCCCACGCTCAACGAGACCCTCATCTGCCTGGGCGTGTGGGCCGTCGGCGCGCTGATGCTCTCCTGGATGCTGCACGTCGCCATTCCCATCATGAACGGATCGTTGCGGGCGGATCCCCATGCCCCCGCGCCGGCTCTGAACCATTAACCCCAAACCCGACACCCGAATGCCAAACTCCAAATCAACTCCGAACCCCGAAGTCCGAAGGTTGGGCGCTCCGACGCCCGCCCCCGGGTTTCGGGTTTCGAAGTTCGGATTTGTTTCGGGCTTCGACCTTCGGACTTTGAAAGGACCCACACCATGAAAACCTCGATTCAACGACTCGTCATCACCGTTGCGATGCTCGCCCTGCCGGGGCTGGCGTCGGCCGGCTTCACGCTCACCGAAATGTCTCCGCAAAGCAAAGCTTGCGCGGAATGTCACAAGAAGGAGAGTTCCGCGCTCTACGAACAATGGGGCTCGAGCAAGCATTACCGGGGCAACGTGGGTTGTTACGAATGCCACATGGCCCTCGATACGGACTCCGACGGCTACGAGCACTACGGGCAAAAGATCGCCACGCTGGTCACGCCCAAGGATTGCGGGCGTTGCCACGAGCACGAGGTGGCCGAGTTCAACGCCTCGCACCATGCCAAAGGCGCGCGCATTCTCGGCTCGCTCGACAACACCCTGGCCGAAGTGGTCGAGGGCAACCGCGGTTTCAAGACCCCGGCCTTCCCGCACGGCGTGTCGTCCGCAGCGGTCAACGGCTGCTGGCAGTGCCACGGCGCCGAGGTGAAGATCCTGCCCAACGGCAAGCCCGACCCGGCCACCTGGCCCAATACCGGCATCGGCCGCATCAATCCCGACGGCAGCGAAGGTTCGTGCGCCGCCTGCCATTCGCGGCACGAGTTCAGTTCCGCCCAGGCCCGCACCCCGGACACTTGCGGCAAATGTCACATGGGCCCCGACCATCCGCAGATCGAGATCTACAACGAATCCAAGCACGGCATCGCCTACCACGCCAACGTGGACAAGATGAACCTCGACAACGAGAAGTGGATTGTCGGGGAGGACTATTCGGCGGCACCCACCTGCGCCACCTGCCACATGAGCGCCACCAAGACCCAGCGCATCACCCACGACGTGGGCATGCGCATCTCCTGGAACAACCGGCCGGAAATCTCGATCCGTCCGGAAATCTCCGATGCCAAGCTGGGCCTGCCCGGCAAGGAGGTGACGTGGCAGACGCGCCGCACGAACATGGTGGATGTGTGCCTGAACTGCCACAACCAGCACTTCGTGGATTCATTCTACCTCCAGTACGACAGCCTGATTGACCTCTACCACGACAAGTTCGCCAAGCCGGGTCTGGCGCTGTATCAGGCCGCCAAACCGCTGCTCAAGCCCGCCCAGTTCAGCAACCCGGTCGATTTCACCTGGTACGAGATCTGGCATCACGAAGGCCGGCGCGCACGGCACGGCATCTCGATGATGGGCCCCGACTACACCCACTGGCACGGCACCTACGAGGTCGCCAAGCACTTCTACTCGCACTACATCCCCGAACTCGAGGAACTGGTCGAGGCCAACCAGAACTCCAGCGACCCGGCCAAGAAGGAGGCGGCGACGAAACTGCACCAGCTCCTCGAGGAGACGCTCAACCACGGCAATCACCAGTGGTATCTGAACAAGATGAGCCCCGAGGAAAAGGCCCTGCGCGACCAACAGCGCCAAGAGTTCCAGAAACGCTACGCGAAATAGGTGCCGGCCGCCCGTTCGAGGCGCGTTGATGGGAATCTGGATTTCAGACCTGGTCCACCCCCAAAGCGCCGGAGGACTGGCGCAGTCCAAAACCTGGCGGATCTTCAGACGTCCCCGATTTGCGCGAAGCGTCTTGGACTGCGGCAGTCCTCTGCCGCTTTCCATTTTGGGACTGGCATCCTCCCAGGCGGCCAGTCACAGTTCCAACATGCCAGAACCGCAGACGCCCTGGCCGCACGCGCCCACGCATCAACTCAGCGTGTGCGGAAGCTATTTCGTGACCGCCAGCACGCTTCACCGGGAGCATCACTTTCGCGGCGGGGAGCGTTTGCGGGTGGTGCATCGCGGGTTGCTCACGATGGCGCGGGACTTCGGTTGGGAATTGGAGGCGTGGGCGGTGTTCTCCAATCACTATCACTTCGTCGCCCACTCGCCGCCGGATGCGCCCGATGCTTCCAACCTTTCCGACATGTTGAGCGTGCTGCACGTCAAAACCTCCGGTTGGATCAACAAGCTCGACAGAACGCCGGCCCGGCAAGTGTGGTTCAACTTCCGCGAGACGCGCCTCTCCTATCAAAAGTCCTATCTCGCGCGGTTGAATTACGTCCATCAAAACCCGGTCAAGCACGGGCTGGTGCCGGTGGCCAACCAGTATCCGTGGTGTTCGGCGGCTTGGTTCGAGCGCGAGGCTTCGGCGGCGATGGTGAAGTCCATTTACCGGTTCAAGGTGGATAAGATTCAGGCGAACGATGACTTTGAAGTTGCGCCGGAGTGGTGAGCTTGCCTGTGGGAAAGCGGCAGAGGACTGCCGCAGTCCAAAACCTGGCGGATCTTCAGACGTCCCCGATTTGCGCGAAGCGTCTTGGACTGCGGCAGTCCTCTGCCGCTTTTCAACGCGCCCATTCCTCTCCCACCCTCCATCGTCAGCACCCGCAAACCGAGCCCCTGCAAGAACCAAGGTCGGGCACGAAGGGCGGGCGCCGCGGCTCATGGCTCCAATTCCCTACCGCCACTGGCCGGTGAGGGTGAACGCGGCCCAGTAATAGGGATGGGTGAACTCCTCCGACCGCCGCAGGGACAACTGCGCCTCGCGCCACGCCCGGGCACGCGGATCGTGGTCTGGCTCGTCCTGGAACAGATCGAACGTGGCATGACGTGGCGGGAGATCACCGCCGAGTGGGATGGCAAAGTGAATGGGAACTTGGACATGGTTCAGACGGTGGCTTCAGCCACAAAGGCATCGAGCACCGGTTCGTCGGTGTCGAGGGCGCCCGGACCGAAGGACTCCAGATGGAACTTGAGGGCCGACTGCACGTCGCGCAGGGCTTCCTCGTAGGTGTCGCCCTCGCCGACCACCACGCCCTTGATGCCTGCCGGGTAGGCCACGTACCCGCCGGCGTGCTTAAGGCGTCATGACTGGTCCCGCGCGAGCAGGAACGGCGGCGGGAGCGTCCAGCATCCATCGCCGCAACCGCGGGATGTATCGCCCGGTGCCCGCCCGGGGTTGATGGCGCAGTTCCCAGCGCAGGCCGGCCTGCCAGGCCGGTTCCGCGATGACCAGCAGCGCCTCGACATGGCTCAGCACGCGGATCTCGTGGCGCGCCACCTGGTCGGCCCGCCGACGCCCGTGCTCAGCCTTCGCCGCGGCCAGTCGCTCCCCCGTTTTCATCCGGGTGGATTCATTCCGGGTCCGCCCGGCGCGCGCGGCCAGTTCCGCTTCGTAGTGCTCGAAGTAATCGTCCACCCGATCCAGTTCGCGCCGCAGATGGTTGGCCTGCCGGGCGCGGATGGCGGCGAGGTCCGCCTCGAGATCCGCCTCGAGCGCGGCGTGTAGAAAGCGGCGCCAGCGTTCCGGGTCCGGCGGCGGCCAGGCCAGGGGCGCGGTGGCGTCCGCAGATTCGAGGAAGTCGAGCGATTGAGCCAGCGCGAGATCCGGCGAGCCATCCGGCAGGGACACGGCCACACGGCGCAGCGACCAATGCTGGTCAATGGCCTGGACCTCGCAGCGCAGCAGGGCCAGCAGAGAGAAATGATGCGCGGCGGTGAAGGCCGAGTCGAGTTGCCACCGGTGCGTGTCGGGAAATTGGGCCCGCCACAGTTTCCCCGTCACCTCGGGATCCGGGGGCGGCCCGCCGTCCTCGCCCCGCAGCACCACCCGTTCGAGTTCGAGCGGCGCGGGGCGCAGCGCCTCGGCCAGCCGGAAGGTGGCCGGACACCCGGGAAAAATCTCGCAGCCCGCCTCGCGCGGCGCGGTGTCCTCCGCCGGTGGAAACCACAACTCGACTTCATGCAGCGCGCCCGTGTCGTTCCACAGCCGCGCGCCCGGGCCTTCCGCCAGCACGTGCAGGCGGTCGTGCCAGGTGCGTTCGCACACGGCGCCCAGCGCGGTCAGGGCTTCGTCGTAGAAATCCAGCACGGCGGCCGGCGAGTGGTTCAGGCGTTCGAGCTTCATAACGATTCGTAGTCCTTTGCAAACAGGGTTTCGTCGAGTTGTTTGACCTCGGCGTAGCCGTCGCGAGCGGCGGCCAGTTCGTCGCCCAGACTGGCGAACGCCTCGGCCAACCGGCCTTCGCTCTCGCGCCACAGCCGCAGCACTTCGTCGGCAAATTCGTCGCTGGCAAACTTCTCGCCCAGCACCAGGCCGGTTTCGCCTACGACCAGTTCGAACAGATTCAGTTTTTCCTGCAGGACTTCGAGCAGATGTTCCTGGAGCGTGCCGGCCTGGACGAAGTTGTAAATGCGCACCGGATGCTGCTGGCCGAGCCGGTGCAGGCGCCCGATGCGCTGCTCGATCTCCATCGGGTTCCAGGGCAGATCAAAGTTGGCCAGGCGATGGCAGAACTGGAGGTTGCGACCCTCGGTGCCGCTGTGGGTCAGGAGCAGCGCCCCGCCCGCTTTTCGGAATTGCTCGGTGATCGGCTGACGCTCGGGTGGGGGTGTGCTGCCGTTGATGACGAAGGTTTCCACCCTGGCCGCACGCAGGTGTTCGGCCAGCGCCGCTTGCGTCTCGAGAAACTGGGTGAAGATCACCGCGCCTCCCCCGCCCTGGGTGAGCGGGACGAGCAGGTCACATTTGCGCCGCCAACTGGGCTCGAGCGGCGCCTGTTCCCGCCAGGCGTTTGCCAGCGCCCCGTCCGGGAACTTCGCCAGTGCCGCGCGCCAGGCGGCCGGACTGCTGCCGGCGGCTTGCAGGAGCAGTCGTCCCCACAGGCTCGCCTGGCTGGCGTTGAGCCCGGCCAACCGCGCGCGAAATTCGCTCTCCCATTGCTGCCAGAACGCGCGTTCGGCGTCGTCCGGCTCGAACAGCACGGTTTCGGCGTGGCGGGGCGGCAGCTTCAGGCCGGCGTTGGCCCGCGTGTTGCGGATCATGACCTGGCCCAGCAGACGGCGCAGTTCCTCGGGCTCGCGGGGCTGGCGCGGGCGTTTGGGATCCACGAAGCGCGCCCGGAATTCCTTGGGCGAAGGCAGTTGCCCGGGCTGGAGCAGCGTGACCAGGTGGTAGAGTTCCTCGATCGAGTTTTGCACGGGGGTGGCGGTGAGGAGCAGGAGGAACTGGCGCGGGAGCGCGTTGACGGCCTGCCAGGCCTGCGAGTCGCGGTTGCGCAGGTAATGCGCTTCGTCCACCACCAGCAGGTCCCAGCGCGTTTGGCGGGCGATTTCGAGATGCGCGGGTTGCTTGAGCGTATGCAGGCTGGCGACCAGGCTCCCGTGATCGCGCCAGAAGGTTTGCGGATCGTTGCGCGCCACGGCCTCGTTGGTGGTGACCGTCGAGAGCCCAAACTTGTCGTTCAACTCCTCCTGCCATTGATCCACCAGCGACGGCACGGTCAGCACCAGGAACCGCTTCACCAGGCCGCGCGTGAGCAGTTCCTTGAGCACCAGCCCGGCCTCGATGGTCTTGCCCAAGCCCACTTCATCCGAGAGCAGCGCGCGTCCGCGCAGCGGGCCCAGCACGCGCAAGGCGGTGCGCAACTGGTAATCGAGGCGCTCGATGCGGCAGTGCGGCAGGCAGAGCAGATCGTCGGATTGATTCGAGACCCACCAGAGCGCGGCGCGTTCGCGCAGGAAGTAGCCGCGCAGATCGGGCAGGGGGAAAGCGGTTTCCTGGAA
>JALOTZ010000049.1 GCA_025457615.1 Verrucomicrobiota bacterium
GACGACATTGTTGCCCGTGCGCCGGTGGCGCGGTTCGTGGCAGTCCGCGCCGTTGATCTTCACGCCGCCGCCGCCGATGTCGCACATCTCGTTGCCGACAATGCGAATGGCCGAGCAGGCGTCGCCGATTTCCACGGCATACCAGCCGAGGTGTTCGAGGCGGCAGTCCTCCAGAGCGCAGCCGCGCGCGGCCTCGAAGCGGATCGCGCCGGGCAGATTGAAGGCCGCCTGCGGAGCTGCCGCATAGTCGATATCTTTCGGCCAACCGGGGGACCCTTCGGGACGGTCGCACCCGCGGGGATCAAATCCGCCGCGTGGCAGGACGGCGTCGGTGTGGCGGAAGGTCAGGCCGACGAAGCGCAGATTTTGCACGAGATGCCCGGAGTCCGCCCTGCCTCTGATCGAGAGGATCTCGGTGAGCCGCGGCGCGAAGACCTCGGTGGACTCCGGCGATTCGCCCTCCATCGGCAGGTAATAAAGCCGTCCCGTGGACCGGTCGAGATACCACTCGCCGGGGTCGGTGAGTGCCTCGAAGATGTTCTGCACATAATACTTCGCGAGGCGCGGCTTGTTGTAGGCCTGCAGGTCGTCCTTGAGGCAGAAAATGCTGCGTCGGCTGGACGTGACCAGACCGGTCTCCTCGTCGAACGCCGTGATCGGCATGTGTTCGTCCACCCAGAAATGCAGCACGACCGCCTCGACGTCGCTCAGGTTTTTCCATGGTTTGATGTCCCCCTTGCGCGCGATGAATTGCGAGGAACCTTCGTGGAATGCGGCTTCGATGCCCTTGCCCGGAACGTCCTCGATCCAGAACCAATCCTTCTTGGGCAGGCGCGGACGTGAGCGGCGCTGGCCGTTCACAAACAACGAATGAAAATACCACTCCCCACGCGCGACCTCGGGCAGATCGAGCACCCAGCACGGGCGCCCGTGCACGGTCTCAACGCGCCAGCCGGTGAGGCGGCGCCCGCCGTCAATGACAGGCGTTTCGCCGGGATAGGCCATGTAGGTGACTGGCGCGGTATCGTCCACGCCGAATCGGATCGTGTCCTCGGGGTGATACACACCGCCGCGGACCTGCACAGTGATGGGACCGGAAATGCCGTGCGGTTGCCACGCGATATGCGGCTGGTGAAAAACCGGGGGTTGGAGAAACCGCCGTATGCGCTCACGTGCCCCTCCGATTGTCGCGAACGGGCCGTCCGTGCGGTCTGCGTTCGGCTCGGACAGAAGCCCGGACCAATTGTCATCGCCTTGTGTGGATACGTAGAAATTCATGTGGGAAAGAATGTTTCAGACCGGATTCGTGTTGCGCAGCCGCCAGGCTCGGCAGCGTGAGATCGTGGCGCCAAGCTGGGTGCGTTCAAGGCAGTCGCGGCTGAGCAGGCCGGGGCCGGGATGCTTCACATTGATCGGGATCATCTGGTTTTCGAGCGCCTCCGCCGTGGCCTCGATGGATGACCAGAGCGCATCGGCGGGCTCGCCCAACCGGAGCGCCTCATGGTAGGCGAGCAGATCAGTGAGGAGCCGCATCGCGTCGAGTCCGTAGCGCAGGAGCCGCGAGTCCTCGGCCAGACGGCGGGCCACCTGCGCGCCGCTTTGCAGGCGGAGTTGTTCGATGGGATTCACCGCCGCGCCGGGTGGCGGCGCTTCCTTCGACGCGAGCACGGCCTCGCTTTTTCTGGCCTCGTTGACGAGCGAAAGAGCTTCCTCCAAGAGCACGACGCAACGCCTGCCTTCGGCGATGGCGACTGCGGCATCCGCGAAGTGCTCGTGCAAGCTCAGCGGTTTTTCCGCAGGAGTGCCATCCCAGACTAGCATGTTATGGAGCACGCTCCAGATTCCCCAGGCCCGCCATTGCGCGCAGAAGCCCCCGGCATCCTCGGCGAGCGCATAGACTTGGCGCATGGTCTTGGCATGGCGGCCATACCATTTTGCAAAATACTCGGCCGTCCATTCATCAATGTCCGCGTCATGCGGATTGCGCGTGAGTTTCGCGTAGAGGTTTTGCGTGAGCGTGCGCATGCCCCAATGGACGGAGGGGATGTGCATGTAAGTCGCGCCGCGCACGCCGGCGGCGGCAAAGGCCGGCCAGTCTTTGCGCATCACGTCGCTGAACAGCAGCGGCAGGTCCTCGTATTTCGAGACGTTGTAATACTCGCCCTCGACGATCCGCAGGGCCGGACGCGCGGAGGTCCATGAGTTGAGCGCGGCCCAATAGCGCCGGTTGGTCGCGCAGTCCGGGTCGTTGAGCGCATGCCGGTAGCAGCGGTTGATCGGATAGAACGTGACCAGCGTGCCATCGGCGGCGAGGTTTTCCGGCACCGGTCGGGACGGGCCTTCGAGCGAGGCCGTGCCCTCGTAGGCGCAGAGGATGAGCGTGACATGGCGGTCGAGTTTCTTCGCCGCCTCGGCGCGGTCGAGGAACCCGCGCATCTGCGAGGCGAAATGCAGCATCTGGTCGCTCGCATTGCCGATCGCGCGGCAGGCCTCGCACTGGCACATCTGCCCCCAGGTGTCGAAGCCCCACATATCGACGCGGTCGGCGATGACCCAATCGCCGCGCAGGCGCTTGAGCAGGGCGTTGCCGAGAAATTCGACCAGCGCGGGTTGCGAGGCACAGAACTGGGTGGTTTGCGCGAGTTCGCGTTTGCGGACGCCATCGGCGGGCAGACCGAACCACTCCGGCTGTGCGTCCCAAAGTTTCCTTCCATCCGCCAGCACGGCTTCGGGGTGCAGGATGCTCTCGAAAATGTGCCCGCCGAGTTTGATCGTCATGCCCAGCTTGTTGGCGAGCGAGAAGGTGCCCGCGCGTCCGGCCCAGATATCGAAACCATTCCTCGCGGACCACATGAGGAGGTCCACCGATTCCTGCGAGTAACATTCGAGGTCAAATCCATTGCCGCCGTCGAATGCCGGACGTTCCGTGATCGGCGCAGACGGCACACGCAGTGAGTCGCAAGATTCCGGCGCAATCTCGCCCTGCGGACCGGGCGCATACCAGCGCCAGCCCTGGAGTTTGAGAAATTCATACGCGCCGAAGATTACACCCGTGCGTCCGTGTCCCCGGATGCGCAGGCGGTGCGCGCCATCCGGGATCAACTCAAAGCCGCTGTCCCGTGAGGCCGGATCGTTGACCTCCAGAATCAGCGCGTGCCCGGTGCGCGGTGGGCGTTGGGCAAACACCACCTCGAGGTCCGGCAGGGCGCGCTTGAGGAACCGCTCGAGTTCCACGGCCGCAAACGCCAGGGTGCAACGCACCGCCGCGCGCGGCTGCCGTCTGAAGTCAACGCGCGACTCCGCCGCCGCCCAAACCGGTGTGAAGCGCCGGGCGCCCGCATAGGGCAGGACAATGGCCAGCCTTTGACCGGCCACGGGCCACGTCCCGGTTGCGGGTGGTTGCGGGGCATTCGGCATGATCGCGAAGCCGTTCTCAGCCCTGCTTCGCCGCCGGGCCGGGCGGGCGTGCGGTAAGGCGGAGGATCTCCGCGCTGAACGGTTTGGCCAGGGCGACGACTACGCCGGCGGACATCAACTCCCGTCCGGTGGCGCTCGTCCGCCGCCCGGCATCCACCCATTCCACCTCGAACTCCCGGTCCGGCTCAAGCCCCCGCAGCACGATGGTCTGTTCCGTCCGGGCATCATGATTGCGAAACACCTGGGCCATGCCGCGGCCTTTGGCCGGGGAATAGACCAGCCGCGCCTCCCAGCCGTAATGGTCGGGTTGCTTGGCAATCAGGTGGTGCACCTCCCCGTCCTGGAACAAGTCCCGGTCCGCCTTCACGTGCCCGATCTCCCGGCGCACCACCCGCATGGTTTCCTCGTCCCATTGCAGGATGTCGTTGAGCAGATACATCCCGTTGCCGAAGGCGGCGGACCGGTAGGTGTAGGGCGACCGTTCGTCGGCCCGGCTGAACCCGCGCACGTAGCTGTGCGTGCGCTGGGACGGGAACAGGTGGGTCAATCCATGCAACATGCCGCGCAGATGCACCGCCCCGTAAAAGTCGCAGGCCATCATCGAGTGATGCCGCTGGAAATTCCCGAAGTCCGCCCCGCCCAGCGCCGGGGTCCAGTTGTCGAGATACAAATGCGGGAACCGTGCATGCAGCTTTTCCATGATTTCATAGTAGCCGGCCACGCTCTCGACGCGAGAATCCGTCGCTCCGGGCGCATGATGATGCGCGTCGGACACGGGAATCAGGTCGAAATCATGCTTGAGCCAGTCCACCTCGAACTCCTCGACCACGCGGCAAATTTGCTCGAACACCCAGTCGCGACAGGGGGCGTACCCGAGGCAGAGCGAGCGCAGGCCCCAGCCGCCGATCAGCGGCCGTCCGCGCTGGGTGACCAGCCACTCGGGATGCTCGCGCACCACCGGCGCGTTCTCATGCGCCTGGCCAAAGCCCATCCAGAGCCCAAACTCCATACCGGCCTCCTTGACCCGGCGGCTGATGGCCCGCACGCCCTCGGGAAAACGCTTCGGGTCACTGCGAAAATCCCCCAGCAACGGAAACCAGTCGTAATCCAAAATGAACAACTCGACCCCCAACGCCGCCGCGCGCTCAATCTCCGGCCCGATGCGCTCGGGCTTGATGTGGTTGGTGATGCCGTCAAACTCGTGCCAGTTGGACCAGGTGCAATACCCCACAAACGAGGGTGCACGCCCATCCGGCCAGGGCAACCCGAAGAGCTTCTCAGCCGCCCGACGCGTCTCCGCCCCCGCCGCTTCGGCGTCTCCCTGATAAAATCCCAGGAAGGTCACCGGCGTGGAAAACTTCTCGCCCGCGGCCAGCACCCGCTCATAACCGTCGTCGCGGCTGATCTCGGCCCGCACCCCAAACACCCCCGCGCCCTCGCGAAAGTCCCCCACCTCGACGTCAAACATGCCCGACCATTCCCACCCCACATACATGCCCTCGCGCAGCGTCGGGTCGTGCAGCGCCATCCAGGCCATGCTGCCATGCGCGCCGTCGTGAGGCCGGGAATAGGCGCCCGACCGCAGTTTCCGCCGGGTCGAGGCGGTCAGCGTCTCGCGATGCACCGACCCGAGGCGCCACCGATACACCTTGTCCGAGGCGGGATGCACGAAACTTTCCACCCACTGCAGTTCGAGGTCGCCGGGGCTGGGGCGCACGGACAGGAGCAGGCTGGTCAGTTGTTTGAGCGTGACGGGCTGCCTTCCGGCGTTGCGCACCGTGGTCCAGCGCCGGGCCACCGGCACCCCCGCCCGCACTTCCACATGCACCGTCACCTGCATGCCCTGCTCGGCAAATTCCACGGTCACTCCCAACGCCGCCCGGTCACCCTCGACGCACGCAAACGAGCGCTCCGGCACGACGCGAGCGCAGGTCTGCCCACTTTCGGTTCGGTCCAGCAACCGGGCGTCGTCGGCTTTGTACTCCACGACATTCAGCGACGCGGTGCTCGGAATGGGCGCCCACTGCAAACGAAATTCCTGCGAGGGCGGCGCCAAATCCGGCCACAAATCCGACCGCCCATCGGTGACCAGGTGCGCGTGGAATTCGTCCGTCCCCCATTCATAATCGGCCGGCTGGGGAATCCAGTCGGTGCCCGTGGCGAGGTTGCGCAAGTGCGCCAGCCGCAGGCCCCGGGAAAAGTCCAGTTCCAGCCGCAACAGGCCGTTGTCCACCCACGCCCGCCGGGCGGCAAAGTCCAGCTCCGCGCTCAAGGCGCCGCGACCGGCCACCGGCGGGGTTGCTGCCGCCACGGTGGTTTTGGCCGAGTGTTTGGTTTGCGCTGTGTTCGCCATCATACCTGCCTCCTTGCTCCTTTCAGTTCGTGCGCCTCAAATTTCGAGGCGCCTGGCACGCGACCTTCAGCCTGGCGCCGTGGCGCCGCCAGGAAATCGTCAGCGCTCCCGCCGGCGTGGGAATGCGCCCGTCCGCCCCGGGCAGCCCGGCTGGATGCGGTCGCACCCGGAAGCGTTTGAACCCGGGCGCCAGCGGCTCGACGCCCAGCACATAGGCCTGCGTGAACCAGAGCGGCGCCGCCGACCACGCATGGCACAGGCTGCCCGCCAGGTCGAACTCGTCCGCCCCCCGCTCCGTCTCCCACAGCGTGCCCGCGCCTTTCAGCGCCATGCCGCCGTAAATCCTCAGCAGCGCGTCATACGCCCCGCGCTGCAGCGCCTCGGGCGCGCCGCGCAATGCCTTCAGCCCATACACCTGCGTGGACAACGTCATGGGAATCAGTTTCTCCTGCCCCCTCGAGCCCGGCTCCGTCTCGAACAACCGCGGCTGCAACCGCGCCCGCTGCGCCGCCGTCGCCACCCCGGTGACCAGCGCCAGCGCCTGCGTCGCCGCACTGTAATGCCAGCGCGCCCGCCGGTCCCCAAACGACGCGAACAATCCCCGGCGCTCGTCCCAGAAGAATTCCCCGACCGCCTTGCGCAATGCTCCAGCGCGCCGGCGCCACACCGCCGCGTCGCTCCCCCGCCGCTCATACCCCAGCAGGTCGGCCAGCGCGTCCATGGCTTCGATGAGATAGAGATTGTGCGGCGCGTCCAGCCGGTACTTCCCATCATCCCCAAACGAATGGCCGTCCTTGAAGTCCAGGCCCGGCGCCCATTCGTAGAAGGTCCAGAACGCCTCGCCGATGAACAACTCGAACAAGCCCGTGCGCGCGTCGTGGCGCGACCCGAACGCCTCCAGGATCCGGAGGATCGCCGGCTCGAACTCGCGGAACAGTTCCGACCGCCCGCTGAACAGGTAATGGTCGCGCACCGCGCAAATCCAGGCCAAGGAGAAGATGGGAATGGTGATCGGCACCCGCGCCGGCGCGCACAACTCGAGCAACCCGTCCGCGCGCAACCCCTGGCCCAGCAGCCGCAGGGATTCGGCCGCATAGGCGTAGTCGCCAAAGGTGTAGTAGTTGAACAACGCCGAGTTGCGGCTGTCGTAGCCATACAGCGCCTGCTCGCGCCACGGACAGTCCGCAAAATGCTCGGTCATGCCCAACCGCAACGTGCGCACGGACACCTCGCGCACCGCCTGCATCAGGCGGTCGGCGGAAGCAAAACCGGCCCGCACCGGCCCGGCATATTCGCGCGGCACCACGCCGATCTCCTCGATCACCAGCGTCCCCTTTCGGGCGGCGGGAACAAACACATGCAGTTGCAGGTAGCGCGCGCCCACACGCCGGAACGGAATCACCAGCTCGTGGCGCCCGGCCCGGCAGATGAAACGATCGGCAAAATGGCGTCCGCCCACAAACGCCCGCACGCCCAGGTCTTCCAAATGTTCCCCGTGAGCGATCTCGATCACGGTCCCGGCCGGCGCTTGCGCCACCAGGCGGACGTGTCCGAATTGTTCACCGCCCAGGTCGAACAGCGCCAAAGCGCCCCGCCCGGGCTTGTCAGGCAACGTCAACCGCCACGGCCCGGGCGCCGGCTGCGCCACGCGGCTCATCCGGCGGAAGTCCTGCATCATCTGCTGCGCCGCGCTGGGCGCCCCTTGGCCGGCGGCCGTCTGCTCCGGCAGACTAAATCGCGAGTCCGCCCCGGCGGCGAGCACGTCTCCCCTGCCCGGCCGCAGCACTTCGCCGCGAGCGATGAGGGTTGCGGGCACGATATCGGTCCGCGCATCCAGCGGCAGCGGACAGGGCCGCAGGGTCTTCCAGTAAGCGCCGGTCGGGGCTGCCAGTTCAACGGCCGGCTTCCAACCGGCGTTCAAGCGCAGGCCCGGCTCGCGCCACCGGTCTTCGCGTCCTGCATCAGCTTCCACGGTGAATCCCAACTGGAAAGTGGTTCGGGGCAACTCGCCCGAGCGATACACCGGGTCAAGCCGGCAACGCCAGGCCCCATCACTGACCACGCGGCAGGTGCCAGCCTCGAGTTGCACCAGCAAACCTGCGCGGCCCAACCGGTATTCGAAACCGTCCACGCCGCGGAAATACGCCAGGATGGCGATGCGGTTCCGGCCCGGCCGCAGCCAGCGGGCCACTTCGTGCGTGTTAAAGACGCGGTCGTGGGAATAGCACGGGAACTGCCGGCCCGGCAACGCCGTGCCGTTGATCCAGAGCTGGTAATCCGAGTCCGCCGCGATGCGCACAGTGGCCGTCCTGGGCACCGCGCGCAGAACAAAGTCGCGGACAAAGTCCACGTGCTGGTTGATTCCCTCGCCGGCGGGATGCCAGATCCAACGGGCGGCAGATGTAAAAGCGTTCAGTTGATTCAAGCGTCGAAACCCTCCCCTGCTAAATGCTGTGATAGGCTTTCCGCAGGATTTCGACGTTCCGGGCATCGGCCAGGTAGCGGTCCAGAACGGTGGGCCACATCACCTTGCGCCGGTGCGCCTCGACCTGCTCGCGCGTCCAGGGCAGGCCGGTGCCAGGATTGACCGTAGTGAACCCGTAGAAACCGAAGCGCTTGGTGTCCAGCTCGCGCCAGTTGTCCGCCGCGTGTTCCGCCCACCCGCAGAAGTTCTGCAACAGCTTGGTCTGCGGCCCGATGTTCTTCGCCAGCCAATCGAGGAACTCGGTCTTGGGCGATTCGTTCAGCAGCCAATCCACTTCCTTGAGCAGCCGGTGCCCGTTCCACAGCGGGTCATCGCTCTTCGTGAACGGCTGGTTGGTCCAAATAATGGCCGAAGGACGGGTTTCCCGCACCGTCTGCTTGACCCGCACCCAGGCGCGCTCGATCTGGCGGCGCTTGAACTCGAGTTCCGCCTCGGGCGACGGCTCGGACTGCGTCGGGAACGGCTCGCCCATCAGCTCGCCCCACATTTGCTTCTCCTGGTCGAGCCACACCGGGCAACGCTCGACCTTGAACCAGTCAATCATGAACCCGTCCACGTTCGTCTTGACCAGCACATCCCGGAGGCAGGCGCAGAAGTAATCCAGGTATTCCTGAGTGAACGGAATCCAGTTCCAGGAGATGTCTTTGCTGGCGGTGCCCGACTTGGCGTCGTTCTGGTTGGTGGTCGAACGCACATCATGCCACGTGTGCGCATCGTGATTGATGGCCCAGAACGGATTCGAGCCCAGGCAGAAGTACCCCATGACCTTCAGGCCCAGCCGATGCCCTTCCTCGACCTGGTCCTGGAGGAAATTGCCTTTCAACCCCGGCGTGACCGGCGCCACGTCGCTGGGAAACCAGGCATAGCCGTTGTAACTGCAGCAGAAGGTCTGCATCACGTTGGCGCCCAGCTCGTGGCACCACCGCACCTGGGCTCTGGGATCGGCATGCACATACAGCCCCGGCGACGCGGGACGCCAGAACATGTCCCAGTTGATGTCAATGCTGATGGCTTTGAGGATGTTCATGGTTTCAATCCGCGGATCCTTCTTCCGTCTCTTAGTAAATGCACTCAGCGGCTGCGGCGGCGAAGGCCTTGAGGTTTTCCACGGGGGTGTCGAAGAAATGGTCGCTGGCCGAACAGATGTAGCCGCCGCCTTTTCCAAAGCCCTCGAACAGGCGGTGCGTCTCGGCGCGGATTTTGTCCGGCTTGCCCGAGGTCAGGATGTTGAACTGGTCCATGCCGCCAATCATGGCGATCTTGCCGCCAAACACCGCCCGCACCTTTTCCGGCGCGGTGATGTTCCCCCCCACTCCGGGCGGCGAAAGCGTCTCCGAGGCGTCTGTGCCGTTTTCGACCACCAGGTCGAGGATGTGCATCATCCCGCCGCAGGTGTGATACGTGGTCTTGTGCCCGGCGGCGTGCAGGGCGTCGTGGATCTTGCGATCGTAGGGCAGGCAGAACTCCCGATGCATCGCCGGCGAAATCACCGTGTCGCTGCCCGCCCCGCCGCCCGTCTCGATCAGGTCGAACCGGGCGCCCACCAGCGATTCCTCGATAAAGCGCAGTTTCTTCTCCAGGAGCGTCCGACACAGCAAATGCACCCAATCCGGGTTGTCCATCGCCTCGAAGATCAGATCCTGCTCGGCCATGAGGCAACAGGCGTGCTGCCAGCACCCGGCCTGGTCCCCCCACACGAACCCGCGCAGGATCCCGGCATCGCCAATCCGGTCGTATTCAGCGGCAATGGCGGCCTGGTTCAGTTTCGCCACCGGCATGTATTGGGCGATCAGCTCGACGTCCTCGTGCTTCTTGATCAGGTATTCGAGGATCCAGGTGGTGGTGCGGTTGCCGCCGGTCTTGTAGGTGAGCGTGCCGCCCGGCGTGTGAATGACGTGGTCGAGCAGTTTGTCATTCGGGTTGTCCTTGATGACGGTGATTTCCTCGCGCCATTCGGGGGTGGAGACGACGAATTTTTCGGCATCGGGGATCCAGAACTGGCCCATGGCCTCGAAGTATTGGATCTGGGCGTCCAGGCCGGTGAGGCGGAAGGCCTCGAGCGCGTCCACCCCGCCCAGGTAGGTGTCCAGGTGATATTTCTGCCACTGATGCACCGTGGCCGGCAGGCGGTCGGGTTTCTCGCGGGCCAGCGCCCGCATCAGGCGTTCTTTCGAGGTCATCGGCACGGAGCTTTCTCTTGTCCCACTACACCCGCTCACATCTCCACCGCCGCCTGCGCCATCGCGGACACATTCCCCGGCGGCACGTCGGGCAGGATGGCCTCATGGCTCGGGGACAGAATCAAGCCGGTGGGGAAGAGGTCTCGCAGTTCGCGCACCTTGGCCCGGAGCTGGTCGGGCGCGCCGTGCACCAGCAGATTCTGGGCGTCAATGCCGCCGCAGAACGACACTTGGCCCCCAAAATCCCGCTTGAGTCCCACGGCTTCCATCCCCCGGGCCAGCGCCTGGATCGGGTGAATCGCGTCCACCCCCAGCGCGATCAGGTCGGGGATCAAATCCCGGATCGCCCCGCAGGAATGGTGAATGACCTTCAGCCCGTGCGCATGGGCCTGGTCCACCAGCTTCTTCGTCCACGGCAGGGAAAACTCCACGATCTGCTTGCGCGACAGCATCAGACCGGTCTGGCACCCGTAATCGTTGCCCATCAGCACGGCATGCAATCGCCCTTGGGTGGCCTCGTAAAACAGCCCATTCGCCTTCAGGTAGAAGTCGGTGATCCGATCCATCACCGCCCGAAACACCTCCGGGGCCTCGAACAGCGCCATCATCGCATTCTCCATCCCGAACGCCGCGCAGGCGTCCTGGAAGTGGCAGGACCAGACCATGCCCAGGTTGGCCCGGCCCGGTGGCGCCGCCTCGGCGTTCCGACGGCATTGCGCGCGGTCAATGTAGAGGGCCGGATCCGGCCACGGAAAGTCCTCGACCCGGGCTGGGTCGGCGCAACCGGCAAAAAAGCCCTCTCCACCCAGGGTGCGGTGCTCGTCGTCCTGCGGCCCGGCGCCGGTCCAGTCAAACGCCATGTAAATGGCGCTGCCCGTGGGCGAATGATACGGGAACTCGATCGGGTAAACGTCGTCGTTGGCCTTGACGTAAAGGTCGCGCAAGTCCGAGGCCCCGAAGTGCTTCAGGAGCGCGGGGATGGCGCCGGTCACCGGCAAACCGAGCCAGAAGGCTGGTCGGTCCACAGGCCGGCGTTCGATGGTGGCGAGGAATCGTTCAAGGTGCGTCATCAGAGGGTTATTCCTGGTGTCATCCGGGCGCCGGGTCAGGGGCTGGTGATGACCTGGTAGAAGCGCTGGTTCCAGGGCCCAAACGGGTCAAACACCACGTTCGTTGCGCCTTGACCGGTGACGGCGTCATCCCAGTTGCTCCACACCGTGCTGGCATTCAGATCCGGTCGCCACTGCACCTGGTAAGGCAGCCCGTTGCTGCCGAACCACGACAGGCTCACCCCCTCGAGAACCGTGGACGCCGCCACGTTGGTCGTGAAGGTCGGCGGCGGCGCAATCACCGCCACTTGCAGTTGATCCCACTCGCGGAAGTTCGGCCACCCACCCGCGCCGGACGCATACAATTTCAGGTAAAGGCGCTGACCGTTCTGGCCGGCTCCCACCACGGCGCTGGTGCCCGAGAATGGTTTCCAGGCTCCCACCGCGGGCTCCGACACGTTCGTGTTGTTCAAGTCGAGGAGCGTGCTTGCGGACGCAAAGCTGCTCCCGACCAGCAGTTGCATGGCGTACCCGGTGCCGTTGCCCGTGGTGTCGGATGGACGCCCCAGCCAACCGTTAAGCGTATAACTCTCCCCGGTGGTCACCGCGCCCAAATCCTGGTACACCGTCCCCACGCCCCCCCGGCCCAGGCCGAGCACCTGGTTGCCATCCGGCGCGTTGGTGGTGGCGGGATAGGCGGCGTTCCATCCGCTGGTGGTCCGATCCATCATGTAAACCGTGTTCGCCCCGGCCCCGGTCGCGGTGACCCAGTTCGACAAGCCCCAGGTGCCATAGTAGTTGTCAAAGTCCTGCACGCCATCGCCGAGCACCCGCAGTTCGAACGAGCCGTTGGCCGGACCTGTCACCGCGGTGGGCGTGCCCTTGGTGGTGCCCGTGGCTTCGTTCGAGTAGGCGCTCGAGCCGGCCGCATTCAACGCCCGCACGCGGTAGGTGTAACTGGTGCCGCTGGGCAGGTTGGTGTCGCTGTAACCCGTCGTATTGGCGGGCAGCGTGGCCAGCAACGCATAGGTGCCGGTGGCTCCGCTCTTGCGCCACACTTCAAAGCCGGTTTCGTTGCCGGCGGTGTCCAACCACCCGAGGTTCATCTGGTCGGTCGAGTAGCCGGCAGCCTGCAGATTGGTCGGCGCGCTCGGCCAGCTCCCTGTAGGGAGCACGCTCAATTCGTTGCCAAAGGCCGCACTCTGCACTCCCAACCGCTCCACCTTGATCGTGTAGTAGAAGGGCCCGCCGCTGGTCAGGCCCGTGTTGGTGTAAGTCAGCGTGTCGCTATTGTTGGTGGCGATCGGCTGGTAGCCGTAGCCGCTGGTGTCCGAGCGGTAGATCACATACCGCCAGCCGGGCGCCGGCAGCCATGTCAACGTCGCCGAGCCGCTGCCCGCCGTCGCGCTCCAGAGCGTCGGCGCCGGAATGGACTGGGGCGTGATGCCCGCGCCCGCCGACCACACCGTCGCGCCGTATTCATACGCCCCCTGGTCCGGAGCCGAGCCGACATAGGCATACCCCGAGACCGCCCCGGTATCCCGCGCCGGCGAGCCGGCCTGCAGCGTGTAGTCGTTGTTCCCCGCGTCGTTGAACAACGGATCCGTCGTGGAGAAAATATTCGTCACGGAAATCTGCGCCGCCGGGATGTTGCCATTGCTGTTGGCGGGCGCGCGGAAGATGTTGTTGAAAATCTGGTTGCCGGTGAAATTCGTCCCGGAATCGGGGTAGCCGTTGTTCAAACTCAGCGCGTCGGCCAGCAGCGTGTTGTGCGCGATGGTCAGGTTCTTGCCGGCAATGTTCACCCGCAGCGCCTCGTACATGCTGCCGAAGGTGACGTTGTGATGCACGTTGAACTGCGCCACCCCGCTGTCGAGATACAGGCCCGCGCCCGTCACCCCATACACCGGATAGCCGTAGGCGTTGCCGGCGGCGTTGGCGCGGTTGTCGTTCAGAATGTTGTAGCCGATCTGGGTGTTCCCGCCATTGCCGCTGGTGTAGATGTTCCCGTTGTCCGCCGCTTGCAGGCAGACCGACGAAACCCGGTTGTAAAGGATTGCGGACGCCGCCGGCGTGGTATTCGTCCACACGTTCTGGGTGTTGTAGAAGATGCCGCTGGCCGCGCAATTGACGACGGTGTTGCTCTGGATCGTGTTGCCGCTCGGGGGCGCAGTCGCCACCTCGTTGAAGAGATAAATGCCGGCGAAGTTCGCCCCGACATAGTCCGAGTCCGTGACGATGTTGTTGCGGATCGTCTCGTAATGTCCGCGGGCGCCGACGCCCGAGCCGGCGCTGTAGGCAATGTCGCAGTTCTGAATCTTGTTGAGGTAACCCTTGAGCACCATGCCATACGAGTCGGGATACCCTGTCCCCACATCCTGCGTGAGGTGCGAGGCATACAACACCTTCAACCCGTCCAGCAGCGCGCCGTTGGAATAGACATACGCATTGGCCCCCACCAGCCGGAACCCGCGCACGGTGATGAAATGGCGCGAGGTCAGGTCAAAGGCGTAGCGCCGCCGCTTGAGTTCCACCGTGAGCTGGTTCGGATTCGCATCCTGCGGCGCCCACAAATACAACTTGTAGGGCGTCACGTTCCGGTCCAGGAAAAACTCGCCCGGTGCGTCCAGCGCCTCCAGTTTGCCCCACAGAAAAAAGGGATCACCCGATTTCGCCGAATAGGCGGGATCCCCCAGCGACGTGTAGCTCACGTTGAGATAGTTGGAACTGCGGGTCGTCACCGTGCCGGTACGCAGAAAATAGCTGACCCCCGGCCAGAAATTGATCTTGGCCCCCGCCGCCCAACTGGGGTTCGAGGGATAATAGATGCTGGCGGTCCCCGCCGAATCGGTCCCGTAAGTCAGGCTCCCGGCCGTGGCCCGATTGGGAAAGCTCGGATCATACCCGTTGTTGTTCGGCCACCGGGCCTCGGCCGCCATCCACCCGTTCACGAACAACTGGTAATCCCCGTCGGTCTCCACTTTGTTCCCGTTCACGTCCGTGGAGTTGTCCAACGGCACATCGATCTTCCAAATGTTGCCGGAATGCGCCACCCACGTCCCGCTCACCACGTCCGCGCCGGTCACCGTCACCTCCTCGTTGTTGTAAGGCTGGAAGGTGATGCGGCTGGTGTCGTCACTACCGCTGTTGGCCGGACGAACGGTCTCGCGGTAAACACCGGCCCGCACATACACGTTGTCGCCGGCCACCGCCACACTCGCGGCCTGCTGAATCGTGCGGAACGGCGCCCCCAACGTGCCGGCATTCGTGTCGGAACCCGTGAGGGCCACGTAATAATCCGCCGCTCCAGCCGCCCCCGACCACAACAGCAGGACAGCCGCAGTCGCCAGACTCGCAGCGCGATAGCTATGTTCTCTCATTGCACGAAATGCTTTGCCGTGTACCGCCCACCCAGTGACGCGAGCCGAAGTGCGGCCTGCCGGCCCCGAGCCCCCGCTGCGTCGAGCCCGCCTGGGCGCAACTTACCACACACGATACCCTGACCGCCACCAACCTGCCGGGAAGAAGCCCTGGTGAGTTGCCCTCGCCGGGCCTCGATCCCCCCAGCCGAGCGGGACTGATTGGCCTCCGGCCGGCATGCTGTTGCGGACCCCGAGGCCGACCCGGCCCACGCGTTGCACCGGGCAACGCCAGACCGCCTTAGCGGGCAAAGATATTCCAATATGGATTGGTTCCCGGCGGGGTGTCCTGGATGTCTTCATCCAGTTTCCGGTACCATTTCACATGCCCATCGGCGCACAGGAAACTTGCCCCATTGTTGTGGGGACCCGCGCTGGGCTCGTTCTGCCTTTGGTGCGCGGCGAATTCCGCGCCGTTCGCCGTGTAAGCGTAATTGCACCGGGCGTAGTCCATGCAGACAAACGTGTCCGAGGTCCGCTTGATTTCAGATTCCTTGGCGGGCAGTTTGCCCGCCCCGCCCCCCCAATACGTCCTGCGATAGCCGCTGATCGTGTCGTTGTAGCCGTAGGAAGGATCCACGACCCCGTATTGCGCGTAGGCGCCCTTGACGGCCAGACACTTGAACACCCCCACGCCCGGTCTGGAGTTGGCATTCAAATAATCCATCCAGGTGTAGGGATGGTCGCCTCCGGTCGGCCCGTGAAAATAGCCCCCCGGCGCGTTCGTGTCTGTCTGGACCCGCGCGGTGCCGAAATCGTTGTAGTCCGCCACGGCTGGCGGATACCGGCGGTTGTCGGTGGCATACATCGAAAAGCAAAGCCCGATCTGCTTCAAATTGTTCACACAGGCGGTGGTCTTGGCCTTGTCCTTTGCCTTGCCCAACGCCGGCAGCAGCATCGCCGCCAGAATGGCGATGATCGCGATCACCACCAGCAATTCAATCAGGGTAAAGCCCCGCGCCGGGCTGCCGCTGCTCTTGAGTTTCGCGTCCATTGCTTTCACCGTTCGCGCCGCCATCCGTTTCCCATGGCTTCGCACTGCCACCACCTACTCCCCTTCTGGTTCCGCTCTCCAACCGATCCCGCCGGCGGGCATTCGCCCGCCGGCAGGATCCCAAACATGTCTTACTGGCGTTTCCGCCCCAAAATCAGCATCGCCGCCAACCCCAAGCCTCCCAGCGCCATCGCCGACGGCTCGGGCACGATGGTGGTCAACTGGAGATTATCGAACTCACGATAGTTCGGCCATCCGCCCGTACCCTCGCTTCGCACCGCAAGATAAACGTGCTTGCCGGCATCTCCCGCCGTCACCATCGGAGAATTCAGAGTGAACTGAACCCAAGTCCCCTTGGCCGGATCGCCCACCGTGGTCTGGTTGATCGAGGTCCAGGTAGTTGAGTAGTAGTAGTGGACCGTCGCGTTATTGCCGAGAGCCAGCGATATGGAAAACGCTCCGGGATTCCCGGTGGTATCGTTCGGGTTGCCCACCCAGCCAGTGATCGAGTAGCTTTCACCCGCCACCGCGTCACCCAGGTACTGGTACGCCGACGAGATCTCGCCACGGCCCACTCCCAGAACCTGATTCCCATACCGCGCACTCGATCCATAGTCGGCCGACCATTGGGTGGTGTTCCGGGAGTACGTATAGACCGAGTTGGCTCCGCCGTTGTACTTGGTCCAATTATCCGGCATGTAGGTGGCGTCGTACGCCTTAGTTCCCACAGTGAGCGCCTGCGACTCGAACGATCCGTTCTGGAGTGCCACGACTGCATGGAGGTTGCTGGTGAAGAGGCCGGCCAGAACTGTGGCCGCCCAGACTGCTTTCCGATTACTGATGTGTTTCATTTGTTATGCTTCCTTTTGTTTGTTTTGCTGCTGTTGGGTTGAGAAGTCAGTAAATGGCGATGACCTCGTAGAATTTCTGGGAGTCGGTCCCGTACGGATCAAACACCTTCTTGTCCGTCCCATTGCCCATGATGGTTCCGCCGATGCTGCCCCAGTTCGTGAGGCTGTTGCTCAAGTTGGTCGTGGTCAGCACATGGAACTCCACACTGTTGGTGGCGAAAAAGCTGATACTGACACCGCCGGTGGCCGTGGAACTGGCCAAGGCATTGGTAACATACGTGCCCTCCTCCAACGTCACGTTGTCGAAAAACGTGTAGTTGTAGGTGGGGCCGCGGCTCCAAGCCACGAATCGGACGGTATCATTGCCGGTCGCGGTGAACACCTTGGTGTACCATTGCCAGCTCTGGGATGCCGAATAGACACGGGTGTCGTAATCGGTCGGCTGGCCCACATTTTGAAGATAAATGTAAGCCCCCAAGTTTGGATCGGCGCTCCAGTTCCGCACCCAGTAGGAAAAGCGGTAGCTGGTGCCGGCCGTCAAGGTAACCGTGTCACTTAACAGGCCGTAGAGCCAGTTGGTGCCCGGCAGCAGCGCAACTTGCGTTCCGTCCGGCGCTGGGCTAATCCCCGACCACCCCGAAGCCGGGCCGAATTCCACCGGCACATTGGTGATGCCGAAATTGTTGTCGTTAGTCCAGCCGAGGGCCGCCGTTCCCGAATTGGTTTCAAAGCTGCCGTTAAGGATGAGATTTTGCGCCTGGACGCTGCCGGCCAGCCACAGACCCAGGACCGCCGCCGCCAGAACCGCTTTGACTTGATTGATCGTTTTCATGTGCTCGTCTTTCTTCCAATCGGGTTGAGGTTAGTAGGTGGCCAGGACACGATAGGCTCGTTTGGTCAGGCTGGAGCCGTAGTCCATCACGGTGTTGATCGCGCCGTTGCCGGGGATCGGGGCGGTCAGATCCGTCCACACCGACCCACCGCTCACCGGCGGCGTGGTCCACTGCACCTGGAACGTCACACTGTTCGTAGCCATCCAACTCACGCTCACGGTCGGCTGGATCGCGCAGGCCACTCCGTTCGTGACCAGCGTGGATCCGGTCGTCGAGATGGCAATATTGTCGAACTCACGATAGTTTGGCCACCCTCCGGTGCCTTCACAGCGCAGCAGCACATACAGATTCTGGCCACTCTGGTCGGAAGTGATGACGGGAGAAACCAGCGTGAAGGGATTCCACGTTCCTTTGGCCGGATCGCCCACGGTGGTATGGTTGACCGTGGCAATGGTGGTTGAACCGCCATAGGTGGTGCCGACCGAGAAGGAGATGGAGAACTGCCCGGCATTCCCGGTGGTGTCGTTCGGGTTGCCCACCAAGCCGGTGAGGGTGTAGGATTCGCCCGCCGTTACTATTCCCAAGTTCTGGTACGCGGACGAGATTTCGCCACGGCCCACTCCCAGCACCTGATTCCCATACCGCGTGCTCGTGCCGTAATCGGTCGACCATTGGGCGGCGGTACGGTGATCGGTGTACACCGAGTTGGCTCCGCCGTTGTACTTGGTCCAATTATCCGGCATGTAACTGTGCAGCACGTCATAGTAACGACTCCCCTCCGGAATCGCCTGCGACTCGAACGAGCCGTTCTGGACGGACACCTGCGCCTGCGCGCTGATCGCCATTCCGCACACCGCCGCCAGCGCGCCGAGGCGACGGGTCAGGGATTTCTGCACACGGTTGTTTTGGTTCATGATCTTGCTTCTCCTGGTTACTTGAACGATTTGGGAACTTGCCCACTGCCAGCCACCACCGGGAGGTGGCAGCCCGCCAGAAACACTCCGCACGGTCCGACCGCGCCGGGTCGCTGCTCTGGAACGGCAACTGGGTTCATTGGGAATACTTTACCCGGGTCCCCGGAAAACGCCATGAACCCGCTTGACTTTTTTGGTTGCACTATTATGACTTAACCCATGCCGCGTCGCGCTTCCCGGATCGAGCTCCCGGCGATTGTTCATCCCCTGGACGACAAGCGCTGGCTGGAGAGTCCCCTGGGCCATCGTTCGGCGGAAATGACCCCGCTCTACATCGAGCGCTACCACGGTCCGCGCGAG
>JALOTZ010000020.1 GCA_025457615.1 Verrucomicrobiota bacterium
CAGCCGCCCCGCTTCTCCGCTCGACGCGGGGCGGCGGTTCGAGAGTGCCTCGTGCGCTCCACCGTTCCTGTCGGCGGCTGTCGCTCAGTTCTGTCGTTAAGCTGCGAAGTCCATGAACGTCTTCGCTACAGATCAACCGCTGATGTCTAGACCACGACCATGGACTCGGCGCTTTTGCAAGGCGGCTGTGGCGGGGGCTCTTGTCCTGGTGCTCGATCTTCTGCTCCTTGGTCCCCTTTCAGCTCTGGAGGGGCATGGCTACCTAGACCGTGTGCCGTCTCCGGTGCTGTTCGTCTTCTGGGCTCCTTCAGCCCCAGTGTGGCGCATTCCGGGGCTGCGCGAGAGTTATTGGTGGTATCTGGATTGGTGGTATCACGACCCCGTGGTTCCCTATAGTGCGCCATATCCCTGGGCAACTTGAAATGAGGGCTTTCCTGCTTAACCATCCGTTTCCAGGCAAGGCCGGGAGAGCGCCGCGATTGGCACTTGAACATCATTGGCCCGGCCTGCCTGATACGGAGCGTTCGACATGAAGCGCGGCCCGTTACTCTTTCTCGTTGTCGTCGGCCTCGTGGCGTTACCACAGGAGGCTTTCGCAAATGCGGGAACGCCGCTGATGTGGGCGGGCATGATTCACCTGGTGATCGGCAATGCGCTCGTTGGTTTGTTGGAAGGATTCCTCCTCGGGTGGTGGTTCGGCGTTCCCCGCGCCAAGGCAGTCGGGGCGATGATTGTGGCCAACTACACTTCAGCGTGGCTTGGCGGACTTTTCATCCGGGGGGCGATAGTGAAGGCATTACCGATGGACCTCACAAATGGCTGGCAGTGGTTTTGGATCATGGTTGTTGTGACGTATTGCCTGACCCTTGCGTTGGAGTGGCCATTTATCGCTTGGGGGTTTCGGGCCGCCCAGGGTTGGCTGAAGCGGAGCGTGCGAGCTTCGCTCGCGGTCCAGAGCAGTTCCTACATCCTTCTGTTTGGATGGTATTGGATGGCGAGTGGGACGTCTCTTTACACGAAGATGCACGTTGTCGCGCCCGAAGACCTCGCATTGCCGGAATCGGTGATGGTCTACTTCATCGCTTCCTCTGACGGCAACGTGTATCGGCGGGGCCTCGCGAGCAAAGATGAGCAGAGGATTTACGAGTTGCACTCGAAGGACGACAACGACCGATTGTTTGTTCGTCCCAGCGCGATGGATACCAACCGGTGGGATTTGATGGCGCGGCTTGACACAGGGGATCGGCGCAATCCGAGGTTCGTGGAGGTGCTGACGAACCTGCACGTGCAGGCCGCTCCGGATTGGCGCAGCACCCATACCGATCCACCCGACTACGAAGGGACATGGTTTAGCTTCGGCAAGGTGCAAGGTCTTGGGAGTGCGACAAACAGTCAGTGGGAGTTCTGGGCGGGATTCTGGCCGGTGGAAGGCCTTCGAGCTTCCCAAAAGGAGACAGGCAATCGAGTTCGCTTTTCCTACGAAACTCCTTTCGGAGCCTGGACTGTCCGGAACGCTGTGCATTTGCCCAGCGACAAAGTCCTGTTCCAATTGGGTGACGACCAGATTTGCGGATTCGATCCGGTGGAGCGTCGAGTGGCTTTGCTTTGGCACGGACGAGGGCCAGTGCCAGTAATCGAAATAGGGATGTCGAACAAAATCACTGGACCGAACGCGGGCGGGCCGCGTCAGTTTCCAATTCGGACGCCACAGACCGCCCGCGTCGGTCAGTTCTGACGTTCGTGAACGGGTCAGTCCTAACCTTTGACACTCTGCCCTCCGGCCCCGTGAATAGGGTCAAAAACAAGGCTCAAGCCATAACAATGTCACGATTGGGGCAAAGGAGAAAGCCGGTCATCCCTTCGGATCATTTAGTCCTGGCCTGCCGCTTCTGCGCCTCTTGCGCCTTTTCGCGGGCCATCCCATCTGCGACCACACCCTGAAAGCGAAACAATCCTTAGAAACGTGGAGTCTTGGTCCACATTTTCCAGGATGCTAAACCCCGAGATACCTCGCACCGCGCGTTTGAATGAGGTGCGCCAGTCTTTGGAGCGGGCGCCGATGGCGGCCATCCTTGGAGCCCGGCAATGCGGCAAGACCACGCTCGCGCGCCAACTGGTCAGCGCCGGGGACCACTTCTTTGACCTGGAGAGTTCGACGGATCGTCAAGCCCTCGGGGCAGCGCCTGAGCGGACGTTGGGGGCCTTGCGCGGTTTGGTGGTCTTGGACGAAATCCAGACCATGCCGGAGCTGCTGCCGGTGTTGCGTGTGCTGTCGGATCGCCCGGGAACACCCGCCCAGTTCCTGTTGTTGGGCAGCGCCTCACCGGACGTGGTGCGCGGGGCCTCGGAAACGCTGGCGGGGCGGGGCGCCTTTGTCTATTTGAGCGGGTTTGATCTCCGCGAGGTGGGGTCGGACCACTCGCACACCCTGTGGGTGCGCGGCGGTTTCCCACGCTCCTTTCTTGCCACCAGCGATGCCGCGAGTCATGCGTGGCGGCGTGCTGAACGTGGCTGAACTGGCGCGGGCATCGTCACTTGATGCGAAGACGGCGGCGCGTTATGTGGACATTTTGACCGGGGCGTTCCTGGTCCGCCGGCTGCCGCCTTGGTTCGAGAAGACCGGCAAGCGGGTGGTGAAGTCGCCGAAGGTTTATCTGCGCGACACGGGTCTGCTCCACGCGTTACTGGCGTTGCGCGACGGTTCCGAAGTGCTGTCGCATCCCCGGTTCGGTGCCTCGTGGGAGGGCTTTGCGCTGGAGCAGGTGATTCGTTTTCTGGCGGCGGAGCGGGACGCCTATTTCTGGGCGACTCACGCCGGGGCGGAACTGGATCTGCTCGTGGTCCGGGGGGAAGGCGCTATGGCTTCGAGTTCAAATATGGCGATGCGCCGTCCACCACCAAGTCCATGCGCGCGGCGCTGGAGGATTGTGGTTTGGAAAAGTTGTTCGTTGTGTATCCCGGTGCGCGGCGTTACGACCTGGACGAGCGCATTGCCGTGCTGCCACTCGGGGACCTGGGCGAGTTCAGGTTGTAGCGGGCATCGGGAGCCTGCCTTGCAACCGAGACGGTCACTGCACGTTCTCGTTCCACGGACCATAGGTGATCCGCTAGGCAGGGCCGGTCCGATAGGCCGGCGGTTCCTCTTTGCCGGAATAGAAATGGGCCGCGTCCGCCGCGGCTTGGGCCTCCGTCAGGCTGGGATGCCGGGGTGAAGGTTCAGGCTGGGTGTGGGCGGGTTTCCTTCGCGCGGCGCGTTTGGGTTTGCCCGCAGCCGCCAGCGGGGCGGTCAATTTCTCGTAAAGCGCGAACAGGTGTTCCACCCGCTCGCGGTCACTGCGGAAGGGTTCCTTGCGGTAGCAACGGTCCCCCGCGCGATCCAGCTCGGCGTGAGCCTTGACCAAATCCGCCGGCATCGCCAGCGGATCGTAGAGATCGGCCAGTGTGGCGTTCCCCTTGGGGGGGAGGTGTTCGGCACGGACGTCGAGCACGCGCCGGGCGGACGCCTCGACCGCCGCGCGTTGCGGGTCCGTGACCTCCTGCGGCCACGGGTAGTTGTTGTAAACCATGCTGCCGGAGTACTGGTAACGACTCTCGAGACGGCCGGCGATCTGCCTGACCCAGGCCATGTGCATTGTGCAGGAGAGCAATCCGAATGCGTACAGGTTGGGCGTCGGCAGAAGGTATATCTTGTTGCTTACGATGACCTCAGGCGGCAGAAACCCCAAAGGGATGAACGGGCGGCGCTCGGAGGAGACTTCCGGAATCGCGATAAACCGGGTCGTCGGCTGAGAGATGTAGAAGAACAACCCGGGGTTGCTTGCCGCCTTGCGGGTTGGGGCTGCGGAACTGCGGAGTCGGAACTCACGCACGCGTTGCACCCGCTCCACGACCTTGGGCAAGGCCCGCAGTTCGGCAGGCGAAGCATCCTTCAGCCACAGGCACCAGCGCATGTTCCCGTTGATAAACTCCTCGGAACCGGTGAAGCGCCTGAGAAACTTGCCGGCTGCCGGCTCGTCCTTGAGCAATGCGTCCCGTTCTTCATCCGTCAGGATCAGATGCCCGCCGTCGCTCGGTTTGTTGCCGCACCGCATCTCGGGCACCTCACAGAGCGGCTTCGTGCGCTTGGTGACATAGGCGTCCGGACCGGGTGTGAGGTAGGGACTGATGTTACGGGCGGTGACGACCGTGGGTTGTTCCGGGTCGGTCTCGTAATCGAAAATGGGCTTGGGGCTGGGGTCGAAGGTTCCAAAGCCGATGATGACCACGTGCACATGCGCCTGGCCCCGCGCTTCGCTCTGCCACGCGAAGGTGCGATGCGCGAAGTGAATCTTGACCTTGAAGCGGTCAAACAGAAGCCCCCAGACGAGCGGCACCTGTTCCCCTTGCGTGACGGAGTTGGTCGCCACCAGCCCGACTTTGATTCGGGTTTCCTGGATATATTCCGCCGCGCGGTAGAACCAGGAAACGACGTAGTCAACGTCCCCAAGGTTCTTGAAGCCGCGGAAGACCTGGAGCATGTCGGCCTTCTGGTCCTTGTTCTGGTAGTGCTTCCCCACAAACGGCGGGTTGCCGAGAACGTAGGAGCAGCGGTCCGGCGGGAGCACTGTCCTCCAGTCGGTCCGCAGGGCGTTGGCCACATGAATGTGCGGCGACTTGCGCAGCGGCAGCCGCTGGTAAAGCTGACCGAACGCCTCCGACACCCGCAGGTTCATCTGGTGGTCCATGAGCCACAGCGCGACTTCCGCGATGCGCGCGGGCCATTCGCCAATCTCGATCCCGTAGAACTGGTCCACGTCCACCCGGGTGAGTTGCGCCACCTCCTCCGCCGAGAACACCTGTTGAAAGCCCCTCTCCCCTCCATGCCCCGCCGGGAAGAGTTCCTTCAGAACGTCCAGTTCCAGCTGCCGCAGCTCGCGATAGGTGATGACCAGGAAGTTGCCGCACCCACAGGCCGGATCGAGGAAGCGCAGTGATGAAAGCTTCTGGTGGAAGGCTTCCAGACGTGTCCGGCGCCGCGTGGACTGGTCGGCTTTGATCGCGTCGAACTCGGCGCGCAGATCATCCAGGAAAAGGGAGCGGATCACCTTGAGGATGTCGCGTTCGCTGGTGTAATGCCCGCCGATCTGACGCCGCTCGCGCGGCTCCATCACCGACTGGAACAGCGACCCGAAAATGGCCGGCGAAATGCGCGACCAATCAAACCGCGTGCAGGCCAGCAGCGCATTGCGCATGTCCCGGTTGAAGGCGGCAAAACGCAAAGGCTCGGCGAACAGGTCCCCATTGACGTAGGGGAAGGCCCGCAGATCGTCGTCGAGGTTGGTCTGGCGCCGCTCGACGGGAGTGTTCAGCACGTCGAATAGATGGGCCAGACGCGGTCCAAGGTCGGACCCGTCCTCCGCGGTGCGGTTCTCGAGATACAGTCTAAAGCCTTCGCGCTCGAACAGCGCGGTGTCCTCGGCGAACAGGCAGAACAGGACGCGCACCAGGAACCGATCGAGATCGTGTCCGCTGTATCCGCCCGCTTCGAGGGTGTCGTGAAGGTTGCCGAGCATCTCGACGGCCTCGATGTTGATCGGGTCCTGTTCCCGGAAGGTGTGCTGCTTGTAGCCCGGGATGAAGGCGAAGGCGTGGATGTGGTGACAAAGGTCGCTGAGCGGGAACTCGATCGTGGCCGCGCGTTGGCCGATCTCCCCGGGCCCGCGACGCTGCTCTTCCGGATCGAGGTCGTGCAGGGCAATCCGGGCAAAGTCCGTGACCAGGATATAACGCGGGATTTCCTTGTGCCGCCCGGCGCGGGTGAGGTCCTGGATGTATTGGAACGCCTGGGACTCCGCCCGGCCCAGATGCCCGCCAAACGACTTGTGTTCCACGAGGAGCACGCCCCGCCAGAACAGGTCAATGAAACCGTATTGGCCGGACAACTGTTTCACCGGCGCCTCGAAGCTGGCGACCGTTCGGCGACGAATGCCGAAGACGTCAAGGAATTCGTTCCAGAAGGTCTGCTTTTCGGCGGATTCGCTCGTGGTCCCGGCCCAGTCGCGGGCGAAGCGGATGGCCCGATGTCGAATCTCGATCCACGAAAGCGGCATGCCGCGATGGTTTAGCAGGGGCGCCGGAAGCGGGCGAGCGGGAAGTTAGTGGGGTGGGGCCGCCCGGGGAACCTGCGCTGCCTCCACGCAGGAAAAAGGATCCCTGAAACTCCGGAGTTCGGATCCACCGGTTCGAGGATGTTAACGCCCGAGATTCCCCGAGTGCTTGGAGGATGACATGCGTTCCATCGACCGGGAGACCCTCACTGGACGTGGCGGAGACGGTAGAAGCGGGTTTGACCCGCCGGGGCCACCGAGGTGGTCCAGCGCCCGGCAGCGATCACGACCGCGTTGGTGGACGCCGACCAGAGGGGAGGCGGGGTCAAAGCGCCCGTCTCCTCGAGCACCGCTTGCGCCGAGGTGGTCGGGTAGGAGATGGCCGCGTCCGCGCCCGCACGCTGCAAGACCACGTTCAGGGGCGCACCGATCACAATGGTGCCGCTGTTGGTCGCCGATGCAGTGCTCAATCCGTCGCTGACCGCGGACACCACCGACCAGCCGTAGCTGCCGGGCGATGCATAGGCGTGCGACGCGTGGGCTTGCGTGCTCGCGGGAGAGCCATCGCCGAAACTCCACTGGTGACTGACCGTGCCCAGCAGGTTGCTGGGTGTGGCCGCCACACCGAACGGCACCGGCCAGCCGTCCGGGTAATCCGGCGGGACCAAAGCCACCGCTGATATCGCAAACGGACCTTGCGCCACGGAGACCGTGCCGGTCGCCAGGTTCGAGTCGGTGAAGCCATCCCGGGCGGCGAACGTGAATTGATCGGGGCCGACGTAACCCTGTTCAGGGTAGTAGGTGGCGACACTGTTGCTCAAGCCCACGGACCCGTGGTGCGGTTGGGACACGATGCGCAGTGTCAGCGGATCCCCGTTGGCGTCGCTGGCCGGCAAGGTCAGGGCCACGGAGGCGCCGCTCGAGGTGTTGGTGATCAGATTCGCCACTGTCGGAGGCGTGTTGGGCGTGGCGCCCTCGCCGCCGGGGCCGTTATGACAGTCGTAACAGCCGACAGTCTTTCCACGCCAGTAGCGCCTGGATCCAATGATGCGATCCGCTTGGGCGCGCGAGAGCACAGTGCCGCGATAATCCGCGCCGTGGCAGGTCTGGCAGACAGCGAGACCCACGCCGCCATCCTCCTTGGCAAATCCGTGGAACCACTGTTCCTGGCCGTCGGTTTTCACGGAAAACGGCGTGGTGCCCACCGGATGCATGCCGTGCGGACCGCCCACGAACGTCCGGGGGACGCTGACGTGGCAGGCGGTGCATTCGACCGTGGTGCCGGCGTGGCCTTGGAGGGCGATGTTCCGCCGGTTGTCATTGGCGTGGATCGTGGGGAAGATCGCGTGGGTCGAGCCGTGGCAGGCCGAGCATTGGAGCCCACCATGGCCTGCGGAGAATCGATAGAGCGACAGACCGGCGGCGGGCGTGTTGGGTTGGGTGGCGAACGTCGGGTTGGTAACGACGCGAGGGGTGTAATTCGTGTCGGTGAACACCGAGGTGTAACGGATCTGGCCGCTGTTGGCGGTGGCCGTGCCGGTGTGGCAGCCCTGGCAGTTGGGTTCCATGATCCAGCCCACGCGGTTGGTGCTGCCCACCTGGCTCATGCTGCCGTGACAACTCTGACACTGCATCTCCAAGGAACCATCCGCGGCGATGGCAGCCCCCATCGCGCCGCGCAGACAGCGCGTGGCTGAACCGGGATGGCACCGGTAACACGCGGCGCGATGGTCCGAGTCGTCCAGCGTCATGTTCAGAACCGGATCCATCACGTTGGCGTGAAAGGCATGGACGGCCTCGGTCAACGGCGCGACCCCCGGCACTCCGGTTCCCGGCAGCGCTTCTGAAAGATGACACTTCGCGCACAGGATCGGCTGGCCGTTGCCCACCACGGTCTGATACAGGCCCAACGGATTGAATCCGTTGGTGGCGAGGATCTGGGTGTAGGTGGCGGGCATTTGCTGGAACCGGGCGTCATCGTGCTTGCGCAGGATATTCAGGCGGTAGTCGCGCTCGGGGTTGGCGCTCCAGGTCCAGCCGGCCGCCGGCCGGGCAGCCGCCTGGGTGCCGGACGCGTGGCAGGCGCGGCAATCCATCTCGTCGGACACCGGCAACACGATGTCATTGGTGGCGATCGGTGTGCTGCCGCTGCGGGCGATCAGGCGCATCAAGGGATACGGGTTCTTGGTGCCGGCATCGTCGTAGGGGGTGATGGGGATCCCCTCGGCATGGAACCAGTTCACCGGGGTGAACACACCCGGCACCGGCTGATTCGTGCGCTGGAACACCATGGACTGCGGCACATTGTTCGTGCCCGGCATGGCCCAACCCAGGAGCCCGACCTCCGGCGCCAGGTCGGCACCATACAGCACCTGGTCGTATTCCGAGAAGTTGCCCTTGCCCACGGCGGTGCGATTGATCGAGCCCTGCGCGTCGGCCACGGCCTCGTAGGTTACACTGTAACCGTTGGACACGGTGACCAGGTGGCCGTTGACGATGAGCTGGGCTTCGATGGTGTTGTAGGGAGGCAGCACGCTGAAGACCGAGTAATCGCTGTCCATGCAGTGCATGCCCAGGTTGTTCCAGCCCAGAACCTGGTTGGGAGCGGCAGACAGCAGGCCCGGCACGAGGAGGGCTGCCGTCAGAACGCACTGGGCTCGTGTGCGCATTGGAGCACCTCCAACAACCGCTTACTGTACTCTGACTCGATAGAACCGTTGCGGCCCGGTGGTGGGCGCGTTGGTGAGGACCTTGACCGTGCCATCGCCCGGCACCTGGCTGGCCCCCGTCCACGTGACGTTGGTCAGGTCCGTCTTGTATTCCAAATAGTAGGTATAGCCCGGTTGCGTGGGGGTGGTCACCGAAAACTGACCGTTGGCGAAGACTGGACCGGTCAGTTGCGGCTGGTTGGCGGGCGGAAGCGCCGCCGACAACACTTGAATGTAGAAATCCTCGACCTGCGACCATTCTCCATTGGCCGGGCCGGCCATTTGCATCTGAACCTTGTAGAGGTCGGGCGGGGTGTTGCTCTGAATCACCAGATTGTTGGTCCGGGACAGCGGAAACGTCTGGCTGCTCGGCCCCAAGGTGAAGTAGTTCAGAGCCCCGTCCGTGCGATTCGCCCAAGTGGAATCCCCGGTGTATGCGAGCCGGTTGGTCGCCACGGAGTAGCCCGGAGCATTGAGGTTCAGCAACGACAGCCCATAGGTGCTGCCGTAGCGATTGGTCAACTGGATACCAATGGCGGCGGTCTGGCCCTGGGTCACCTGATACACCTTCAGCAAGCCACTCCCAAGGTTGGTCGTGGACTGGTTGCCGGTCAGGTACATGCCGCTCTGGACAGTGCCGTGACAGCTCCGGCAGTTGGCCCCGTCCTCGGGTGGCGCAAACGCTTTGGGAACGGTGAGACCGAGGCCGACCGTGAGAACCAAAAGCCGGAAAACCGTCGAGACCAGAGGCGAGGGCATGGCGTTGAATGATGTCCAAGTATTCTTCATCACGCCAAACCTACAAACCCAAGGATAAAGGACAGGTGAACTGAAGATGAAGAAATCTTTATCCTGGGCGGGCGGCAGGCCCGGGCTGGGTCAAAGGGGAGACCATCCTCCACTGAAATCGAACCTTCCAGCCCTTCGCGCCCCCCGCGTTCTCCACATTCCCTTAGTCGTGTTCGATCCTCTTCCAGGTCCTCCTGGGTCATATCTACGATCTTCAACAGACTCCTGAGCAGCCCCACCTTCAGGGGGCAGTTACCGTGAATCGGTATAACCAATCTCTCCCGGCGTCCTGGCATTGTGAAGATAGGATGGCTGCCTTGAATCCGGGCAAGACTCCAACCCTTCTTCTGGACGACCCGTGCCAGGTCTTTCCCCGAAACCTGTTTCACAGGGCCAACTCGATAACTCGGTCCTTCACCGTGACGCTCGCCTCAGGAGTCTCGACCGATAGCCAGCCCTCTATTGCCTCGCGCTGAGTCTGAAGTGGCCGGGCAAAACCCATTGCGCAGCCCGGGGTCTGCGCCTAACCTGCGGCAGGAAGGTAGCGCAGATTGGCAATCTGCTGTATCGCCGAGTGGCACTCGGCACGGGCTGCGAATGTTCGGGGGCGCCTGTGCTTGGCGGACGGGCCTGCGGATTGCCAATCCGCGATACGGCAGACTCCCAGTCTGCGCTACGAACTGAGGCGGAGCGCGTCGTTGGTAGCGCAGATTGGCAATCTGCTGTATCGCCGAGTGGCACTCGGCTGGGCGTGCGAATGGCCGAAGGCGCCGCCGGCTTGCGGGTGGTCTGCGGGTTGCCAACCCGCGACACGGCAGACTGCCAGTCTGCGCTACGACAGGAGCGCGACGCCGCTTTGGGTGCGAACGCGGGTGAGACTGGCGTGGCCGTCCTTAGCGTATCCGCGTAGGTCAGCCAATCCGGGTCTCTTCCCGCCGGAATACCGGTGGGGGTATAGGGTGCGGTCAAGGCGGTCAGACGCTTCCTATCCTGCGCTCTCCAATGGTCGAACGTTGCGAAGTCACCCCAGCCATGATTCTCCCGCCACTCGACGACAAAGCGGCGGCCCTTCGCCAGACACTGGACAAAGTGACCCCGCCGGTTCGCCAGGATTCCGAAGGGATTGCGCGCGTCCGGCCTGATGCTGCGGATCAGCACCGGCAACTCGTCCACCACGATGTCGTAAACCCGCTCAGCTTGGAACTCCCTTCTCTTCCAGTGTGTCCGCGCCTCAAGTGCGCGCGTCGAACGCGGGCTTGGGAACCGGGGGGGCGGGGACCGGTTGGATGCCTTCGCCCGCCGCGGGCAAGGACAGTTGGACCACGTAAACCCCGGCGTTGCGCCGGTGCTTGTATTCCAGGCCGGGTTGCAGTTCGGAAAGGGTCTGGACCACGCGAAGCCCCAGGCCCAGCGTGTCCGCGGCCGGGTTGTCCGGGTGGCGCACCTGATTGCGAATGGTCAGCTCGGTGCGGAGATCCACCTGTCGCAGCTCCAGTTGGATCGGGCCCTGGCCATGCTTGAGCGCGTTGGTCAGCAGGTTGTGGATGATCTGCCGGATATGGCCGGCATCGGCGCTGACCGGGGCCGAGTCCAATCCCTGAAACTCGACCGGACGCCCCTGCTCCCGGGCCACCAGGGAGAAGTCGGACACCGCCTCCCGCACGGTGGCCGCCAGGTCGAAGACGCCGGCCTTGGCCACCAGGCGTCCCTGCTCCGCCTTGGCGATCAGGAGGGATTGCCCGACGATATGGGTCAATTGATGGAGTTCGGTGTGAAGTTCCTCGGCCAGCTCCGGCGGGATGCGCTCGCCGGCCTGCTCGAGCTTGAGCCGGAGGATGGTCAGCGGGGTGCGGAGTTCGTGCGCCACCTTCGCCGCGTATTCGCTCATGTCGCTGAACGACTTTCCCAGGCGCTCCAGCAGATCGTTGATGTGGTGGACAAGCGTCTGGAAGTCCGGGTCGGGTTCCGACAACTGAATACGGTTGGACAGCGTCGGCGCGCGAATGGCCTTCAACTGCTGGTTGAGTTCACTGATGGGCCGGAGGGATTTGCGGGCGAGGCCGAGTCCGATCAGAACCGCGAGCAGGCAGAGCGGGATCGCGTAGGTCGCGGCGGTCTGGATGAATTCACGCAGGACGTCGTTGACCTCCTCCTCCGAGTAGCTGCCGTGGAGGGTCCAATCCGGGTGATTGGGATAATCCCGCTGCCAGTGTTTCTGGCGGAGTTCCAGATCGAGCACATGATAGGTGACGGCCGCAAAGACGATCAGGACCAAGAGCACGCCGCTGCCAAACCAGAATGCCAGCCGCCAGCGCAGGGATTTCATCCGGCGTCCTCCCGCACCGCGAATCCCACCCCGCGAATCGTGTGCAGCAGCGGTTTCGTCCCCGGGCGGTCGATCTTCTCGCGCAGGTGCTTGATGTGGACATTGACCACGTTGGTGTCCGAGTCAAAGTGCTGATCCCAGACATGTTCGACGATGGCGGTCTTGCTGACCGGTTTGGGCGAGGCGCTCATCAGGAACTCCAACAGGGCGAACTCGCGCGGCGTGAGGGTGATGGACTGCCCGGCCCGCACCACGCAGCGGGCGAGCAAATCCAGTTCGAGGTCGGCCACGCGGACCACGTGGGTCAGTTGCGGCCGCTGCCGGCGCAGCAGGGCGCGAATCCGCGCCAGCAGTTCCGCCATCGAGAACGGCTTGGTCAGGTAATCATCCCCGCCCGCATCCAGCCCGCGCACCCGGTCCTCGACCTCGCTGCGCGAGGTCAGGAACAGGATGGGAACCACGTTCTGTTTGCGCCGGAGCTGGCGCGCCACGGTGAAGCCGTCCCGCGCAGGCAGCATGACGTCCAGCACGATCACATCATAGGCGTGGGTTTCCGCCAGCCACTGCGCCTCCTCGCCGTCGGACGCCACGTCCACCGCGTAGCCTTCAGCCTCCAGCCCGTGCCGGATGTGTTTGGCCATTTTGGCGACGTCTTCCGCGACCAGGATCCGCATGTCGGCACAGTGTAGCTTCCGACGGCTGGAATTCAATGACGGCGAAGGATGGCCGACAACCCGGCGGATGAAAGGAGCGCGAGCGGCCCTCAATTCGCAACAACCCCGCACGGTCGAAACCACTGCGGATGGGGGCCGTCCGGGCTCCGGCGGACGGTTCGTGGGGAGCCTCCACGATCAAGAGATCGCGCGTTGGGGCCATGAACCGCACAAATCCCCTCCCCCGCCCTATCGGGCACCTCCCCCCGGCCGAGAGGGACGAAGTGATGGCGAGCCCAGGTTCCTGGGGGGATCCCACGGGCTTCCGAGGGTTGCGAACCGCGCTTCTGTATTGTAGCAGCCGACGTGAGTCGGCTCTGACTTCTCCACCGAATTCAGATGGAGCGGACTCACGTCCGCTGCTACACGGTTCATGGGGAGCCTCGAATCCCAAAATCGGGCGCGCATTGGGACCATGAACCGCTCGAATCCCCTCACCCGCCCGCCGGTGTGCTCACCCGTAGCGACCTTCGATGTATTCCGCCGTCTTGGGGTGGGCGGGGTTGAGGAAGAGGTCCACGGTGGGGCGATGCTCGAGGAGTTTGCCCATGAGCATGAAGACGCATTCGTCACTGACCCGGCGGGCCTGGGCCATGTTGTGCGTGACAATCACAATCGTGTAACGGCCCTTGAGCTTGAACATCAATTCCTCGATGGCCTTGGTCCCGTTGACATCCAGCGCCGAGCAGGGCTCGTCCATGAGGATGACGTCCGGCTTGAGGGGCAGCAGCCGGGCGATGCACAACTTCTGCTGCTGCTCGAGCTGGAGCCTGATGGCCGGGTGGTCCAGGCGGTCCTTGAGGTCCTCCCAAAGCCCCACCTCGGTGAGCGCCTGCTCGACGGCCGCCTCCAGGGCGTCCGGCTTGAGCGCGCCGCGTTCGCTGTGGATGCGCAGTCCGAACAACACATTCTCGCGCACGGACAAGGGCAGCGGGTTGGGGCGCTGGAACACCATGCCCACGCTCTTGCGGAGTTCCACCAGCGAGACGTCGGGATCGTAGATGTTCCGGCCCAGGATCCGGATCTCGCCCTGCGTGGTGACCGAGCCGTAGCGCTCGTTCACGCGGTTGAAGCAGCGCAGCAGCGTGGTCTTGCCGCAGCCCGACGGACCGATCAGCGAGGTGATCTGGCCGTGCCGGATGTCCACGGTGACATCGATCAGCGCCTGGAAGCTCCCGTACCAGAGGTTCAGGTGGCGCGTGGTGAGGCTGTGCGTGAGGTCGGTCATCACCCAAAGTTGCCTTGCACGTAATCGTAGGTCCGCCGGTCCTTCGGGCTGTCGCTGAACATCACCTCGGTGCGGTCCAGTTCCACGACCTCGCCGTTCCAGAGGAACATGGTGCGGTCGGCCAGGCGGCGGGCCTGCTGGGTGAGGTTGGTGACCAGGATGATCGTGATCTCCCGCCGCAACTCCTTGAGCACATCCTCGATGCGCATGGTGGTCACCGGATCGATGGCGATGGAGAATTCGTCGAGACACAGGATCTCGGGTTCGTGCGACAAGGCGCGGGCGATGGTCAGGCGCTGCTGCTGGCCGCCCGAAAGCTTGGTGCCCAGGGTGTCGAGCCGGTCTTTCACCTCATCCCAGAGCGCCGCCTGCCGCAGGCACTTCTCGACCCGCGCCTCGAGCTCCTGCCGGTTGGTGAGGCCGGCGCAACGCGGGGCGAACGCGACATTGTCATAGATCGAGAGCGGCAGCCCCACCGGCAACGGCGCCACCATGCCGATCTTGCGTCGCAACTCGTAAACGTCCGGCACGCGCCGCACGTCCTGTCCGTCCACGCGAATCGATCCGGACACATGGATGTGGGGCGTGAACTCGATGGTGCGGTTGAGGCAACGCAGCAGGGACGTTTTGGCGGACTGGGCGGGGCCGATGATCCCGAAGATCTCGTGGCTGGGCACCGCGAAGGAGACACCATGCAGGACCTCCTTGTGGCCGTAGGCCAGGCGCAGGTCGCGCACTTCGATCTTGGGCGGGCTGGTCACCATTTTTTGCGGGAGCGCAGCCGGCTGCGCAGCCAGATGGCGGTGGCGTTGACGGCGAGCACGGCGCCCACGAGAACGAGGGCGATGGCGTAGGGCAAGGCCTCGGGGGCATTGGTCACCTGGGTGGTCACGGTGTAGAGGTGCATGGACAGCGCCATGCACTGGTCGGTGAGCGCATAGGCGAAGGGATTGCCGGCCTCGATCTTTTTGAAGAAGACCGCTCCGGTGAACATGATGGGCGCCGTTTCGCCGGCCGTGCGCGACACCTGGAGGATGACGCCGGTGAGGATGCCGCTGATCGAGTTGGGCAACACCACCTTCCAGATCGTCTGCCAGCGGCTGGCCCCGACGTTCCAGCAGGCTTCGCGGAAGGACATGGGGACGGACGCCAGGGCTTCCTTGGTGCTGGCGATGATGACCGGCAGCGTCATGATGGCCAGCGTCAGGGAGGCGGCGAGGATGGATCGCCCCAGGCCGGCAAACAGGACAAATGCACCGAGGCCGAACAGGGCGTGGACGATGCTGGGCACGCCGGCCAGGTTGATGACGGCGAGGTGGATCAGGCGGGTGAGCCAGTTGTCCCGGGCGTACTCGTTGAGGTACACCGCGCAGAGCACGCCGATGGGCGCCGCGACCAGCAGGGCCATCACCACCAGGTAGATCGTGCCCAGCAGGGCGGACCAAAGGCCGCCCTCGCGCATGCCGTGGGTGGGATTGCTGAGGAGGAAGGACAACGAGATCAATGGCGCGCCCTTGAACATCAGGTAACCCACAATCAACAGTAGCGGGATGACCATCGCCAGCGCCATGCCGCCGAGGACCACCTGGGCAAGGCGCTCATTTCGGCGCTTGCGCCGGCTGAACGGGGTTTCCTGGAAGGGCTGCATGGCGTTCAAGAAGGGCCTGGAGACCAGGAACCGGTCTGGCACGGCCGGGCGCCGGTGTTCCGGCGCCCGGGCTGCGCGCGGCGCAGCCCCACCCTGCGGTTTCTGGAGGGCAGTGGGGTCATCGTTTGCGCACGCCGCGGACGGCGAGGTCGGCCAGCAGGTTCACAATGAAGGTGATCGTGAACAGCATCACGCCGATCACGAACAGCATCCGGTAATGATCCGAGCCCACCGACGTCTCGCCCAACTCGGCGGCGATGGTCGCGGTCAGGGTGCGGATGGGATCGAAAAGGCTGTGGGGGATGTTGACCGCATGGCCGGTGGCCATCAGCACGGCCATGGTTTCACCGATGGCGCGGCCCACGCCCAGGAGCACGGCGGCGAGCAGGCCGTTACGCGCGGCGGGCAGCAACACGCGATAGACCAGTTGCCAACGCGTCACGCCCAAGGCCAGCGCCGCCTCGCGATAGGAATCCGGCACCGCCTTGAGCGCGTCCTCGCCGATGCTGACCATGATCGGCACACTCATGAGCGCCAGGAGGATGGCGGCGTTCAAGAGGTTCAGCCCGACCGGAGCCGGGAAGAGGGCTTGGATCACCTGGTTCATCACGCTCAGGCCGATGAACCCCCAGACGATGCTGGGAATGGCGGCGAGGAGTTCGATCAGGACCTTGAGCGTTTCCTTCACGCGGCCGGTGCAGAATTCGGACACGAACACGGCCGCGCCCACACCGAAGGGCACGGCCAAGAGCATGGACAAGCCGGTCACGCTCAAGGTCCCGACGATCAATGCGCCCACACCATAGCGCACGTTGGCCCGCGATGTCGGATACCACTCCTGGCTGAACAGCACCTGGTGCCAATCGAGTTTGCCGAGCAAGGGCGCCGCCTCGCGGAACACGAAGAAGAAGATGCCGAAGACGAACAGGATGGCGCTGGCGCCGCAGGCACGGATCACCCCTTCCACCAATCGCTCGATCACCCGCTGGTAAGCCGGGCGATGGCGGCGCGGCCGGCTGGAGGCAAATGCAGCCGGGCTCATCGGGACGGCTCCTCCTTCGGCGGCAGAGGAACATAACCCGTGAGTTTGACGATGTGCTGGCCTGGCTCGGAGAAGATCCAGTCGAGGAAATGCTGCACGTGAGCAGGGGGTGTGCCCGGGGTGTACATGAACATGGGCCGGGAAATCGGATAGGACTTGTCCAAGGTGGTGGCCACCGAGGGCAGGACGCCCGGCAGCCCCTTGCGGCGGGCGATGCGCAGCATCTTGACGGTGGGCACATTGTAACCCAGGCCGCTGTAGCCGATGGCCCCGGGCGTGCGCGCCACCAACTCGACCACGTCCTTCGACCCGTTCATGTCCAGGGACCCCAGTTTGAAGTCGGACCGCTTCCCGCAAATGGTGTCCCGGAAATAATGATAGGTACCGGAGTTGTTCTGGCGGCTGACGCGGATGATGCGATCCGTGCGGGCGTCGGGGATGTTGGTGATGCCCAGTTGGGACCAGCGGTCAATCTGCCCGCCCTCACTGAAGATCTCGCGCAGCTCGTCCAGCGTGATCTCCTCGAGAGGATTGTTCTTGTGCACGTAGAGGGAGAGGGCATCGAAGCCGACCAGGAACTCGATGGGCTTCTGGCCGGACCGGGCCGCCGCCTTGGCCTCCTCCTCCGGCTCGATGTGGCGGCTGGCGTTGGCAATATCCGCGGTACCGTTGATGAGGGCGGCAATGCCCAGACCGCTGCCGCCGCCGGACACCTCGACGGACACCGACGGATCCACCTGCGGGTACGCCTCCGCCCAGGCCTGGGCGAGGTTGACCATGGTGTCCGAGCCGATGTTTTGGATCCGTTGGGTGGGAGCGGGTCCGTCCGATCCACCGGTGCAGCCCGTTCCCAGGCAGCACAGGGCGCCCAGCAAGACCAACTCCCAGCCCGCGATCTTATGGTCGTGGAGCCGGCCCGGAAACCGGAATGCAAGCCTCCGCCTGCCGGCTCCGACACGATTCAGGGAGAGGAACCACCTCCAGCCATTGGATGTGAGTTGGGGCCATGAACCCTTTGCGGAGGAGCGCGGCTCCCTGAGCCGCAGCAGCCTCGAAGGGCGGATGGGTGCGCGAACCTTTGTGGACGCCCGGAGTGGCGCAGCCGCTGCGGGTCGCGGACCCGCGCTCCGGCACGACAGGTTCACCGAGAGCATGGATCTGACTCCGATCATGCTTGGCGCGCAGGCCCTTGCTCGCCCAGGATCGCCCGGACCAAAGCCTGGATGTGTTCCTTCAAGAAGGTGCAGCTCGCCTCGATCGCCTCCCGCTTGGCCGGCTGACCATCCGGCAAGGCCAGAGGGTCCTGCAACGGCCAATCCAAGCACACCAACCGTCGCGAGCGGGCCTGGAAAACCTTCCGGGCCTCGGCATCCAACGCCACCACCACATCAAACTTGTCCAAGTCCCGAACCTCCGTGACCGCCCGCGGCGCCACCCGGGACAGATCGAATCCGCGCTCCCGCATGAAGGCAATGGTACTCGTGTCCACGGACCGCGGTTCCAGCCCGGCGCTGGCAAATAGGAACCGCGGCTCGTTCAGCGCGTTCCCAATGGCTTCCGCCATCGGGCCCAGGCTGGCATGATGCCGGTCCACAAACAAAACGCGGACCACGTCCGCCCCCCGATGCTTGAGATCCTCGCCGGTACAGGCATAGATGGTTTCCAGGCAAAGACTGTGGGCCTGGTCGGACGCGCGCTCCAGCCGGCGGGCGACCGTCATCAGCGGGTGCAATTGTTCCCAGGCCAGCTTTCCATCCCGGAAGAGCCTCACCAGCTCGGCATTCAACTCCGTGCGCAAGACATCCACGGCTTCCTCGACAGCCATGGTCCGGGCCGCCAACGCCGCGTCCTGATTGGCAAACGCGCGCACCGCATCGCCAAGCATTGGGAGTGACAGGTCCGCAATCCGCTTGAACCGGTCCACCGGCACATTGCGGTGATAACCGCCCAGCTTGAGGGCCTGACGCGCAATGCTCTCGGCGTAGTCGCCCACGCGCTCGAGCTCGAGGCTGGCGCGGATGGCCCCGTAGGCGTAGCGCAGGGACGCCCCGGCGGGGACATGCCGCACGAGGAACCGGAGGCACTCCTCCCCCAGCTCACTCTCCAGGGCATCGATGTGACGATCCCGGATGATGACCGCATAGGCCAGTTGCCGGTCGCCTTCCATCAAAGCCCGGAAGGCGTCGCTCAGGGATTGCTGGCAGAGATCCCCCATGCGCCGGGTGGTTTCCCGGATGCCATCGAGGTCACGCTGCTTGGAGGCTTCCAAATGACTGCCGGACGCGGGCCCGACCCCGCCGGCCTGGGAAGGGTCAGCGGGGGAGCCGGGTGTGGGCGTGGTCGAAGATGATTCGGTGTCGGAACTCATGCCTGTATCTCACAATAGTTTGTTATCCAACCGCTTGACTGCATTCCAGGACGCTGCCCGGGAGCGACTCCCGTTTCGGCAACCGACGTCCACCCTCCGCGGCGAACCCGGCTTGGGCACCCAAGCCACGCCCGCCATATATTGCCTGCCATGGGCCGGTCCCCGCGGCCCGGATCCGCGTAACACAAACGTCACAATAAAGGCGTTGTGTTGTCACATGGCCGTAACAGATTGGTGGCGCTGAAGACATTGAAACCATGAAGCCCATCAAATCAAGACTAGTTATTCAGGGACTGGTGGCGGCCACATTGATGGTTGTCCGGCCAGGGATGCACGCCCAATCCTCCGATGCCATCATCGACAAGCTGGTGGAGAAGGGAATTCTGACGGTCGATGAAGCCCAGGAATTACGCCAGGAGGCGGACCAGGGCTTCGACGAAGCGTTCAAGGTGAAGACCGGCCTGCCGGAGATCGTCACCGGACTGGATTTCCATGGGGATTTCCGGGGGCGGTTCGAAGGGTTCTACAAGGGGGGCAACCCGAAGTATCTGAACGAGAATGGCACGACGTCAACCTGGGTGGACCGGAACCGGTGGCGTTACCGCGCGCGGCTTGGAGTGACCGTGGATCTGGTGGACAACTTCGAGATGGGATTCCAGCTTGGTTCCGGCGAGTTGAGCACGGTGGGTGTGAGCTCAGGCACCGATCCCATCTCGCAGAACACCACGTTGTCGGATGATGCTGCCAAGAAGGGCATATTCATCGATTTGGCCTACGCGACATGGTATTCGCTGAAAGGGCCGGAATGGATGGCTTCGACCACTTTTGGGAAGATGAACAATCCGTTTGTGGTGTCGGACCTGGTGTTTGACCGGGACTACACCCCGGAAGGGCTGGCGCAGACGTTTGGGCGCCGCTTCAGCGACGAGCACTCGGTAAACCTGCTCCTCGGGGGCTTCGTACTGGACGAGATTAGCACGTCCAGCAGTGACCCCTATCTGTTCGGCGGGCAGCCCCGGTGGGATTCGCAATGGAGCCAGAAGGTCAGTTCTTCCCTTGGGTTCGGCCTGTTCTCCGTCGTCAACCGGGAGATGCTGGGCAACAACAACGTGCCCAACATCAACATCGGCAACGATCGCATCGCCGGCGGCACCTCCACGGCCACCAACACGCCGGCTTACGCGTTCAACCTGCTCGAGGCGGATGCTTCCGTCACCTATTTGGTGGAAAACGGTGTTCCGCTTTACAACACCAAGTTTCCCATCACACTCAGCGGCGATTTCCTGCACAACCTTTCCGCGCCTGTCAGAAACAACGGCTTCTCCGCGGGCATCCAGTTCGGCAAATCCGGCAAGAAAGGGCTTTGGGATGTCGCCTACCGTTACAAGTACTTGGAAGGCAACACCTGGTATGAGGAGTTCCTGGACTCGGATAGCGGCGCATTCTACGGATCATCGCTCGCCTACAGCGGATGGGACGGCGGTTACCGGACCGGCACGAACATCAAGGGTCATGTGGTCAAGCTCCAGTACTCGCCCTTCGATGTGGTGACCCTGGGTCTAACCGGGTTCTTCACCGAGCTTGTGAATCCGGTGCCGGGAACGACGGATACCTCGTTCATCCGGGTTCAGGCGGACGCCCAACTGAAATTCTGAAGCATTGCTTTGTCACGCGGACGTAACCGGCGCGTCACCCGCGCGGAACCGTCCGGTGACACTTTCCCCATCGAAACCAAACTATGAAAACAAAACTCCTCGTTCTCCTCGCGGCAATCATGGGTGGCAGCCTGCCCTTCTCCGCCTCCGCCGGCAACATCACCGCCAAAGGTTCGGACACCATGGTGATCCTCGCCCAGAAATGGGCCGAGCTTTACATGCAGAAGAACCCCGACAACAAGATCCAGGTGACGGGCGGCGGTTCCGGCACCGGGTTTGCCGCGCTGCAGAACAAGACCACCGACCTGGCCAATGCCTCCCGCCCCATCAAGCCCAAGGAGGTGTCGGCCTGCATCAAGGCCTTCGGCAAGCGCCCCACGGAATACAAGGTGGCGCTGGACGGGCTGTCGGTTTACGTGAACAACGAGAGCGCCATCGGCGAGCTGACCCTTGACCAGTTGGACGGCATCTTCACCGGCAAGATCCGGAACTGGAAGGAGGTCGGCGGCGGGGATGCGCCCATCACGATCTACAGCCGCGAGAACAGCTCGGGCACCTACGAGTTCTTCAAGGAACACGTGCTGAAGGGCAAGGACTTCGCTGCCAGCGCCCAGACCATGCCCGGCACGGCCGCCGTGCTGCAGGCCGTGGCCAAGGACAAGAACGGCATCGGCTATGGTGGCGCGGCATACGGGGAGGGGGCCAAACATCTCAAGGTCAAGAAGGACGAAACCAGCCCGGGCGTCGAGCCCATCGCGGACAATATCGCCAATCAATCCTACCCGATCTGGCGCTACCTTTACATCTACGTGAACCCGGACCTCGACAAGGCGGAGATCGGCGCCTACTTGAAATGGATCCGGAGCGACGAAGGCCAGAAGGTCGTCGAACAGGTGGGTTACTTCCCGCTGCCCAAGAACTGGCGCAGCGGATCCTAGGGATGGCTGAAAGCCGACAGACCAGCGGCCGCAGCCACGGCTGGATGGGATTGCGCCGGGGCCACCAGGCGCGCCCGCTGGAGTGGCTCGGGGAGAAGGCCATTCTGGGGGTGTCGCTTTCCGCCATCCTCATGGTGTTCCTCATCTTCCTGTTCGTGGCCCGCGAGTCCCTGCCAGTCCTGCTGGGCCTTGCCGACAGCGGCGTCTATCACGAACCGGTCTCCCTCGAAGAGATGGCCCGCATGCCCCGCGGCGAGCTGGCGGATTACCTCGACTTGTCCGCAGCCGAGATGGAGCGGATGGACGAGGCCACGCTGAAGCTGCTCATGGAGGTCAAGGCCGAGGAAATCGCGGCGGCCCCCGAGGACAAGGACGCCCGGATCAACACGGTTTCGTGGCCGTACCTCTTGCTCCCCCATCAATGGACGGGCTACGACAAGCCCGAGTTCATCTGGCAGCCCGTCTCGGCGATCCACAAGTACAACGTTGTTCCGCTGTTTATTGGCAGTCTCAAGGCGACGCTGGTGGCGTTGCTGTTCGCCGTGCCGCTCTCGTTGGCCGCGGCCATCTACGTGTCGCAACTGGCCGCCCCCCGCACCCGCGAACTGCTCAAGCCCGCCATCGAAATGCTGGCCGGCATTCCCTCGGTGGTCCTGGGCTTTTTCGCGCTGATCGTCCTGGCCACGGTGCTGCAGAACACGTTCGGTTACCAGTCCCGCCTCAACGCCTTGGTGGCCGGCATCGCCCTCGGGTTCGCCATCATCCCGGTCGTGTTCTCGATTGCCGAGGACGCGCTGACCAGCGTGCCGCGCAGCTACACCCAGGCCGCTCTGGCCCTGGGCGCCTCGAAATGGCAGGCGGCGTGGAAGGTGGTCCTGCCCGCCGCCATCCCCGGCGTGTTCGCCGCCGTGGTGCTGGGCTTCGGACGCGCCATCGGAGAAACCATGATCGTGCTCATGGCCAGCGGTAATGCCAGCATCGTCTCCTGGAACATCCTCGATTCCACCCGCACCATCACCGCCACCATCGCCGCCGAACTGGCGGAAACCGTGGTGGGGGGGCATCACTACCGGATGTTGTTCCTGCTGGGCACCCTCCTGTTCGCCGTGACGTTCGCCTCCAACCTGGTCGCGGATCTCATCATTCACCGGCTCAAGGCCAGGTTGGAAGGAAAAGCGTAGTGGACGTCCAGACACCGCAACTGCACTTCGAGCCGGGCGAACGCGAGCCGGAGCTGATCCATTTCCGGGCCAAGAGCCGCGACTGGGCGTCCTGCCTGTTCACCGGGCTCACGGGTTTGGCCACGTGGTTGATCCTCGGGATGCTCGGGGTCATTCTGGTCAACATCCTGGTCAACGGCTGGACCGGCCTGTCGTGGCGGTTCATCATCTCGAACAGCGACCAGGACATGTTCGACGTCAACAAGGCGGGCGTCCTGCCGATGATCGTCGGGACCGCGGCCCGGGTGATCCTGATGACCCTGTTTGTCATCCCGGTCGGCGTCACCACCGCCATTTACCTGACGGAGTATGCCAGGACCACGTCCCTGCTGACGCGCATCATCCGGGGGGCGGTCAACAATCTGGCGGGGGTGCCCTCGATTGTATTTGGCTTGTTCGGACTGGGTTTCTTCATTTTGTTTGTCGGCGGCCTGATGGACAGGAGCGTGCTGGGCGGCGGTCCGGAACCCCGCTGGGGCAAGCCGGCGATTCTCTGGGCGTCCCTGACCCTGGCGGTGATGACGCTGCCCGTGGTGATTGTGGCCACCGAGGAATCGCTCAAGGCCATTCCGCAGGGCCTGCGCGAGGCCAGCCTGGCCTTGGGGGCGACGAAGCTGCAGACCATCCTCCAGATTGTGCTTCCCCAAGCCATGCCCGGCATCATGACGGGCGGCATCCTGAGCGTCAGCCGGGCAGCCGGGGAAGTGGCGCCCATCCTGTTCACCGGCGCGGCCTATTACATGGCCAGCTATCCCAAGGCCCTGACCGACCAATTCATGGATCTCGGATACCACGTGTTCATCCTGTCCACACAATCACCCAATATCGAGCAGACCCGCCCCATCCTGTATGCCACGGTGGTCGTGCTGTTGCTGTTGACGTTTGCGCTGAACTTCGTGGCCATCCTGATTCGCACCCGCATGCGCAAGCAGATGAGAGCCCTCCACTAGGCCTATGAATTCGCTGATGCCCCCCCTGGCCCAGGGTGCCGCCGCCGCGAAACCCGGCGGCTCGCCGCCGCAGATGCCCTCGCGCCCCATGGTCATGGAAACCCGCGGCCTGTCCCTCTACTACGGCCGCACCCAAGCTCTCAAGGAGATCTCCATCGAGATCGAGGAAAAGATCGTCACCGCCTTCATCGGCCCGTCCGGCTGCGGCAAATCCACCCTGCTGCGCTGCTTCAACCGCATGAACGATCTGATCGACAGCGTGCGCATCGACGGACAGGTGCTGGTCGGGGGCTACGACATCAACGGTCCGGACATGGACGTCATTGAACTGCGCAAGCGGGTGGGGATGGTCTTCCAGCGGTCCAATCCCTTCCCGAAATCCATCCATGAGAACATCGCCTTCGCGCTGCGCCTCCAGGGCCTGCGGGACCGGAGCACGATTGACGGCATCGTGGAGCAGAGCCTCCGCGGGGCCGCCCTGTGGGACGAGGTGAAGGACCGCCTGCACACCAGCGCGCTCGGGTTGTCGGGCGGACAGCAACAGCGCCTGTGCATCGCCCGCGCCATCGCCATCAAGCCCACCGTCATCCTCATGGACGAACCGGCCTCGGCGCTGGACCCCATCGCCACCGCGCGGGTCGAGGAACTGATTCTGGAGTTGAAGAAGGACTTCACCATCGTCATTGTCACCCACAACATGCAGCAGGCCGCGCGCATTTCAGACCGCACCGCCTTCTTTTACCTGGGTGCGCTGGTGGAATATGACACCACCCAGACCATCTTCACCGCGCCCTCGAAGAAACAGACGGAGGACTACGTAACGGGCCGATTTGGCTGATCTGAACCGCATCCATGACGCACCACGAACAAGAACTCTCGGAGCTGAAACAACGCCTGTTGAACATGGGCAGCCGGGCCGAACTGGCGGTGGCCCAGGCCATCGAGGCGCTGACCAACCGCGACGCCGACCTCGCGCGCCGCGTGCGCGAGGGAGACACGGCCATCGACCAGTTGGAGCTGGAGATCGATGACCAGGCCGTACGGCTGCTCTCGCACGCCCCCCTGGCCGGCGACCTCCGGCTTGTGCTGGTGATCATGCGCGCCTCGCAGAACCTCGAACGCGTCGCCGACGAGGCCTGCAAAATCGCCAATCGCGCCCGCGACCTGACCGACGAACCCCCACTCAAGGCCGCCGTGGACATTCCCCATATCGCCCGGATGGTCCTCGACATGGTCAAACGCGTGCTGGACGCCTTTGTTCGGGGGGATGTGGACGAAGCCCGGTCCCTCATTCCCCTGGACAAGGAGGTGGACGCCCTGCACAAGGAATACTCGGAACGTTTGGTCGGCCTGATGACCCAGGACCCGGACACCATCCAGCGCTGCCTCCATTACCTGACCATCATCAAGCGCCTGGAACGCATTGCAGATCACGCCAAGAACATGGCCGAGGAGATCGTCTTCATGTGCGAAGCCCAGGACATCCGCCATGCCGCCAAACTGGGCACGCCCCCCCAGGAGCCAGCCCCCTGAGAACCCCCCGCAGCCAAGACCTTGCGTTTCCCCGTTAGATCTCCCCGGCCCCTTGGACCTTGCGACCCACAGCCTCGCGTGTCTGCCGGCCCCGCGTGCCTTGGGGGGTGGCCATCCGGTGAGCAGTTTGTGAACAACTCGTTGCCTGAACGACACGTGGTCGTGACATGGCTGCCCGACGTTACCCCAGGCTCCGCGATCGAGTCATGAAACGAATCCTCATCCTCACGGCGGGCTTTGGCGACGGCCACAACGCCGCAGCCCGGAATCTCCGCCACGGAATCGAATCCATCTCCGACGAGGCCAAGGTGGAAGTGCTGGACCTGTTTGAATCCACCTACGGCTCGCTCAACACCCTGATGCGGCACGCCTACCAGGGGGTGGTGCAATACGCCCCGACCGTCTGGGCAGGGGTGTTTTCGGTGTTCGACAACCCGGCCCTGTTCCGGCGCCAGGTCAACGGCCTCAGCCGTTTGCGTGACAGCCTCGCCCAGGTGCTCAACGAGTCGGAACCGGACTGCGTCGTTTCCACCTACCCGGTGTACGCGCACCTGATCGACGACCTGTACCGCGATCACGCCGAACGCCCTTTCCGCCTGATCACGGTGGTGACGGATTCGCTCACAATCTGCTCGGCCTGGTATCGGGCCTCGATCGACGTCCTGGTGGTGCCGAATGACGAGACGCGTGAAGTGTTGATCGAGGCCGGCGTGGCTCGAGGCCGGATCCAGGCGCTGGGCTTCCCGGTGAGCCTCGACTTCACCCTGGACCGTCCCCAGCCGATGTCGGCGCCCCAGAAGGGCGAGCCGCGCCGGATCCTTTACCCCATTAACACGGGCAAGAAGAAGAGCGGCAGGGTCATCGAGCGCCTCCTGGATCTGCCCGACACCCACCTGACCATCACGGTGGGACGCGATGCCGGCCTGCGCGCCGAATTGCATGAACGGTTCCGCCACCAACCAGATCGGGTCCGGGTGCTGGGCTGGACCAACTCGATGCCCAAGCTGTTGATGTCCCATCACCTGGTGATCACCAAGGCCGGGGGCGCCATGGTGCAGGAAGCCCTGGCCGGCCACTGCCCCCTCATCCTCAACCAGGTCATTCCCGGACAGGAGGAAGGCAATGCGCGCCTGGTCGAGAAACTCGGCGCCGGGATGGTGGTCGAGAAAAGCAAACACATCGCAGCGGCGGTCGAGGAGGCGTTTGCCGACAAATCCAAACTCTGGCGCCGCTGGCAGGAGAACATCCAGAAGGCCGGCCACCCCGATGCCGCCCTGCGCGTGGCGGAACTGGCCTTGGCGGAATCGCATCACGGTTCCCGCGAACCCCGCTCCGTGAAGTTGTTCGAGGAACCCGCCGCACCGCCCGCGGTCGCCACCCCCCACCCGCACAAGCCGCCGGCGGCCAAAGCCCTGCTGTGCGATTTCCATATCCACACCAACTATTCCGACGGACGCCTCGCCCTGCCTGAGGTGGTGGACTTCTATGGCCGGCGCGGGTTCGACTGCATCTGCATCACGGACCACGTGGCCGACCCGCGGCGGTTGATCGGCAGAATGGGTGAACTGATCAACCTCACCATCCCGTACGCGCAGTTGGAGGAGTATTTCGACATGGTCGAGCGCGAGCGCAAGCGCGCCTGGCGCAAGTACAGCATGCGGGTGATGACTGGAATTGAGTTCAACAAGGAGGGGTTCACCAAGAAGACGTCCGGCCACCTGCTGGGACTGGATCTCAAGGCGCCCATCGACCCGGCCCTGGGTTTCGTGGAGATCATCGCCCAGATCCAGAGCCAGGGCGGACTGTCGGTGGCCGCCCACCCGCACCTGCTCAAGTCCGAGTGGGGCAAAAACACCCTGTATCTCTGGGAAAACCAGGAACTCTTCGCCCCCATCATCGACGCCTGGGAAATCGCCAACCGCAACAACATCTTCACGCCCGTGGGCCTGAAACGATTCGCCTTCCTCGCCAACAGCGACTTCCACAAGCCCAAACACATCTATTCCTGGAAAACCCTGCTCCACTGCGACAACGACCCGGACGCCATCAAGGACTGTGTCCGCCGCAACGAACATGTGGCGCTGACCCTGTATCGGGACGGCCTGACCGGCGAAGCCTTGCGTGCCCAACCCCGCACGCTGCCTCTCCGCGCCAGCGAAATCGAGGCCCTGCCGGCCAAACTCTTCGGCGCGCCCATCTGAGGGGGCCAAGGCGCCGGCCGGCCGGCGGCAAAGGAGCCGCGCAAAGCAACGGGGAACCCCAACCGAGGGGTAGGAGCCAACGTGAGGAGGCTTTCTCCCGGAGCAACACATTGAATCGCTTCCGTTCCACCTGCATCTCCACCGCTTTCAAAGTGCTTTCCTCGCCCCGTGGGCTGTTCATGCCCGTTGCCAGGCCTCCATCATCGATCTTCCCTTTCGTTCCATACCTTTCCTTTCATCGACGCTCTCGGCGTCGATTTGGGCGGCCAAATATTTGGCGATTGTTTGGCGAGAGGTCCGGTAAACGGCATAAGATGCGGTGGATCGGACAGGTCTGGCGAGTCGCCCTGCGTACGCAACAAGCCCCTGCGAGCCAGGCTCGTAGGGGCTTGAAATTGGTTGCGGGGACAGGATTTGAACCTGTGACCTTCAGGTTATGAGCCTGACGAGCTACCGGGCTGCTCCACCCCGCGATCACGCTGCGGACGCACATCTTGGCAGAGTTCGAAGCCAGTGCAAGAGCGTTTTATCCGAGTTTCGAGGCCACGGCGCAGCGTGGCCCCACCGTTGTTTGTGGATCGAAGGCACGACGCAGCGTGGACCTACCGTGCTCTGGGAGCCGAGACGGCGCAGGGGGCGAGGATGGCTTCAGTCATGCCGTGGATGATCTTCTTGTCGGCGGGACAGATGGTGGCAAGCACTCCGCACAACCGCGCGCGGGCCCCTGCCCCTTCGCCGCTCACAAAGTAATAGGGACACAGCCGAACGCGTCCTTCCATGGGCACAACCGTGTCCCGATCGAAATCGTACCAGGAGGACTTCACCAGGGCCGGCTTGGCAAATCGTTGCAACACCCAGGGGGTCTGAGGAAACTCGCGCAGCGCACGATCCACGCCGGCAGCCCAGTCGGCATGCGACAGGTCGCTGCCCAGATAGACTCCGCGCGCACCCCAGGCGTGCGGGGCGAAACCGGACACCTTGAGGATGAGTTCGCGTTCGCGGTGCGACAGAGCCTTCAGTTGCTGCCAGTCCGTGAGGTTCAGTTCCGGAACCGCGCCCTGCGGTGGAAGCGGAGCCGGGTCCACAACCCAGGTGTAGGGAATGTGGGCCATGAGACGCCGGAGGAATCCCTCACCCAACTGTACGCGCCAGAAGTCGCGCAAGTTGCGGTTCCACAAGAGGGCGAACAGAAGCTTTTCCTCGAAGATGGTCTTGGGCGGTGGAGTGAGCCGGATCCGCCGCTCCGCCGCCAACTCAAAGATCTGCCGGTGGTTCTCCACGTTGGCCAGATCGAACAGCTCGAAGAATCGATACACCGCATCGCCCTCGGCGAAACCGGCGAATCGGGAATTGTGAACGGTGAACCGGGAACCAAGCTGCGCGGCCAGCCACTCCATCTCCGGCCGGTACGTGGCAGCTTCCTCCGAGACAATGATGCGGACATTGGGCGCGTCCCCAAAGATGGAGGCAAAGCCCTCCAGCATGGAGGAGCGGCCCCCGATCAGCTCGGCGTTCCCCGCTCCGCATTCCACGTGGGAGTAGGTTTGATTGAGCCACGCGGTCAGGCCGATGCCGCCGGGCACGCTGTCCAGTTCGGTGATGCTGAATCCGTCCTCGGTGAGCAGGATGTCCGGACGGATGACGCGGGGGAGTTCATTCTTGAAGGCCGGGTTGTGTTGCAGGGCGGCCAACTCCGCGGGCTTGCCTTGGTCGAGCCAGGAGGCGACCCAGCCTGGCTGCTTTCCCTCAATGCTCTGGCGATAGAGGAGGTTGACGGATTGATAGAACTTCAGGAGCGCCCGGCCGAGGGTTTCCAACTCCCCGACCAGTTCCGGCCCAACCGGAAAAGGTTCGACGGCGATGCGCCAGGAGTGGTCGGCGAACAAACCGCCGTCAGGCAGCGCGGATCGAACCAATTTCGCACGTTCAGCGTGGTTGGTTGGAGCTGGGGTTCCCTCGGTCATGTGAGATGGAAGATCGCCCCCTGCGGCGGGGGCCGACCCGGCAAAAGGCATGGGGCACGCGACTCCATGCGGCCAAAACGTCGGGGCCGCGCCGGGTGCGGCCGTAGCGCCGACACAGTGGCATCCGGCCGCCGGCCCGATCTGCAGGAGCCGGAGTGAGAAGGCTTAGGTGCAAACATCCCGGCATGGTGGCCTCCTTACGCCGGCTCCTGCCGGAAGGGGATTGATTCATGGCAATGACAGAGACCGGACTGGCTGGAGGCAGAACCACGAGCAGGCTCACGTGCGGATCTGGCCGGTGCCGAACCCCAACCATTTGTAGCTGGTCAATTCCTCGAGTCCCATGGGGCCACGCGCGCCGACCTTGTCGGTGCTGATGCCGATCTCCGCGCCCATGCCGAACTCGCCGCCGTCGGTGAAACGCGTACTGGCATTCCAATAGACAGCCGCCGCGTCCGTGCCGGCCATGAACTGGCGCGCGTGCGCCTGGTTCGCGGTGACAATGCTCTCGGAATGGGCCGAGCCGTATTGATTGATGTGGTCCACCGCCCCTGGCACGCCATCCACGACACGCACGTTCAGGATGTAGTCGTTGTACTCCGTGTAGTAGTCCTGCTCGGTCGCCCGTCGGATTGCGAAATGCGGATTGCGGATGGCGGATTGGAGGATCGCTTCCGAATCCGGGTCCACACGCAGTTCGACGTGCTTTTCGCCCAACAGTTCGCCGATTCGGGGAAGAAATGCGGTCGCGATGCTGCGGTCCACGAGGAGGGTCTCCATGGCGTTGCAGACGCCGGGACGCTGGCACTTGGCGTTGAAGGCGATTTCCTCGGCCATCTTCAGGTCCGCCTCAGCATCCACATAGACATGGCAGACGCCCTTGTAGTGTTTGATCACCGGCACCTTGGAACAGTCCGTCACTGCCCGGATCAAGCCTTCGCCGCCGCGCGGCATGCAAAGGTCCACATACTGGGTCAGCGACAGCAGGATCGGAACGGCCTCGCGATCGGTGGTGGGGACCACCTGGATGGCGGCGGCCGGGAACGAGGGCAGCGCGCGTGGTCCAGCTTCAATCATCAGGCGGGCGATGACTTGGTTGGAGTGGAAGGCTTCCTTGCCACCCCGCAGGATGGTGGCATTGCCGGACTTGAAGCACAGGCTGGCGGCATCCGCCGTCACATTGGGACGGGATTCGTAGATAATGACGATGACGCCGATGGGGGTGCTGACCTTTTGGAGCTTGAGGCCATTCGGCCGCGTGCGTTCATCGAGGATGCGGCCCACCGGATCGGGCAGGGCGGCGACTTCCCTCAAGCCGTTTGCCATTCCCGCAATGCGTTTGCCGTCCAACTTGAGCCGGTCCAGCATGGCGTGGCTCAGGCCCATCTGTTCGCCGGCCCACATGTCCTTGGCGTTGGCTTCCTGAATGGCCGACTTGCCCTCCTCCAGGGCATCGGCCATCGCCCGCAGACAGGCGTTCTTCTCCTCGGTGGACAACAACGCCAACCGGCGCGAGGCGGCCTTGGCGTTGGCGGCCAACGCCGTCATTTGATCCTTCAAAACCATGCGTGGAAGGTAGGCGAAAATGCGCCGGTTGAAAGCGGGAAGTTGCCGCTTGGCCCGAGCGGGGCGCATGCGGGGATGGAGATTGGCCAGGGACACGGGGCACGACTGCGACCCGGCAAAACGCAGCAGAAGAGTCGTGTCCGAATAGGCTCGCGGCAGGCGGCTGCCGTTCGCATGCTGGGCGGGTGCATCTCGAGCATTTGCGCCTGAGGGATTTTCGCAACTACGCGCGACTCGACGCGGATTTCGCGCCGGGATTTCACCTGCTGCTCGGGAACAACGCCCAGGGCAAGACCAACGTCCTGGAGGCCATCTATCTGCTGTCCACCCTGCGTTCGTTCCGGGGTGTGGGGGGGGCGCAGATGGTCCGGCACGGGCAGAAGGGCTATTTCGCGGGCGGCCTGGCGGTGCATCAAGGACGGCACGAGCTCAAGATGTATTGGTCGGCGGGCGAGCGCAATCTGGGTCTGGACGGACGCCCGGTGCGCAAGTTGACCGAGTATCTGGGCGTGCTGCGCACGGTGGTGTTTTGCACCGAAGATCTGCAATTGGTCAAAGGAACGGGGCGGATCCGGCGTCGGTTCATGGACCTGCTATTGTCGCAGACGCACCCCGCCTACCTGCCCCTGCTCCAGCGCTATGCTCGCGCCTTGCGGTCGCGAAATGCGCTGCTCAAGCACTCCATTCTCGACGAGGCTGCGTTGGCAGGCTTCTCCGAGGAACTGGTCCGGGCCGGCAACGAGATCGTGCGCCTGCGCGAGGGATTGATCCCCCGCGTTTCTCCTTTGGCTCGGCTGGCGTATCGCCGGATCTCGCAGGATGCGGAGGAATTGCGCATCGAGTATCAGCGCAGCGCCAAACAGGATCTGGCGGTGGAACTGGCCCAATCACGCAAGCGCGAACGCAGCTACCGGACGACGCTGGTAGGGCCGCACCGCGACGACCTGCAGGTCACGCTCAACAGCCGGTCGGCTCTTCAGTATGGCAGCGAAGGGCAGAAGCGTTCCGTGGCCTTGTCGCTGAAAATGGCCCAGGCCGAGTACCTCACCGGCATCCAGGGTTCGCCTCCGGTGCTGCTGATTGACGACGTGATGGGCGAACTGGACGCCAAGCGGAGGAGCGGATTCCTGCCGCTCTTGGAACGCAGTCACCGGGCCGGCGGCCAGGCCTTCATGACCGCCACGGGGGAGAACTGGCCGGAGGAACTGGGAAAGCGGCTGCAGCGGTGGCGGGTGGAGGCGGGAAAGGTGACGGCCAGTGGGTAACGAAAATGGCCGGTGTGGCTATCGGGCATCCGCGATGGGATTCTCTTGATTCCCGCCTGAGTCACATCGACCTGACGCAACGTAGGCCCGTCTGTTCAGGCGTCAAGGGACGGGTTGAAGTGATTCTGGGAGGGGATTCCAGGCCATGGGGGCCGAGCTGGGTGTGTCGCTGGCGCCGACTCAGCAGCACCCTGCCGATGCGAAAGACATTGGGGACAGGCGGCTTATTGGATCCAGAGGATGGTCACCCCTTCGTTGGTTGCATTAAGGTCAGGATCCCCACGCACCTCTGGAACAGCTTCCAACAACTCGAGAGCCTCCTTCTTGAAGATGGAGAAGTCTTCGCCGGGGATGAACTCACGGATCACGCCCTCCTTCTTGCGCAGTTTGAAGGACTTGCGGAGGCCAACGCAGAGGGTTCCCCCTTTGCCGGTCGAACCCCAGCCATGAATGATCTTCAGCACCCGAACCTTTTCACGCCGGGCCCGGCGCACCTGCTCGATCACGGCCCGGCGCGCCTCGTCCAGCGAAGGCATGTCCGCTTTGACATTGAAGGTCCGCATCAGAAGCTGCAGCCCACGCCGACCAACGCGTGCCACGTGCCTCCGAGGTCGAGTTTTGACTCGCGGTTCCCGGCAGTGACGGTGAGGTCGGTCGCCGTGTCCACGCGCACACCACCGAACAGCGACCAGTTCTCGGTGAGGCGATATCCCACCTGCCCCTCCACGTAAGCCCCGACCAGCACGTCGCTCGACGAGGCGCTGTCTGAATCGGTCAGGGTGGAACCGTCGCTAAAGGTCGCGGTTTCCTCATAGGAATATTCCGTGTCGGCATAAAGGAGCGAAAGTCCCAGACCGAACTGGCTGACAAATCGGCTGCTCAACGGGATCTCGAGGAACGGCCCCAACCGCAGGGCCAAGAGGCTGCCGCTGAGCTCGTTCCAGCCGGAAAGGCCTGCGGTCTCCACTGAGCGGGTTGGAAGGTCGTCAAGCAGGGGTCCCGGCCCGTTGAAGGTGCCCTGGTAGGGGGGATTCACATACTGAGGAAGCAGCGGCAAACCTGTATCGTACCGATCGGTCACACGCTGCACAGAGGCCATTGGGCTGCTGTCTTTGATGGAAAGGTTCAGGTAACTCAAGCTGCCTTCCAAACCCCACGGCTTGTTCTTTCCGAGTTTGCCCAAGACCCGTCCGTACTTCAGTTCAAGGCCCAACTGCGGATCATCCGTCCCACCTGTGGAGGCGCCGTATCCGCTGCGGGAAGTCGCGTGCAGGGAGATCGTGGTGTTGTCGTCGTATTGGGAGGGTTGCTCATATCCCCAGTTCCAGGTAAGGCCGCCGCCGTTGTTGAAGAAATCCACGCGGTTGTAACCGTCGTCGTAGTTACGATCCACCGGATCACCGGCGAGTCCGCTACCGCTCGCCGGTGGCGGGGCAACGTCCGGGGCACGGTTGCGGAACTCAGCCTGCACGTTGAACCCGGCGTCGAAGCTGAGGCTGAAGCGATTGCGGTTCATCGGGGCTGCCGGCTCGGGTTCAGCGCTCTGCACCAAACCGACCGTGAATCCCGTGAGGGCAAGGAGTCCTAAGAGGAGTTTATCGTTCATGGCGCGGATTGATGGTTTAGGGGTTCACCAGGAGCACCCGGTAGAAGCGTGAGGCGCGAGAGACAGGAAGCGCATCGGTCTTGGGTGGCCCGTCGTCCACCCACTGCACATGGTTGCCGGCCGCGGTCAGGGACGGCACAGCGGTCTTCCAACTTTGCAGGTGATCATCGCTGTATTGAACCGTGTAGGTGCACCCGGGGATGGTGGTGAATTCAATCAGCACCATGCCATCCGGCTGGACTTCCACCCGGTTTACGACCGGCGGCCCGGGCGGCTCGAGCACCTGCACGCTCAACGCTGGATTGTTCACGGCAAAGCGCAGGTAATACTGCATGTTGGTCGTGACCGCCCCTCCCGGCGCCAGGGCTGAGGGGTAATCCACGTAGGCACAGCCGTTGGTGTCACCGCTGCGGTTGTACACCGTGGTGGGGGGAAGATTGCTGAAGCAGAGGAAGACCCGCGCGCCGCTGACGGCGACGTTGCCGGCATTGGTCAACAGGATGGACTGCTCCATCAGGCCGGTCTGACGATTGAGGGTCATGGGCGAGGCGACCAGCGCCTGGAGGTCGAGCACCTGGAGCGCGCGGACCATCACCGCCACGCTGGCCGTGTTGTCCGAGAGATTGGGATCATGGATCTCCGAACTAATGGTGGTGGTGTTGGTGAGCAGGCCGGTGCTGGCCGCGGTGAGCACCACGGTGAAGTTGGTTCCCGCGCCCGGCGGAAGGTTGGGCAGCGCGAAGATGACGCCCCCATCGGCGAAAAGACCGTTGGGCGCAGCCGTGAAGTCCAAACCGGATGGCAGGGAATTGAACAACACCACCCCGGTCGCGGTGTCCGGTCCCCGGTTGGTGGCCACCAGGCTGAACAAGATCTGATTCCCCACCTCGGTCTCGATGACAGAAGCGGACTTGAACACCGCCAGATCGGCCTCCGGCGGCGGTCCGGCATTCACCGTCACCGTGAAGCTGCAGACGTCCCGGTTGCCGGTGGCATCCGCCGCTTCGCAACTCACAATGGTGGTGCCCAGCGGGAAGAGTGAGCCCGAGGCGATGGAGACGTGGGTCGAGACAACCCCGCAGTTGTCGGTGGCCACCGGGGGCAGGAAGGTCACCACCGCGTTGCTGCTGCCAAAGGGAACCTCCACCACCCTGTTGGTGGGACAAATGATCTCAGGCGGTTCCACATCCACCACAATCACCTGGAACGCGCACACATTGGCGTTGCCGGAGGCGTCGATGGCCGTGCTGGTCACCACGTTCGTGCCGATGGGAAACTCCGAGCCCGAGGGCGGAGTCGAAACCACCGCCGGAGTCGAGCAGTTGTCCGTCGCCTCCACGGCGAATGTCACCACCGCGCCGCACCGCCCCGGCTCGCTGGGCAGCACGATGTCGCCAGGGCAACTGATCTCCGGCGGCTCCCCATCTCGCACCGTCACCGTGAAGTTACAACGGCTGGTGTTGCCGGAGGCGTCGGTGGCGGTATTCGTCACCACGGTGACGCCGAGGGGGAACACGCTGCCACTGGGCGGCGTGGAGACCACCGGCACGACGCCATCGTGATCATCCACGGCGGTGACCGTGAAGCCCACCGTCGCGCCGCACTGGCCCAGGTCGTTGGACACCACGAGGTCGGCGGGGCAACTGATCACGGGCGGTTGCACATCAAACGCGCCCAGGAGGAGGGTGGCCGTGTTGTTGGGCAGGAAGGGATCGTAAATGGCCGAGCTGATGGTGGTGGTGTTGGTGAGGGAACCGATGTCCGTGGCGGTCAGGACCAGGGAAAAGTTGGTTCCCTGGCCGGGGGCGAGGCTCGGTATCGCGAAGGTGACGGCTTCGTTGGTGAACACCCCGTTTGTGGCGGAGGAGAAGTCCGTGCCTCCTGGCAAGGGGTTGAAAAGGACAACATCGGGAGCGACATCTGGCCCCCGATTGGTGGCCGTGAGGGTGAACCGAAATTCACCGCCCAATTGATTGCTGAAAGTGGACACGGAACTGAACACCGCCAGGTCGGCCTCGGGCGGGGGTTGGGCATTCACGGTGACCGTAAAGCTGCAGACATCCCGGTTGCCTGCGGCGTCCAAGGCCTCGCAACTCACAACGGTGGTCCCCAGCGGGAAGAGTGAGCCCGAGGCGATGGAGACGTTGGTCTGGACGACCCCACAGTTGTCGGTGGCCACCGGGGGCAGGAAAGTCACCACCGCGTTGCTGCTGCCAAAGGGTACCACCACCACCCGGTTGGTGGGGCAGGCGATCTGCGGCGCCTCGACATCCAAGATCGTGACCGTGAAGGTGCAGGAGCTGACCTGGCCAGCCCCATCGGTCGCCGCGACGGTCACCACAGTGGCACCAACCGGGAAGACAGAGTCGGAAGCCGGTGTGGCGACCACCGTCGGGGTGGAGCAGTTGTCGGTCGCACTGACTGCAAAGTGCACGGTCGCCCCGCACTGACCGGGGTCGTTGGACACCATCAGGTCCGCCGGGCACGTGATGGCGGGCGCTTCCGCGTCCACCACGGTCACGGTGAACGTGCAGGCACTGGCGTTGCCCGAAGTATCGGCGGCCGTGTTGGTCACCAGGGTGGACCCCAGGGAGAAGACACTGCCATTGGCCGGGGTGGACACCACCGGAACCGGGCCGTCCTGATCATCCACGGCCGTGACCGTAAAGCCCACCGTCGCGCCGCACTGTCCGAGGTCGTTGGACACCACCAGGTCGGCGGGGCAGGTGATCACGGGCGGTTGCGTGTCGGTATTGGTCACCGTGATCGTCACCACCGCCGGCCCGCTGAGATTCGTCAAGGCCAGGGCGCGATAGGTGAAAAAATCCGTCCCGACAAAGTTGGTGTTGGGGGTGTAGGAAAAGCCGCCGTTGGTGGCGAGGTTGACCAGGCCGTGGTTGGGCGGGCTGAGGAGCCAGGACGAGAGCGTCACGGGCAAGTCCACGGTATCGTTGCTCAACACCCCGGCGGGAGCGATCACCAGCGTCGAGTTCTCCGCCATGACATAGGCCTCGTCCCTGGCGATGGGTTGGGGGTCGGGGACGATGGTCGTGGTGAAGGTGGCCCTGTTATCCTGCGGCGTGAGATCATCCTGCGAACTCAGGATTTGCGCATCGTTTACCAGGAGGGTGTTGGCAACAATGTTGGTGGAAATCCGCACCTTGTAGGTCAGGGAACCCCAGGCAGCGGGAACGAGGTCGCCCAGGTCCCAGGTGATGGTGTTGCCGACCACGGTGCCGCCGTGACTGGCGCTGCCGGCAACGTAATCCATTCCCAGCGGCAGACTGTCACTCACCTGCACGCCGATGGCGGTCATCCCGATGGCCGTTTGGTTTGTGTAGCTGACCGCATAGTTCAGCACCTCCCCAGGACCCGCCAGCGAAGCGCCGGTCTTGAAAACCGCCAGGTCCGGCTGACCGGGAGCGGCCGTGGGTTTGAAGATGGACAATGTGGGTTTGCCCAGGTTGAGCGAACTGCCGGTGAACAGGTGGGCGCCGGCCGCCAGCCGCGCACGAAACTCGACAAACGCGGGCTGACCATTCGTCACTGTCACCGTGTAGGTGTAACTCCAGATATCCACCCCGGGGGCCGAGTTGAGGGTCGGAGCCACGGTGATCAGGGCGTTGGGGGAAGCCACAAATCCGGTCAGGTTCTGGATGCCGCGGATGGCGCCGGAATTCTTGCTGTGATCAAACTCGACCGTCAGCACCTGATTGGAAAACGGGCCGCCGGTCAGGTAATGGCGGACGGGGATGGAATCCAATTCCTGCCATCCCAGCAACGGACCGTTGTTCCAGTTGGTACTGCCCTTGTGCTGGCCTTGGAGAACGGACTTGAGGGCCGCGGAGGCCGGCGCCGCGCCGAGGAGCAGCCCCACCAGCATCACCACACCCGCCCGTAACGGCCTGACCGGTGAACGAAGGGCGAATCGATTCGAGTTTGCCATGATGTTTTGCTCAGTTATTTGACAACCTTGTCCCACTGGCAGGACAGTTCCCGTCCAGTACGGATACGCCCTGCCACAGAGGCAGCTTGTGTGCCGGAATGGGCCGGAGAAGGTCCCCGGCACCGCGAGAGTCAGGGCCACGACCGATCGGAGAACGCCCCGAGGCGGGGTCTGCAACGTGGAAAAGCCGTGCAATTCGCGATCCCATTTCTATCTTCTCCGCATGCGGATTTTGTCAGGCATTCAACCCAGTGGTGCGCTGCATCTTGGGAATTATTTCGGGATGATGAAGCCGTCCATCGAGCTTCAGGAACAGGGCGAAGCGTTCTATTTCATTGCCGACTACCATTCGATGACCTCCCTGTTCGACGCGGAGCAGCGTCGCAGGAACACCCATGAGGTGGCGCTGGATTTCCTGGCGTGCGGACTGGACCCAAAGCGGGCGGTGTTCTTCCGTCAATCGGACGTGCCGGAGGTGTGCGAACTGACGTGGATCCTGGGCACCCTCACTCCGATGGGGCTGTTGGAGCGGTGCCACTCCTTCAAGGACAAGGCGGCCCGGGGAATTCCGGTGAACAGCGGTCTGTTCACCTACCCGGTGCTGATGGCGGCGGACATTCTGATCTACGATTCCAACGTCGTGCCTGTAGGGCAGGACCAGAAACAGCACGTCGAGGTCACCCGGGACATCGCCATCAAGTTCAACCAGGCGTATGGGGACACGTTTGTCATTCCCGAGCCGCGGATTCGGGGCGACGTGGCGAAGGTGCCGGGGATCGACGGCGAGAAGATGAGCAAGAGCTACGGCAACACCATCGAGATCTTCGGATCGGAAAAGACCCTGCGGAAGAAGGTGATGAGCATCAAGATGGACAGCCGTCCCCCCGAGGAACCCAAACCGGATGCGGACCAGAACCTTGCCGTTCAGTTGCTGCGGGTGATCAATCCGGAAGCGGGCGCAACATTCGAGGAACAACTGCGCACCGGGGGACTGGGTTACGGGGATCTCAAGAAAAGGCTGTTTGAGGCGTATTGGGAGTATTTTGCAAAGGCCCGGGAGAAACGCGCCGAATTGGAAGCCAACCCGGATTACGTGAATCAGGTCCTCGCGGACGGCGCGGCCAAGGCACGAACCAAGGCCCGGGACGTCCTGCAGCGCGCCCGCAAGGCTTGCGGATTGGAGTAAGCCCTGCCTTATGTCGAACACGGACGCCACTGGGAGAGATGGATGGCCCGGGAGGCTTGACCCCTGGCGCCAAACTTCTCGCCAAGGCGGGGGGCGGCGCACACTCTTTGGAGTCCAAGAATCCGGAGCCGAATGTCTTTCAAGGATCTGAACAACGAACCGCAGGCTGAACTGCTCCAGCGTTCGCTGGAACGCGGACGGTTGGGTCATGCCTACCTCCTGGAAGGTGAGGACATGGAGACACTCGAAACAGCCGCCCGCACCCTGGCCAAGACCGTGAATTGCCTCAAGCCCGCCCGAGCCGGCGCGCAGAAGCTGCCCGTGGACTGCTGCGACACCTGTCTGCCCTGTCGCCACACCGACGCGGAGACGCATCCGGACGTCCACTGGCTGAGACCCGAATCGAAGCTGCGGGTGATCCGTGCGGACCAGATCCGCGGCCTGTTGGAGGTCATCCATCTCAAGTCCAACGAGGGCGGCTACAAAGTGGCGGTGCTGGCCGGAGCGGACCGACTGAACACGCAGGCGGCCAACATCTTTCTCAAGACGCTCGAGGAACCGCCACCACGGTCGGTCCTGCTGCTGCTGACCACCGAACCCCAGCGGCTTCTGGAGACGATTGTGTCCCGTTGCCTGCGATTGAGATTTGGAACCGGGGCAACCCCCGCCATCCGGGCTGAAGACCGGGCCTGGCTGGAAACGTTCAGCCAGATGGCTGCCGCGGAGGCGAACAGTCTCATCGGACGGTATCGTCTCCTGGGCCTGCTGCTGAAACGGCTGGCCGAGAAGAAGGCCAGCCTGGAGCGGGATCTCGAGGAACGCTCTCCGCTCAAGCACCACGAGGAGGTCGAGAAGTCCCTGAGGGAGAAATGGGAATCGGAACTGAGCGCAGCCATCGAGTCGGAATACCGTCATCAGCGCATGGGGTTGCTGCGCCTGCTGCAGCACTGGCTTCGCGACCTTTGGCTGCAGACGCTTCAAACCGACCTGGAGCTGCTCCATTTTCGGGATCTTCCGGGCCTGCGGGAATTGTCCGGACGGATCAATGCCCAACAGGCCAGGGAGAATCTGACCGTCCTGGAGCAGGCGCAGCGGCTCCTGCTTACGAATGTGCAGGAAGCGCTGGCGCTGGAAGTGTGCCTGCTGAAATTGCGGCTCTGATCCATTCCAACGGAATCCGAGCCATCCGCCCTTGGGCCATGCCCGGCCTGTTGCGCCTTTGCAGCTTCGCGTCGTTGCATTAAGAGTGGTTCACATGGTTATGCCCGGAACGCCCAATCAAAGCTCGGACCGGAACGACAGCCCGGCGCAGCGCGCCTTTGCCTGCGCGTTCGGGTGGCTGCTGGGGTTGAGCCTGCTCAAGTTCGGCAACCCCGCCATCATGGATGAGAAGGTGGCGGTACCGGACGGGGCTTTCGAATGGCTGCTGGCGTCCTGGCCGCTGGGGGTTGGTCAGGCTCTGCTGGGGTTGGTGGCCGTGCTGGGACTGTTTGCGATTCGCCAGCGGACGGAGGTGCCGCTGTGGCTGGTGCTGGCTCCGCTGCCCTGGCTTGGGTGGCAGTTCGTCGCCGCCACAGGATCCGCGGATGCCGGAGTGAGCCTGACCACACTGCGACATTTTCTGACGAACGTCGCCGCGTTCTACCTGGGACTCTTCTGCTTGAGTCCAGTGAGGGGTTTGAAGTGGTTTTGGGCGGGGATGGCAAGCGGGTTTGTGCTGGTGCTGCTGAGCGGTTGGCAACAGCACTTCGGCGGCCTGGAAGCCTCGCGCGAATTCTTCTTTGAGGAGGTTTACCCGCAGATGCAGAGCGAGGTGCCCGAGGAATTGCTGAAGCGCATGTCGAGTGACCGGATCTTTGCCACTTTGTTTTATCCGAACACGCTGGCCGGCGCCATCCTGTTGCTCACGCCCGTCTGCGTCGGAGCCGTTCCTGAGTTGTTCCGAAACGGGCCGTTCAGTCGGGTGCCCCTCATGCTCACGCTCATCCTGGCGGCGGGATGCCTGGTATGGTCGGGGTCCAAAGGCGGGTGGCTGCTGGCCGTCGGATTGTCGCTCGTGACGCTGTTTCGCTTGCGATTCTCCCGCCGGGTGAAAATGGGTCTGATGCTGCTGCTGGTTGCGGCGGGAACAGCCGGCTTTCTGTGGAAATACTCGGGCTACCTTCGGGGAGGTGCCCAAAGCGCGGCGGCGCGGGTGGATTATTGGAAAGCGGCGTTGAAAGTCACCGCCACCCACCCCGTTCGAGGGACCGGCCCGGGCACCTTTGGAAGGGCCTACACGGCCATCAAGCGACCGGAATCGGAGATGGCGCACCTCACCCATAACGATTACCTGCAGCAGGCCAGTGATTCCGGCGTGCCGGGTTTCCTCCTGTTCACCGGCTTCATCGGGGGGGCGATGGTCTGGGTGGGGCGGCGGACGTGGCGTTCGGATCATCCGCTGCAGTTTGGCGTGTGGCTGGGCCTGTTGGGTATCAGCCTGCAGTCCGGCGCGGAGTTTGGCTGGTACATTCCTGCGATTTCCTGGGTGTGGATGGCGCTCCTGGGATGGCTGACTGGCGTGGTGCGGAATGACCTCGACGACTGAAGGACGAAAACCTAACTTGTCACCTCATATGAAGGTGCTGGTTCTCAACGGCCCGAATCTGAACCTGTTGGGCAAACGTGAGCCCGAGATCTACGGCCACACAACCCTCGCGGATATCGAGAGCATGGTCCGGGAAAAAGCCAAGGGCATGGCCGTTGAAGTCGAGTTCAGGCAATCAAACCACGAAGGTGAACTGGTCGGGTGGGTCCAATCGGCCCGGGACGGCTTTTCCGCAGTGCTCCTGAACGCGGGTGCCTACACGCATACGAGTGTTGCCCTCAGGGACGCCATTGCGGCTTCGCCTGTTCCGACGATCGAGGTTCACCTTTCGAACATCTATGCGAGGGAGGAATTCCGGCATAAGTCCCTGATTGCCCCGGTGTGCAAGGGGCAGATTTCCGGCTTTGGTGCCCACTCCTACGTGTTGGGCCTGGAAGCCGCCTGTAACCTTAACGCTCGCTGATTTGGTTCGTTTCCAACCCGATTTCCACCATTCTGGGCTCCCTAGGCGGCCTGTTACAGGAATGAAACATAGCGCTTGACGTCCAGAAACCAGCAACCTAACGTCCGCGTCGCAGTTCAGAGGAATCAGAAGTCAGGGACGTCCTTACGGTTGTGGGTCTGTTGGTTGGAAGCTCGTTCAATCCCAACTCATTAAACACCAACATTTTACTAACTAAGCCGTGGATCTCAAGGATATCAAAGCCATCATTGATCTGATGAAGAAGAACTCTGTCTCGGAGTTTGAGATGGAGAAGGAGGGCTTCAAGATCAGACTGAAACGAGGCGGAGGCTCGATCGGGCCTGTAGCCGTCGAGGAACCGCAAATGATCGCCTACGGTGTGCCGGGAGGGCAACCGGTGGCCGGCTTGGGAACGCCTCCAGCTCCAGCCAAAGCCCCCTCCAACGACATGGAGATCACCTCCCCGATGATCGGCACCTTCTACCGCTCCCCTTCCCCCGAGTCCGCCCCCTATGTCGAGGTCGGCACCGAGGTGGATGCCGAGACGGTGGTTTGCATCATCGAGGCGATGAAGGTGATGAACGAAATCAAGGCGGAAGCCAAGGGGGTCATCACCGAGGTGCTGGCGGAGAACGCCAAGCCGGTGGAATTCGGCCAGGCCCTGTTCAAGATCCGCCCGGCCTAAGTACCGGAATCGGTGCTTCCCAGAGCACCCTCCCGTCCCCTGGAAAACTCATGTTTGAGAAGGTTCTCGTAGCCAATCGCGGCGAAATCGCAGTGCGCGTCATCCGCGCCTGCAAGGAACTCAATATCCGCACCGTCGCGGTCTATTCGGATGCCGATGCCAACTCGATGCACGTGCAGTTGGCGGACGAAGCCATCTGCATCGGCAAAGGACCGGCCCCGGAGAGTTACCTGCGCATCGACCGCATCATCAGCGCCGCGGAAATCGCCGATGTGGACGCGATTCATCCAGGGTACGGGTTCCTGTCCGAGAACGCGCATTTCGCGGATGTCTGCGACAGTTGCAACATTCGTTTCATTGGGCCGAGTTCGCGGGCCATGAACGCGATGGGAGACAAGGCGGTCAGCCGGGATCTGGCCAAGAAGGCCGGGGTGCCCACGCCGCCGGGATCCGAGGGCGTGGTGGACAACGAGAAGGCGGCTCTGGCGGTGGCCAAGAAGATCGGCTACCCGGTGATGATCAAGGCGGTGGCCGGCGGGGGCGGACGCGGCATGCGGGTGGCTCACAACGACATCTCCCTGGTCAAAGGCTACCATACCGCCCGCACCGAGGCGGAGAAGGCCTTCGGCAATTCGGGAGTTTACGTCGAGAAGTTCATCGAGAATCCCCACCACATCGAGTTCCAGATTCTGGCGGACAACAAGGGCCACGTGATCCATCTGGGGGAACGGGACTGCTCGATCCAGCGCCGCAATCAGAAACTCATCGAGGAAACCCCCTCCCCTCTGATCGAAAACCGGTTCAAGAAACTGCGCGACAAAATCGGGAAAGCCGCGGTCAGGATCGCCGAGGAAGCCAAATACACCAATGCCGGCACGGTGGAATTCATCGTGGACGACACCGGGAACTTCTACTTCCTTGAGATGAACAAACGCATCCAGGTCGAGCACCCCATCACCGAAGAGGTGACCGGCATCGACCTGGTCCGCTACCAGATCATGATCGCGATGGGAGAGCCCCTGAAGCATTCGCAAAGCGACATCCGGTTCAAAGGCCACGCCATCCAGTGCCGCATCAACGCCGAAGACCCGTTCAACGACTTCCGTCCCAGCCCCGGACGCATCGAGATGTATTACCAACCCGGCGGACGCGGGGTGCGTGTGGACACCCACGCCTACGCCGGCTACACCATCCCGCCGCTGTACGATTCGATGATCGGCAAATTGATCACGACTGGCCGCGATCGGCGCGACGCCTTGGACAAAATGCAGCGCGCCCTCAGCGAATACATGATCACCGGGGTCAAAACCACGATCGGCTTCGAACAGGCGATTCTGCAGGATCCGAATTTCCGCCGTGGCGTGTATTCCACGAATTTCATCGAGCAATTGCTCGGCGGCGCGCGGCGCGAGTTGCTCGAGGAAAAGGCCTGAGCCTGCCCGCGGGCGCCCTGCCCCTCCCTCCCGGCAACGTCCGCTTCCGCAAGCATGGAGGCTTTCCTTGAGCCAAAGTGAGGAGGCTTTCTGTTCAACGGCTCTGCGCTCCGGACCTGCTCCCGTCCACCTCTGCGAACGCGAAGCCGGTTCATAGTCCTGAGGCGTGCTCCAAAACAACCCGAGGCTCCCATGAGTTTGAACAAGGCATTGAGTTTTGCTGTCAAGTGTAGGAAGCTCGGCCCTCGGAACCATACGGGCGGACGAGCACCTGATAAGCAGGGACCCGGGAGGTGCTGACCCACACCGTCCGAGTCGAGTTCCAACAGATCAGCAGCCGGACCAGGCTTGATCGGAACCGGGCCTGGAAACAGTCCTGAACGAGGCAGAGAAGGGCCCCGACCAATCAGAGGGGGATCGTGGTGTCGTTTACGACCACGCACCCAGACGAATGGAATGAAACTGAAACGAGCCAGAAAGAGCGCGAGTAAACGCCCGCCGGCAACCAAGCGGGCGACTCGAAGCCTGAACCGGCGGATCGGCAAACCGAACAGCGCCTCCAAAGCTGCTCACCTCCCCGCCCACAGGGACCAGACCCAGTCCCCGGCGCAGGCCGCCCCAACACCCGCTATCCGCCCAGTCGAAGTCCAGCGCGAGGTGTCTTCCGAAAGCGATACCGAGTTCATGCCGCGGGGGGGCGAAACCGAATCCGCCATCAAGCTTTACCTGCGGGAGATTGGCAAGGTCCCCCTGCTGACCCCCCAGGAGGAGATCAAACTGGCGGCGCGGATCAAACGGGGAGACAAGAAGGCCCGGGAACACATGATCAAGGCCAACCTTCGCCTGGTGGTCAAGATCGCGCGGGATTACGAGGGCATCGGCCTTCCGCTTCTGGACCTGATCAGCGAGGGCAACATCGGCCTGATGAAGGCGGTCGAGCGCTTCGACCCCTCCAAAGGCGGGAAGCTTTCCACCTACGGCTCCTGGTGGATCAAACAGTCCATCAAACGCGCCCTGGCGAACCAGTCCAAGACCATCCGGTTGCCAGTTCATCTCGTGGATAAGATCTCGAAGATGCGCCGGGCCGCCATGCGATTGCAGGAAGAGTTGGGCCGGGAACCGACCGATGAAGAGCTGGCGGGAGACCTGGATCTCTCTCCGGCCCGCATCCGGATGATGCGGCGCGCATCCATCCGCCCGGCCTCGTTGGACGCACCCATCGGCGACGAGGACTCCAACAATTTTTCGGAGATTGTTCAGGACGAGAACGCCCCCACGCCCTACCAGGACCTGGAGGAAAAAACGGTTACCAAAATGCTGCGGGAAATGGTGTCCACGCTGGATCCGCGCGAGGAAACCATCCTGCGCTACCGCTTTGGACTGGATGGCGGACCCGAGCGCACCCTGGAGGAGGTGGGGCAGAAATTCGGCGTGACACGCGAACGCATCCGCCAGATCCAGAACATCGCCCTGCGCAAGATGCGCCGGATGATCGAGAAACTGGAAGCGACAGGAACCTGACGACATGCATCGCGTGAATCCCAAGGCGCCCTCGGTCAAGGAGATCGAGAAGGCAATTCGCAACATTCCGGACTTCCCCAAGGCCGGCATCCAGTTCAAGGACATCACACCGGTGTTGGCGGATGCGCGGCTGTTCTCTGGAGCCATCGATCTGCTGATCGCGGGAGTCAAGCCCGGCGGCGTGGATGCGGTGGTGGGCATCGACGCGCGGGGTTTCATTCTGGCCGCCGCCGCCGCCCTGAAACTGGGGGCCGGCTTTGTCCCGATCCGGAAAAAGGGCAAGCTCCCCTACCACACCCACGAACAGGACTACGCTCTCGAATACGGAACGTCCACGGTCGCGCTGCATGTGGATGCGCTGCATCCAGGCAGCCGCGTGCTGTTGGTGGACGACCTGCTGGCCACCGGCGGCACCGCCTCGGCCGCCGCCGCCCTGCTCCGCAAGCTGGGCGCGGAAATCCTCGAGGCTTCCTTCCTGATCGAGTTGAGCTTCCTCAACGGACGGCAGAAGCTCCAAGGACACCCCATTCGATCATTGGTGGTGTATTGAGCAGAATCCAGAAGGCACAAAACGAGTGGTGGCGAGGCTCTGAAATCGAACCCCTGATCAGCTTTGGGCTTGCTTCGAACCGGGCCTGCCTAGAATGACGCATGCACTGGTTGCAACAGGTGGATACTGCCCTGTTCCGCTTCCTCAACCAAACCCTGGCCAACCCGGTCCTGGATTGGCTCATGCCGTGGGCCAGCGGCAACGACCTCTTCGGACCGGCGGTCGTCATGCTTGGAATCGGGTTGCTGTGGAAAGGGGGGACGCGTGGCCGGCTGTTTGTGCTGACCTTGCTGCTGGCCTTGCTGGTGACCGATCCCTTGGTCGTCAACAACCTCAAGAAGCTCGTGGACCGGGATCGTCCGTTTCTGGTCCTCGAACAAGTGCGCTGCCTGGCGGGCAAAGGCGGAAGCGGCAGTTTCCCGAGCGCCCACGCCGCGAACTGGTTTGCAGCTGCGGCCGTAGCCCTCCTCTACTATCGGCGCAGTTGGCGGTTCATGGTTCCGTTGGCCGGCGTGGTCGCCTTGTCCCGCGTGTACAATGGGGTCCATTTCCCCTCGGACGTTTTGGCGGGTGCCCTGATCGGTGCGGGCTCGGGCTTCGGCACCGTCTGGCTGATGCATACCACCTGGGGGACGCTTGGCCGACACTGGTTCCCGCTGTGGTGGCAGCAACTCCCTTCCTTGCTGCTTCACGGGGCCAAGACCCCATCCCCGGCAAGGATGGAAAGCTTGGAAGCGCTTCGATCGAAGCAATGGTTCCGGCTGGGCTGCTTGTTGATCGGCGCGACGCTCCTGGCAAGACTGGCTTACATCGCCAGCGGCACCATCGAACTTTCAGAGGACGAAGCCTATTACTGGCTGTGGTCCAAGGAACCGGCCTTGAGCTACTACAGCAAGCCGCCCTTGGTGGCCTACACCATCGCGGTGGGGACGTCCGTCTGGGGCGATACCGAGCTCGGAATCCGGTTCTTTTCACCCGTGATTGCCGCAGGGATCGGCTTGCTGCTCTTGAGGTTCTTCAGCCGCGAGTTCAGTGCCCGGGCCGGCGTGATGCTGATTCTCATGCTGTTGGCCGTCCCGCTGCTGGGGGTTGGCTCCATCCTCATGACCATTGATCCACTCTCGGTGACGTTCTGGACCGCGGCCATGCTGGCCGGATGGCGCGCCATCCAACCCCGGGTGGCTCTCAAGGAATGGATGTGGGTTGGCCTTTGGATGGGATTAGGGCTGTTCTCGAAGTACGTCGCCTTCCTGCAATGGCTCTGTTGGGCGGCGGTGTTCATCTTCATGCGGGATTCCCGGGCACACCTCAGGCGGGCCGGCCCCTACGTGGCCATCCTGATCCAAGCGCTATTCCTGGTGCCCGTGCTGGTTTGGAATCAGCAGCACGATTGGATTACTGTGACCCATGTTTCCGAAAGCACTCAGGTGGCATCCCAATGGAAACCCAGCCTGCGCTACCTGAACGACTTCTTCTTCAGTGAACTGGCTCTGCTGAACCCCTTCTGGTTCATCGCCGCCTGGGGGGCGGGCCTCGGCCTGTGGCTCCGCCCGTCACGCGACCCGCGTCAGGTCTATTTTTTCTGCATGGGCGCCCCACTGTTTCTGGCGCTGCTTTTGTATTCGCTCAAGGCCCGCATCCTGCCCAACTGGGTGGCGCCCTCCATCGTGCCGCTCCTCGTGCTGACGGTGTCCTTCTGGCGCCCACGCTGGGCGGAAGGATCAAAGCTCGTCCGTGGTTGGGGCACGGCAGGGATCCTGTTCGGACTGGTGATGGTCTTGATCTTGCACAACACGGATCTGATCGAGCGGATCACGGGCAAGCCGCTGCTGCCAAGGCTCGATCCGTTGCGCCGGGTGCGCGCTTGGGAAACCACGGCCCAGGCGGTGGGCCAGGCGCGGGAGACGCTGCTCCAGGAGGGCAAGCCCGTCTTCATCATCGGGCATCACTACGGCCTCACCAGCCAGTTGAGCTTTTACCTGCCCGAATCGCGGGCGGCACTCGAAGCCGGCTCGCGGCTGGTCTATTGTCTGTCCACGGACAAGCCGGAGAACCAATTCTTCTTCTGGCCGGGCTACGAGTCCCGAACTGGCGAGAACGCCCTGTTCGTGGTCGATTTCAGCCCCAAGAACCCGCAACCCGTCCAACCGCCCGCAACCTTGGTGAGCGCCTTCGACTCCATCCGCGACCTCGGGATGCAACCCATCCTTTACGAGGGCCGCGAGTTGCGCTGGATTCAACTGTTTGAGTGCCGTGGTCTTCACTGAACCAACCGGAATCCGCCAGCGAAATTTCAAGGTGCGCGATTACCACCTCGCCGCCACGCTCGATTCCGGTCAGGCCTTCCGCTGGAACCCCCAGGGGACAACCTGGACAGGAGTCATCGGTCACCGATGGGTTCGCCTGACGCCGACCGGAGCCTTCATCCTGGCCGAGTCGTCATCGGAACCGGGGGACTGGCACTGGCTGGAGGAGTATCTGCAGACCCGGGTGGACTTGGATTTCGTCCTTCAACAACTGCCCTCCGATCCCGTACTCCAGCAGGCGCTGCGAACGCATCGAGGCCTGCGGTTGCTGCGGCAGGATCCCTGGGAATGCCTGGCCAGCTTCATCCTCTCCTCCACCAAACAGATCACTCAGATCAAACAAATCGTGGAACGCCTTTGCCGCCGTTACGGAGTTCCGGTCCGGACACCCGCACGAGAAGCGGTCATCCACGCATTCCCCGGTCCGGATCGGCTGGCCACCCTGAGCGAGCCTGATCTGCGGGCTCTCGGCATGGGATTTCGTGCCCCCTACCTCCTAGAAGCGGCCCGGCGCGTGGCCGCGGGGCGGCTGGATTTCGATCAATTGAGGCAGGTTTCCCTGGACGAAGCGCGTGCCGTGCTGATGGATCTGCCGGGTGTGGGACGCAAGATTGCCGACTGCGTGCTGCTGTTTGCGCTCGGATTCAACCAAGCCTTCCCGGTCGATGTGTGGGTCCTGCGCGCGCTGCGCTCAGCCTGGTTTCAGAATCGGCCGGTGCCCCTGTCGCAGGTGGTCAGGTTCGCGGAATCTCACTTTGGAGCTCAAGGAGGTTACGCGCAACAGTACCTTTTTCACCACATGAGAACCCAGCCGGCCGTCCAACGATTTGGTTCCCTCACATGAACATCCCCATCGAGTTGATCCTGACCCCGTCCGAACTGGAGTTCGTGGCGCGTCGTGATCTCTCCCGAACCATCTGTGTGGTTTTCGATGTGCTTCGCGCCACCAGCACCATCGCCATCGCGCTGCACCACGGAGCCCGCGAGATCGTCGTCGTGGGCGAAATCCAGGAGGCCCTGGCCCTGCGCGCCCACCATCCGGACTGGCTGCTGGCTGGAGAACGCGGCGGTCGACGCATCCTGGCTGCACACACGGGTTCGCTCGACTTTGATCTGGGCAATTCGCCCCGCGAGTTCACGCGGGAGAGGGTCTTGAATCGCACGCTCGTGATGACCACCACCAACGGCACGCGCGCCCTGCAAGGCTGCCGCAACGCCGGCATGGTTCTGGCCGCTTCGTTCCTCAACCTGAACGCCACAGCGAAAGCGCTCTCGGCATCTGCCACCGACCGTGTGATCTTGGTCTGCGCCGGCACCGGCGAACAGTCCGCCGACGAGGACACCATGGGCGCCGGTGCGCTGCTCAGCCTGCTGGATCCGTTCCGCTTCGAAACCGCAACGGAGGCATGCCGGATGGCCAGCGGGTTGTATGCAGACGCGGCCGGAGACCTGGTGGCAGCCTGGGCCAAGTCGATCAACGGCCAACGTCTGAACGCCGATCCCGAATTGCGTCCGGACGTCGCATTCTGCGCACAACGCGACATCATCCCGTATCCCGTGCAGGTGACCAAAAACCTCGCGCGATTTATCCGTCCCCAACCCGCTTAACCTTCCCATGGAGCAAACCTTTCGACCGGACAACGCTGCGCGCTTCCGGGCCGCCCTCGAGAAGTTCGACGAGACGAACGCCCAGGATCCCCATCTGGAACTGGTCGGGGGTGAACGTCGTCCACGTGAGTTGGTCCATGCCGAACGGCTGACGGAATGGGTGCTCCGGCTCAATCCCAACGCCTCCGAGGCCTTGCGATTAGCAGCGCGCTGCCAGCATCTGCGGCGCTGGGAAATCCCGCGGCAGTCTTACGCGATGACCCGGGAGGGCTACCTGGAATGGCGAGAGGCCCTCAAGCGCATGCACGCCGACTTGTCCGGAGCCATCTTGCGCAACCTGAGCTACCCAGAGCCAACCATCGACCGGGTCCAGTCGCTCAATCTCAAGCGCAACCTCAAGCAGGATCCGGAATGCCAGACGCTGGAGGACGCCCTCTGCCTGGTATTCCTCGAACACCAGCTGCCCGAGCTGGCCGCCAAGACCCCGGACGACAAAGTGATCACCGCTCTCAAGAAATCCTGGGCCAAGATGAGCCCTCAGGGCCGCGAGGCCGCCCTGGCGCTGCGATATGGCGAACGCGAGCAGAACCTGCTGCGGGCCGCCCTTGCCTGAGCCGGCGAAATCGGTACAAAAAAATGCAGCCTCGAAGACTCTCACCCAGGTTTATCTATCTTCGAGACTGCAGGTCGCCAGAACGGCTGGCAACCAAAGCAGAATAGACGGCATGACCGCAACTGCCAAAGCCTATGAACGCGGATTATGATGCGGAATTTGTACGGACGGAGCGTTCGGACTTTGCCGGGTTGCGGCGCGCGTCATCCTGTCAAAGAACGTGGCGGAGAGAGGGGGATTCGAACCCCCGATACGGGGTTAACCGTATAAAGGTTTAGCAAACCTTCGCCTTCAGCCACTCGGCCATCTCTCCAAATCAACTTTCTTGGCTCGCCCACGGCGTCCACCTCGCGTGCTTGACACAAGGTCCGAGACAATGAAACAGGCTGGAGTTCTTGATTAGAAAACCCAACCTGTCGTTGAAGTCGAGTTTGGCAATCCCGCCTCCTCTGTCAAGCTTTTGGAAGTCTCCACTGAAACGCACGAGGCTGCGACCCCCGGCAGGTTGCAGCCCTCCAGCGGGATTCTGCGGCTGAGCTGAGCCCCGACCCCTAAAAAAACCGCATCGCAGCCGTTTTGCCTTAGGCTTTGGAGAGTGAAGTCCTGCCCCAGCTTCTGATTCGGTTTGAACCCCACCCCGGTGTCCCAGATCGACTGCAACTCATCGTCGAGCACCGGGCGCGGCAGCCGGTATGCGGGAATGCCGAAACGCATCATTCCCCCGGCCTGGCTCTGGGCCTCGAACACCGTAACGGCATGGCCTTTCTTGCGCAGGTAGAAGGCGGCGGTCAGACCGGCCGGCCCGGCGCCCACCACCGCCACTTTTTTCCCAGTGTCCGGCGCGCGCCGGCCGGCCCGCTTCCGGCGCCCCCGGCCGCCGTCGGCGGCATAGCGCTTCAGCGCGCAGATCGCGACCGGCTGGTTCACCTGCCCGCGGCGGCAGGCCGCTTCGCACGGGTGGGTGCAGACCCGCCCCAGAACGCCGGGCAGCGGGACCTTCTCCCGAATGATGTCATCGGCCTCATCCCGCCGCCCCCGGGCAACCATCCGCACGTAGCCCGGCACATCGATGTAGGCCGGACAGGCGGCCTTGCACGGCACCAGATCTTCCTCGCGTTCCCCGGGCCGCACGCTTTTATCGGCGAGGGCGCCGGTCGGGCAGACGTCGACGCAGGCCGTGCAGAACTTGCACCCGGAAGCTTCCAGGCTATCGGACACGGTTCCCACCTGAACCTGGCCGCCGGCGTCGACCACGAAACCGATGGCCTCGATACCCCTCAGGTCCCGGCAGGCCCGCACGCAGCGCGTGCAGCCGATGCAGAGGTTGTAATCGCGCTCGAACAACGGGTGGCTCTTGATGACGGCGAAATCGGTGGGCACCCACCTGGCCGTCGCGGGTGGAATGCCGACGTGGTTAACGACGTTCTGAAGCTCGCAAAGACCGAACCGCTGGCAGCAGCGCTCGTTCTCCGGCACGTTGGCGGAGCACTGCGTGCGGCTGCAACCCTCCTGCTGGGCGCAGGTGAGGCAGGCGTGACGGTGCCGGGATAGAATCGGCACGAGCTTTTCCCGGCGCCGCACCCGGATGCGCTCGCTCGACGTAACAACCACCATGCCCTCTTCCGCCGGCGTGGCACAGGAACCCTTGAGATCGGTCGCCCCCTCCACTTCGACGACACACACGCCGCACCCCTGACCGCCTTCACGCGGTCGGGTATTCACTATTTTTCGGGTCCCCTGGTAAACGGCCGGCACGGTTGCACTCCCCTGCGCAGGCGGCAGGTCGGGGTGGTGGCAAAGTGTCGGTATATAGATACCAGCCTGGCGCGCCGCCTCCAGGACGGTCGTACCGGATGGTACTTTGATGGTATGACCGTCAATGGTAAAGGTGACGGTGGTCATTGCCTGTCTCCTAAAAAAACCGGAAGGCAGAAGGGAGAGTTGGGAAG